>JANNRJ010000010.1:0-131881 GCA_031401235.1 Actinomycetota bacterium
CACCACTCTCAACTTGGAAGTTGTGCAGGCCGATCTTGAACGTGGTTTGCTTCTTGTCAAAGGATCAGTACCTGGTCCAAACGGTGGAGTAGTTATCGTGCGCAACGCGGCCAAGGGAAAGAAGTAACCGATGGCTACGTCTAAGCCAAAGAAAGTCGCTAAGAAGGTCGCGCCAAAGAAAGTCGCCAAGAAAGCCGCTTCAAAGAAAGTCGCCAAGAAAGCCGCTTCAAAGAAAGTAACCGAGAAAACTGTCGCCCCAAAGACCGGTGCTACCGCCGCACTTCCGGCCGAATACTTCGGCATCGAACCAAATATCTCTGTGATGCACCAAGTCGTCACTGCCCAACTGGCACATCGCCGCTCGGGAACACAGAGCACCAAGACGCGCGCCGAAGTTCGTGGTGGCGGATCCAAACCATTTAGTCAAAAGGGCACGGGTAATGCCCGTCAGGGTTCCATTCGTGCTCCGCACTTCAGCGGTGGTGGAGTTGCCCTTGGTCCAAAGCCGCGCAAATATTCGCAGCGCACTCCGAAGAAGATGATTCAACTTGCATTGCGCTCGGCGCTCTCGGATCGCGCCTCGGATAACAAAGTGGTTGTGGTCGACGAGTTCACATTCGATGGTCCCAGCACCAAATCGGCCGTCGGATTGCTCGATGCGCTCGGCTTGAACGGCAAGGTCATGGTCGTTGTAGAGCATTCGGATGTTGTCAGTTCAAAGAGCTTTCGCAATATCACCAATGTGCAGGTAGTCACGACAAGTGAACTCAATGCGTATGACGTGTTGTCAAACGACTGGATTCTGTTCACTCAGGCAAGCCTTCCAAGGATTTCAGAGGTGGCAAAATGAAAGACCCACGCGACATCATTTTGCGTCCGATTGTCTCGGAGAAGAGCTACTCGCTCATCGACAAAGGCACGTACACCTTTGAGGTGCACCCAGATGCGAGCAAGCCAGAAATCGGCGACGCCGTCGAATCCATCTGGGGAGTCAAAGTTCGTCGCGTCAACACTCTCAACCGTCGTGGCAAGGTACGCATGACTCGCGGTACAAACCGCGTTGGTCAGCGTCCAAACACAAAACGGGCCATCGTCACTCTTGAAGCGGGACATGAAATCCCGCTGTTCGAGAACTGATCGGGCTGAAAGAGAACCATCATGGGAATTCGTAAACGCAAACCAACAAGTCCGGGCCGCCGTTTCCAAACGGTGTCCGATTTTGCCGATATCACCAAGTCAACGCCAGAGCGCACTTTGCTCGTATCCAACCCCAAGGCGGGTGGACGCAATGCCCAAGGTCGGATGACCTCGCGTCACCAGGGTGGTGGGCACAAACAGCAATACCGATTGATTGATTTCAAACGCAACACGGACACCTACGAAGCCAAAGTTGCCGCCATTGAATATGATCCCAACCGCACCTGTCGGATCGCGCTGCTGCATTACGACGATGGATCGAAGAGTTACATTCTGGCGCCAAAGGGTCTCGAGGTCGGCGCTCGGGTGCAAAGCGGTCCAAAGGCTGACATCAAAGTCGGCAATGCACTTCCGCTTCGGTACATGCCGGTGGGCACCGTGGTGCACAACATCGAATTGCGCCCGGGTCAGGGTGGAAAAGTTGCCAGGTCGGCAGGAATGGCCGTGCAATTGGTTGCCAAAGAAGGCGTGTATGCAACCCTGCGCATGCCAAGTACTGAAATGCGTCGCGTTCCAATCGATTGCCGAGCCACGGTGGGCGAAGTTGGAAACGCCGAACATGAACTGATCAAAATTGGCAAAGCCGGTCGAAACCGTTGGAAGGGTGTTCGACCACAATCTCGTGGTGTGGCGATGAACCCAGTCGATCACCCTCTTGGTGGTGGTGAGGGCAAGACCTCTGGTGGTCGACCACCAGTTTCACCATGGGGCAAACCGGAGCGCCGCACTCGTAACAAAAACAAAGCATCACAAGAACTCATTATTCGCCGTCGTCGTTCCGGAAAGGGTCGGGTATAAATCATGTCGCGTAGTTTGAAAAAAGGTCCGTTCGTTGATGAGCATCTTCTCAAGAAGCTTGATGCAATGAACGAAAGTGGTGAGCGTCGAGTGATCAAAACCTGGTCGCGTCGATCGACGATCATTCCCGACATGGTCGGTCATACCTTCGCCGTTCACGATGGTCGCAAGCACGTGCCGGTGTATGTCAGTGAATCAATGGTGGGTCACAAACTGGGCGAATTTTCACCGACTCGCATGTTCCGTTTCCACTCCAGTCAAGAAAAGGCTGCTGCAGCCGCGGAAGCGAGCAAGTAAGTCATGACTGGTCCAAAACTCAACGAAGCCACTTCTACAGTTGGCGTTCTAAGTGGTACACGAGCATCGGCGATGTATGTGCGTATGTCGGCATCCAAGGTGCGTGTCGTTCTCAACCTCATTCGTGGCTTAGAAGTGAAGGAAGCCGACGATCTACTTCGTTTTCTCGAACGAGATTCAGCCCATGTTGTTCGTAAATTGGTTGCCTCGGCCGTGGCTAACGCGACGTTCAACGACGAAAAGGACGCCGACTCGTTGTATATCAAGGCTTGCTTCGCTGATGAAGGACCGACCCTGAAGCGATTTCGTCCACGGGCCAAAGGACGCGCAGGGGCGATCTTGAAGCGCACCTGTCATGTCACGATCATTGTTGAGACTATGACCGAGCGAGCCCTTGCAGTTCGCCAACAGCGCGACGACGCAAAGGGAACTGGCCGAACCACCAGCCGGGCGGCTCGAGTCTCGGGAAGTCGGGCGCGAAGCCAAAAGAGTGAACCGGTGGCCGCATCGGCTGATAACGACCAAGTCGAGGAGAACTGATGGGCCAGAAGATCAATCCGTATGGCTTTCGCCTAGGTATTACCACCGATTGGAAGAGTCGTTGGTTTAGCACCAAGGAATACCGTCAATATCTCACCGAAGACTGGAAGATTCGCGACTATCTCAACGCCCAACTTTCAGACGCCGCGGTGAGTCGTATTGAAATTGAGCGCACCCGTGACAAACTCCGTATTGACGTGCATACCGCGCGTCCAGGAATCGTCATCGGCCGCAAAGGTCAAAAAGCCGACGAACTCCGCGCTGGGCTCACTTTGCTCACCGGCAACAACAAGGTTCAGCTGAACATCACCGAGATCAAACAGGCCGAACTTGATGCTGCCCTAGTTGCTCAAGGTGTCGCTGATCAATTGGTGAATCGCATTGCCTTCCGCCGGGCAATGAAGCGTGCTGTGCAAAATGCCCAGAAGTACGGTGCCGAAGGCATTCGTATTCAGTGTTCAGGTCGTCTCGGTGGTGCCGAAATGTGTCGTACCGAGTGGTATCGCGAAGGTCGCGTGCCGCTACATACTCTGCGTGCCGACATCGACTACGGCTTCCGTGAAGCAAGTACTTCGGCCGGTCGAATTGGCGTCAAAGTGTGGCTGTACAAAGGCGAGATCCTGCCGTACAAGAGCCAAAGCGACGATCGCATCGCCCGCGAAGCAGCAATGGCTGTTGGTCAAACATCTGGCCATTCTGAAGCAACCCTGAAGGTCGTCACTTCAGCCGGACCACCTCCGAGCGATATTGACGTCACCGAAGTGACGCCGTTAGTCAAGGAAGCAGATCCAGAGTTTGAACGGTTGCTCGCTGAAGAAGAAGACATTCAGCGTCGCATTGTTGATCCTCATGAGACCCCGCACTTTCGTCGGGAGGACTAAGTCACCATGTTGAGCCCACGCAAAGTCAAATATCGAAAGCATCATCGAGGTCGTACCGGTGGTCCATCCAAGGGTGGAACCGAACTGGCTTTTGGCGAATATGGAATTCAGGCAATGGAGCCAGGTTGGATCAGTCAGCGACAGATTGAAGCGGCTCGTATTGCCATGACTCGTCACATCAAGCGCGGTGGAAAAGTCTGGATCAACATTTTCCCCGATAAGTCAGTAACTCAAAAGCCGGCAGAAACACGGATGGGTTCGGGCAAGGGCAACCCCGAGTTCTGGGTTGCCGTGGTCAAGCCTGGCCGGATTTTGTTTGAGTTGTCATACCCAAGTGCAGCCACTGCACGTCAGGCCTTGGAGCGCGCCGTGCAGAAGTTGCCAATCAAGGCTCGCATCATTAGTCGCGAGGAGGCTCTCTAAGATGGCACGAGATTTGGTCGAACTACGAGAAATGGATCTCTCCACATTGGTGGAAGAACTCCGTGCAACCAAGCAAGAGGCATTGAACCTTCGCTTTCGCAACGCCACTGGACAACTCGATGACACGGCGGCACTGAACAAGACACGCCGTCAAATCGCGCGAATCAGCATGTTGATTCGCCAACATGAAATCGCCGCCGCTGAAGCGGCAGGGGAGTGAGACTAGACATGACCGATTCAATTCCAAATCCAGACTCCGCAGATCCGAAATCCACAGAAGTGGCCATGGATGACGTAGCCCGCAACAATCGAAAATTGCGTGATGGCGTCGTAGTTTCAAACAAAATGGACAAGACCATTGTTATCTCAATTGTCGAACGCGTTCGTCACCCCAAGTACGCCAAGTTCATTGCCCGAACCAAGAAGCTGTATGCCCACGACGAAACGAATGACGCCCAAGTCGGCGACCGAGTTCGAGTTATGGAAACTCGCCCGTTGTCAAAGCAGAAGCGTTGGCGTCTAGTGGAAATATTGGAGCGTGCAAAGTGATTCAACAAGAATCCCGTCTCCGCGTTGCGGACAATAGCGGTGCACGTGAAGTGCTTGTTATCAAGGTCCTTGGCGGAACTCGTCGTCGCTATGCGTCTATTGGCGATGTCTTCATCGCCACGGTGAAGGACGCCATTCCTGGCGCCGGAGTCAAGAAGGGCGAAGTTGTTCGTTGCGTCGTCGTGCGAACTAAAAAAGAAAAGCGTCGTCCCGATGGAAGTTACATTCGCTTCGACGAAAACGCCGCAGTTCTGATTAAGGATGATCTCACTCCGCGTGGTACCCGCATTTTCGGGCCGGTCGGTCGTGAGCTTCGCGACAAGAAATTCATGCGAATTATTTCGCTTGCTCCGGAGGTGTTGTAGTCATGAAACTTAAAAAAGGTGACAAGGTCATTGTTATTTCTGGCAAGGACAAAGGCAAGGAAGGCGATATTTCTGAGGTATTGCCAAAGCAAAACCAAGTAATGATCGCCGGCGTCAACATTTCGAAGCGTCACTTAGCTGCTCGCGGCAACGCCAACACCGGTGGCATCATCGACAAAGATATGCCCTTTGATGCATCCAAGGTGATGTTCGTGCACAAAGGCAAACCAACTCGCTTGGGCTATCTCGTCAAGGATGACGGAACCAAGGTTCGTATTGCCAAAAGCACTGGAGACGAAGTCTGATGACAACTTCAACTATTTACGTGCCACGACTAAAGGCCCATTACAACAACGTGGTGAGAGTCGATCTGGTCAAAGAGATCGGCGTAAAAAATGTGATGCAGGTGCCGACGCTAGAAAAGATCGTGATCAATATGGGCGTCGGTCGCGCCACTCAACAATCGTCGCTGATTGATGGCGCGGTCGCCGACCTCACAGCAATCAGTGGACAAAAGCCACTAGTCACGAAATCGCGGACAGCCATAGCGTCATTTAAATTGCGTGAGAATCAGCCAATCGGCGCCAAAGTTACAATTCGTGGCGATCGAATGTGGGAGTTCTTCGATCGTTTGCTGGCAGTTGCAATTCCCCGTATTCGTGACTTTCGTGGATTTCCTGGCAAGTCGTGGGACGGCCATGGGAATTACACCTTCGGACTCACCGAGCAATTGGTATTCCTTGAAATCAATTACGACAAAGTCGACACGACCCGTGGCATGGATATCACCATTGTCACCACGGCCAAAACCGATCTTGACGGCAAAGCACTACTTGATGCGTTCGGTTTTCCCTTCCGCAAGGGCGAAACTCCGGCATCAACCAAGAAATCACGTAGCGGCGCAACCAAGCGCACCGCGAAGAGCAAGAAGTAAGTAAGGGGCTCACTCAATATGGCAAAGAAATCACTCGTTATCAAAGCGGCGGCGACTCCAAAATTCAAGGTGCGTGGCTACACGCGCTGTCAGAAATGCGGTCGCGCCCGTTCGGTATATCGAAAATTCGGACTCTGTCGCCTCTGCCTGCGCAAAATGGCGCACGCGGGCGAAATTCCTGGCCTGACGAAGTCGAGTTGGTGATCGCGCCATGATGACAGATCCAATCGCCGACATGCTCACACGCATTCGCAATGCCAATGCCGCTATGAAAGACGAAGTATTCATGCCCACTTCAAAGCAGAAGTCGGCTCTTGCCGAAATTCTGAAAAAGGAGGGCTACATCCACGACTATGCCGTTGTGCCAAACCCAGATGGATTTGCTCAGCTGCTCAAGATCAACTTGAAGTATTCCGAAGATCGTCAGCGCACGATTCTAGGAATCAAGCGAGTATCAACACCCGGATTGCGCGTTTATCGCGCCGCAACCGAAGTACCTCGGGTGCTCGGTGGCTTGGGTGTTGCAGTGTTGTCAACGAGCCAAGGCCTCATGACCGATCGAGAAGCGCGTAGGCGCAAGGTCGGTGGCGAAGTCATGTGTTTCGTTTGGTAGTCGGAAGAATCTAAAGGGAGTATTCACATGTCTCGAATTGGTCAAGAACCTGTCACTGTGCCATCGGGCGTGGATGTCACCATCGCCGGATCACATATCACGGTGAAAGGTCCCAAGGGAATCCTCAATCGCGTCATGCCACTTGGCGTTTCTCTGAGTCGTCAAGAAAACAACATTGTTGTGACCAGGGACAATGACGAGCGTGATGCTCGTGCCCGACACGGATTAGTGCGTACATTGGTCGCCAATATGGTGCAGGGTGTAACTGAGGGCTACACCAAGGAACTAGAAGTTGTTGGCGTCGGTTTTCGTGCCGAAGCACAGGGTGCCAACAAATTGAAACTGGCACTCGGATTTTCGCATCCGGTAATAGTTGATGCTCCGGCCGGAATCACTTTTGAAGTGCCGGTACAAACTCGGATCATCATCAAAGGACCAGACAAGGAAGTTGTCGGTCAGGTTGCGGCAAACATTCGCGAGATACGCAAGCCTGAGCCGTACAAGGGCAAAGGCGTTCGTTATGTTGATGAGAAAGTCCTGCGTAAAGCAGGCAAAACCGGCAAGAAGTAAATAGGAGAATACCGAGCCATGAAAACAGCATCTAGCCAACGCCACAGTGGACGTTTGCGTCGCCACCGCCGCGTGCGCAAAAAAATTTCGGGTACGACTGATCGTCCACGATTGGCCGTGTTTCGGAGTAACAAGCACATTTCGATCCAGGTGATTGATGATCTTGAAGGTCGGACGCTTGCTGCGGCCTCGACTGTAGAACCAGATCAGCGCAAGTTGGGCTCTGGCGCCACCGTCGAAGCTGCCCAGCGCATTGGAACATTGGTTGCCCAGCGCGCCAAAATTGTCGGAGTCAAGGAAGTTGTCTATGACCGCGGTGGTTTTTTGTACCACGGTCGTGTAGCCGCCGCAGCAGACGCTGCTCGAAAAGCAGGGTTGGAGTTTTAAATGAGTGAGAAGACACAAGCACGTCCGGCTCCCGAGCCAGGCACACTCCGGGAATCACGGGTGGTGCACATTAATCGCGTGGCCAAAGTGGTCAAAGGTGGTCGTCGATTTTCATTCACCGCTCTTGTCGTAGTTGGCGATGGCGATGGGCGAGTCGGTCTGGGCTATGGCAAAGCCAAAGAAGTTCCGTTGGCGATTCAAAAAGGCACCGAAGAAGCCAAACGGAATGTCTTTAATGTTCCACTTACAGGATCCACAATCACGCACGAAGTCATCGGGGTAAACGGTGCTGGTCGCGTGCTGCTCAAGCCCGCGGCACCTGGTACGGGAGTAATTGCCGGCGGTGCGGCTCGAATTATTCTCGAAGAAGCTGGCATTCATGATGTGCTTGCCAAATCACTCGGTTCATCTAACGCGATCAACGTTGCGCGAGCGACGATAAATGGTTTGCGTTCATTACAGCGTCCAGATGATGTCGCCCGTCGTCGCGGCATTCCAGCGGAATCGTTTGTACCTAAGGCTTTGTTGCGTGCTTATAACGAGCGCAAAAAGTCTGGTGGGGGAGCACATTAATTATGGCTGCATTCAAGAAACCAGGTCGTAGTACTCGCGATCGCAAGCCCAAAGCAATGAAAGTCGCCGCTGAGAAGCGGGTCGTTGCTGCTTCGGCCAAGAAGGCATCAGGAAATACCTCCACCAAAATTGTCCGTCGCCAGAAAGTTGCGCACAAGGGACCAACCATTACGGTTACTCAAGTTCGCTCTGAAATTGGTGGCAAACCAAAGACACGGGCAACACTCCGTGCACTTGGTTTGCGACGTATCGGACATACCAATACGGTCCCGGATCGGCCAGAGATTCGCGGCATGATCGCTCGCGTCCCACACCTCATTGAAATCAAGGAAGGTAAATAGTCATGCGCGTTGACGAACTTCGCCCGTCAAAAGGCTCGACCAAGAAGCCAAAGCGAGTCGGTCGCGGTATTGGTGGCAAAGGTGGTAAGACCGCCGGACGCGGTACCAAGGGTCAATATGCCCGTAACACTGTTGGTCGAGGCTTTGAAGGTGGTCAGATGCCACTTAAGCAGCGCGTGCCGAAGTTGAAAGGTTTCAACAACCCGTTCCGTGTCGAGTATTACGCGGTCAACCTTGATGTCATCCAAGCACTCGGTATCGACGAAGTCACGCCGGCGATATTGGTGCAACGAAGTGCGTCGCACAAGGGCATGCTCGTCAAAGTGCTCGGGCGGGGCAAGATCACCACGGCGGTGAAGGTCTCGGCCCATGCCGTTTCTAAATCTGCCGAACAAGCAATTATCGCTGCCGGTGGCAGTGTGACCATTGTGCCGTTGCCGTTCAAGGGCGTTCGCCCAGCGGCCAAAGGAAGCCAATTTACAAACCGCTAGTACTGTGCCTAGTTAGGTCACAGCTCAGCGGATTGTACGCAGGCGAAATCGAACGAAAGGAGCAGCCACGATGTTGTCCAATGTGAAGAACATCTTCAAGGTGGTGGATTTACGCAACAAGGTGTTGTTCACCTTGGCGATGATTCTTTTGTATCGCTTCGGTGCGGCATTGCGTGTTCCCGGCATTGATGCCCAAGCTGTCAAGCAACTTCGTGAAGCGTCGCAGTCACAAGGTGCGCTCGGGTTTTTAAACCTCTTTTCCGGTGGTGCATTCGGAAGTTTCTCAATTTTTGCCCTTGGCATTATGCCCTACATCACAGCGAGCATCATCATGCAGGTGTTGGGAGTCGTCATTCCAAAACTGGAACAGTGGCAGCAAGAAGGTGCCGTTGGCCAACGCAAGATCACTCAGTGGACCCGTTACGTTGCAATCGGTATTGCCGTGTTGCAAGGCGCAGGGCTGACCTTCATATTCGGTCAGGGTAGGGGTTCGGCTTTTTTCGGAGCGGCCAATCGAGCTCCCGACGTGGTGTTGTTAAATCCGTTCATGCCCCGGGCACTCATCGTGATTCCGTCGCTAGTCGCCGGAACTGCTTTACTGATGTGGATCGGCGAGCTCATCAGTCAGCGCGGAATTGGTAACGGAATGTCGATGCTCATTTTCGCTTCAGTGGTAAGCAATCTTCCGTACGGTTACTACTCGTTACTGCAGAACAAAAAAATCGTCGTGTTCGTCATTCTCGTATCTGTATCTATTGGGATTCTCGTGGCGGTGGTGCGAGTCGAACTTGGGCAGCGGCGGATCCCCGTGCAATTTGCTAAACGCGTGGTTGGTCGCAAAATGTATGGCGGTCAAAACACGTACATTCCTCTGAAGGTGAACCAAGCGGGAGTCGTGCCGATCATTTTTGCAAGTTCGGTACTGCTTTTACCGGTGTTGATGTCGAACATGCTTGGTAGTGCCCAAGGATGGCGCGGTTCAGTTGCGGGATTTGTAAACAATTATTTGGTCAATAGTCAAAATGTGTTGTACATATCGATCTTTTTCTTGTTGATTATTGCGTTTGCCTATTTCTACAACTCGATTGCTTTTGATCCAATTCGGCAGGCAGATCAATTGCGCAAACAGGGTGGCTTTATTCCAGGTATTCGTCCTGGACCACAAACTGAATCTTTCCTGGCTAAGACGGTCAATCGCATCACATTGCCAGGCGCGTTATTTGTCGCTTTTATCGCCGTCTTGCCGTACATTATTTTGTGGGTGGGAGATGTTCAGTCGTTCCCATTTGCCGGAACAACGGTGCTCATCGCGGTAGGCGTTGCACTTGAGCTCATGCGCCAGATCGACAGCCAACTAATGCAGCGAAACTACGAGGGTTTCTTGAAGTGACGATTCCGTTTTAGGAACGTCACCAAGAAATTCACGAGGAGTATCGAAACCATGTCAAACGGAGTGCGCGTCATCATGCTTGGTCGCCAAGGCGCCGGCAAGGGCACACAGTGTCGTCGAGTTGCCCAACATTATGGAATTCCGCATATCTCAACTGGCGAAATTTTGCGCAATGCTGTCCGCCAGGGAACAGTCGTCGGACGTCAAGTTAAAAAGGTGATTGATGAAGGTCGTCTGGTCGACGACGATCTAATGGTGTCGCTGGTACAAGGTCGGATTGGTGACGTCGATGCACGAGTAAATGGTTATGTACTCGATGGATTCCCGCGCACGCTCGCTCAAGCCGAAGCGTTCGATGAAATCACCGAAGTTCGCCAAGTTAATGTCGTCATCGATCTTGAGGTACAGCGTGATGTGGTGCTACGCCGATTATCGGCTCGACGAACATGTCAACAATGTGACGCCAACTTTGTCTCTCTAGGTAATGATCCAAACCCATGGATTTGTCAGAATTGTGGTGGCATTGTCCACCAACGCGATGACGATACGCCGGAGGCGATCAATCATCGACTAGATCTCTATGACGAAATCACTGCGCCGCTCGTGAATTATTACCTCGAAACTGCCAAATTGGTGGTGGTTGATGGTCTTGGAAGCCCAGATGAGGTGTTTGCCAAACTCTTAGCCACAGTCGAAGCCTGGAGATAGGCAGATTGGGGTTTTGGGCCACCATTGGTCGGCGGTAGCATAACTCTTCGCCTTTAGGAGCGTTTTTCACCTATTTGGCGGTGAGCCCGTTTTTTGAGGAGAAGACCCTGCCGAAGAATAAAGAAGATGCAATTGTGCTGGAAGGCAAGATCACAGAGTCTTTACCTAACGCAATGTTTCGGGTTGAACTCGAGAACGGACACACAGTTTTAGCTCATATTTCCGGAAAGATGCGCATGAATTACATTCGCATTTTGCCGGGTGACAAGGTTCAAGTTGAGTTGACACCGTACGACCTCACCAGGGGTCGTATTACCTACCGATTTAAGTAATCACCAAAGTTACGCAGATTTACGAGGCCAAAGAGTGAAAGTAAAACCGAGTGTCAAAAAAATTTGCGAAAAGTGCAAGGTCATCCGTCGGCATCGGCGGGTAATGGTGATTTGCGAAAACCCGCGTCATAAACAGCGTCAAGGCTGATCAGATTTTCATCCACGATTAATTTCTCAACTATTTAAGGAAACGCCAATGGCACGAATTTCAGGAGTCGACATCCCGCGCGAAAAGCGCCTCGAGATCGCTCTTACGTACATATTTGGCATCGGTCGTTCAACCTCGATCAAAATGTGTAAAGAGTTGGATCTCAATCCGGACACTCGGGTGCGCAACTTGACCGATTCTGAGGTCAACAAGATTCGTACCTATATCGAGAACAAGTTGTCTGTTGAGGGTGATCGTCGCCGTGATGTGCAAACCGACATCAAGCGTAAAGTCGAGATCGGTTGCTATCAGGGGACACGACATCGTAAGGGCTTGCCAGTTCGAGGACAGCGCACACATACCAATGCCCGTACACGCAAGGGACCAAAGAAGACAGTTGCCAACAAGAAGATGGCAGTGAGGAAATAACCATGGCCAAGGCAACTGGAACCCGTCGTCCGCGCAAGCGCGATCGCAAGAATGTGACCAATGGTGTGGTGCATATCAAGAGTTCGTTTAACAACACCATCGTTTCGATCACCGATACCGAAGGCAATGTCATTGCTTGGGCGTCCTCTGGCGGCGTCGGATTTTCTGGTTCGCGCAAGTCCACCCCGTTCGCTGCGCAGATGGCCGCCGAAAAAGCTGGCCGAGCGGCGATGGACCAAGGTTTACGCCGCGCCGAAGTTCACGTCAAGGGACCAGGTTCGGGTCGCGATACCGCGTTGCGCTCGATTCAAAACCTCGGCATCGAAGTTTCTGGCATCAAAGATGTAACGCCGGTCCCACACAATGGTTGCCGCCTGTCCAAGCGAAAGAGGCCGTAGTCATGGCTCGCTATACCGGACCAAAAGTACGAATCTCGCGTCGACTCGGGATCAATGTTTTCGAAAACTCCAAAGGCAGCAAAGCCCTTGAACGTCGTCCGTTCCCACCTGGTACCCATGGGCGAACTCGTCGTCGCGGAGCCGGCAGCGAATACCTTTTGCAATTACAAGAAAAACAAAAGGCCAAGTACATCTACGGTGTACTTGAGCGTCAGTTCCGCAAAATGTATGAAGATTCGGTTCGCCTCTCTGGTCCTACAGGTGAGAACCTGCTTCGACTATTGGAATTGCGCCTGGACAACGTGGTGTATCGCGCCGGTTGGGCAAGTACACGCCCTCAAGCACGCCAATTTGTCAGCCACGGTCTTGTGCTCGTAGACGGCAAGCGGGTCAATATTGCTTCCTATTCGGTTAGCCGAGGTCAGGTCGTCACACTGACTGACAAAGCCAAGAACATGATCATTATTCAACACAACATTGACACCCTCGATCGGCGAATGGTCGGTTGGATAGACGCCGCCGATGGTGGCAAACAAATCACCGTTCGTGAATTGCCACAGCGTGAACACATTGATGTTCCCGTCCGTGAACAACTCATCGTTGAGCTCTACTCGAAGTAACCCCCGAAAAGAATTGGTAACAGGAGAACCCACATGCTCGTTATTCAACGCCCAACAGTCGATGCTATTGGTATCGAAGAGAACAACCGTCAGAAGTTTTCCATCGGACCACTTGAGCCGGGCCTCGGCCACACCATCGGCAACTCGCTTCGCCGAATGTTGCTGTCATCAATTCCGGGAAGCGCGATCACCACGGTCAAGTTCGAATCGGCACTTCATGAATTTGCCACAATTGATGGTGTCACCGAAGATGTCACCGAAATCATCCTCAACCTCAAAGATATTGTGGTTGTGTCGACATCAGACGACCCGGTGGTCGTCAGCGTGGACATCAAGGGACCAGCCGAGGTCACTGCCGGCGATATTCGTTTGCCCAGCGAAATTGAAATTCTTAATAAGTCTCAGCACATCGCAACTTTGTCGGCCAAGGGTCGCCTGGTTGTCGATCTGACGATTGAACGCGGCAAGGGGTACCTCTCATGCGATCGCGAAACGCGCAAGGTCATCGGAGTAGTGCCAATTGATGCACTGTTTTCCCCGGTTCGTCGTTGCACATTTACCGTCGAACCAACTCGTGTCGAGCAGTCCACGAACTACGACAAAATTGTTCTTGACATTGAGACAGACGGATCCATTACTCCCCGCGAGTCGCTTGCCTCGGCAGGTGCAACATTGCGATCGTTAGTTGACCTAGTTGCAACTCTTAGCGATGAGCCAATGGCTTTAGAGCTAGGCGAAGTAATTGGTTCTGGTGCTGGTTCACCAGATCTTGATTTGAGTATCGAAGATCTGGACTTGTCCGAGCGTCCACGAAACTGCTTGAAACGAGCCCAAGTGAATACCATCGGTGAACTGCTCATCCGCAGCGAGGAAGACCTGCTCAATATCACCAACTTTGGTCAAAAAAGTCTCGATGAAATCAAGATAAAGCTCGACGAGCGTGGCTTGTCGTTGCGAGTCTGACCATGCCAGCAACACCACGACGATCACGTAGCTTTGGTGGTAGTGCTCATCACCAACGATTGATGATGGCCAACATGGCCGCATCCCTCTTCGCCGCGGAGGGAATTGTCACCACCGAAGCCAAGGCCAAAGCATTGCGTCCAATTGCCGAGAAACTGATTACCAAGGCGAAGAAGGCACAAGATACTGGCCCAATGCGCATTCATCGAATTCGTCAGATTCAGGGTTATCTGAACGACAAGGAGATGACAAATAAATTGGTCAATGTAGTTGCGCCCAGGTACCTCGAGCGCAACGGCGGCTACATTCGAATTCTCAAGGTCGGTCCACGCCATGGCGACAATGCTCCGATGGCTCGCATCGAGCTGATCTAACTCGATTTCACGTCAGTCGATCGGCGACCTCGACTTGAGATGCCGGTGGTGAAACCGGATCGGATCCCAGCAACACGCGAATTCGTAACTCGTCGGGCTCGCCTCGTTATTGCCTACAAGGGTGATGAATTTCACGGCTTTGCGCTGAACCCTGGCGTACAAACTGTGGCGTCAACTTTGGAGGGCGCGCTGGCCCAGATTATGCAGGTGCCGGTGAAACTCACACCCGCCGGTCGGACGGATACCGGTGTCCACTCACGCGGCCAAGTTGTGAGTGCTGATCTACCCGAGCGCACCAATCTTGAAGTTCTGATACGCCAATTGAATTCGATGTGTGGTCCCTCGGTGGTGTTGCGCGATGCGCAATGGGCAGCGGAAGATTTTCACGCCAGATATTCGGCGCTGTGGAGGGAATATCGCTACAGCGTTTTGAATTCACCCGTACCTGATCCATTCCTGGCCACAACTGCCTGGCACATCACGACTCCATTGAAATTGCGGGGGATGCAACTGGCATGTGATGCAGTTATCGGTGAACACGACTTTTCTGCATTTTGTCGCAAACCAAAGTTAAGCGATGAAGACAGTCACGAATATTCGATGCGTCGAAACGTGATCAATGCCGAATGGCGCGAAGTCGACGACGAAGTGTTGCGATTTGATATTCGTAGCAACGCGTTTTGCCATCAAATGGTTCGGGCACTTGTGGGCGTGTTCGTTGAAATAGGACTGGGAAAACGGCCACCCAGTGACATGCGGGGCCTGATTGTCGCCGGTGATCGTGCGCAAGCCGCTCCTGTTGCGCCACCCCATGGCTTGTGCCTTTGGGAAGTCGGATATCCGGTGTAATTGGGGCTGATTCGCCCCTATCCTTAAAAAGCCCATCAGACGGGTTATCTCGATCAATTGAAGGAAGAATGCGATGCGTACGTACTCACCAAAAGCAAGCGAAATCCAGCGATCGTGGCATCTCATTGATGCCGATGGTCTCGTGCTTGGTCGGATGTGTACGGAGGCCGCTCGAATTTTGCGTGGCAAGCACAAACCTACATTCGCTCCAAACATTGACTCTGGTGACCATGTTGTGATTATTAATGCATCCAAAATTGTACTCACTCGGCAAAAGGCCGACAAAGAACTTGTCTATGACTACAGCGGTTACCCAGGTGGATTACGAAGTGAAACGTATGGTCGATTACTGCGTCGCAAACCAGAAGATGCGATTCGTCGATCAATTCGCGGGATGTTGCCAAAGGGACCACTTGGCCGTCAGATGATCAAGAAACTCAAGGTGCACGCTGGCGCAGAACATGGCCATGAAGCGCAAAATCCAATTGTTCTCAATTTGCCAGACGCGAAATCGCGCTAAGCACCGAATCATTTAAACTAGAGGAGTCATCGTGGGCACAAAACCACTCACCCAAACAACCGGTCGTCGCAAGGAAGCAGTTGCCCGCGCCCGTCTCCGTCCAGGTACTGGCAAAGTCACCGTTAATGGTCGCGAATTTGCGGAATATTTTCCGAGTGAAGTGCAACGGATGTTGGCCACCGAAGCGCTCCATCTCGTCGGTGTCGAAACTACCTACGACGTGGATTGTGACATTCAGGGCGGCGGAATTGCTGGTCAGGCCGGTGCGCTTCGCATGGCAATTGCTCGTTCAATACTTGAACTCGATCCGGACAAGCGTTCAATCTTGCGCAAAGCCGGTCTACTCACGCGCGATTCTCGCAAAAAAGAAAGCAAGAAGTACGGTCTTAAAAAGGCCCGCAAAGCTCCGCAGTACACCAAGCGCTGATTTTCAGGATTACTTCGCGGCCTGTGTCGTGTAGGTAGAAAGTCGGGTCAATGATGCTTCAATTTGGAACCGATGGTGTTCGAGGTCGAGCATTCGACGAACTAACCGAGTCCTACGCAGCAGCCCTTGGCTCGGTTGCCACGCATGTGTTATCGCTTACAAATATTGTCATCGGTCGAGATACTCGCGAGTCTGGCCAACGGCTTGAGTCAGCATTTGCCGCTGGTTGCATCCAAGAAGGAGCGACAGTTCATTTATTAGGAGTGGCGCCGACTCCAGCGATTGCTGCTGTCGCCGCCCAGCAAGGTTGGGCTGGGATCGCAATTACCGCTTCACACAATGAATATCGAGATAATGGAATCAAAATTTTTTCAATTGGTGGTGTCAAATTGACGAGCGCTCAGGAACTCGCAATTGAGTCGGAGTTGCTCACCAAATTGAACGGCGTCGTGACTAATCAATCTATTCCCGTGAGCCATTCCAGCGATCTGATGGGCGATTATGTTCAGCGCATCGTCGACATGGTTCCAGATAATGCATTTGCCGGAATGCATATTGTGTTGGATTGCGCCAATGGCGCGATGTCCGATGTCGCCGATGAAGTATTTGGGCGATGCGGCGCAACCGTGACGGTTATTAATTGTGAACCGGATGGTCGAAATATCAATGCCAACTGCGGTGCTACTTTTCCCGGCGCGATAAGCGAAGCAGTTCGCTTGCATCGCGGTGATATTGGCTTGGCTTTTGATGGTGATGGTGATCGCGTCATCGCCGTCGATCATCTTGGCAACATAGTGGATGGCGATCACTTGATTGCTCTTGCCGCGCAAGATCTTCAACAGTCGAGACAACTCATCCACAACACAGTTGTCGTGACTGAAATGACAAATATCGGTTTCCATCGGGCTATGGCCGATGCGGACATTCGTGTGGTAACAACTCCTGTCGGCGACAGGTCTGTACTTGCGGAACTGGACGCTCATGGTTACGTACTTGGCGGAGAGCAAAGTGGACACATTATTTATCGATCCCACGCCACAACAGGCGATGGGTTGCTTGCCGGCGTACTGCTTACCGATATGGTTCGTCGCGCTGATAAACCGCTGCAACAACTCGCAGATATGGCGATGACGAGCTATCCGCAAGTGTTGGTGAATGTAAAAGTTGCGCTGCGGGGAGCCTATGTTGGATCAGTATTTGCCAACGAGATTCGCGATGCCGAAGTTCGACTCGGGAATATGGGTAGAGTCTTACTGCGACCAAGTGGTACCGAATCAGTAGTCCGTGTCATGGTCGAAGCAGAAACTGCGGAACATGCGCGTGACATCGCCGATCAACTGGCAGAAATTGTCGCGCAACGACTTGGATAAGGGTCTAGCTAGACATGCGTGTCGAGGCGAATCGGTAGCCTAGACATCATGTGTGGGATCGTTTGTGTAGTCACTCGTCCGACTCAACGCTCGGTGCCAAACGTTGCCGATTTAATCGGTCAAATTGATGAATCGGTCGCTGCCGCGATCGTCGGTGACATCGCCCTGGCTGCCTCGCGAATCCAAGAAGTGGATACGGCCCTGCGCGGCGATGCTGGCCAAATTGTCCTTGCCTACAACCTTGAACTAGCAGCGGCAATCATTGCCCGGATTGATCAACTCGATGCACTGGCGGCGACTGCCGAGAATTCATTGGAAGCACTGGTTGGCGTATCAGCGGCACAAGTTGAGCGCAGCAGTAACGAACTGATTGCCTTGCGCGACGCATCGTGGTCACTGCGCAACGATCGATTGCGCACTGCACGACTCGTGGATGCCCTTGCTGGCAATGGTGCCAGCGTCGGTTCGCGTTGTGCGTATTACGCGATCCAGCAGACATTCTCAGCAATCGATCGCATGGAAGTACGAGGACGCGACTCTGCTGGTGTGCATGTCATGGTCTGGGGTCATGGCATTTTGCCCACTGATAAGCGGGTAGTGCCGTTGCTTGCCGGACGTCTAGATGACGAACTCTTTGGTTCCGGTTCGGTTCGAATTGGACGTGATAACGCTCGAGCGTGGTCGTTTGTGTACAAAGCAGCCGCTGAAATAGGCGAACTCGGAGACAATACGCGGGTGATGCGCAATGAAGTCGTGGACGACGAACTCTTACGCATGCTGCTAAGCGAGCCTGGATGCCGTATCGCCGTTTTGGGTCATACGCGATGGGCAAGTGTGGGCATCATTTCCGAACCCAATGCACATCCGGTCAACAGCGACGAACTGGATGCAAAAACCAATTCGCCATATGTTGTAGCGGCTCTGAACGGTGATGTCGACAATCATGCCGACATCAGGGTGGGCAATGACTTGAAATTTGCCAATCCAATTACAACGGATGCCAAAGTAATACCAGCGATGATCTCGCGAAATTTTGCCTCGTCAGGTGATCTCACAGAAGCATTTCGTACCACCGTGTCGACATTTGAAGGTTCAGTTGCCATTGCCGCCGCATGCGCCGAGCAGCCAAACACAGTACTGCTCGCTTTGCGCGGTAGTGGTCAAGGATTGTACGTGGGGCTTGCCGAAGACCGTTTTATTGTTGCCAGTGAACCCTATGGAGTGGTGGAAGAGACCATGCACTACATCCGTATGGATGGCGAACTGCCAGCCGATGCGGGTATTCCGGCGAGCCGTGGACAAATAATCGCACTTGACGGCGACCGTGCAGGTGAACTTGCGGGCGTACGACTAATGACATATGGCGGCAACGACATATCAGTGAGCGAAAGCGACATAGTCCGAGCCGAAGTGACTACCCGAGACATTGACCGCGGATTATACAAACACTTCTTTCTGAAAGAAATGAACGAGGCGCCGCAAAGTTTTCGTAAAACTCTGCGTGGCAAGATCGTAGAAAATGCCGGCGTTATGCGCGCCTCACTTGATACATCCGTGATTCCCCAAAATGTCATGGACAAACTTGCCCAACGTAGTTTTGTTCAAATCCGCGTCATTGGCCAAGGTACTGCCGCAATTGCCGGACAAAGCTTGGCTCAAATTTTGCGTACGCTCGCGGATCGCAATGTTGCGGTGGATGCGCTACCGGCCACCGAATTGTCTGGATTTCAACTCAACCTTGACATGGCGGACACTTTGATTATCGCTATTTCTCAAAGTGGCACGACAACCGATACCAACCGAACCGTCGATCTTGCTCGCGCCCGAGGTGCATCGGTCATTGCCATTGTGAACCGACGAGGAAGCGAGCTTGCCGCTAAAGCAGACGGAGTGCTGTACACATCGGACGGCCGCGATGTGGAAATGAGTGTGGCAAGTACGAAGGCGTTTTACTCGCAGGTTGCCGCTGGCGCATTGCTGGCATGTGCGTTGTCGGAAGCTATGGGCACCGGAACCGATGATGAGCGTCACCGCCTGCTCGTTGCACTGCGTACGATCCCGGATGCTTTGACCAAAGTTCTCGCCTTGCGTCCACAAATTGCTGATGCCGCTCATCAGTTTGCCCCAGCCCGTCGGTATTGGACGGTGGTTGGAAACGGTTTCAATGCAGTTGCCGCCGAAGAAGTGCGCATCAAATTATCTGAACTGTGTTACAAATCAATCTCGTGCGACATTACTGAAGATAAGAAGCATATTGATTTGTCCTGTGAGCCACTGATCATCGTGTGCGCGACGGGACTGTTGGAAGGCAATGCAACGGATGTTGCCAAAGAGATCGCGATCTACCGCGCTCACAAGGCTCTGCCGATTGTCATTGCTACTGAAGGCGAACAGCGATTCGATGCCGCGGCGGCCGTGATTGCGGTGCCTCAAGTTGACTCACGCATGGCGTTCGTCTTGAGCGTCATGGTCGGGCATATTTTTGGGTACGAATGTGCGCTCGCCATTGATGCTCTGGCACGACCGTTGCGTGAAGCACGCGAAGTCATTGAGCATGTCGTTGAGCTCGGCGGAGTAGGAAGTCAATTGCTCTCCAAAGTTCGAGCCGGGATCGGCCTGCCCGCTGGACGTTTTTTTGATGCATTAACCACAGGAAATTATGACGGTAATCTTGAAGCATCGACTGCGGTGAAGGTTGTGACCATGCTCCGCGATGTCATGTCAGGTGATCCGTTACAGTCGTATCAACACGATTCGGGCAAGGTGGGGACTCCAGAGGCTCTCCTAGATGACATCACATCTGCATTAACTAGATCGATTGACGAGCTGACCCGTCCGGTGGATGCGATCAAGCATCAAGCCAAGACAGTGACGGTTGGTATTTCCCGCAGTGACGAAGGCCTTCTGGATCGGACACTTGTGCAATATGTGCTCAAAGCTGGAGTATCCAGAGATCGACTGTCCTATCGGACCTTAAAGGTAATTGCCGATTTGGACCCTGCCGTGTCGTCGATTGTTGGCTTCACTCGTTATCGCATCGAAGGTGATGTCAAGACTAAAACTGCAACCGTCAACATCGTTGACCGGGGTGGTATTTCACGCCAACTGGAGTCCCGTGTTGAGCGCAACAGTTCACTCGTTGGAACTAAAAATCGAGTGTCGAGTGAACAAAAGGTTTTGGTTGCACGTGGTCGCCGGGATGGGCGAACGGTTATTTTCGTTCCTGAAATTAAAGGTTCGGTCACCACGGGGATCACTTTGTTGCATGTCTTGTTTCATGATCACTTGCCGGCAGCCATAATGCGCAATGTGTTGCAAGGATACGACGATCGTTATACCCGACTTGTCGACTGGGTGACTGAGACGGAAGGTTCGTTCCGCGAAGACCGACTTGCCGAAGTCCCAGTTGCCGATTTGCTTATCTTGCCGATCAGCGAGATGGCAGATCACTGGCGCGCCTAGGGAGTTCCATGCTTGGTATCGGGATTGACGCTGTAGATATTGACCGCTTTCGACGAGTACTAGAACGCACTCCGGCAATTCAGGCGAGAATATTTACCGCGCGTGAAATTGGCAACGTCAGTTCCAAAGCGGATCCGGCTCCAAGTCTGGCGGCCCGTTTTGCCGCCCGCGAAGCGACGATGAAAGTATTGGGTGTCGGACTAGGTGCCATTGATTTGCGCGATGTTTCAATTGATCGAAAAGTTTCGGGTGAACCTCAGCTCGTGGTAACTGGTCGAGCACACGACTTGGCCGTATCCAAGGGAATTACCCATTGGTATGTCTCGCTTTCCCATACCGCGCAAGTTGCCGTCGCCGTTGTTGCTGCCGAATAACGAAAACGATCGGGACGCGATGACGACACATCGCTGGGTGTGGGCCGATATCGACCTGTCAGCCTTGCAACGCAATATTCGAACATTGATCGCCCACATATATCCGCAGCAACTGTGGGCTGTGGTCAAGGCAAATGCGTATGGTCATGGATCGATTCAAGTTGCCACGGCCGCTTTAGATGCGGGTGCGACGGGTTTATGTGTTGCTCTGGCAGAAGAAGGAATTGAGCTTCGCGATGGCGGCATTGATGCACCAATTTTGGTGATGAGTGAACAGCCAAACTCGGAATTTAACCAGATGATTGATAACGAACTCATTGCTACCTTGTACAACGCATCAACTATTTCGCAATACGCGGAGGCCGCCAAGACGCTCGGTCGAATCGCCAAAGTTCATCTTAAAGTTGACACCGGAATGCACCGAGTTGGTGCACCTATTGGCGACGCTGTATCACGAGCTCAGCAAATTGCGAGCGAATCATCATTGCAATTGGACGGGTTGTACACACATTTCGCCACCGCCGATCTGGTTGGACATCCGGCAACAGCAATTCAACACGAACGATTCAGAGACATCGTTGATCAAATTCGGCAAGTCGGTATCACACCACCACAAGTTCATGTTGCCAACTCAGCGGTGGCGATTCTTCGATTTGATACAGAGTCAACGATGGTTCGTGTTGGTATCGCCATGTATGGGATTGCGACCAATGCCGAAACTAATTCATTTGGCGGATCAACAGATTTGCTCCTTGAGCCGGTGCTCTCATTGCATACGCGAGTTTCGCATGTGCAATGGGTCGAAGCCGACGAGGGGGTTTCTTACGGTTTGCATCGTCCCCTTTCCATGCGGACATGTATCGCCACTTTGCCACTCGGCTACGCCGACGGGGTGCCGCGTCAATTGTGGTCGGCAGGCGAAGTGCTCATTGGTGGTCGGCGTCGGCGAATCGCCGGTGTAGTGACCATGGACCAAATGATGATCGACTGTGGTCTTGACGATATTGCCATCGGCGACGAAGTGGTGCTCATCGGCCGACAGGGGACTGAAAATATTTCAGCCAACGAGTGGGCTCGCCACGTCAATACGATTGGATACGAGGTGGTGTGCGGTATTAGCGCTCGTGTGCCTCGTAAATATCAACGATTGGCACACTAAATGTCCATACTTCACCTTCATGCCCATAGCCCAACCGACACGCGGCATATCGCTATCGCAATTGCTCGGTTGGTTCGCCAAGGTGATCTCGTCGTGCTCGCCGGTGAGATGGGATCGGGAAAGACGTTTTTCACTCAAGCATTTGGACAGGCCTTAGGTATTAGCGAACCAATCACCTCACCGACTTTCAACTTATTGCACAGCTATTCGGGTGGTCGATTACGCCTATATCATGCAGATCTTTATCGACTCGACCGAACAGGCGAACTTGAAGATCTGGGTCTGAGTGAACTTCAAGAAATGGGCGGAGTTGTCGTTGTTGAATGGGGCGATGTCGTTGGAGATGCGCTAGGGGATGCTTTAGTGGTGCGTCTTGGTAGTTCAAACGATCCGTTGGCAATTGATGAACGAACAATTGAGGTTTTCGGTCGTGGCGGGCAATGGGTGACCAGATGGACCAGGTTGCACGACGCACTGGACCAATGGACTAAGCAATGATCATTCTCGGTATCGATACGGCGACCGACGCAGTAAGTGTCGCCATTGGTGAAGGTCCTCGGGTATTGGCCCGCAGTGAGGTTGTGAGTGATCGACAACATTGCGAAGCGCTCGCCCCCATGATCGACTTCGTGTGCAAGCAAGCCCACGTATCGTTCCGCGAGATTGGAGCGATCGCGGTTGATATTGGCCCCGGGCTTTTCACCGGCATGCGGGTGGGAGTGGCCACGGCCAAGGCCATTGCCTTCAGTTTGGATCTGCCAATTATTGGAATTTGTTCTCTGGACGTTTTGGCATCGGCGGCGCCACGCACCGACTCGGTAACAATTTCGGTGATTGATGCTCGTCGACACGAGACTTATTGGTCGATGTATCGCCCACTCGAGGGTGAACTGACGCAAGTACTCGCCCCGCGTGTCGGTTCTGTATCCGAACTAGTTACAAGTGTTCTTGAGCGATTCCAAAGTGCGCAGTTTGTCGGCAATGGTGCACTTCGATATCAGAGTGAAATTGTCGACGCACTTGGATCATCAATCGGAACATCGATTCAGGGTTGCGAGTTTGCCGACGATCGTTTTTCTCGACCGTCAGCGTCAACAGTGGTGGCAATGGCTCATCGACTTGCCGTGGAAGAACAATGGCAGTCGGCCGATCAGTTGTCGCCGATATATCTGCGTCAACCAGATGCTGAAATCAATTGGGCGACACGGGATGCGTCATGAGCATTCTTGATCGATTTTTAGGACGACGGTCGCCCGGAGCCGAACGATACGGTGCGGCGCCGCTGTTGGAGATTTCGAAGATGCAACGCCGTCATATTCGCAGCGTCATTGCGATTGAGGATCAGGTGTATCCACGGCCATGGACGCCGAAGGTGTTCGAAGAAGAGATCGCGATGATGAATCAGAAGCATCGCTTTTATCTGGTCGCTCATGTCGGAAATGAATTAGTTGGATATGGCGGATTGTTGTTTGCCGGCGATGACGCCCATATCACGAACCTAGCGGTGAACCCGACATGGCATCGTCGCGGAGTTGCCACCGAGTTGCTGCTTGAGTTGGCCTGGGAGGCACGCGCTCGCAAATTTTCAGCACTCACACTCGAAGTACGCCATACGAACTTGGCGGCTCAAGACCTCTATCGACGGTTTGGATTTGCTCCTGCCGGTGTGCGTAAAAAATATTATGAAAATACCGATGATGCCATTGTGATGTGGTGCTCGAAAATACAAAGTGACGAGTTTGCAAAGCGACTTAGCGAAATTGAAGGCACCCGATCATGACTATTGATCTGACAACTGTCGTGCTTGGCATCGAAACAAGTTGTGATGAAACTGCAGCCGCCGTAGTAATGGGCGGAAATGATGTGTTGTCATCCGTGGTCGCATCACAACTTGAAATTCATGCTCGATTTGGTGGGGTAGTGCCAGAGATCGCGAGTCGGGCCCATGTTGAAGCAATGATTCCGGTCATCGCCCAGGCAATTAATGAATCTGGTGTACCGATCGAACGGATCGACGCAATTGCCGCAACGGTCGGACCTGGACTTATTGGTGCGTTGCTCGTAGGTGTGTCGAGCGCAAAAGCCATGGCGCTTGTGTTGGATCGACCCTTTGTTGGCGTGAATCATTTGGAAGCTCATCTCTACGCGGCTTTACTTGAAGATTCGCTGGTGCAATTTCCGATGTTGGTCGTACTCGTCTCAGGTGGCAACACATTGTTTGTTGACATGCGCGGACACGGCGACTACAGCATCATCGGCCAAACAATTGACGACGCGGCAGGAGAAGCTTTCGACAAGATTGCTCGCTTTTTGGGTCTTGGTTATCCGGGCGGACCAGCGATTGACTCGGTGGCTCGCAGTGGCTCAGCGACTGCGATTGAGTTCCCCCGAGCAATGCTTCACGATGGTTTAGACGTGTCGTTTAGCGGACTCAAAACAGCCGTGATCAATTACGTACGCAAGAATCCATCAGTTTCAACAGCCGACGTTGCGGCATCATTCCAATCAGCTTGTGTCGATGTGTTGATCGTCAAGTCACGCCGAGCGGCCCAGCAAATTGGTGCGCGAACAGTTGCACTCGGCGGCGGCGTTGCGGCAAACTCGTTGCTGCGAGCACAGATGAAAACTATGTGCGAAACCGATGGACTGCACTTAGTGTTACCAAGTATGTCGATGTGTACTGACAACGCGGCGATGATCGCCTGTGCTGGCTGGTATCGCTTGCGCCAAGACGGACCAAGCTCATTGAGCACCGGCGCGAATCCAAATCTCAAGATATGACTCGACTCGCTCCTTTGCGTTTGGGAGAACATTCGGTGTGGCCACCGGTTGTGCTGGCACCGATGGCGGGAGTGACCAACGCACCATTTCGGTCTCTATGTCGAAAGTTTGGTCCCGATCTCATCTATGTGAATGAAATGGTGATGGCCACCGGCTTGGTAAACGGAAGCCGCAAGACCGACACGATGTTGAAGTTTGGACTAGACGAGACATTTCGAAGTCTGCAGCTGTACGGCAGCGATCCCGAGATGCTCTCGCGAGCGGTGCACAAGCTCGGCCAAGCAAAATCGGTCGATCACATAGATCTCAACTTTGGTTGTCCAGCGGCCAAAGTGACGCGACGCGGCGGGGGTGCGGCTGTGCCTCTCAAACGAAACCTTTTGCGCGCCCTGGTTACGGCCGCTGTTGAGGCAGGAAAAATTTACGGCATTCCAGTGACCTGCAAATTTCGGATGGGGATTTCGGAAGATCTGCTCACCTACATCGAAACAGGAATAATTTGCGAGCAATCAGGTGCTGTCGCCATCGCCCTTCACGCGCGAACCGCCCAACAGCATTATGCACCAAGCGCACATTGGGACGCGATCGCTGAATTGAAGCGAGCGGTGCAAAGTATTCCCGTGCTCGGAAATGGTGATATTTGGGAAGCGTCCGATGCCCTGAGAATGGTTGAGCAGACCAACTGTGATGGCGTCGTGATTGGTCGTGGATGCTTGGGTCGCCCGTGGCTATTTCGCGATCTCATCGATGCTTTTAGCGGCCGACCGACCAGACCAACGCCTCCGCTTGGCGAAGTGTTGCCAATAATGATTGAACATGCCACGGCTTTGTGTGCTCACTTCGATGGAGATCGAGGGATTCGCGATTTCCGCAAACATACGGGCTGGTATCTCACTGGATATCCGGTTGGTGGAGAAGTGCGACGCAAATTTAGCGAAGTGTCATCACTGGATCAACTCTCTGAATTGGCCGAATCACTCGATCCAGCGATTGGCATCGTGGCCGGAGGCGAACGCATTGCTCGCGGTCACACCAATGGTCCAATCAAGGTCGTCCTACCAGAAGGGTATTTGGCTGACCGCGATGACATGTCGGTGCCTGATGATGCAGATGTCTTGCAGCTGAGCGGGGGCTGATGCACGAAGCATCATCCTTCATCGTTCTTGCCTCTCGGTCGCCACGGCGGGTCGACCTGCTCTCCCAATTTCTCACTCCACAACACCTGACGTTTTTAACGGATCCGGCAGACATTGACGAAACACCACACATTGGTGAGACTCCCGTGGAGTATGTGCGGCGATGCGCAATCGAAAAGGCCTCGGTGGTTTCGCAACGACATCGAGACCTATATCCATCGCGTGATGTAGTGGTGATCGGCGCCGATACAACCGTGGATTTGGACGGTCGAATCTTTGGTCAGCCCGCCGACCAAATTGAAGCCGCAGAAATGTTGCGGCAGTTATCGGGACGCACGCATCGAGTTCACACTGCTGTGTGCATCCAACTCGGCGACCGACAGGCCGATGGTGTTGATACCGCGTTCGTGACGATGGTGGTGATCACACCAGAATTGCTGACCTGGTACCTGAAGACTGGAGAGTCGCTAGGGAAGGCCGGCGCCTATGGGGCCCAAGGCGAGGGAAGCAGACTCGTGGAACGGATTGCAGGAAGCTTTGGCACAGTCATTGGCCTGCCCCTTGGATTGGTCGGCGAACTTGCTTCTGAGGTAGGCGCTGGTTGGAAATCAGGCCGTTAGGGGCGTATCATTAGCACTCGCACTCCTAGAGTGCTAACAGCAAGAATCCAGCCAGTACAGCTCATAAAACCGCGTGAACCAACGGTTCACGCTTCATGGAGGACCTCACCATATGAAACTGAAGCCCCTAGACGACCGCATTGTTGTCAAGCCAAATGACGCCGAGGAACGTACCGCATCTGGTCTCGTGATTCCTGACACGGCCCAAGAAAAGCCACAGCAAGGCACCGTTCTTGCTGTTGGACCAGGACGCTGGAGCGATGACACCGGTAAGCATTCACCTTTGGACATCAAAGTTGGAGACACCGTTTTGTACTCCAAGTATGGCGGCACCGAAGTAACTCATGAGGGCGATGATTTGCTCATCCTCACCAGTCGCGACGTACTTGCGATCGTCAGCAAATAGTTTTCAAATAGTCGTCAAAAATCTTTATAGAAAAGGAACGGATACAAAATGGCAAAACAATTGAAATTCAATGAAGAGGCGCGTCGCGCGCTCGAAGCTGGTGTCAACAAGCTTGCGGACGCGGTCAAAGTAACCCTCGGTCCAAAAGGCCGCAACGTCGTTCTGGACAAGAAGTTTGGTGCTCCAACGATCACCAACGACGGTGTGTCAATTGCCAAAGAAATTGAACTTGACGACCCGTTCGAGAATATGGGTGCGCAATTGGTCAAAGAAGTTGCCACCAAGACCAATGATGTTGCCGGTGACGGCACCACCACAGCCACAGTGCTGGCCCAAGCCATGGTCCAACACGGCATGCGCAACGTCGCGGCCGGCGCAAACCCAATGGGTCTGAAGCGTGGCATTGAAAAGGCCGTCGCCGCAGCCGTTGAATCGATCAAGACTCAAGCCAAAGATGTCGACGACAAGGGCGACATCGCCAACGTCGCCACCATCTCGGCCGCCGATGCATCAATCGGCAAAGTCATCGCCGATGCCATCGACAAAGTCGGCAAAGACGGTGTTGTGACCGTAGAAGAGTCAAACACCTTCGGCACTGAACTTGAATTCACAGAAGGTATGCAGTTCGACAAGGGTTATCTCTCGCCGTACTTCGTCACCGATGCCGATCGTCAAGAAGCGGTTCTTGAAGACCCGTACATTTTGTACAACGCCGGCAAGATCTCCACGGTCCAGTCGATGTTGCCATTGCTCGAGGCAGTGATGAAGACAGGTCGCCCAATGTTGATCGTTTCTGAGGATGTCGAAGGTGAAGCCCTCGCCACACTCGTCGTCAACAAGATTCGTGGCACATTCAATAGTGCGGCAGTGAAAGCACCAGGCTTCGGCGATCGTCGCAAGGCGATGCTGCAAGACATGGCTGTACTCACTGGCGGTCAGGTCATCAGCGAAGAAGTTGGTCTCAAGTTGGAGAACATCTCGCTCGACTTGCTCGGTCGTGCCAAGCGTGTGATCATCACCAAGGACAACACCACTCTCGTAGATGGTGGTGGCAAGAAAGAAGATGTGACTGGCCGAATCAATCAGATCAAAGCAGAGATTGAAAACACCGACTCTGATTGGGATCGTGAAAAGTTGCAAGAGCGTCTGGCCAAGCTCGCTGGTGGAGTTGCCGTGATCAAGGTCGGCGCCGCCACCGAAGTCGAACTCAAAGAGAAGAAGCATCGCATTGAAGATGCAGTTTCGGCAACACGCGCCGCAATTGAAGAAGGTGTCGTGGCCGGCGGCGGCGTGGCACTCATTCGCACGCGTCAATCAGTGCTCGCCGTAGTTGAGTCGCTGAGTGGCGACGAAGCAACCGGTGCACGAAGTGTGTACGACTCACTCACCGCGCCGGCTCGTTATATTGCCGACAACGCCGGAATCGAAGGAGCCGTGGCCATCCAACGGATTGAATCGGAGAAGGGCAATGTTGGCCTCAATGCCGCAACCGGCGAATACGTCGACCTCGTCAAGGCCGGCATCATCGACCCAGCCAAGGTCACTCGTGCAGCGCTACAAAATGCTGCGTCGATTGCCGCCTTGGTAATCACCACAGAGTGTCTCGTCGCCGACAAGCCAGAGAAGAACGCTGCTCCGGCAGGCGGCGGCATGCCTGGTGGCGGAATGGGAATGATGTAACAACCCGCTACAACTTACGAAGTTGCAAAGTCCCGAGTCTCACGACTCGGGACTTTGTGTTTAAGCGATCTATTTCGGGATCAGGTAGCAAATCAAATATGATGGCGTGATATGGCATCACAAGGTCGAGGTTTTTGGCTCCATCAACTCGTTGAATATGCGATCGCCATCCTGTTGCTCGTGATGTCGGCCCAGATTGACAAACCTCTCGTGCCGGTTCTATTTGGAGTTGCCTTGCTACTCAATGCTGCCGTGGCCGACGGAGCGATGAGCGCATTCAAGTTGTTGAGTCGAGGGGTGCATCGTCTGATTGATTGGCTAATCATCGTCGGATGTCTGATCTCGGCTGTAATTCTCGATACTGGTGCCACCGGTCGTCTTGCCCTGATTGGAGTGGGACTCGTTCTTGCCGTCATTAGTTTGGGAACTAATTTTGCCAAGCGAGGCGCAGACCGTCAGTAGAATTCGGTCGGTAGAATACGGGGATGAGTTTTGATCAACCGGCGCCTGATATGGAAAAGATTCAACTTGCATGGCAGACATGGGAGCGCGGCGAGGAACAGCCCGGCAAGACCCTGGCAAACATGAAAACCGCCGGATTCGCCGACGTGATCAAACAACTGATTGACAGCGGCTGGAAACCTTCGGCGTAAAGAGCAACAGCATTTTGATCATGGAGAGTATCGGTCGTGATCGGCGTCCGGGAGGCGATCAAGTCATTTCTCGACCAGCGCAATTTCGAGTCCGACTCGATCACCGCTTTGACGGAATTGATGTGTCTGCGCTCCGCTCGGTTGATCAAGTAATCGAAAAAGTTATCCAATACAGCACAACTCTGATTCATTTACCACCGCCAGAAAACGCCAAAGCATCGGCGGTGCTGGTCGCATTGTTTCAAGGTGACGAAGGCGCCGAAGTTGTGCTCACTCGAAGGTCACAACAACTCACCAATCACAAAGGTGAGGTTTCGTTTCCTGGCGGTCGTATTGACATCGATGAGCGGGCAGTGGATACCGCTCTACGCGAAGCCCACGAAGAAATCAACTTGTCGCCTGACCGTGTTGAAATCGTCGGACAATTGAATCCAACGACAACACTTGTCAGTAACAGCCACATTGTCCCGGTGGTTGCACGTTTACAAGACAAACCGTCGCTGACAGTACGCAATGCCGAAGTTGAACGAGTGTTTAGTGTTCCACTTATCGACTTGATTCGTCCAGACACATACTCCGAAGAATTTTGGGGAACTCCGTCACGTGAGTATTGTCTACATTTTTTCCATTTGGATGATGAGACGATTTGGGGTGTCACCGGGAATATGTTGTATCAACTTTTATCGGTCGCACTCGCCACCTAAGTAGATCGCTACGGGCCTCCAGCTGTTCTAACAGCCGCGAAGAAAATCTCCGCCCAGGCCGCGCATCTCACTTTGAAAGTACGTACTTTTGGCGCACACAAAGTGTGTAAATCTTGGCGAAATCGCTCATCAAGGCGCGCACGCGAGTCTGTAGTGAACATTTCGCGGGCCTTGTAATTGCGATAGCCGAAGTCGTGGCGGATACAGGCATCTCGAAAATTGAATGATCGGCCAGATTCACCCACAACTGGTGCCGAGCACCCATCGGTAGTCCAGATCAATTGGGGGTAAGTTCGGCGCAGCATTGATCGTTGCCGGACAAACATGTTTAGATCGAGTTCGAACAGCACATAGTCGATTGTGGCTGTGTCGTTTGGATTTGGACGGGGTGAATTGGCAAGGGCCGACTCGTTTATTGTGAGAATGCTCGTGACCGTAACGAGCATGCTGAGGCCAAAGCCCATCGCATCCGCTTTCTATGTGCAACGCCCAATGCGTTGTTACATAGATGTGTGAATGCGCACATCATCAAAGAATGAGTAACCGACTAGTTCTTGTGGCCAATCGCTTTCAAAACATTGACCATCTCGATCGCCCCAATTGCTGCCTCTTCGCCCTTGTTGCCGGCAGCAGGGCCGGAGCGTTCGACCGCTTGTTCTACATTTTCAGTTGTCAGCACAGCAAACCCAATCGGTATTCCTGTCTCCAGTTGAACTTGGGCCACACCATCTGCACATGGCCCCGCCACGTATTCAAAGTGAGCAGTTTCACCGCGAATGACCGCTCCAAGCGCGATCAAAGCGTGGTAACGACCGCTGAGTGCCATCGTGCGGGCGGCAAGAGGAATCTCGTAGGCACCAGGAACCCACACAACATCGATACTTGTATCACTCACGCCGCAGTTGCGCAGTCCACGCATGGCCCCATCGAGTAATCCCGTGACGATGAATTCATTGAAACGCGAACAGACGATTCCCACGCTTAGCGAAGTGCCCGTGTGTTGTCCTTCAAAAACGGTCATTGTTGCACTCCTTGGGGTGTTTGGTGAATATCTGATCCGTCAAACACATGTCCCATCCGGTCACGCTTCGTTCGTAGGTAAGACTCGTTCTCCGGTGTCGTATCGGTGTTGATCGCCACACGTTCAACAATTTTCAATCCGTAGCCGGCAATTCCGCCGTACTTGGCTGGATTGTTTGTAATCAGCCGCAACTCATGGGCCCCCAAGTCGGCCAAGATTTGAGCGCCGATTCCGTACTCGCGACTATCCACGGGAAAGCCAAGTTTGGTATTGGCATCCACGGTATCGAAGCCCTCATCTTGTAACGAGTAGGCGCGAATCTTGTGACCGATTCCAATTCCGCGGCCCTCATGTCCGCGCAGGTAAACAACAACACCGCGACCTTCGTCATTGATTCGCTGCATCGCCACGGCAAGTTGTGAACCGCAGTCACAGCGTTTACTTCCAAACACGTCACCGGTGAGACATTCGCTGTGTACTCGAGTGAGAACAGGGGCACCATCGCTGAGGTCGCCTTTGACAAATGCGAGATGCTCAATACCGTCCACCGTGCTGCGATAGGCGATGCAAGTGAATGTTCCCCAATTGGTGGGAACACTTGCCGAACCCATTCGCTCAACGAGTCGCTCGTGTCGACGGCGATAGGTGATGAGCTCGGCGATTGACGACAGCAGTAGTCCATGTGTGGAACAGAACTTGTGCAAGTCAGGTAGTCGTGCCATCGTCCCGTCATCGTTTTGGATTTCGCAGATAACTCCGGCAGGTTGACACCCGGCGAGCCGGGCAAGATCAACGGCGGCCTCGGTATGTCCGGCACGCTTAAGCACGCCGCCTTCACGAGAGCGGAGAGGAAAGACGTGACCAGGTCGGGAAAAGGCGCTGTGTGGCACGGACGGGTCGGCAAGGGCGCGCAGGGTGGCGGCACGATCCGCAGCCGAAATTCCGGTGGTGGTGCCTTGTCGAAGGTCGACTGAAATCGTAAAGGCGGTGCGGTGGCTCTCAGTGTTGTTATCGACCATCAATGGCAAACGCAGTTCGTCGCAACGTTCGGCGGTAAGTGGTGTGACGATGACCCCCGAGGTATGACGCACGATAAAGGCAATCTTTTCTGGCGTGGCGAACTCGGCAGCCATGATCAAGTCGCCTTCGTTCTCACGGTCTTCATCGTCGACGAGCACCACCATTTCGCCGCGGCCAATTGCGGCAATGACGTCCTCAATAGGTGCAAGTGTTGTCTGCGTTGTGCTCATGAGCGTCCTTCGATAGATGCGGATGTTGCCTCGATAAGTGGTTCCAAAATGACTTCAAGGTCGTCGCCTAGTCGTGTCGCTGTGACGATTCGTCCGCGCCAGATTTCGGCAATCGTGCGGGCGCCAGGACCGCGAAACAACGGTTGGGCATCATCGCCGCCAGCGATTGCCGGAGCAATATGCATGATGTAACGGTTCACCAACCCCTGATTGTGAAACGAAGCCGCGACGCGTGGTCCACCTTCAACGAGGAGTTGTAGGACGCCCTCACTGCCGAGTGTGTCAAGCAGGGTGGCGAGTTCACCGCTGTACTCCAGGCACGGATGAACATGAGCACCAGAGTCAATTTTGCCCAAGACAATTCGTCGAGGCGATGCGCCTGTGACATCGCGTACGTTGAGATACGGGTCATCGGCGCGTACAGTTCCGGCCCCGACAAGAATTGCATCGCTTTCAGCGCGTAATTCGTGCACCCGTCGTCGGGCATCTTGTCCCGTAATCCACTGGCTGGTGCCATCGGCCGCGGCGGTGCGTCCGTCGATTGTGCTTGCCATTTTCAATATGACAAACGGTCGCTTGGTGCGACGATGGTGCAAGTACGGCGCGAGTTGATCTGATACTTCGTCGGCACACACCCCAACATCAACTGAAATTCCAGCTTGGCGCAAGTCAGCAATGCCGCGGCCGGCGACCTGCTCATCGGGATCGACAACTCCAACGACGACCCGTGAGATTCCAGCGTCAATGATCGCCTTCGTACACGGACCGGTGCGACCAACGTGATGACAGGGCTCCAAGGTGGTGTACAAGGTGGCGCCGCGAGCACGGTCACCGGCTGCACGCAACGCCACGATTTCGCCATGAGCCGCACCTGGTGCTTCAGTGGCGCCGGTAGCAATTACACCACTAGTCGAAGTGATTACCGCACCGACCCACGGATTGGGACGACTACGCAGGCGAGCTTGAGCCGCGGTAGCCACCGCAAGTTGCATTGCCTGTTCGTCGGTCGTGGTCACTGGAAGTCGCTTTCCTGTCGATCACACTTCACAGCAGCAATGGAAGCGGGGACGACGGAAACAACGCCTCTAAATGAGGCGTTACCCACGTCTTCTTGCTCCCATCCGGACTCTGACCGTCGGCCCTGGAATTTCACCAGATCAGCCTCACGATTGCTCGTGAGGGTCGCGGGCTGTAACCGCCGGTAGGGGATTTCACCCAACCCTGCAAGAAGTTATGAATTTCTAATCCAATCCTATACGTGCAATTGAGCTGTCGGAAGATCGGCTCGTTTGGCTTCTCGCAGAGCCAAAAGGATGACGCCTCCCAAAATGAGCACCGCCCCAATAACTTGTCGAAGAGTGAGTGATTCGCTGAGAAAAATTAACCCCATAGTCACGGTGACAAGCACTTCAAACGTCTGTGTCACTGCGCTCTTGCCCGCACCGATTCGATTCATTCCGGCAAAAAATAATCCCATCGCGACCACTGTTCCGAGAATTGCAATCTCAATGACACTCAACCAACTTGCAATATTGTCCGGCAGTGTCGTGGGCATTCCGGGTGGATTGATTAACCACACTGCGGTAAATGAACATGCGGCCCCAAACAAAACGATGAGCAATCCAGTAATCACATTGGTTTGTGGCATCACACGTGAGCCAATCACGGAATAAATTGCATATGTAAATGCGCCAACAATGATCAAAACCACTCCACCAATCGCACCACCTGATACATCGCTTGCGCTCAGCGCAACCCCACCAACTGTTAACGCCAGACATAACCAAATGACGCGGTCAGGCTTGTGTCCATGTAGTGACCATGACAGCAACACAACGACGATTGGATAGAAATAGAAAAGCACCATGACGAGACCGCTATCCATCAGGTCGAGAGCACTAAACACACAGACACTATTCAGGTACAGTCCGATTGCGCCCAACAGAAAAAGATGTACAAACGTGCGACGAGATGGCCACGGTGTGCGGGGAAGGCGTACCAGTCGAATGATGACAAGGACCGCCGCAGCAATGATGTAACGGGCGGTCATCAATCCAAATGGGTCGGTGCCATGATCGAATGCAATGTTCACGAAATACGGTGTGATGCCATATAACGAGGCGCTGGCAAGGGCAAGTGCAATGCCGATTAGTCGCCGATGGGAATTCACACGGTGAGGTTAGTTGTCATTTTTGATGCGATCGGTGCGAATAACACTTCGTGCAATCACGGTCATAATGATGATAAGTCCAATGATGATTACTCCAAAAGTGACATATTGCATCACTCCACCACGGTCACCTGAGAGTTGCGGTTCGGTCCCACAGTTTGGTTTTGGGTAAAGCCCAATGCAATCACTGACATTTCCGGGAAGGTTGTAGGTGTAAATTGAGGTTTGAGTGGTGGTATTGGCGCCGCTTTCAGATCCCGAATCTGACATTGCAGATACAGCGAATACTGGAATTGCTAGACCGACAATTGTGACGGCAATAGCAACAACGGCTGATCGCAGAATTTTCATCCCCCTATCGTCACATCTTCCGAGTCGAAACGCCACTCGCCAACTACAGTCTGTTGTCACTATGACGGCAATATCATCACCGTCGCCAAATGTCGGGGAAACCGTCTTGGTCGTGGATTTTGGTGCTCAGTACGCCCAGCTCATTGCTCGTCGAGTTCGTGAAGCACAGGTGTACTCAGAAATTGTTCCTCACCGGATCAGTGCCGCTGAAGTATCCAAGCGGGCACCGATCGCGATCATTTTGTCGGGTGGCCCCAAAAGTGTTCATGTCGACGGGGCACCGCGACTTGATCCCAAGATTTACGAACTGGGGATCCCAATTCTTGGTATTTGCTACGGCTGCCAACTCATCGCTCAACAGCTAGGTGGGTCGGTTGCTCGTGGCGGGCGCGGTGAATACGGTCGCACCGCGTTGACTCGTGCGGCGGGTTCCAAATCATCACTTTTGCCGGATACCGTCCCCACAAAGCTGGACGTATGGATGAGTCACTTTGACGCCATCGCCGAGTTGCCACCTGGATTCATAGCAACCGGATCAACCAGCGATGCGAAGATGGCCGTAATTGAAAATAGTTCACAAAGAATCTGGGGCACTCAGTTTCACCCAGAGGTTGGCCATACCCAATTTGGTCAGGAGATCATCGAGCAATTTCTGCATCGGCTCGTAGGTGCCAAACGAAATTGGACGATGTCGTCGATTGTTGATACTCAGGTGCAAGCGATACGTAACCAAGTTGGCACCGAGCGTGCAATTTGTGGACTTTCGGGCGGTGTTGATTCTGCAGTGGCTGCGGCACTTGTAAACAAAGCAATCGGGGGGCAACTCACTTGCGTCTATGTGGATACCGGTCTGATGCGCAAAAATGAAAGTGCGCAAGTGGTTGAGACATTTCATCGACATCTCGGAATTGAACTCATTCATGTGGATGCCGGAGTGCAGTTCTTCGAGTGTTTGAAGGGCATCGAAGAGCCTGAGACCAAGCGCAAGGCGATTGGTGAATTGTTTGTGCGAATATTTGAACAACACACCGGCGGAATCACTGACGCCAAGTACTTGGTACAAGGTACGTTGTATCCAGATGTCATTGAAAGTGGCGGCGTCGACGGAACCGCATCAGTAATCAAGAGCCATCACAATGTGGGTGGCTTGCCCGAAGATATGAGTTTGATCCTTGTCGAACCGTTGAGAAGTTTGTTCAAAGACGAAGTCCGTAAAGTGGGTACAGAACTGGGCCTGCCCGACGAAATCGTGTGGCGTCAGCCGTTTCCTGGACCGGGTTTGGGAGTGCGCATTATTGGCGAAGTGACACCGGATAAAGTGGCAATCCTCCAAGAAGCCGATGCGATCGTGCGCGAAGAGATTCGACTGGCCGGTCTGGAACGAGAAATTTGGCAGGCGTTTGCCGTGCTCGCTGATATTCGGACCGTGGGGGTGATGGGCGATGAGCGCACCTACGGGCGGCCGATCATTATCCGTGCCGTAACCAGCGAAGACGCGATGACTGCCGACTGGGCGCGCCTGCCCTATGACTTGCTGGAGAAGATGGCCTCGCGGATTATCAACGAAGTCGCGGGAGTAAACCGCGTCGCCTACGACATCACCTCCAAGCCCCCCGGGACCATCGAGTGGGAATAATCCCTAGTCCCAATAGCAACATGGGTAAGGGTTTGCGGGCTGCTGCAACATAACCGTAATAATAGGTAAACTGCTTCAATCATGGTCTCCTACGCCGTTGGGCGTCTTTCTCGTAACGCCCGTGGTCTAGCGGTTGCCTTAGCTCTGGCCACTGTGGTGACGGTGGGGTTGAGCCCGATCATGGCCCAAGCGGCCCCGCAAACCGGCGGGGGTGGTTCCAGCGACCAACAGCAGCGGGTAAACGCGATCATCGACGAACTGGACCGCATTGGCCAGCAGATCGACCAACTCGCTGAGACCTACGCCCAAGCGGTGAACGATCAAGAGGATCTGGTAATTGAGATCGCTGCGACCGAAAAGCGCATCAGCGAAAAGGAAATTGAACTCGCCGCGATGCAGAAAGATCTACGAGCTGTGGCGATGAAGTCGTTTGTCAGTGGCGGAATGTCAAACTCGCTGTCAGGCATTTTGAGTTCCACAAATGGACTCACTGATTCAGTGAGCAAGAAATATCTCACCTCGGTGGCGCTCAACGCCGGAGCCGGTAATACCGATTCATTGCAAGCATTGATCGACGACATCGCCAAGGAAAGATCAGTTCTCGAATCGCAACGTAAGAAGGCGTCTCGTGTCGCCGACTATTCTGCACAGCGTCTTGATGCGGCCCAAGCACTTGAGTCTGTCTACACGCAGCGTCAAGCGGAAGCCACACGAACTCTGGGTACCCTTCTCCAGTCGGAGCGTCAACGTCGCGAATCGGCCGCACTTGCCGCAGCCCAATCCGAAGCGGCCAAATTTAAGGGAATCAAGTTTGCCAACATTGCACCTCCGTCGTCGCGGGCTGGTGTTGCGGTCCGAGCAGCCCTTTCGCAGTTGGGTGTGCGCTATTCCTTTGGAGCTAAGTCACCTGGCGTGGCTTTTGATTGCTCTGGACTCACCTCGTTTGCGTGGGGAGTTGCCGGTGTGGGCATTCCGCGGACATCTAGATATCAGTACGCCGCTCTTACTAAAATTCCAACGGCCGCCGCCCAGCCAGGCGATTTGATTTTCTCGTATTACCCGATTTCTCACGTTGGAATGTATGTCGGCAACGGTCAAATGGTCTCTTCACCCCGAACTGGCGACGTGGTGAAAATCAGTGCCGTGTACTGGTCGCGCGTCGTTGGAGTGGCTCGTCCCGGTTAAACAAAACAGATCCACAAACATATTCACGATGTAGCGTCGTGACATGTCGGGAAGCGATAATTCGTCACAGGTTGATGTCATTGGCATCGATACGACTCGCGTCTCGCGCTGGCTTGTCGACAACATTGAAGGTCTTAGTCCGCCATTTGAATACTTCCCCATTGAAGGTGGAAGATCGAATCTCACCTATCGAGTCGTCGATAGCACAGGATTCACCGTGGTGCTACGTCGTCCACCGCTTGGCCATGTACTTGCCACCGCACATGACATGGCTCGCGAATTCAAAATAATTTCCGCGGTCGGCAAGACACAGGTCCCGGTTCCTCGTGCGCTGGGTTTATGCGTCGATGAAGTAGTTAATGGAGCACCGTTTTACGTGATGAGTTTTGTCAATGGGGCGGTGCTTGATTCGCCAGAGAGCGCTGAGAAACTAACATTCGAGTTGCGGCAAACTTCCAGCGAAAACTTGATTGATGTGCTCGCCGAATTGCACCAAGTAGACATTGATGCCATTGGCCTAGGAAATTTAGCCAAGCGCACCGAATACATTGAGCGTCAATTAAAACGATGGTCGGCACAATGGCACCAATCCAAGACGCGCGAATTCGCGGCTGTTGAACTTGCCGAACGCCTGTTGCGGGAGCGAATCCCCAAACAGATGGGAGTGTCCATTGCTCATGGTGACTACCGATTTGGCAATTGCCTGACCGATATCGCAACTGGAAACATCACGGCTGTCCTGGATTGGGAGTTGTGCACACTTGGCGACCCGCTCGCCGATCTGGGGCATCTTGGCGTCTATTGGACAGATCCAGGTACAGGTCCGGGCCGGCACAATGATCCAACTGGTGCGCCGGGCTTCCCAACCTATGACGAAATAGTGCATCGCTATGCAACACGCACAGGTCGTGATCTGACAAATATCGCTTTTTATCGCGCATTTGCGGCTTGGCGTCTGGCGATTGTCAGCGAAGGAGTGTACGCACGATATCTATATGGTGCGATGGGCGACAGCACACTTGACTTGGCGGCACTCAAGCAAGGCACCGAGGATCTTGCCACGACCGCACTCCTTGCACTTACTGGAACCTCACGATGAATAACCAAATCTTGACTGGCTGGACGATGATTTCGTTTACCGCAGCCGGAATTACTCATCCCACTTATCAACGGGGAAGCGGTCCAGGCGTAGTTGTTGTCCACGAAATTCCAGGAATCACACCAACCGTTGAGCGCTTTGCCAACGATATTGTCGACGCTGGCTTCACCGTCGTGATGCCACTTCTTGTGGGCGAAGTAGGTCGCAATCCAAGCGGTCGCTATATGGGAGCATCAATTTTAAAGATCTGCATATCCCGCGAATTCACAACTATGGCCATCGGAAAAACGTCGCCTGTGATCAATTGGCTCCGAGCCCTGGCTAAACACCTTCATCACCAAGTTGGTGGAGTCGGAGTGGGTGCAGTGGGAATGTGTTTCAGCGGTGGTTTCGCCCTCGGCATGATGGTGGATGAGATCATGGTTGCGCCGGTGCTGTCGCAACCATCGTTACCATTTTCGTTTGGCAAGGCGCGCGGCGCCAATCTAGGACTTTCATCCGACGATGAAAATGCCATAGCTCAACGTGCGGTCGCTGGATGTCAAGTCCTCGGCTTGCGATTTGATCAAGACAAACTTGTCGGCACTCGCTTCGAAACCCTGCGAACATTGCTCGGTGACGCATTCATCGCCGTTGAATTTCCTTCGACTGCTAAAAGTGATCACTCTGTTCTTACCGAGCAACGACAGGAACAAGGAGTTGCCAAGGTAATCGAATTTTTGCGCCAGAAGTTACAGCGCGACTAACGCCAGTTTTTTTGCTTCGTCATAGTCGGCTTTGCCGTTTGCGGCGCGCGGAATCTTGCTCACAAACACCACTCGTTTTGGGGTCTTGTAGCCTGCCAAGCCGCTCTTGACACCAGCAATTATCGCTTCTGCATCAGGTGTTCCATCGTGAGTTAGCGACACCACGGCCGTAACGGCTTGACCGAACTTTTCATCGGCGATACCAACTACGAGACAGTCCAACACTCCGCTAATTCGCTTCACCGCTTCTTCAACTTCTTCTGGGAAGACCTTCTCGCCGCCAGTATTAATCACCTGGCTACCTCGTCCCAACAAAATGAGCGATCCATCTTCGGCTATCATCGCCATGTCACCGGGAAATGAGTATCGCTTACCGTCAATGACCCGAAACGTTCGCGCCGACTTTTCCGGATCTTTGTAGTATCCAAGCGGAACATTCCCACCTGCCGCCACCATTCCGATTTCACCTGAACCCGGCAGTACTTCTCGACCATCTTCAGCGAACACCTTTGTTGTCGGGTTCTGTATGAACTTTGCCGTGGCTGATGTAGCACCCTTCATCGAAATACTCGAGCCCATTCCGCCTTCGGTGCTGCCCATGGCATCCAACAAAATTGCTTGCTCAATGCGCTCGAGCAGCTGTTGTTTAACTTCGTTCGTCCACATCACCCCTGAGGAAATGATCAGTTTCACACGTGACGTGTCATAAGGCCGATCGGCGTTCGCCGCCTCGTCAAGTGCTCGAATCATTGGTTTTACGAATGAATCACCAACCACCACAAGGTTGGTGGCCCGTTTATTTTGGGCAACTAGAAACATCTCGTGCGCATCGAAACTTCGCTGCTCGAGGTTGATTACCGAGCCGCCTGCAAAGTGCACAAACATCGCTCCGAGCCACATCCCGGTTCCGTGCATCAGTGGACATCCTGGAATTGAAATCTGTGCGTTTCCCGCATCATGAAGAGCCTTGATCGCCGGGGCGATATCGCGAGCCGACGTGGGAATGCTCAGTCCCGCTAGAGGATATCCGCTGCGTATAAACGATTCGGTAAGCGAACCCAACGAGTACATCACACCTTTTGGCATGCCGGTTGTGCCGCCGGTGTAGAGCATGTAGATGTCATCATCGTTACGGTTAATTCGAGGCATCGGTTGGTGTGCCGCGATGACTTCTTCATATTTATGGGACCCAGAAACGCGTTCGGCAGAATTTATATCGTTGTCTTTGTCTGCGTCGTCAACTTCAATTAGCAGCCGCAATTTCGGCAGGCGTTCGGCTACCCGCGAGACCCGATCTGCAAGTGATGAATGAAATACCAAAGCCTCGGCATCGGCATTATCGAGCAAGTAGTACAACTCATCATCGAGGTAGCGATAATTGACATTGATAGGAACGCCACGCATCTTGAATGCCGCATACTGTGTTTCCAAATATTCATTCGAATTGTAAAGAAATATCCCGATTTTGCTATTGGGTTCAAGTCCGGCCTCGACAAAAGCCGTCGCCAAACGGGCCGCTCGGATGTCGTATTCGCTCCAGTTTCGTTGGGTGCTGCCGTGAGCTACTGCCGGCGCATCACCGACCACATCAGCGATGGCTTCCCACACCGTGGCTGCGTGCATTTGCATAGGTGGAGATTAGTCAGTCGGCCACTGTTTCAATTCTTTTGTGAATCTTCCACGAGGGGAAAGTCTGCACTACCGGCTAGTAAGATTCAGCCATGCGTGTCAAGGTAATCACCGAAAAATGCCAAGGTCATAATCGTTGTTTTGCTCTCGCCCCCGAATTATTCGATGTCGACGACTTGGGCAATGCCCACGAAGTTGGCGACGGCACTGTTTCGGCCGAATTGGTTGACAAAGCTCGACTTGCGGCCGCCAATTGCCCCGAATTCGCCATTCAACTTACGGAGTAATTCGATGACCGATACCACGCATCGCCCCCATGATCCAATCGTTGCGCCTGTTGGCGATTGGCAAACCGACTTTGACCATGCCCATCCTTCCTATAACGCCAACATTTACGAGATTTGGGACGAGCTACGTGAACAGTGCCCGGTTGCCCATTCGGATCGCTACGGGGGAGTGTGGCTGCCCGTACGCCACGCTGATATTTCGGCCATTGCTTACGACACCGAACATTATTCATCCGAAGTAGTAGTGGTGTCCAATGCTCCTCGTAACGACGATGTTGAATCGCTCGCTCCGATTGGCGGCGCCCCACCGATCACTTCCGACCCACCTTTTCATCACGATGCCCGACGTGTCTTGTTGCCGGCATTCAGCCCAAAAGTGATCGACCAATGGGAACCGGAAATTCGTCGGCTTTGTCGCGAGTTGCTTGACAAAGTAGGTGACACGCCAACTTTTGACGCAGCAATTGCTTACGCCCAACACATTCCAGTCAATGTCATTGCTCGAATGATTGGTTTACCTCTCGAAGACAGTGATTACTTCCGTGAAACGGTGCACCTAGTGCTTGAAGCTGTTGGTGCCGAGTTCGGCGAGCGAAAGGAGGGTTTTCAAAAACTCGATGCATACTTGTATCAGCATGTTCAGGATCACATTGCCAACCCCAAGGACGACCTCATTGGGTTCTTGCTCAATGCCAAAATATACGATCAACCGCTCAGTCCGGCTCATGTCACCGGCACGATTATTTTGCTGCTCGTGGCTGGAATTGACACGACATGGAGTGCAATCGGTTCGGCGCTTTGGCATCTCGCCGGCGATGCGGATGACCGCCATCGACTCGTAAACGAACCGGCTCTTATGCCAACAGCGATTGAAGAATTTCTTCGGGCGTACGCACCCGTGACCATGGCCAGGATGGTGATCAAAGACACTGAAATCAATGGCTGTCCCGTAAAACGGCTTGATGCGGTCCTGTTACCATTTCCAGCCGCCAATCGCGATCCCGATGTATTTGAAAATGCAGATGAAGTACTTATTGATCGACAGGTAAACCGACACGCGGCATTCGGTTTGGGGATCCATAGATGTCTCGGATCAAACTTGGCCCGACTCGAATTGCGGATTGCGGTTGAAGAATTCATTGCTCGGTTCCCTGACTTCGAACTAGCCGATCCGAGCGCCGTCACCTGGAGTCTCGGTCAGGTTCGTGGACCGCGTAAGTTGCCAGTGCGCATCTTGCAGCGCGCCTAATTCGTGCCATCGGGCCAAACTCAACGACCATTTGATCTGTCGGGGCTCAACCCCGACCAACAAGATGCGGTAATCCACCCAAGTGGACCGCTATTGATTGTTGCCGGTGCCGGGTCTGGTAAAACACGAGTACTTACGCAGCGCATCGCCTATCTCATATCGCAAGGTACGCACCCAATGCACATCCTGGCGATCACCTTCACCAACAAGGCCGCTAAAGAAATGCGTGAGCGAGTCGCCGCCCTAGTCGGTCCTGTTGCAAATCAAATGTGGGTGAGCACATTCCACTCGGCCTGTGTTCGAATTCTTCGCGCACAGGCAGATCTCCTTGGGTACCCCAAATCTTTTTCGATTTACGATCAGTCGGATTCGCAACGCTTGATTGGATACGTGATTCGCGACTTGAGACTGGACGCCAAGCGATTTCCACCACGTGGTGTGCAGGCACGTATCAGCCTATGGAAAAACGAACTTGCCGATCCACGTGACGCCGCAATTGCCCCTGACAGTATTTTTGACGAAAAATACGCCGAAATCTATCGTGAGTATCAGCGCAGACTTGAGCACGCTGGTGCAATGGATTTTGATGATCTATTGATGAATACAGTTCGGTTGTTTCGGCTCAATCCGGATGTGTTGAAGTCGTATCAGGAACGTTTTGCGCACATACTTATCGACGAATATCAAGACACCAACATGGCTCAAAACAAGATTGTGTTGATGTTGGGCGCCGAGCATCACAACGTGTGCGTCGTGGGCGATACCGATCAATCGGTGTATCGCTTTCGTGGCGCAGACTATCGCAACATCATGCAATTCGAACACGCATTCCCCGAAGTCACCACCGTGGTATTGGCTCAGAATTACCGTAGTACGCAAACTATTCTTGACGCCGCAAATGCAGTAATCACCAACAACATCGAACGTAAGCCAAAGGATCTCTGGACGGACAAGGATTCCGGTAAAAAAATCATTCGATATTTCGCCAACGATGAGTTTGATGAGTCGCAATGGGTTGTTTCCCGACTGAAGAAAATTCATGACAATGAACACCGCGCCTGGAGCGATTTTGCCGTGTTCTATCGCACAAATGCTCAAAGCCGCGTGCTGGAAGAGGCTCTTGTTTATGCGGGGATGCCGTACAAAATAATTGCCGGTACTCGTTTCTACGACCGTCGCGAAGTAAAGGATGCAATGGCCTACTTGCGATGTGCAGCTAATCCACATGATGAAATCAATCTCAAGCGGATCATTAACGTACCCAAGCGCGGTATTGGCGAAACCAGTGTGACCAAACTTGACGCTTATGCCAGCGACAACGGTGTGAGTTTCTCGATCGCCATTCGTCGATCAAAAGATGCGGGCGTAAGTGGTAAAGCTGTTCGTGGATTGACTGAATTCGTGAACCTCATCGACGAATTGTCAGCCCAACTTGGTCAAGGTCCAGGACCGTTGTTGCAGCACGCCCTTGAAGTAAGTGGGTACATGAAGGAACTCGAAGCCGAAGGCACAATTGAATCGATTGGCCGTCTAGAAAACGTCTCCGAATTGATTGGCGTAGCAAGTGAATTCACTCAAGTAGATGAATTTCTGGAGCGAGTTGCGCTCGTGTCTGATACCGATCAACTCGATTCAGATAACCATGTCACATTGATGACAATGCATGCCGCCAAAGGACTTGAGTTTCCGGTCGTATTTATTGTTGGAATGGAAGAAGGTATTTTTCCACACAATCGCGCCCTCAACGACATGACCGAACTTGAAGAGGAGCGCCGTCTCGCTTATGTCGGCATCACGCGGGCCCAAGAGCAACTCATGGTCAGTCATGCTTGGAGTCGAAATCTCTATGGCAGTTCCCAATACAATCCGCCTTCACGATTTCTTGACGAGATTCCAGTCGAGCTCATTGAACGTGAGGGAAGCGTTGATTCAGGAATCGACTCGAGTCGCGCCAGTTTTCGCCCTCGGTCCGACCGATCAACACAAAGTTCTTCCAACTCTGAATTCACTGATCGCGTTGTGGAGGCTGCAATCAGTGCGGGTCGCTCAGGATTATCGGGCCGTGCGCAACCAAGTGAGCACGGCCTCAGGGTCGGCGACGATGTAATTCATCCGACGTTTGGCGAAGGAATCATCATCGACATTCGCGGACAAAACGAAAAGGCCGAAGCATCGGTACGTTTCAGTGCGGTAGGCACCAAACATCTCTCGCTGGCGTGGGCACCGCTGAAAAAAATCCAACGCTGACTCCTGCGGATGACCTACGGTGACGACGATGTAGTTGAGGAACCGCGCATATCAATCAGCAACGTCGTTCCATTTTCGACGATTGGTCGAACATCGTTGGGAAGTTGCAATTGATTTGCTTCCAATGTGCGACCTTCGCAATCGGTAAAGGTGTGAGTTCTTTCAACTTGCTCGACTAAGCAAGTTGAATCTCGATCCGCTGGGTAGGCATAATAAACTTGCCAACCCTTGGCCGGTATGTCTCCGATGTGCTCGATGACGATTGATCTGGTCCCATTTGGGTCTCGCAAGTCTGGATACAGCACTGGTCCATTTTCGGCAATTGTCTGTGCAATATCCGAGACTTTGCCCACAACGAATGTGCGGTCGTTCGACTGTGTCTGCACTTCGGCGTTGTTGGTGATGTACGCCGCCATAAGCCAGGTGATGCCGAACAAAACGGCAAAAAATACAATTCCGCCAATGATCGGAATTACGGCGCGTCGGAACGGCGATCGCAAGTTGGGGGACATCAGTCAAGTGTGGCGCAGACTAGAGCCCAAAGCGCACTCATTGTCGAGTTGGTGCAGGTGCGGGTAAAGGGCGTAAGGTCATATATTCGTGAATCGTATGTATCGAGTTGTCGTCGCCAAACCAGGTTTGGATGGACACGACCGGGGTGCAAAAACCATTACCCGAGCCTTGCGCGACCGCGGCTTCGAAGTTATTTATACGGGCTTACACCAAACACCAGAACAAATTGCCGAAACCGCTTTGCAGGAGGATGTTGATGCCGTAGGGCTTTCGCTATTGTCGGGCGCCCATCTCACCCTGTTTAAGCGGGTGATGGATGAACTGCGAGCTCGCGACATGGGTGATGTCCTTATTTTTGGTGGCGGAGTGATTCCAGATGGAGATGCCCGCGAATTGCGCGCCCAGGGTGTCGCCGAAATCTTTGGACCTGGATCGTCATTGCAAGACATTGGTACATGGCTTGAAACAACCCTCGACTCTCGATGACTCAAGATCGTTCATTAGCCTAAATGCGCCGTAGCACCCGAACATAAAGGAAGAAATATGGATCTATTTGAATATCAGGGTAAGCAGTACTTTGCCCGATTCAACATTCCGGTCTCGGCTGGCGGAATTGCTACAACTGTTGCCGAAGCAGTAAGTGCCGCAGATCACGCGCAATATCCGGTCGTTGTGAAAGCCCAGGTACAAGTTGGTGGTCGCGGGAAAGCCGGAGGCATCAAGTTGGCCCTCGATTCCGATGAAGTTCGGCTTCATGCCGGAAATATTCTGGGTATGAACATCAAAGGTCATATTGTCAAACGTGTTTGGGTCGAGCACGCATCAGATATTGCCGAAGAGTATTACGCGTCCTTCACTCTGGATCGTGCGGCCAAACAACATTTACTAATGCTTTCGGCCCAGGGTGGGGTCGAAATCGAAGAAGTCGCTGCACACGACCCATCTGCCATAGTCCGGCTACATATAAATCCAATCATCGGCCTGAGCATCGAAACTGCCCGTCGAGCAGCAATCGAAGCAAAGATTTCCGAGCGAGCGTTGGATGGCGTCGCGGACATTTTGGTCAAACTGTACGAATGTTTCACCAAAGGTGATTGTGATCTTGCCGAAATCAACCCACTGATATTGAAACCAACTGGCGAGGTTCATGCACTTGATGCCAAGGTGAGCCTGGACAGCAGTGCGGCATTTCGCCATCCGGAATGGGCAGAGTACATCGCCACTGAAGAACTTGATCCGCGTGAGAAACTTGCCCGCGAAAAGAAACTTCAATACATCGGTCTTGATGGGACGGTGGGAATAATCGCCAACGGTGCAGGTTTGGCAATGAGCACTCTTGACGTGGTGAATCAAGTCGGTGGAACTGCAGCAAATTTTCTTGATATTGGTGGTGGCGCAAATGCTGAATTGATGACGGCTGCACTTGAAGTCATCAACTCGGATTCCAATGTACGAAGCATTTTGATCAATATTTTTGGTGGTATTACTCGAGGTGATGAGGTGGCCAAGGGAATTGTCGAGGCTGTACAGCGCGTACAGTTGCGGGCGCCTATTGTCATTCGCCTCGATGGCACAAATGCCAGCCAAGGCCATCAGATACTTGTTGACGCTGGAATCCCAGAGTCGCAATTATCGACACGTCCAACGATGCTCGAAGCGGCACGAGCCGCAGTCGAACTCGCAAGGTAATACGCCCAGAGTCGAGGACACCAATCATGGCAATCTTTGTTAATCAACAGACCAAGGTGATCGTTCAAGGCCTCACCGGAGGTCAAGGTCGCTTTCATGGACTGCGAAATCGTGATTACGGTACGCAAGTCGTGGCAGGAGTAACTCCTGGAAAAGCCGGCCAAAGTGTTGAAGGTATTCCAGTGTTTGATTCCGTCGCCGACGCTGTGGCAGCGACGGGTGCAACGGCATCGTTCATCGCGGTACCTCCGGTGGCGGCACCTGGTGCGATTATTGAAGCGGCCAAGGCTGGAATCAATTTTGTCGTTTGCATCACTGAGGGCATTCCAGCCCAAGATGAAGCCCGCATTTTTGCCACTCTGCAACGCGACTATCCGATGACCCGTTTACTTGGACCAAATTGTCCTGGAATTATTAGTCCAGGTAAGTGCAATATCGGCATCACCGCAGGAGAAATCGCACTACTCCCATCTGACACGGGTCCGAATGTCGGTATCGTGTCGCGGTCCGGCACGCTCACTTATCAAGCGCTCTATGAGCTCAAACAACAGGGGATTGGTGTGAGTACCTGTGTTGGAATTGGAGGCGATCCGGTGCCAGGCACTTCATTTGTTGATTGTCTGGCCCAGTTTCAGGCCGATCCTGAAACGCACGCGATCATGATGATTGGCGAAATTGGAGGTTCTGCAGAAGAAGAGGCCGCCGAGTTCATCACTTCGCATGTCACGAAACCGATGAGTGCATACATAGCCGGAGTAACTGCACCTGCTGGTAAAAAAATGGGTCATGCCGGTGCCATCGTCTCGGGAGGAAGAGGAACTGCGCAAGGCAAAATGGAAGCATTGCGCTTCGCCGGAGTAAAAATCGGTCTAAATCCAACTGAGGCAGGCGCTCTCATGGCTGAAATTGTGAAGACAATTCGCTAGCACCACTGACTACCCTTACCAGTGGCTTTTCAATGAAACAAACAGGTTCGCTTCCGTATTTACCGAGTCTGGACGGACTGCGTGCAGTCGCTGTTATTTCGGTAATTATCTACCACGCCAATAAGGCGTGGCTGGGTGGGGGATTTCTTGGTGTCGAAGTTTTCTTTGTCATCAGCGGCTATCTCATCACCACACTGCTAGTCACTGAGTCGACGACTACTGGAAAAATAAGCCTAAAAGCATTTTGGTGGCGTCGTGCCCGCCGGCTTCTGCCTGCTTTGTGGACACTGTTACTGGCTGTCACAATCTATTGCTCAATATTTGAACGCGACACCCTGGGCGCATTGCGCGGAGATGTAATCGGTTCACTGGTTTATGGATTCAACTGGTTTCAAATCTGGGTTGGATCGTCATACTTCAGCGCCTTCGGTTTCGTACCACTGCGCCATTTGTGGTCGCTTGCCGTGGAGGAGCAGTTTTATTTCGTCTGGCCACTCGTGATGTTGGTTCTGCTAAAAGGTGGGCGACGGTATCTGCATTTGGTTGGGCTCTTGTTTTTGCTCGGGTCTGTGGCAATCAGTATTTATGTTGCAAACGTCTACCAATCCGGAGTCGCTGGCACGGTTGAACTATCGCCTGAGCATTATCTCTCACTTGTCGGTCATCCGGTGCTCCGTCTCGACTATCTCTTTCTAGGAACTGTCAGTCGTGCTGGTGGACTTCTAATTGGTGCGGCGCTGGCCATGTTCTGGCGTCCGTGGGAACGTCAGCATGCGAGACACCCCAACTTGCGCCGCAGTGTCGACGTTGTAGGTCTTGGCGGGATTGCCGCTTTAGCCGTGATCATGTGGAAGTTTCGCAACGTCATTGAAGGTACCGGAGATGGCGGAAGTCGTGGTTACGACTTGTTGTTCCGTGGTGGATTCCTGATTCTCGGTGTGGCCAGTATTGCCGTTATCGCCGCGGCGGTGTATCCCGGACAAGGATTTACTCATCGCCTACTCAACCTCGGAATACTACGTTGGGTCGGTCAGCGGTCGTATGGGCTATATCTCTATCACTGGCCGATATTTCAGTTTTATCGACGTTTTGCCGGCAAGTCACTGGATGCAGTCGAGTTTGGCGGCTTGATGTTGCTGGCGCTGATCATCACCGCTTTGTCCTATCGGTTTATTGAAATGCCGGTGCGGACGGGAGCATTTTCGGCTTGGTGGCACGACATCCGAAATTCACGACTCGATTCCGATCGAGTCCGACGTCGGCGTGTATTCGCATTCGGACTTCTACTAGCAATACTGCCAGTGTTTGCTGTCGTGAGTATGGCCACCGCGGAAGTGAAGCTCGACGAGATCGCCCAGAGCCTCAAAGACAATGAAACAGTTGTAGTCAATGTGTTGACCTCAACGACTATTACATCGACCACACTGGGCGTCGTTGCCACCACCAATCCGGCGGTCACCACCACTGTTCTTGATGGGCAAATAATCGAAATACTCGCCATTGGTGATTCGGTGATGCTTGGTGCAGCCGACATTCTTACCAAGCGCGGGATCACCGTAGATGCCGTAAAGAGCAGGGCATTTATCCAAGCCTTGGAAATAGCAAATTTTTTGAAGTCTGTAAATCGGCTCGGGGAAGCTGTGATAATTCATCTCGGCACGAATAATTATGTGAGTCAAGAGACATTGGATGCGATTATGGTGCCACTTGCTGATGTGCCAATTGTGTTGTTCTTGACGACGCATGTGCCAGAAAAGGAATGGCAAGACCCCAATAATGTGTTGATCAATTCGTTGGCCGATGAATTTGGAAACGTGAAGATTCTGGATTGGTATACGATCGCCGAGGCTCATCCGGAGTATCTATACCGTGACGAAATTCATCTCAACGAAGTTGGCCAAGATGTATATGCCGATCTCATCATGCAAGCGATCGGACGGTAAGGTTTTTCCATGACTTCACCAGTGAGAGTTGCCGTTACCGGCGCTGCGGGACAAATTGGATACAGCCTGCTATTTCGAATTGCCTCTGGAGCAATGTTGGGACCGACTACGCCAATAATCTTGCAGCTTCTGGAAATCACTCCGGCACTTGGCGCGCTCGGTGGAGTGAAAATGGAATTGGATGACTGTGCTTTTGGGCAACTTGTCGATGTCATATTGACTGATGATCCGAACATCGCATTTGGTGATGCTGACATTGCCATGCTCGTTGGTGCGATGCCACGCAAGGATGGCATGGAGCGCGCTGATTTACTGGCCGCTAACGGTGGCATCTTCAAGCCTCAAGGTCAAGCAATTAGTGCCAATGCCAAGAAAGATGTCAAAGTACTTGTTGTTGGCAATCCCGCTAACACCAACGCACTCATCGCAATGAACAACGCCAAAAATATTGATCAGAAGCAGTTCACTGCAATGACTCGCTTGGATCACAATCGCGCAATATCGCAACTGGCTCAACATCTCGGCAAGCCGGTTTCCTCAGTCAAGAAGATGACTATTTGGGGAAACCACTCCACGACTCAATTTCCTGATCTCGCAAATTGTGAGGTGGACGGCAAGAACGCCGCAACGTTGGTGAACGATCAAGCGTGGGTGAATGATATTTTCATTCCGACAGTTGCCAAGCGCGGGGCAACCGTGATCAAGGCACGCGGCTCATCGTCTGCTGCTTCGGCCGCCAATGCGGCAATGGAACATGTCCGTTCTTGGGTACTTGGTACACCCGACGGAGACTGGGTTTCGATGGCCGTGCCATCAGATGGAAGTTATGGGGTTCCCAGCGGACTGATCTCATCGTTTCCATGTACCTGTGCAAACGGTTCGTACAGCATTGTGCAGGGGCTCGACATCGACAATTTAAGCCGAGTGAAAATCGATGCTTCTGTAAAGGAATTGGAAGAAGAGCGAGACGCGGTGCGCATGCTTGGACTTATATAGTCCAGTAATCAACCGCCATCGCGTTGTGATGTGCTTGCCCGCCATTCCTCTGTGGCTGAGGTGCAGCGATTGGGGAAAAGATTGATGAGATTGTTTTTCGCTTTTCGTGGCGAAAGTTCAGTTCCTTGGCGCCATGCGTCGAGGTATTTCCATGGCCACAGTTCTCCTTGAAGAAGATTAATTTCCGCAAGCGGGCAGATTCGTGACATTCCAAAGTGGACGTGACAACGCGTAATTCTGGCGTTACCCGAAGATCCCACCACACCTATCCAGTCGCCAGGCTCAACCCGCTGACCAATGGTCACTTTGACGCGACCCAAATGGGAAAAGAAATACCGCACGGTGTCATCGCCGACAAGTGTGATCGTCAGTCCACCGCGAGTGCCTGGATCGTCGATCTCCTCCACCCACTTATCTTTTCGGCGAGTGTGGGTGATAGTGCCAGCAGTTGGTGCAAGCACTTTGGCGTAACACCCTTCAACATCCGTGGCTGGATAATTGAGGTGATCGCGCACATAGGAAACTGCGACCCGTGAAAATGGAAATACATATTTCGGCATGGCCGAATTTGACGGTATTGCCGAATTCGAGATGTCGTTACTCGTGTCCGAATCGGCAAGTACCTGACTAGGAAATGCACTTGAAACGACAATAAGCGCAAGACAACACAGACCACGCCGAATAACTACCCCCACAAGATCAACAGTAGACGATGAGTAAAAACTGTTACGGTTGCGAGCCGTGGCTCGACCTTTCTTCATTGATACCGACACGGCGAGCGACGACGCAGTTGCCCTGATCATCGCCTTACGTCACCCCGATGTCAATGTGGTCGGTATTGGGATAGTTGCTGGAAACGTACCCTTGGATATGGGTGTTCAGAATGCTCTGTATACGGCCGAGTTGTGTGGCTCGACTGCTCCGATTTTTAGCGGCGCTGATCAACCATTAGTTCGTGAGCTGGCGACGGCTCAATTTGTCCATGGGATTGATGGGATGGGGGATATCGGCTTGCCCTTACGCGATCGGATTCCATCCGCAGGCACAGCAATTGATGCACTAATCGCCGCCGCCAATACATATGCCGGTGAACTTACGTTGGTAACACTTGGTCCGCTCACAAATATTGCACTCGCATTGCAACGTGATCCGGCACTGCCTGCGAAAATTGGACGTTGTGTTGTCATGGGCGCGGCAGCCGACCATATTGGCAACGTTACGCCAGTGGCTGAATTTAACATGTGGTGCGACCCGCACGCGGCCGAGATCGTACTGAAGTCGGGAATGAATCTTGAATTCGTCGGTTGGGATATTTCGCGAAAATATGGGACCGTCTCACCGGCACAAGCGCAGGAGATTCGTGCCATCGGAACGCGGCTGGCTGAATTCTCCATAGATATTCAAAGAATTCTTGTTGAATTTTGCGCCCACGTGACTCATGTCGATGGGTTTGACCTACCAGATCCGATTGCCATGGCATATGCAATTGACGGCAACATCGCTACCGAATATTGCGACTTGTATCTGACGATTGAGACATTGAGCCCCCACACTTTAGGAATGGTCGTGATGGATACGTTAGGAGTATTGCATCAGGCACCTAATGCGCGCGTCGTGACTTGTGCCAACAGTGAGTTGTTCCATTTAATGCTCACTGAAGCCCTTCGGGACTGACCCGTGACACCAACATCTCCGCTCAATTCCAAGTTCGTCGAACTAGCAGTCACCACCCGCAGCGGGCGAGATGAATCACTTCACTTTGGTGCGGTCGTCATTCTCGGAAAAGACGGCACAATTGAACAGGAGTTGGGCGATTCGTCGGTCGTTATCTATCCGCGTTCGTCTTGCAAACCAATTCAGGCGACCGCAATGGTTTCGGCGGGTTTGTCGTTGCCACCACAACTACTTGCTCTGGTTTGTGGAAGTCATGATGGCCGTCCTGAACATCTTGCCGCGGCGCGACAAATATTAGCGACAGCCAGGCTCACCGAGATTGCGCTTGGCAACACCGTGGATTTACCGCTCAATGCTGAGGCGTCCGAAGCGGTACTTCGACATGGTGGTGGTCGTACGGCATTGCAAATGAATTGTTCGGGGAAACATGCGGGAATGCTTGCGACATGTGTGCATAACGACTGGCCACACGACGTGTCGTATCTACAAGTTGATCATCCTCTGCAACAGAGAATTACGGAGATGATGTTCGAACTTTCTGGCGAACAGGTTGTTCATATCGGGGTGGATGGTTGTGGTGCGCCAGCCCACACTTTGTCGCTACTCGGCCTGGCGCTGGCGTATCGGTCAATTGCCATTTCATCTGACAACACTCCGGCGGGATCCGTGTCATTGGCGATGCGTTCTCATCCCGAAATGGTCGGTGGACCGAACAGCGACGTGACCTTGCTCATGCAGGGGATTAAGGGCCTGATGGCAAAAGATGGTGCCGAAGGAGTATTTGCCGCGGCATTACCTGACGGTCGCGCAGTTGCGATCAAAATTTCCGACGGGGCAAATCGGGCCAGACCACCAGTGATGAGAGCTGCCTTACATGCCCTAGGCGTTGATCTCAGTGCCGTTAACCCTCGCGCATTTTCATCACCGATTTTCGGTCACGGTAAACCTGTTGGCGAGGCTCGCGTTATTGCTCGCTTCTAATTTATTGCGCTCAAAGCGCTGAACGAGTGCTTCGAAAGTCTCCGGCGTCATGTACAGGCTACTTCGCTGACGAACGTAGGGGATCTCGCCCCCAAACATTCGATGCAAAACTTCAATTGGTTCACATCCAATTCGCTCGGCAACAATGCGGTACGAGATCAACGATGTATCGTCTTGGCGTGCGGCAAAGCGCATTTCTGCCAACCTATTAGCGTCTTCTTCAACGATGTAAGGGACCCCGTAAACATCGACCGACTGGAGTTGCTTGTCGGCCACCATTTGGAGAACTTCTTCACGTGTGACATTCATGAATCGTGCGATTGTTCCTGGCGAGTACCGGCGTTCGGTCATTTCATTCTCCCATTATTGCTTTGGCGATATTCGATAAAACCAATTCCTGTTGAAACTCGATTTTCTCGACTTGATTGAGGTAACGAAGTTCGACGAGAAGAGCACGAACGATTTCCAAATCATCAAACAGTTTGATCGCCTCTGTCAATGTGTATTCGACTTTGGTGTTCGATGGTTCGTGTGCTTTGTCGTCCATTCACCATATGTGGGAACGGAGTTGCCGTAATTTGGGCCCAAACGAAAAAAGTGTTGGTAGCGCGAAATTACGGGTGCAAGCCACGCATTCGGTGGGCATCAGCAATCGTCTTAACTCCAACCACGGAGGTTGCCAGTCGATACGGAAGTTTAGAATCTTCGGCGAACGTATAAAACCGATTGAACGCGGCGCGCATGAGATCGGTAACGCGCGCATTCACTTGATCTTCATCCCATGTGAGATGGGCAAAGTTTTGGCACTGTTCAAGATATGAACAAGTGACCCCGCCGGCATTGGCCAGTACATCTGGAATGATGATTACACCTTTATCGGCGAGAATTTCGTCGGCGGCAGGAGTGAGCGGACCATTGGCGCCTTCAACTACAAGTCGCGCTTTCATCGACAATGCTTCCGTATCGTGGACGGCACTTTCCAGTGCGCACGGCATCGCAATATCGGCATCAAGACCAAATAGTTCCCGCGATCCGCTGATTCCCCTAGCGACAACTTCGCCGACACCAGTATCGGTGACGCTTGTAGCACCACTGCGCAATGCAGCATCGATGCGACCGAGATCAATACCCTTGCCGTTGTGAATGGACCCGCCAACATCGGCGAGTCCAACGATGATCGCCCCACGTTCCGTAGCCAATTTGGCAGCCCACGAACCGACCTGACCATACCCTTGGATCACAATGCGCTGTCCCGAAAGCGATTTGCCCATCTTGTGCAAGATAAGTTCGGCGACCTCCACAACACCACGACCGGTTGCCGATTCCCGACCAAGTGATCCACCAAGTTCGATCGGCTTTCCGGTGACGACACCAGGAACTGCATGTCCGACGCCGGTGGAATATTGATCCATAACCCAGGCCATAACTTGTGCATTGGTGCCCACATCTGGTGCCGGCACATCGCGATCGGGTCCGAGGAATGGTGCAATTTCTGAGATGTAGCGACGAGTGATGCGCTCGATTTCACTGAGTGAATACATTTTTGGGTCAAAAGCCACCCCACCTTTGGCGCCACCAAGGGGAAGGTTCATGATCGCAGTCTTTAACGACATGCCAATGGCAAGGGCAACGACCTCATCACGGGTGACATCAGCGTGATATCTGATGCCTCCCTTGGCGGGACCACGAGTCGTGTTGTGGTGCACTCGCCAGCCAGTGAGTTGGTCGCGGGTTCCGTCATCGCGGCGAAAGGGGATCGCAACTTCAAGAATTCGTCGCGGCGCAACGATGGTTTCAATGAGACCGTCGTCAAGATTCAGCCATTCGCCGGCTTGGCGAATTCGAAGTTCGGCTGCTTCAAGCGCCGAATAGGTTTGATATGACGTCGTTGTCATCATCGTTTCTCAAATATGAGGATAGACCATTGACCCATGGGAGTGCGTATTAGGTCGAAGCCACACTGTCGGCATTGAGGTCATGGAGCACTGGAAGGGCGAATGTTGCGATGGCGAAAAACACAAAAATTACAGCGATTGCGTGGTAGGTGGGTCGCAGTCCAAATTGTTCAATTGCCACTCCCGTCAACAATTGTCCGATTGGTGCAGATGCGTATAACAGGCTCATCTGAATCCCGTACACCCGACCTTGAGCGTCGGCGGGAATACGTGCTTGGACAAGCGTGTTCCACAATGGATTAAACGGTCCCCATGCGGCGCCAAAGAAAAATGCCGCTATCACCATGACGGTCGTGCTCGGAAGCGAGGACATTGGAACCACCCCGATCGCAATTCCGGCCACGATCGTCAACAGAATTTGATAGCGACTCAAGCGTTTTGCGATCCAACCAAAGGAGAATGCACTGAGCATTGCACCCACGGCCATCGCCGACATGGTGAGCCCGAGCCCTGATGCGTCACCAATCGACTCGAAGTGCACTGGAAGAACAATTGTTTCGGTCGGCATGTAGGCGGCGGACAACAGCATGATCATGATCGTCATCGCAAATAATGCGCGATCCCTTCGCAGAACACGCAATCCCTCCGCCATGCTTTGCACAAACGATTCCCGCTTCGCCGATGCGTTGCGAGCCACCTGTCCGGAATCAGTGATGCGCATGAAGGCGATGCTTACTGCCGCAATTCCAAACATTGCGCCGGCCGCAAGGAGGGCATTAACCGCCCCTATTGTCGAAATGAGCACAGCACCAAGTGCCGGGCCGATGACGAATCCAGAGGCAAAAAATCCCTCATGAATGCCATTGGCGGAATTGATATTGATTCCCGACGCATTTGCCGAATCGGGTATTAGAGCTTTTCTCGCCGTGTAGCCGGCCGGGTCGAAGATCGCCCCAAATACGGCTAATGCCAGGATTACACCGAAGGTGAGATTTCCTACTTCATTGATGATCGGAAAAAGCAGAACGGAAATCGCCGAGAGAATGTCGGCGCCAATTGAAACCTGTCTGCGTCCAAGGCGATCGATGACAACACCAACCAATGGCGAAACGAAGATTCCTGGAAGCGCCGACATGGCGGCTGCTGTCCCGGCGGCAAGGGCCGACCCGGTGCGGTCAAGTACCAGCCACGGTATAACGATGAGCACGACACCGTTGCCAACCCCGGAAGCAACATTTGACAATTGGTGCAGGGCAAATGGAAGTAGTCGCTTCACGTCACCCGCGAAGTTGCTTCGCCGACCTGTTCGTATGTTCGGGTGGCAATCAATTCACGTAGCCGATTAAATCCCTCCCAGATTTCGACATACGAAGTAGCAAGGGGGGAAATCGCCAGACGTAAACAGTCCGGTCGACGAAAGTCGGCGACCACATTGGCAAACTGGCGCAATCCTTCCGAGATACGCCGGGCTTCGGGATGACGAATGGTGATGTGACCCCCTCGACGAGTCGCCTCGCGCGGAGTCACAACAGTGCAGCCGAGCCGCGCTAACCATGCATCATGCAAGGCGACCATTAACTCGGTACCCGTAGCAGCCTTCGCTGCAATTGCAGGTAAACCAGCATCGTCAATCATTTCAAATGCCGTCTGTACACAGCGCAACCCAATGATGGATGGACTGGCAATCTGAAATCCTCGAATACCAGCCGCTCGATCGAATCCAGGTGCCATCGCAAATTGGTCGTCCTGGGCAAACCATCCCTGAATCGGCACATTTAACAGCTGTTGCAGTTCGTGTCGTACGTATAACCAACCCGGCGAACCGGGGCCCGAGTTGCCGTACTTATAACTGCAACCTACGGCCATATCAACTCGATCACGGTCGAACTGCAAGGGAACGACGCCGATGGCGTGGCTTGCATCCCATAACATCAGAGCCCCAACTCCGTGTGTCAGTTCAGTGATCGCGGCGACATCATGTAAGGCACCCGAGCGATACTGAATGACACTCAAAGTAACGAGTGCAACGTCATCGTTTAGGTGTTCTTTAAGCATCGCCGAAGTTATATATTCATCACCGTCATCATCTGCGAGAAGCACAAGATTCAAGCCAAGTCGGTGACACAATCCTTCAAGAATGTAGCGATCGGTGGGAAAGTTGGCAGAATCGCTAATGACTGTTCGTCGTCCAGGTCTGGCCGCAATTGCGGCATCACACATTTGGAAGAAGTTGACACTCGTCGTATCTACCGCCAGCACTTGTCCCGCAGTGGCGCCGAGCGCGGCACGTCCAATTAAGTCACCGGTGCTCTTGGCTTCATCGATCCATGACGACCAACCGTTCACCATTTGTTCGCCCCACTCCTTAAGCAGGTAGTTGTTCACTTTTTCAATTGTTCGTTTCGGTAGACGACCAAGCGAGTTGCCATCTAAATAGCACTGAGCGGGGTCGGCAATGAAAAACTCGTCGCGATAGTGGGCAAGAGGGTCGTTTGCATCCAGTGCCTCGGCATGGGCGCGTGAGGTTATTTCAAGGTCAGATGTCGGCATACGATTACCTTATGACATCTGCACTCGACCCAGCATTGTCAGATGCGGCCATCACCTATACGTCCTATTTAAAAATTGATGAGTTGTTAACTCTTCAGGAGCCACTCTCTGCCGGACCCGAACACGACGAATTGCTTTTCATCATCATTCATCAAAGTTATGAATTGTGGTTCAAGTCACTGTTGCATGAATTGCGCCGAGCCCAATTCACTCTCGAAGCTGGTGATACACATCTCGCGCTCGGGCTACTCGGCCGAGTTCGAACGATCATGAAAACTCTCGTCGGCCAGGTGGACATTTTGGAAACAATGACACCGCTGCAATTCAATACCTTCCGCGATCGACTTGCCGCCGCAAGCGGTTTTCAATCACGCCAGTTTCGCCAACTCGAGACCATTCTTGGGGGACGGGAACCCTCGCAAAACGGCCTATGGCAATCTGTACTCCAATATCTCGCACTTCGCAAACATTTACCGAAGGCCGATCTGCATGGTGTGAATGAGATGCTTGTCGATGTGTATCGGAATGATCCGGAAGCGACATTGCTGCTTGAGCGGCTGGTCGACATTGATGAAGGTTTGCAAGAGTGGCGATATCGCCACGTAAAGATGGTCGAACGAACGATTGGCGCCAAGATGGGTACTGGTGGATCATCGGGCGCCCAGTATCTCGCCAGCACGTTATTTAAACCAGTCTTTCCCGAACTATGGCAGATACGTTCAGAGTTTTGACAAGTTGAACACACTCGGCAGTTCCGGTTACACATTTATGCACATTGAATATTGCAACTCGACCCGTTAGGGTCAGCGTGTCTTCCCCTTCACTTCCTCACAGCTTTAGATTTCACAGTGAAAGGTTTTTATGACAATTGACGAAAAGGTTCGCCATGATTTGTACGAAGGACTTGAGAAGGTCGTCGGCGAAGATCCGGCCAAGCTATTGATGACTGCGATTCCGCCATTTTCTTGGGACAATGTTGCAACCAAGGGTGATATCTCGGAGTTGAAGGGTGATATTTCTGAGTTGAGGTCGGAGTTGAAGGGTGATATCTCTCAGTTGGGTTCGTACTTAAACGGTGACATCAATTTACTGCGGGAAGATAACAAGGAATTTCGGGGTGAACTCAGAGATATCCGAGCCGAACTCAGAGAGTTTCGGCGGGAAATGGTGCGGGATCACCGGTGGCTGCTGTTTCAGTTTCTTGCCGTCAATCTGTCAATGGTCACGATTGTCCTTGCTTTTGTGGCCATGACTTAGTCCTGTTTGGACTAATCTCACGCCGTGGCGCGTCCAGCGGTAACGCAAAAGGCTTTGGCCGCCGCGCGTGGCGATGGGCCAGCGGATTTGCTTATTACAGGTGGCCGAGTATTTAGTCCAGCGACCCGAGAGTGGATCTCTACCGATCTCGCAATTTGTGACGGACAGGTGGTCGGTTGGGGATCCCGTGATGCGATCGCGACGATGGATGTTGAGGGTGCCGCATTGTGTTCTGGATTTGTCGATGCGCATATGCACCTTGAGTCTTCAAAGGTGTGGGTTTCGGAATTTGTAAAAGCAGTTTTGCCAAACGGAACCACGGCCGTGGCTTGTGATCCGCACGAGGTCGCAAATGTTGCCGGGCTACCTGGGGTAATTTCGGTAATCGAAGCAGCGGCCGACATGCCATTTACGTTCGGAATTGCCGCATCGAGTTGTGTACCCGCATCGAAATTTGAAAGCGCTTCGGCGGCATTTTCTGCCCATGAGGTTAAGGTCCTCTTGAACGAGTATGGCGCAATCGGCGTGGCCGAGGTAATGAATTTTCCAGGTGTGATAAATGGTGATCCGATGTTTCGAGAAATTATCGATGCAGCCGGTTGGCGAAGGGTAGATGGCCATGCGCCCGGCCTGCGGGGAAATCAACTTGATGCCTATCTGGCTGCAGGAGTTGAGTCGGACCACGAATGTTTTGCACTTGATGAGGCTCTTGAAAAGCGCCAAAAGGGAATGTGGATTTTTTTGCGCCACGGTTCAATTTGTCAGGAACTCGTGACGCTATTGCCAACCGTTCTCAATCAGGGATCGATGTGTTGTGCGTTCAGCACCGACGACCGCGAACCCGATATGTTGCGCGATCTTGGACACATCAATCATTGCGCCCGACTTGCAACGGAACACGGACTTTCCGATATCGACGCATTGCTGATGGCCTCATTTTTCCCGGCTATGTATCACAATTTTTTCCATCTCGGATCTCTTGGGCCTGGATATCAGGCCGATGTGCTTATTTTTGACAAACTGGCCGGCTTTCGACCGGTGCGGGTCTTGCAGGCCGGGAGAGTAGTTGCCGAGCAGGGAAAAATCATTGAGGGTGTTGTGCCCCAAGTTGTTGCGCCGAGGCATTTATACAACACAATTCGACTTCACCATACGCCCGTCGCTGCGGATTTCATTCTTGATCACGATTCGGTTACCACGGCTCGTGTCATCGGGATAACCGACGGCAGCATCCGCACGCAAGATCTGATTCTCAATGTGCAGGATCAAAGCGTCGATATTGCCCGCATCGCAGTTGTCGAGCGGCATCACGCCACGGGCCGAATTGGGCTTGGATATGTGGCCGGATACGGGATCAAGCGTGGGGCCATTGCATCTTCAGTGGCGCACGACGCACACAACGTGATGGTGGTGGGAGCGCGCGACAAATCCGGACCGCGCGACATGGCAATCGCGGTCACGCGAGTCGCTGAATTAGGTGGTGGTCAGGTCGTCGTAGTCGATGGCAAAGTAATCGCCGAGGCTCCCTTACCGATTGCCGGTCTGATGAGTGATTTGCCACTTAATGAAGTTGCATCACAACTCGATGAGGTTGTGCGGGCGGCGCACAGCCTTGGAATATCCCTGAACGCACCGTTTATGACTCTTAGTTTTCTCGGTCTATCGGTGATTCCAGATCTGCGAATCACCGATCACGGACTCATTGATGTCAACGCATTTGCCAAGGTCGCGGTCGGGGTGGTGTAGTACATCGATCTTCTGACGTGATACCGGGTGCCCGACAATTTGTGATCGCATCCGACTAAAATAGATAGTTCGATGCGAGCATTTACCGTTGCCCTAGTTGGCTCGATCCTGTTTGCAACAACAGGTAGCGCGTTAAGCGCATCGGCGGAATCTTCGTCGGTCGTGCCGGCGGCAATTATCTCGAAGCGAATTATCGGCACCTCAGTGCAGGGTCGCCCAATCGAGGCGATTCGACGCGGGACACCAGGTGGAACCGTTGTTCTCGTGATCGGAGTTATTCACGGCGATGAGGTAGCAGGTCTCAAGATCGTCGACCATTTGATGACCCTTCCCGTGCCTGAAGGTATTGACCTCTGGCTGGTCCCATCGATGAATCCCGACGGGGCCGCCCATGTCACACATACAAATGCCAACGGGGTAGATCTTAACCGCAACTTTCCGTATCAGTGGAAAAAGATCTTTCAACTTGGCCATGAGGAATACTCCGGGCCGGCACGGTCATCCGAACCAGAGACTAAAGCGATGATCAGTTTCATGCGCGAAATTAAACCGGAACTTGGAATCTGGTATCACCAAGACCTGCACAGAATTTCGCCCAGCACCGGTATCAATGGTCAACTTCGTGCCCGCTACTCGCAACAAACCGGAATTCCACTAAAGAGCATTACCGGAGGAACATATTGGGGGATTGCTGCGACATGGCAGCGAATCGCGATTCCCGATTCGTATTCATTTGTGGTTGAACTGGGACCGACACCAGTTCGGGCCAAACATCTCCTACGCAATGCCTACGCCGTATTGGACGTAGCTTTGCTTCGTCGAACCTTGAGTGGAAAGTAATCGTCTAAGTGAGTTGGGGTAGTCCAACGAGCATTCGATAATCATCAGCCTCGTTATACATGTGGGCGGACAATCGCACATAATTGTGACCGCCGACCGACATGATCGTGGTTTCGGTATTCAGTTCACGGCCCGCCCGTTGAATGAGCGCGTCGCACTCCTTGCGTGTGAAGGCCGGTGAAATCGGCAAGCGCACCATTCGCATCCAAGGTGCTTCAAATTCTGCCGCTACATGTCGATCGACATTCCAAGCTTCACGTAACAATGTCGCCCCGGCCTCAATGACCTCGCTGTTATGCGAATTACGTTCGGTGCGACTCCACTGTTGCTGAAATTCAATTGCGCTAGGCACGGAAATGTATGACGAGTAATCACTGGTTCCTTGCCAATCAAACGACGTTGGAAATCCGTTCTCGTATCCCCAAGAAGGAGCCAGTGGCGCCATCAATGCGGCAATCTGAATGTTGGCACAGACGATCCCCGCCGATGGTCGAGGTGCACATAGCCACTTATGGAAGTTGCCGACCCATACATCGAACCCAGTTGGCAATGGGTTTTCGAGCATTCCTGCGGCGTGAGCGCCATCGATGACAAATCGAAGACTCGGATTCGTTGGTTTCAATTGGGCGATAATTTCATTCACCGGCAGCAGCGCTCCGGTGTCCGAAGTGATTAGGTCCAGCACGACAATTGTTTCGGCATCTGTCGTGGCGAATGCTTCGGCAATACGCGAGGCGATGACTTCAGCGGTGATCTCATCTGGATACCGGATAGCGACGGTGTTGAGAGTTGCGTTGCTTCGTTGCGCCACTCGTTGGAGGGCAAGATGCACACCCCCGTAGCCGAGCGAAGTAGAAATAATATGAGCCCGCCGATGGCGAGAATTAACGTCGTCAACCAGGGCTTGCACAGCAGTGGCCATTCCCTGAGATGAATTTGGTACAAATGCAAACAGTTCCTCGGCAACGGCCATCCAGCGCGCTGTGGATTGGCGAGCCGCGACCAACAAATCGGGAAGCTCAAATCGAAACCAACGGTTTGGATTCGTTAGTGCCCGATCTTGGAATTCTCGCTGAATCGCATCAACCACACGAGGCACGGCTCCGAATGAACCATGGTTTAAATGAGTGATACTCGGTTCAAGGCTCCACAGCGGAGCATATGTGTTGGGTTTCACTCGTGAAATTCGTCAGATGAATAGGCGGTAAGTCGATCAGCACGGTGGTGAGTGTCGATATAGCGAATCGTTCCGCTACGACTGCGCATCACCAAACTCTGCGACCTGGCACCGTATGCGTCGTATCTAACACCACGCAGTAGTTCGCCATCGGTGACACCAGTGGCGGCGAAAAATACATCATTTCCTCGAACCAAATCATTTGTAGTGAGAATCTTTGACAAGTCGTATCCAGCGGCGATCGCCGTGTTGCGTTCGCCTTCATTTCGTGGATACAACCGCCCGATGATTTCGCCACCCATCGCCTTTAGCGCAGCAGCGGCGATGACGCCCTCGGGAGTGCCACCAATTCCCATCAAGATGTCCACTCCAACTCCTGGTGAAGCCGCGGCGATGGCGGCGAATATATCTCCGTCACTAATGAGCCGAATACGGGCACCTGATGCGCGTACCTCAGCGATGAGTTCGTCGTGACGATCGCGCTCGAGAATCATCACGGTCAACTCATGCAATGTTTTCTTCATTGCTTTGGCAACCTCAATTAGGTTTTGGGTTGGAGTGGCATTGAGGTCGATTGCCGATGCCGCTTCGGCGCCGACTGCAATCTTTTCCATATACACACACGGTCCAGGATTGAACATCGAGCCGCGTTCGGCAACTGCAATGACCGACAACGCGTTTCCTCGTCCTAATGCCGTGAGCGTTGTGCCGTCAATAGGGTCTACGGCCACATCGGCTTTGGGTGAAATACCATTTCCGACTTTCTCACCGTTGTACAGCATTGGCGCTTCATCTTTTTCACCTTCACCAATGACCACAATGCCATCCATGTTCACTGTGTCTAGAACGTTGCGCATTGCGTCAACTGCAGCACCGTCGGCAGATTTTTTGTCACCTCGACCAACCCATCGGGCGGCGGCCAGTGCTGCTGATTCGGTCACCCGAACCAATTCCATCGCTAGGTTGCGGTCCGGGCGTTCGCGCAGTGTCATCGCCATTGAATCTAGTCGCCCCTTCCACAAGCCCCGAATGCCGCGGCAGGCTTTGCCTTTACCCACCAAGAAGTAGCGTTTCGCATATGAACGAGTGGAACCCACGAGACCCAGATACCAAATCTGTGCGCTACGACCTTTCAGAATGGTCGATTGGTCAGCGTGCCAATGTCGCCGCCATGCTCGCAGATGCCACGATTTCCCACTCATGGGATGGAGACGAGTTAATAGTCCCGGCTGAGGACGAAGACCGAGTCGACGGAATTCTCGACGAGATTGAGACGGCAACTTCGCCAGGAGATTCCGATCGAACTTTGCAAGCCGGTGAGCAACTAACCGAGTATGAACTCGATGAATGGAGCCAATCCGAACGTGATGAGTTGTCTCAGATGCTCAACGAAGTCAATGTTGTGTATCGGTGGGAGGGCGATGTGTTATTGGTTCCGACGACATCCGAAGATGAAGTGGATGATTGTCTCGATTCCCTTGAAAAGGGTGGAGTGGTCATTGTTGACGAAGACTCGGCCCCACAGGCGAGCACCGAGACACTTCGAACATTGTTCAATGTTGCCCAGCGGTTGCAGCGCAACCCTCTCGACGCAGATGGCCTGACGTTATTGGCCATTCTCCTAGAAGACATAGAGTCGCACCGATCCCCGCGAAATGTGCCGGCGTCAGTTTGGCGACAAGCGACCGATATTGCCGATCAACTCGCAGCGGCTCTTGCCGATGACAATCAACCCGATGAGTTGACGGCGATTGACCTTGCCGGTCGTCTTCATGCGGTGTTGCGTCCACACGTTTAATCGTGTCCGGCGAGGTTCTTGCCGAATTGGAAATTTGGCATTCGCGACCGATCACGCCCACGCGACGGCTATCCCTGGGGAATTTAGTTCTTCCCACTGATCCGTTACCGGGATTTGGTGGGCTATTGCTTGGGGCGGTGATGTCGGCCCACATTGTGGATGTTGACGACGAACTTGTTCCCGATGTGCATCGACTGATCACCGAAATTAAGAATGATGACCGAGTTGTGCAGCCGCGTCTACGACATCGCTACCAAATAGATCGCCATGGTTTATCTAGAAGTGTGCATCGACTGAGTGGCCATGAGGACCAACTTCAATTTCATTTCGAATCCTCTGGCACGCCATTGCAACAAGTTCTCGGCTCGGTGTATGCACTTGAGCGACTTGCGCAAGAAACTCGAAGGTCACTTGCTGTCCTGTTACATAAGTCGATGAAATGGCGGGGACCAATTGGGCCATCATTTATTTCATACATTGCTGGCAGTGCAGCAACATCATTATCGGCACTGGCCGACCCGCGCGCGTGGGCGCTAGATCTTCTGGGTTTTCCACCTGGCACAATCAAGCCAAACAAGAAAGAGATCCAAACGCGTTATCGCGAAACGCTGCGCCAAGTGCACCCTGATCATGGCGCAACGCATGAAACTGCCGCCCACAGCATCAGCGAACTCGGCGAGGCTCGACGAGTATTGATGTACATGTGAAAATTCGTGGTGTGGTGTTATTTCCAGGGGCTGGAAGCGGGCGCGATCAGTCCACTTTGTTGGCAATTGAGCATGCCCTACTCCCACTGCCTACCTTTCGTTTTGACTTCCCGTACCGCCGTGCTGGCCGCAAGATGCCCGACCGTACCTCGGTGCTGGTGCAATGCGTAGTCGATGAAGTTCGCGCAGTAGCCGACCAGCTTGAGTGTTCGACTACTGAATTGGTGATCGGTGGTCGATCAATGGGTGGGCGAATGTGCACAATGGCAATCACGGACGAGCAAATCGCACTCGCGGTTCACGGAGTGATCTGTGTTTCGTATCCGCTGCATCCGCCTAAAAAACCCGATCAATTGCGTACCGAGCATCTACCTCGGCTGAGAGTTCCTAGTCTGTTTGTCAGCGGGACCCGTGACGATTTCGGCTCAATCGAAGAACTGACAACGGAACTTTCCGTAATTCCACGTTCACCAACGATTGAATTCATCGAGGGCGGTCGCCACGATCTCAAAGGACACGACGATCGAATTGCTGCAATTATTAAGCAGTGGCTATTGGCGTTGAAGTAATTCGTCCTCCGGATTGAGTTCCTCTAATTCGCGATGTGCCGTCTCCGGATACATCGCGAATACGAGAACTGAAACCAAGACCGGGCCAATGGCAAGAACCGCCATCACCGAGCCATAACTTGCGCCACGATTAATAAATGTTCCACAACCAAGTAAACCGATGCTTCCTCCAATCAGTGATGCTGTTGTAATAAATGCCGAGGCGATATTGCGATGCGCGGTGGGGAAGAGTTCACTACGAAAGACCGACATCGCCGGGTAAGCCAGGGCAAAGGCGATTGCGCCAAGGAGTGCCGAAACCCACATTCCAATACCGTGCACGCTGAACGACACTGCAATGAGTATTGCCCCAAGCGGGATCATTATTGCGGCCAGTGTTTTGCGGCCGCGACGATCGGCAATGCGTCCTCCAATGAGTAATCCGATGGAGGCGGGGCCAGTCGTGGCGACGGTGAAGAGCGCCACGAAAGTCGCCGAATATCCGCGGACATCCTTGAGATAGCGAATTTGAAATACTGACGCCGCAGCAATGAATACATTCACAAGTATTGCCACTGCCATTTGAAGCATGAGCCGTTGCGGCACAATATGGGCGTGCACGGCCGGGTCATCATGGAGTGTGGAATCGAGCGATCGTTCGTGAAGCGATTCAAATCGTTGTGTCTCCGGCAGGCGACGTGTGAGCACTGCGGCTATAAATAGCCAAACCAAACCAATTGCGTAGATATATCGCCATGAGGTGAGCGAGATTCCGGCCAGCGGAATTGCGGCGACCGCAGTACCGGCACCGAATCCGGCGGTAACTGCGATAACACTGAGAGCAAAGGCACGCGTGTCGTTAGACATTTCCTCGGTGGCAAACACGATAATGAAAATGCTGAGAGATAATCCAAGGGGCCGGCCAACTGCTTGAGTAATCACGAGAAAAGTAAAGTTCGGCGATAGTGCACCGAGCGAGGTAACCAGTGGCGCAAGCCACAACATGATCAGAATCATCCGTCGTCGACCGATTCGATCGGCGAGCGCGGCACATGGCAAGGCGATAATCACTCCCCAGCGCACGATTGCGGCGGCAAAACCTTGACCCTGCGCAGAAATGTGAAACTCATCGCTGGCGTAGGCCACCGTTTGGGTGAATACCGTGTTGGTGAAGGCCGCCGGAATTGAAGCCAAGCAGAGCAACACAAGCACCTGTTTCTGTCGTGCGGTCAGTGAAGTCGGGCGCAGAAAACCGCGCAATCGTGCTACTTGTGAGGGTCGGACTGTGAGCGAGGCCACGGCGGGAGCATACTGAGATGCAATGCGCATCGTTGTTCAACCATCTGGTCCGCTTCATGGTGACGTGCAAGTCCCGGGAGCGAAAAATTCGGTTCTAAAGTTGATGGCCGCCACCCTGCTCGCCGAGGGTGACTATGAATTCACCAATGTGCCAGCGATCAATGATGTTGACACGATGGGGGATTTGATTGGTGCACTTGGTGTCTCCGCAGTTCGAGTAGGAGCACATGGCCTAACCCTGTGCAATCACGGCAACATCACGCCCGTTGCGCCGTTTGAGCAGGTCGATCGAATCCGGTCTTCGATCAATGTGCTTGGACCCCTACTTGCCAGATTTGGGAGCGCCGACATTGCCATGCCAGGTGGGGATAATTTCGGCACGCGTCCGATCAACTGGCACGTCAGTGGACTCGAAGCGATGGGCGCCACATTTGAACTCACAGATAAAGGGGTGCGAGCCACGGCGCCACGCTTGCATGGGGCGACGATTGTGCTTAGTTTTCCAAGTGTTGGTGCCACGGAGAATATTCTCACCGCGGCCGTGCTTGCCGACGGTGTCACAACAATTGACAACGCCGCCCGCGAACCCGAAATTGCCGACCTCTGCGCAATGTTGAGCGCAATGGGCGCGCACATTTCCGGCGTCGGTACCGCAACACTCGTCATTGAAGGTGTCGAACCCGGGTCACTGCATGCGGTGCATCACAAAGTTATGAATGACCGTGTTCAGGCCGCCACTTATATAGCCGCCGTGGCGGTGTGCGGGGGAGATGTGTTTGTGCGCGGTGCCAGATCCGATCACATGGAAATGTTGCTCAATCGATACGCCGAAATGGGCGTGAGCATTACTCCTCATTCAGATGGTTTGCGTGTGGCTGCTTCGTCGCGGTTGCATTCGATCAACTTTGCAACTCTGCCCTATCCCGGAATCGCCACAGATTATAAACCGCTTCTCGTGGCGATGTTGGCGATCGCCGACGGTGTGGGTATCGCCACTGAAAATTTATACCCGGGTCGCTTTCGCTATATAGAGGAGTTGTCAAAATTTGGGGCAGATATTCGCATCGATGGACATCATGCGGCTATTCGCGGCGTTGCCCGACTAACTGGGGCGAAAGTTTGTGCTCCCGATATTCGTGCCGGGGCGGCACTTGTGGTCGCCGGATTGATTGCCGATGGCGTTACCGAGATCAGCGATATTTATCACATCGATCGTGGATATGACGACTTAGTTGGTCGCCTTGCCGGAATCGGAGCCAACATCGCTCGAATCAATTGAGCGTTTCGCGGTGTTTTGCCGATCAACTCGAAGTGTTGCCCGCCACAACACCAACACAATCAACGCGATAGGACCAGCCACGAGCAACAATTCGTCCCAACCGCCTTGATGAGCAAGCACCCCCGTATCGTAGAGGAGTACATATTGTGTCGTCGTTTGTATTGGAGTAATTCGTGTCAATGCGCACCCAAGTTGAGGAAACAATTGAAGTCATCCGGCCCGCCTTACAGGCCGATGGCGGCGATATTGTGCTCCAAGAAGTGGATGAAATAACAGGCATAGTCACGGTCACTCTTGTAGGTGCGTGCGGAACATGTCCGGCATCTGATCAAACATTGAAGGCCGGAATTGAGCGCATTATGCGCGACCGTGTAGACGGTGTCACCGAGGTCGTGGCGGTCTAGTCCGTGTCTGAGCGCACGAGTGACCCGCGGCAGCTGTTTGCGGCCGCCTCCAGTGGCGACCGCGCATCGCTGGCCCGGTTGCTGTCGATTATTGAGCGCGGTGGTGACGATTCCCGCTCCATTGGGCGTTTGTCGTATCCGCTGATCGGCGATGGATATTCAGTCGGCATCACTGGGGCACCAGGTGCCGGAAAGAGCACACTGACAAGTGCACTTATAGCGCACCTGCTAAGTGGAACTACAAATAGTGCACCAAAGGTCGCGGTGCTGGCCATCGATCCGTCGTCGCCGTTCACTGGCGGAGCGATTCTTGGCGATCGGGTTCGAATGCAAGATCACGCCACTAATGAAGGCGTGTTCATTCGTTCGATGGCCACTCGCGGTCATTTGGGCGGCTTATCTCTGGCCACGAGTGAGGCGATGCGTTTATTGGATGCAGTGAAATATCCGTGGATTCTTGTCGAGACGGTCGGAGTTGGTCAGGTCGAAGTCGAAATTGCTGGCAAAGCAGATAGCACCATCGTGGTGGTAAACCCAGGTTGGGGTGATGCTGTGCAGGCAAACAAAGCCGGACTGATGGAGATCGCCGATGTGTTCGTGATCAACAAAGCCGATCGAAAAGGTGTGGAAGATACCCGGCGCGATCTCGAACAGATGTTGGAGCTGTCCGATTTGGCGGAGGGTGCTTGGCGACCACCAATTATTGCCACAGTTGCAACCACTGGCGAGGGTGTCGACAAACTGTGGATGGAAGTGTTGCGACACCGCAGTTATATGGAGTTAAACGGCGACCTCGTCACGCGCCGATCGAATCGAATACGCCAAGAAATGCGCGCGATTATCGAAACCAAACTCGAGCACCGTGCCCGTGCAATTTGCAGCGGTCCGCGCTGGAGTTCTCTCGAGGCCCAAGTGCTTGCCCGCAGCATTGATCCATGGAGCGCCGCCGATCAGATGCTCGAAGGCATTCTCGAAGGTTTTGGGGAGTGAGTCGACTATCTCGAGTTCAAATGAGCGCACCCGTGCGTTCGGTCGTGGTTTCGAGTCTCACCTTGAGTAGTGCGGTCGGCGTGTTTGCAATTTCGTTCGGAGTTCTGTCGGTCAGCGCGGGAGCAAGTGTTGCCCAAACATGTGCGCTGTCACTGTTCACATTTACCGGGGCCTCCCAATTATCGGCGATGAGTGTGATCGCCACCGGTGGCACCGTAAGTGCCGCACTTGGTGGGGCACTGCTACTGGCGGCGCGAAACTTTGTTTATGGCCTGGCACTGGCGCCACTTATTAAAGGTTCGCTGCGGACCCGATTTTTGGCGGCTCACTTTGTTATCGACGAAACAACGGCAATGACTACCGCACAATCGGATCCACGCTTGCGCAAGATTGCGTTCTGGACCACAGCTTTGTCGTTGTTTTCATTTTGGAACTTGGGCACTCTCGTTGGGGCACTGCTCGGTAACGGCATCGATCCACAGAAATACGGTCTTGATGTTGCTTTCACCGCGGCATTCGTGGCGATGCTCGCTCCACACTTACGTTCATCGAAGGGACGACAAGCCGCGGCGCTTGGCGCGGTGATCTGCATCTTGCTAATTCCGAGCGCACCGATTGGAGTTCCAATACTGGCCGCTGGCCTTGCCGTGTTCATTGGCCTGAGGCGTTCATGACCGCGGTCGTTCTGACTAATTACATGTCGTGGTGGCTTGTCATCGGACTCTCGGCCGGTGCATTGGCGTTCAAGGTTGCTGGTTTCGTGATCGTTGGCTCGCGCAAGTTGCCAAGTGCACTAGAGCAATGCCTGATACTCATACCAGCGGCGTTGCTTGCGGCTCTCGTTGTCAAAGACACATTCTCAACCGCCCATGAACTTGTGATCGATGCACGATCAGTGGGGCTGGCAGTGGCAGTGATTGCCGCCTGGCGCAAAGCGCCATTAATTGTCGTAGTTGTTCTCGCCGCCGGTGCGACGGCTATCACTCGTGGATTTGCCTGATCGCTAAATAGGCGCTGACTCGACAATCAATTTGAGGGCGCGCAAATTGCGTCGCCAGATAAACCTCAAGATCAATGTACCGCCGAGCAACTCGCCGAGGTATCCACCCAACCACCACGGAAACGTCAGTTTCTCCAACCAACTGAATCGCGTCCGAGTACCACTCTCTAATGGTGTCAATGTAAATGTGCCAGTTCCCGAAACTATGCCTGTGTGGCGCACGCCGATCACATGTTCGGGTACCCATTCAGTGATCTCCATTCGATCCGTCAGTCGGATCGGACCGATTTTGGTGTCGCACAGAAACATTGTGCCCACCCCTTGCCGTTGGTCGTTCACAAACCGGATCGCGACTGCATCAGCCATCCAATCGACATGTCGTTCAATTGGTTCTATAACCTGCCACACACGTACTGGTGTCGCGTCTATCTCAATGCTCACGGCAATGCTGCTCATCCAATATCAAAGTTACTACGCACCGTGAATTGGAGCCCGACCGTAGGCACTGATGTGTCGAACACTTTCGTCGGTAAAATCGTCGCGCCTGTAGTTGCACCACCGCTGTTCACATCTCAATCCAGCCAACGCTGCCATTGCATCAATCTCGGTCACACTTGAATATCGAATACTCCATGGATGTTCAACTCGTCGGCCGTCGCTGAACTCTTCGGTAAATATGCCGTCAACTCGCTGCTTGTCTGCGAATACGACTGCTTCGCTCATCACAATTGAATTTGGAGTGACTCGATGCACGTGTGGGTCAACGAAATGGGGGAGTTCACTCGCCGGAACGAAGCAGTCCACCACGACATGGCCGCCCGGTGCGAGCCGAGTGGCGGCATTAGATAGACACTCCCGCTGTTCGTCGGCGTTCAATAAGTTGAACAACGTGTTATAGGCAAGTAGCACGATACTGAATCGTCCGTCAGGCATGTCCTGCACCATGTGTCCGAGTACGGCCCTTACGCGAGCGTCGTCACACTGCTTGGTCTCAAGGCGCCCCAACATTGCCGCCGATGAATCAATACCGATCACACTCACGCCAAGGGCCGCACCGCGTGCGGCGAGCGGTATCGCGACTCGACCGGTACCTACGCCCAACTCCAAAACCGTTCCGCCCGTGGCTAATTGCAACAAAAATTCGATGCAGTCATCGACAACATCAATGTCGTGATACCACTCGTCATACACATCTGCAAAGTCGTCGCCGTAGGTGTTGTGCGAGTATGTCACGCCTCCATATCAGCAGATTTGGACCATGGATCTGGCAAGTTGCTACACGGTTCCTGTATATTGAGAACACCCACCCATTTGCTTCGACGAATGGGCCCGGAGCCCGCTTGAGAGAGCGGGCTTCTGTGTCTTATCTCCACATTCTTGGTCGGTGGACTTGTCGGCCCCGAGAAGTATTAACGACATCCGGGAGCTGACACTTGGTGAGTATTTCGGGACGAAATGGGATTTCGAATGTGGATTGAGAATTCCAACCTGGTTCACGAATCCCTTTGCCAATCGGATTGCTCCAACTAAATCACTGTCGTTCGATACGATAAGCGCCTTCTTGCAAAACCCCCGTGCGCAATCATTAATTAAGTGAACTCCAAGATTCACATGCGATCCCTTCTCTTCGTCAATGACGACACGAGCAAGAGTTGACTGCTCTCGTCTGCGAATTACATTGTCTCGCCACATCAAATTGAAGAATATGAGTGGCCTGAACGAAGGTTTAAATAATTCTGAAGGACCGTACTTTCTATCTGCAATAGCCTTCCATCGAACGTCGGATCGAAAATGCCCCTTGTGAATTGTGATGTTTGGATTGACTCGCAGCGCTCGCAAGTAAACCGCCTGACGTGAATGAGCGCCGTCGTCATTGTGGCGACTGTTAATCGTGGCAGTGAAGTATCTGATTATGCTGATTTCATCCCGAGGAAGTAGTAAGCGGACAAACTTCTCGAGGTCGAGCCATCTAAATGGCGTTCCTTTGAGCGCGCCGTAATACAGGTTTAGCCCATCGATGTACACACCAGTAGCCATTTCTCTCCTCCCCGGCGAATGAACATACATATGGGGTGCTGTGCGGATCCGATAATTGCACGGCGAAAGTGTTGCGCGCTTTCCAAGTACCCTTCACAGTGATGGTGACATACCTCGATCACGCGGCGACCACGCCCATGCGCCCAGAGGCGATAGAGGCGATGTTGCCGTATCTCGATGGCATGTATGCCAACCCATCTGGTTCGCATCGATTTGCACGTCAAGCACGCCTAGCCATTGACGAAGCCCGTGACACCGTGGCCGAAGTTCTTGGCTGTAAAGCGGGAGAAGTGATTTTTACCAGCGGCGGTACCGAAGGGGATAACTCGGCGGTTCTCGGTGCCGTTCGTAAGCGTGGCGGATTGGCTGTGTGTTCGGCGGCTGAGCATCATGCAGTTCTGCACTGCGTTGAACACTTGCACGGGAATGTCGTGGGAGTTAATGCACTTGGCTCAATTGACATCGAAGCTCTTTCTGAAACACTCGCAAATGCAAGTGACGATAATCCAATTACAGTCGTGTCTGTCATGGCGGTGAATAATGAAGTGGGAACTGTCACGCCATTGCACGAAGTTGCCAAGATCGTGCGCAAGCATGCCCCCAATGCATTGCTCCACTCCGACGCGGTGCAGGCTGCCTGTTGGTCAGATCTGCGAGAAGTTTCGAAACTTGTCGATGTGATGACGCTTTCCGCGCACAAATTTGGCGGTCCAAAGGGAGTCGGCATCATGATGACTCGTCTCGGCAAGGAACTTGAACCACTCATTTTGGGTGGTGGCCAAGAGCGTGATCGGCGCAGTGGTACCCACAATGTTGCCGGAATCGTTGCTACCGCCACTGCACTTCGAAGCACCGATACCAATCGTCAAGCCGAAGTCGAACGAATAGGCAAATTGCGAGATCGTCTTGTCGATGATGTGCGTGCCGCCGTACCCGATGTTCTTGAAACCGTTCCCCGCGAACATCGCGTTGCGGGAATTGCGCATTTGTGTATCAAGGGATGTGAAAGTGAAGCATTGCTCTATTTGCTCGACGAAGCCGAGGTGTGCGCATCGGCTGCATCGGCGTGTGCAAGCGGAGCAATGGAGCCTTCTCACGTATTGCAGTCCATGGGTGTCGACCGTGAGTGGAGTATGGGCGCGTTGCGTTTGAGTCTTGGACACAGCACGCATGATGACGATATTGATCGTGCTATTGAAGTGCTCGTCGAGGCGATTCACAAACTGCGCCGCTAGAACCTCGATCCAATCCCGTAGCCTTATTTGATATGAAAGTGCTTGTCGCCATGTCTGGAGGGGTCGATTCATCGGTCGCCGCAGCCGAGCTCAAGGCCGGCGGTCATGAAGTTGTCGGTGTCACCATGCGCCTGTGGGGTGGCGAAAGCGATACCGGATGCTGCTCGGTTTCTGATGTGGATGATGCCCGTCGTGTGGCCCAACAACTTGGCATCGATCATCTGGTGTTCAATTTCTCGGATGATTTCAATACTCACGTAGTCAATCCATATATCAAGGCCCACGTGGATGGCTTCACACCGAATCCGTGTATCGAATGCAATCGCCATCTCAAATTTGATCGCCTCAGCGAGCGAGCCCGTCTGCTCGGCTTCGACGCAATTGCTACCGGACATCACGCCCAAATCGAACGCGACGACAATGGCACGCTGCGTCTAACCCGCGGTCACGACGGCGCCAAGGATCAGAGCTATGTCGTGCACATGTTGGATCAATCAGAACTCAATTACACAATGTTTCCAGTTGGTCATCTCACCAAAACTCAGGTACGGGAGCGCGCCCAAGAACTCGGGCTTCGCACCGCCGCCAAGCCCGACAGTCAAGATGTATGTTTCATCAGTCGTACCGGAGGTCGTGAAGCATTTCTAGGCAAGCGCATTCCATTTCGATCTGCACAGGTAGTTCACGAAGACGGAACTCACGCGGGCGAAGTCGAAGCACTTGAACTTGTCACCATTGGACAACGCAAAGGTCTTGGCCTGCCGGGTGGGGGACCAAAGCGTTACGTGGTAGAAGTCGATACGCCCAATGCACGTGTCGTGATCGGTGACGAATCACGCCTCTTGAGCGAATCATTTACCGTGCATAGCATCGTCTGGTCGGACGTAGGTGATTCCACACGACTTGCCTTAACCAATGATGTGTTGGTGCAGAGCAGTGCCCATGGGCAGGTGTATCCGGCAACGGTTGAAACTATGAGCGGCATGTACGACATGGTTCGTCTCACCTGGTCGTTACCACAGCGTCGAATCGCCCCTGGTCAAAGCGTCGTGTTCTATGACGCCACAAATCGGTATGTCATCGGTGGAGGGATCGCTTCGAACTAGTAAATCCGCGTTAAATAACGGCGATTACCACGCCAGCGATGGCACAACCGGCACTGATGAATCCAATCATTATCGTGGCTACCCACGTCGCCGTTTTTAACGGAATTCGTGACATTTCGTTTCGGAGATCTGAAAAACCTTCCTTCATTTCTGCTCGCACGGCTTTGAACTCAGAAGCCATTTCGCTCCGCACGGATTTGAACTCGGAGGTCATATCGGTTCGCAAGTTGACACTTTCAGAACGCAGTGACGCGAAGTTAGAATCCAATTGAACCGCCACGTTGTAGAGATCAGTTCCGGTGACAGGTTGATCTTTGCGCCCTTCGTGTTGCTCGTTCACAAATCCTCCCAGTCGGTGTATTTCGTTAAGAGATTCAGGCTTAGTCATATCGTCCTCCGTTGATTAAGTGACAATAGAGAAGATGTGTACTTCTACTTGTAGCGGATGTACTTCCATTTGTAAATGCCCACAAGATCATCGGACGTCCGTTGAAGTGTGCATTGCCTATAATTATCCGTAAAGGAACATTAAATTTGGTAGCAGTATCATTTCGAGCCTGTAGCCCGATAAAGATCAGGCCGAGGTGGCCACACGGAGGCTCGTCAAGTCAACTTGTACCATTCCGCCGATAATACGTGTGTCGTACACGGGAAGCCCCTGTTCCTTGACGGCCTCCCACCCAGTGTTCAGGTCAAATGCCCATTGGTGCCCCGGGCAGACAAGTCGTCCCCGAAGAATCACACCTTCGACCAGTTCGCGCTGACGGTGAATGCAGATGTTGTTCATGGCAAAGCATTTGTCGTCATGAAACACGACAAGAATATTGAAATCATCGCCTCGGGTGACCACCACTTTCTTCTGTTTCTTGACTTGCTCAATTGGTGCAATATCGATCCACATCGGTTAATCCGTGTCCTTATCACTTAGCAATTTATTCTTTATTCGTTCCATGGCATTGTCCGGAAGCTCGCGAGCATTAGGCAGAGCATTCAACGCTTTCTGATCGGGATCCCACGTGATGCTTACATCGCCAGATACATAAGTTTGGCATGCGAGCCGCCATCCTTGTTCGAGAAGATCGCCCAACCGATCCCGCTCGCGCATCTGAGGCAAACTCAAATTTTCGGCTCCTTCTGTTACCAGCACTCGGTCAGTTCCGCAATTCCCGCTTGCGCAGCGATAGGGAACGCCACAGTCATTTCGAATGGCTATTCGCAATAGATTGACATCGTCACCATCTGGAAACTCAATGGAGCGTCCGGTGGTGACGAATTTTATCGATGGCATCTATCTGGGATAGTAAATGTTCGGCCGCTGATCTGGCTGAGTTAGGCGTCGACCAAATTGCCTGCAACGTAGGTGTCATACAGTGCCTTGGTGTAGGAGAAACGCATCTCAGCACCGGCGCGTACGATATCCAGACAACGCTCTTGTAGGTCAGGAGTATCGGCGTTCTCCAAAACGATTTGGTATCCACGTTCCCCATGCACTTCGTCTGAAGTAATGTGCAGTTCGAAGAATTCGACTTCATCCTCGGTGAAACCATATTTCTCGATGAGCGGGGGAAGCTGCCTACGATAAATTCCGGGCACCTGTGATTCAAGGCCAACGACCAACGCGGCAGTAGCCACCGTAAAGTGTTCGCGCATTGCGATTGCGTAGCACCAACCTTGGAGACCACGAGTCACTGCGTTCATGTTCTTCGGATCCTCCACCCGTTCACGTGTCGTGCCACACGCCTCGGCAAAGCGAATCAGTAGGTCAGTGTGGCGTACGCCCGACAGTTCTTCTTCATACATATTCTGAAGCAAGAAATCTTTTGCGTCCGTACAACGGTCCGGCGTATTGGCGTAGATGTAGCCGAGATAGTCGGCAAATGGCCCGACATAGTGAAAGTGGTTCTCGGCCCAGCGAGCGAAATGATGGCGCTTGAGTTCGCCATTGGCCCACGCTTGGCTGAACGAGGCATTGCGTGCTTCACGGCCCTGTATTGCTTCTTCCAGCGCAGTTCTGAATTGTTCCTTGTTGAGTAGCGTGCTCATTGTGAGTCCCCTTCGTTGTTGTCGTCTGAGTGCCATGACCATGGCACATTGGAGGCAACACACCCCCTGTTCGTATATTGTATACAAAAGTGAAGAACATGCAAATCGAACATGAACTGGCGGTGATGGCTGAGCAGGTTCAGGCCCGCGGTCGTCGAGGGGTGGCATGTGCGGCAGCACCCCTGGCAGCGCAAGCGGGAGCTCAAATGCTGCGCGACGGCGGCAATGCATACGATGCAGCGGTGTCTATGGCACTTGCCGAAACCGTCCTGTTACCGCCAAAGTGTGGCCTCGGGGGAGATCTGGTGGCGTTGGTGTGGCATGCCAATGATTCGGCTCCACAAGCCCTTATCGCCGTTGGCGGAGCACCGGCAGGGCTGTCACAAGTTGCCAGATCCGGGGCTTGGTCAGATACGGGGCCAAATTCAGTGGGTCCGCCGGCCGCCCCCGCCGGATATTTGGCACTGGCAGCACGCGCATCCAAACCACTCGAAGTATTGGCGGCACCGGCGATTGAGTTCGCAACGAACGGATTTCCATGGGCGGCAGTATGCAATGACCTCTCGCATCAAGCCCGTGCATTGGTGGCATCCCAGGAATCGACAGGGACGGAGTATTTCCCTGGTGGCGAACCGATCTCAACGGGCACGATTGTTAAGTTGCCTAAACTTGCTGAAGCGTTGTTTCAGTTCGTAGCGGACCCTGAGAACTTCTTGAATGGTCGGGTCGGACTTGCCATCCTTAACGCCGTGCAATCGCGAGGTGGCGTTTTGGATCGCGACGACTTTGTTCATGCTCGGGCTGAGTGGATGCCAACGATGTCCCGTTCGGTGCACGGCAGCACGATGTGGGCAACACCTGCACCTACTTTTGGTGCAACATTGTTAGACGCAGTTGAGGCAATGCTCGATCCTCAATCACTCATTGATCAATACCGGGGATTCATGGCTGCACTCGCCACAAATCGTGAATCTCTCGGCGATGGTGGAGGCACGTCGATGGTGAGCGCGGCCGACAGCGACGGGACTGCCGTCGTCGTCATTCACTCCAATTCCTACCCGCGTTTTGGCAGCGGCATCATCGTGCCTGAGTACTCGCTCGTATTAGCTAACCGCGCTGGCCGCGGATTCAACACCAATCCGAGTCATCCGAACTTTCCAATCGCGGGGCGTCGACCAGCTACAACCCTGCATGCATGGGCCCTGCAAGGCAATGGATTAGACGGCCACCGGTTCGTAGGGGGAACGCCGGGCGGGGCAAATCAGGTTCCGTGGAATCTCCAAACAGTCGCTCAATTGTTGGATGGAGAATGTGAGCCGGGTGTCGTCGTTACGTCCCCACGCTGGGAATGGCTACCTGACGACGACGGTGTTCGGATTGAGCCTGGTTTTGCCGAAGATCGGATCCAACCGCTCCGTGAAGCTACTCCCCGTGCGCTCGGTACAAAACGATGGGGGATGAAATCGGCGCAGCAGGTTATACGTCTCCCGCGTACGGATTCAGACGCATTTGTTGCGGCGGCAGATCCGCGCACCGTTGGATTAGCACTGGGGGTGTAACACATGACGGCCTATGCAATTTTTGAAGTGAGCCCGAATAGCAAAGCGACACCGGAGCAGAAACGCAACTACGAACTGTACAAATCGCGCGTTCCCGAGATCATTGCCAATCATGGTGGTCGGTATCTGGTGCGTGGAGGTACCGGCCTTGGTCTAAACGGTTCAACTCCAGCGCCACGCTGGCATTTAATTGAATTTCCAAGTTCTGAGCATGTTGCGAAATTCTGGAATTCCGAGGAGTATTTGGCAATTAAGCATCTGCGCGAAGGTGCGGCGACCGTCCGCGTAGTAGTGGTGAGTTAGGCGCGTTCGCGACAGATCCATAACAGGCTCGCCGGCAACACCATGGCAATAGCAAGCACAGGTTTTAGTCCAAATCTTTCACCGCCGACACCGATGAGCACGCCCGCAACTGCACCGACTGCAATTTGCAACGAACGGAATGCCCCTAGTGCGATACCGTCTCCGCCAAATCGGTTAACTGCAAGCATGTTGGCAATTGGACCAAGGGATGAAACTACTCCAGCAAAGACTGCAGCAGCAATGTACGTAATTATTCCCGGCGGAGCGAGGACCCACATAAGTCCCATCGCCACTAGCACGATGCCGGTGTAGCGCGCGCTTGCGTGCGGTCCGATGCGATCAGATCCACTTCCGGAAACGAGTTTGGCAACGATTGAGATCAGTCGACCGACACCAAGGATTGTTGCGGCTTGCGCAGTCGAGATATCCCATTGCTGAACTGCATAGGTTGTGAGAAACGAAATACTGCCGTATTGACACATCGTTCCCACGGCACCAACTGCTGTTGCGGTACTCAGACTTTTGCGCAACGAGGCAACCCCGCCACCAGTGATCGGGGGAGGTGGAGGAATGCGACTGTTCAGCGCGGCGAGCACGCCGAAAGCGCTGAGACACGCCGAGATACCAAAGGCGTAGCGCCATCCTACGATTGAACCGATGGCACCGAGACCAGCGGCAAAGGCGAGTCCAAGGGAGTACGCGACTCCATAGAGGCCCATCGCGTAACCACGTCGCGACGATCCGGCTGCGATTCCCGCGCTTTGCAGACCAGCGGGAAAGAACAGGCCGGCGCCACCGCCGAGGAGAACTTGAGCGATTACCAATTGGGGAAATGCATTTGCGGTAGCTGCGAGCAACGCACCGAGCGCACTTGTGGTCGCGGCTGTCACGATCATGCGCTGAGCACCGAATCGCCTGAGCAAGAGACCTCCGACCAGATTCATAATTGCGATACTGATAGCAAGAATGCCAAAGGCAAGACCACCGTCGATCTCGCTCAGTCCAAATTCAGCAGCCGTTACCGGGAACACTGGACCGAGTGATTGCTCTCCCACAGTCGCTGCCACATAACTTGCGCAAATGAGACCAAAAGACCACCACTGTGGTCGATCACGGATTGCCGGTATTGGAACAGGGTCGGCAAATTGTTCCATTTCGTATACAGTATGCAACGCAATACATCATTCGACGAATTGGTAATTCGAAGGAGCCAGGTGGCCGCAGTACATCTAGACGACGCGACCGTGAGTAGCCTGCTCGACCTGCCGTCGGTCCACCGCGTTGTACACGAAGCATTTATTGCCTTGGGCAATGGCAAGGCCGCTAGTACCCAGCGGGTTCGCGCATCTGCGGTTGGTATAACGGCCTCGGCGATGGCAGCGGTCGTCCCCCCTTACACGGGAGGCAAGGTGTATATAACGAAAAGCGGTGTTTTCACATTCGTCAATGTGCTGTTTGACATGGCTGGGAATTTCCTGTGCACGTTGGATGGCGATGTACTCACTCGATTTCGAACTCCAGTGCTGTGTCAAGTCGCGATCGATTACCTTTCCCCAACAACAGTGAATGTCGCCGCACTTGTGGGAGCAGGTCGTCAGGGGAAGTATCACCTCGAAATGCTTGCGGTCAGATTTCCCGATATCGATGTCATTCGGGTGGCAGACGTAAAAATGGAGTCAGCTGAGACACTTGTTGCTCATGCCAAGTCGCTTGGAATTCGTGCCGCCATCGCCGCAACTCCAGCAGAAGCAGTACGCGGTGCGCAGGTGGTTGTGACCGTCACACCTTCCACCAGTCCATTGTTTGAAAGTAACGACATTGCCGATGATGCACTGATATGCGCAGTTGGTGCAACCAAATACGACCGATGTGAAATTCCCTCCAAGTTGGTACAGCGCTCGACCGCAGTCGTGTGCGACGACGTGACCGGTGCGCAAGTGGAATGCGGGGATCTGATCCAAGCTGCGAGGGTAGGCAGGTTCGACTGGTCGCGAGCAATTGAACTATCCGACGTTGCGGCCGGCAAAGTGCTCGTCGAACGAAACTCCGGCGCGCCGATCCTATTTGAAACCCAAGGCGTAGCGTTGCAGGATATTGCAGCCGCCGGTCTGGCCTGGGAACGATACCAACAGAGAGAAAGGAACAAAAATGCTCGATAAACGAACACTGTCGATGGAGGAAGCCGACCTCATAGTCGATGCGGCGCTGTCAAAGGCCAAGGAATTGGGAGTTGGTTCGGTAATCTGCGTGACCGATTCGAGCGGATGGCCGATTGTCATCAAGCGTCCAGACACCGGCAAACCAACAAGCGTCGAGATCGCAATCAACAAGGCATTTACCGCCGCTTGCCATCGTCGTCCGACTCACACCTACACGAACGCCCAACCAGGACAGGAAGCATTCGGCATTATGAACATGCATGGGGGTCGATTCGCAATTTTCGTTGGCGGATGGCCAATCGAAGTTGATGGCGAAGTAGTCGGTGGAATCGGTGTATCTGGTGGACACACCAAGGACGACATTGCCTGCTGCAAGGCTGGCATCACAGCGTTTCTCGATTCACTGGGTAAGAAGTCCGACTTTTCCAAATGGGACAACTGGCAACCGCCAGTTGCTACGTAGAGAAAATTGTCGTGACGACGAACGAGGTGCTTAATCGCATCGGTGGGTCCCGCGTTCCAGCAGTCGGCGACTCGACTTTCGAGCGCCGCAACCCAGCCGATCGGCGTGATGTGGTGACGCTGGCGCCGAATAGCGACGAGCGAGACGTTCGCCTAGCGGTGGATGCCGCAACCGAGGCGTCAGGAGTTTGGAAGCGCACCACGCCAACGCTGCGCGCAGAAATTCTCGCCAAAGCGGCACGAATGTTGCAAGACAAGAACGAAGTTCTTGTCAACGATATGGTGCGCGAGCAGGGCAAACTTCTGGTAGATGCTCGTAACGAGTGTTCGCGCACTCCTCGCAATCTTGAACTGTACGCCGGCGAAGCATACCGACTGACTGGAACGACATTTCCAAGTGATGACACTCCGTTGGTGTATTCCGTGCTGGACCCCGTTGGAGTAGTAGGTGTAATTACGCCTTGGAATTTCCCACTCAATTTGGCCAGTCGAAAAATTGGTCCAGCATTGGCGGCTGGAAATACCGTCGTATTCAAGCCGTCACCAATGGCGCCATTGTTGGGTGATCATCTGGCCGCAGCATTCGAGGAAGCTGGGCTTCCGGCCGGAGTACTTAATGTTGTACACGGGGTTTCGGCTGGGGCGCCACTTGTGGCCGACGTGCGTGTTGGCGCCGTTACTTTTACGGGTTCGAATGCCACCGGGGCAAAAATTCACAGTGTCATGGGCATCGGTCGTCGCGTTCAACTTGAACTTGGTGGCAAGAACCCAGTCGTCGTTCTTGCGGATGCCGATCCGGCGACAGCCGCGACCGTGATAGCTCGATCTAGTTTTGCATTGGCCGGACAAGCATGCACGGGTGCGGGACGGATACTCGTGGATCGCCTCATTTTTGATGATGTTTTGCAGCGAGTTATTGAATTGGCCCGCGCCTATGTTCTCGGAGTTGGCACTAATGCATTAGCCACCATGGGTCCGCTCGTGGACCAAGTAGCCATCGAATCGATGGAGGCTGCCATTTCCCGCGCCACCACGGACGGAGCGACAATTGCTATCGGGGGTGCGCGTGATGTCAAGAATGAACTTGTACACGGCAATTTTTTTCCGCCCACGATAATTACAAATGTGAACCGGTCGGCATGGGTATCATGCAACGAAGTCTTTGGTCCCGTCGTCACATTTGAAGTTGTCGACGGAATCAACGACGCAATTGAGTCGGCCAACTCGGTTCGGTTTGGACTGTCGGCGGCGGTATGTACACGCGATCTGAAATCCGCGCAACAGTGTGCTGCCGAGATTCAAGCGGGCATGGTTCGCATCAATCGACCCACAGTGGGTGCGGCCTTCAATGCTCCATTTGGTGGAATTAAACAATCAGGTACCGGTACACACAAGGAGCAGCTCGGGCCCACAGTTATGGACTTCTACACGGTGATGCGGACCGTCTGGCTCGGCAATTAGGAACTAGACGTGGATCTTAAACTGGCTGGATCACGCGCCCTCGTATTCGGTTCGTCCTCGGGACTTGGACGAGAACTTGCCGCGGTTTTATCAGAGGAAGGTGCACGGGTGATCGTCACAAGTCGGGATCGGCAACGCGCTGAGAAGGCCTGTCTCGCCGTGCGTGGAGAAGGCGTTGCAGTCGGCGACCTCACACAACCGGGCGATGCCAGCCAGATGGTGGTGAAAGCAGCCACGCAACTCGGAGGACTTGACATCGTGGTAATCAACACCGGTGGTGGAAAACCTGGTGGCATCTTGAAAACCGATGGATTTGACGATGCTGCCTATCAATCGATGCTCAGGCCAGTGCTCGACATTTCGCGAACCTCGGCCGCGTACTTGAAGGCAGGGAGAAATTCTCGGCTGGTCATGCTCACGGCTAGGTCGGTGGTGGAGGCAACCGTTGAACTTGCGTTGTCTTCGGTGCTCCGTAGCGGTGTCGCCGCCGCCGCGCGTTCATTGGCACTCGAACTAGCACCAGAGGTCAACGTCAATGTCATCGTGACCGGTCAATTTGCTACACCAGCCCTAGATCGCTTTGAACAATCACTAGCCGCTGAGTCTGGTACCGATGTGGCCAAGATTCACCAGACCCACATCGCAAATATTCCATTGGGGCGAGTAGGGACGGCACGTGAGTTTGCTGATGTTGTTGCCTTCATCTGCTCGCCGCGGGCGAGTTTCGTCACCGGGACTGTGATCAGAATCGATGGGGGCGCTGTCCGCGGATTCTGATCTAAACAGAGTTAACTAGCTGGCGACTGGTATGCCACCCAAGCTCGAGTGATGTGATCGTGTGCCGCAAGCATTGCACGTTCGGGGTCATGGTCGGCGATGGCCGTAACAATTTGAAAATGTTCTTCCCACGATTGAGTGGATCGCTGAATGATCCGGCGAGCGTAAACCCACTCAATAATTTTGGATAATCGGTGGAGAGTTTCAACGAGGAATTCGTTGCCTGCCGCCGTGGCCAGCAAATTGTGGAAGCGCGTGTTGAGCAAGGGAAGTTCGTTGAGATTGCCACTCTGGGCAGTGCGCATTCCTTGCTCAACTGCACTGCGCAAATCGGCAAGTTGTTCCTCGGTCCGCCGCTGGGCAGCAAGTGCAGCGACGAGTCCTTCCAATGATTTGCGGATCTCAAACAAATCGTCGGCCTGTTTACCACTGAAAATCGCAACACGAGTACCGCGGCGTGGTTCGATTTCGACAAACCCTTCTGTTGCCAAAACCAGGAGTGCCTCTCGGACCATCCCCCTTGACACCTCAAATTCTTCTGCCAGGTCATCGGCAATCAGGCGGAGTCCAGGTTCAAATTCTCCCGCCACAATGAGTTCCCGAAGTCTGTCGGTGACGGTCCGGCCCAGCGATTGGTGAGACTGGCCAATCGCGTGCCAATGAAGGGTATTGGCGGGACTTGGCGAGGTTTCGGACATGATTCCCCCATCCTTCCACACGGATTTGACCAGTTTTACAAATTTTGACTTGCGTTCGGCGATTGTTTATTGTATACATTCAGTGGGCAACTCATTCGGAGTTGCCGGTATTACGTATCAATAGGGGGAAAAATGCGGAAACGCTTCAAAATTGGGTCGCTCCTTGTCGCGGTCGGTCTTGTTCTGGCTGCATGCGGTAGTGACAATTCTTCGTCCACGGATGAAACCACCGGCGACACACCTGCCGACACAACCGTAGAGGCCGTACCCGTCGAAATCGTGATTGCGCTCGGGTCCGAGCCAACCAGTCTCGATCCGCAGCTAGTGGACGACGGTGGCGAACGTGCAATTAACGACAATATCTACGAAACGCTGTTGTCTCGTGAAGCCGATGGAAATCTCGGTGCCGGACTTGCAATTGATCTTCCAACTCGGATCGACGACGTTACGTGGGAGTTCAAACTCCGCGAAGGTGTCGCGTTCCATGATGGTTCGCCATTCAACGCGGACAGCGTGGTCGCCACGGTCGAGCGAATTGTGAAACTCGTTGCCGACGGCAAGACCCAGAATGACGGATTCTTCAAGAGTCTGACGGGTGCAACCAAGGTTGATGACACCACAGTGCGGATCACCACGGCAGCAGCCGATGGCGTTCTTCCATCGCGAATGTATTGGCTGAAGATGCTTCCAGCATCGGCTAAGGACGTGGCAGATCTCTCCGACTCTTCCAATGGCACCGGACCGTTCAAGTTGGCTAGTCGCGATCTGGGCGTCAACATCGTGCTCGAGGCAAACACCGACTATTGGGGTGGCGCTCCAAGCATCTCTAAGGTGACATACGAGTTCATCGACGAGTCTGCGACTCGTTTGGCCGGTTTGAAGTCGGGCAAGTACGACGTCATCACTAACTTGGCGCCGCAAGATGCTGGCGAAGCTCCCGTGGTCGCAACAGCTCAGGGACAAGAGCATCCGGTGCTGATCCTTGATGCTGACCAAGGGATCACTTCCGACCTCAAAGTTCGTCAGGCGCTCAACTACGCCGTTGACAAGCAAGCAATTGCCGACAGTCTCTTTGGCGGCTATGCCGTCGTTGATGCCGGTCAATTGCTGAGTCCATCGATTCTTGGATTCAATTCCGATTTGTCGGCGTATGAGTACGACGTTGACAAGGCCAAGGCACTTCTTGAAGAAGCAGGCGTCGTCGGCAAGGAGATCCAACTCGTCGGTGAGTCCGGTCGATGGTTGAAAGACAAGGAACTGCTCGAAGCAGTCGCCGGATATTGGACTGCGGCCGGTCTGAAGGTGAATCTGGAGATACTTGAATTCGGGGCGTACCTTGATGTGTTGTTCGATCGCGAAAACCGTGCCGATGTGGTGTACGTATCGTCGTCGAATGACATTCTTGATGCAGACCGACAACTTTCCACCTACTACCAAGCAGGTGGTATCGGCTCGTCCAATACCAACGTGGATCTCAAGCAGTTAATCGATGACGGTCGTGCAGAACTCGACGCAACGAAGCGCGGTGAGATCTACAATCAAGCCGTCAAGATTGCCTACGACGAGGCCTACTTCGTATGGTTGGTAAACAACCAGGACGTGTATGGGATCAGCGATCGCTTAATTTGGTCGCCACGTGTTGATTCCAAGCTCCTGATCAAGGAGATGAGCGTCAATTCATAGGTCCCATTATCCGTTAGGAATGGGAAAGTACTAAGAGCGGCAGGAGAGATGATTCGGTATCTGGCAGGTCGGGTTGTCCAAGGGCTGATTGTGATTTTTGGTGTCACAATCGCAGTCTTTGTGACAACCCGCCTGATCGGTGATCCAGTCAACTTCATCCTGCCGCTCTCAGCATCTCTTGAGCAACGGGCACGTTTACGGGTTGATCTGGGTTTCGATCAATCGATCTTCGTGCAATTCATGGATTACATCGGTAACGTTGCGCGACTCGATTTCGGAACCTCGACAAAGTTCACCAATCAAGACACTCTAGATATCGTGTTGAGGTTCTTGCCTCGGACGCTGATATTGGTGGCGGCAGGAATGATCATCGCTTTCAGTGTTTCGATAATCCTTGGAATGCTGGCCGCAATTCGACCCGGCAAAGTCACCGACAAAATTCTCGTCACCCTAAGTCTGTTCGGACTCTCCATGCCACAATTCTTTCTCGCCCAGATGCTCATTGTTGTCTTTAGTGTTCGCCTCGGTCTCGTCGATATCGGTCCGGGTCCGTGGACACATTTGATCCTTCCGAGCATTGCTATCGCCCTTCCGGCAATCGGTCGGCTGGCAATGACGGTGCGCTCAGCGATGATTGATGAACTAAATTCTCAATACGTCAAGACGGCCAAGGCTAAGGGGCTACGTCGTCGTCGTGTTGTGGCCGTCCATGCCCTGCGAAATGCCGCAATTCCATTCGTCACTCTGGCCGGATGGGAACTCATCCGCGCTCTGGCGGGCTTCACTGTCGTGGTTGAGGGAGTCTTTGGTGTCAACGGACTCGGTGGACTCGCCATCCTCGCCATTCGCGAGCGCGACTTCTTTCTGATTCAAACGATCGTTTTCGTGGTAGCAATCTTTGTCGTTCTGATCAACATCGTCATCGATGTCGTTTACAAGTTCATCGACCCGAGAGTGAAGTTGACATGAACAAGAAGCGAGTCTCCGACGAGTTCACCTCCCGTACTAGCGAAACGGAAGCCGCGATTGAGCAAGAACATTCGATGGAAGGTCGTCCGTTTGAAATACGTTCGGCCAGGATCGGAATGTTCCGTGAACTTCTCTCCGATTCGACAGGATTCATTGGACTCGCCATCCTCTCCATCCTCGTATTTGGTGCAGCGTTTGCGCCGTGGATCGCACCACATGGACCAACCGAAGGAACGCTATCGACCGCCAATTTGCCTCCGGTGTGGAGCACTGCCGGCTCGTGGAAATACGTATTGGGTACCGATCCACAAGGGTATGACATGCTCTCGCGAATAATGTTCGGCATGCGTACCACGCTGCTTATAAGTACATTGGTTGTGCTCATTGCCGGAATTTTCGGCGTCACCATCGGCTTGATCGCTGGCTACATGGGAGGACGTCTCGAGCGCTGGATCACAGGTTGGATCGATGTCCAGGTTGCCTTCCCAGGCCTACTCATCGCCATGATCATGATCGCCGTGATTGGCGGCAGTGTGTCGTCGCTGGTGTTTGTGTTGTCCTTTAACGGCTGGATGGTGTATGCCCGCATGACCCGTGGAGTCGTGCTATCGGTGAAGCAGCAGCCCTACGTCGAAGCCGCGTCTCTAGTTGGAGCCAGCGCGGGCCGAGTCATGTTTAGACACATCCTGCCCAATCTGACATCTGCACTGTCCACCCTCGCCGTGCTCGAATTTGCGAGGATAATTCTGGCCGAGGCAACTCTGTCGTTTCTCGGTTTAGGGTTGCAGTTTCCAGATGTGTCGCTAGGAGTAGTTGCCAACAACGGTCGTAATGCGATTTTTTCTGCTCCACGATTGTCGATAATTCCCGGTTTATTCATTTCAGTTTTGGTGCTCGCCGTGAATTTCGTGGCCTCGTGGCTACGAGTTGCACTCGATCCGCGTGAGCGCGACAAGCGATTTGCGGCCACCGTTTCTCATCATGGTGGCGTCCAGCAATGACCGATGCTCCCCATCACACGATTCTCGAAGTCGATAATCTTTGCGTCGATTTTTTTACTCGTGCCGGCACAATTCATGCCGTTCGAAATGTGAGTTTTGACCTTGTCGCCAATGAAACCCTTGGCATTGTCGGCGAGTCTGGCTCAGGTAAGAGTGTCACGGCACAAGCGATTCTCGGGCTCACTGAATTACCGGGCAGAGTTACAAGTGGCCAGGTGCGGTGGAAGGGCGAGCCGATCGTGTCTGGTCCAAACGCGGAGCGCAACATCTACCGAGTTCGTGGCAAGGAAATCTCGATGGTGTTCCAGGATCCGATGACATCTTTGAATCCAGTGTTTACCGTGGGAATGCAGATTACGGAGGTGATCCGTCGACATCTTGGATTCAACAAGAAGCAGGCCATTGAGCGGGCGATCGAGTTACTCGATCTCGTAGGCATTGCGAATCCCCGTGAGCGCATAAACCAATATCCCTTTGAAATGTCTGGGGGAATGCGGCAGCGAGTTCTTATCGCCGCTGCGCTCGCTTGCGAACCAGCTTTACTAATTGCCGATGAGCCGACGACGGCACTTGATGTGACCATTCAGGCTCAGGTTTTGGATTTGATCGCCAGTCTCCAGAAGCGACTCGGCATCGCGGTAATTCTCATTACTCACGATCTTGGGGTGGTGGCTGGAGTGTGTGACCGGGTTGCCGTGATGTATGCCGGTCGTTTAATCGAGACGGCGGATGCTTTCGAACTGTATGCAACACCTGCACATCCATATTCGGCTGGGCTATTGCGATCGACGCCGCGTATCGATGTCGAGGTTTCGCGACTTGATTCGATTCCCGGTGCTCCGCCAGACCTCAAAATATTCGAACAAGGGTGCGCATTCGTTCCACGATGCAATCGTGCCACTGATAAGTGTGCACACCACCGCCCAACGCTTGATATTACGGAAGGAACTCGACGTGTCGCATGTTGGAATCCCATCCATGCCTGATCGCGACATGAGTCCACTCGTCGATGTTCGAAACCTGTCCGTACGGTTTCCGGTTGGCAACGTGGGTCTCATTCGTAGTAATCAGCGATTCGTTCATGCCGTTGACGATGTCAGCTTCACGATTGGGCGTGGCGAAACGCTCGGTCTAGTGGGCGAATCTGGTTCGGGTAAGAGCACCACTGGTCGGGCGATTATTCGAAGCGCACCGATCAGCGAGGGATCCGTCCATTTCGATGGTTGCGATATCACCAATATCGGAAAACATGAACTTCGATTGCTTCGACGCGAAATTCAATTGGTCTTTCAGGACCCATACGCATCGTTGAATCCACGGATGTCGGTAGGGCAGATTGTCGCCGAACCCCTCGTCGTACACAAGCTCGCTTCGTCCACAAAAGATGCGCGACCCAAGGTTTTAGAATTGCTTGACCAGTGCGGCCTACCACCTGATGCCATCGATCGTTATCCACATGCCTTTTCCGGCGGTCAGCGGCAACGTGTGGGAATTGCTCGGGCTCTGGCACTTCGACCAAAGTTCATCGTCGCTGACGAACCTGTGTCCGCTCTTGATGTTTCGGTGAGGGCGCAAATCGTCAATCTGTTCAAGGATCTCCAAGTCGAGACAGGTGTGTCGTATTTGTTCATCGCCCACGACCTATCAGTAGTGCGACATGTGTCCCACAAGATCGGCATCCTTTATTCGGGACGGCTTGTGGAAACCGCGCCTGTCAATTTGTTGTACGAAAATCCGATTCACCCGTACACCCAAGCATTGCTGTCGAGTGTTCCTGTCCCCGACCCAGTCGTGCAACGTAAGCGTGTGCGTATTGCAGTTCATGGTGAAATTCCGAATCCGATGGCACCTCCACCGGGGTGTCGATTCAGCAGTCGTTGTCCCTTGGTGGAGGACAGGTGCCGACAAGAAGCGCCACCGTTGGAAGAAAAGTCACCCGGGCATTTTGCAGCGTGCTTCGTGATGTAACCAGCCAGTGATCCCAGCAAGATCCAAATTCGAGTCCCTACAGAAAAGCGAAAAATACAATGACCAGTTCACTGAATAGTCATCCAGAAATCTCACATCCCGCACCGACCAACAATCGACTTCTCATTCTCATGGTTGGCGTGCTCGCGGGATTTCTATCTGGGTTGTTCGGAGTGGGGGGTGGAATCCTCATCGTTCCTGGTCTGGTCTTGGTTGCCCGGATGGATCAGCGCATCGCCCACGGAACATCGCTGGCAGCGGTGCTGCCAATATCTGCGGCGAGTTTGGCGACCTACTGGGCTCATGGTCACGTTGACTGGCAAGTGGCGCTATTTCTTGCCATCGGGGCAATCGGTGGGGCGATTCTCGGTACCAGATTGCTCGCCACATTGGATCGACGAACCTTGGCTTTCTCATTCGCCGGTCTGTTGATCCTCTCTGCAATCCGTCTGTACATCTCAACTAGTGGATCGGGACGCCATGACCTGACCGTGCTCATGGCTATCGCCCTCGTCGCCATCGGCGCGGTAACGGGAACCCTTGCCGGACTACTTGGCGTGGGCGGGGGCATAGTCATGGTTCCGGCAATGATGCTGCTGCTTGGCATATCGCCCGTGGTGTCAAAGGGCACTTCACTTGCCGTGATTATTCCCACCGCGATTATGGGAACGTTGCGCAACAGATCAAATAGAAACGTTGATATTGGTGCCGCAGTGTTGGTTGGCGTGGCTGGGATCACTTCGGCGATTCTTGGTGCGTACATGTCAGCACGAATTTCCGATGACTTGTCGAACTTTCTCTTTGCGTCGCTACTCGTGGTAGTGGCCATTCGACTTCTTCTTCAGTTGCGTCGCGAAAATCGTCTTACACGTAGTTGATCCGGCCGAGAGTTTCGTTGTGTCTTTAGTTGGCTATATCATTGCAATCGGAATAGTCACCATTGGCGCGGCAATCCAAGGGTCGCTCGGATTCGGACTCGGGCTAGTTGCAGCACCGGTGCTCGCCCTTATCGATGATGAATTGATCCCAGGCCCACTCCTACTCGTAGGTCTGGCAGTGACAACTTCAGTGTTCATTCGCGAACGTGGATCGGTGGATTGGAGCGGTATGAAATGGGCACTGGTTGGTCGTGTACTTGGGACCGTTTTTGGGGGCGTGATCGTAGTTGTGATGAGCAAGGATTTTCTGATCGTCACAATGTCCTTGATGCTGATCGCTGGTGTGATTATGAGCAGTGTCGGGTGGAAAGTTACGCCGAGTCCTTTGACATTAGTAACCGCCGGAACTTTGTCGGGGATTATGGGGACTCTCACCTCGGTTGGTGGACCGCCGATCGCACTCGTTTACCAGCGTGAGACGGCGCAGAAACTTCGCTCCACACTTGCTGGATTTTTCCTATTCGGTGCGTCCCTATCTCTCGTTTCACTTGTCATTGGCGGGGAAATGGGGTCGCACGAATTTCGGCTCGGCGTCGTACTTCTGCCCGGGTTCCTCATTGGTCTGATGGCATCCCGGTGGGCGGCCAAATTTCTCGACAATGGTTACTCTCGCCCCGCGGTACTTATTTTTTCGGCTGTCTCTTCGTTGGTTTTGTTGGTTCAAGTGATCGTTTCATAATGTTGGCGAAATCGTTGCGGTGACAATGTCGCCAAATTGATTTCACTTGAATACGACATCTGTGGCAATGCCTGTCCGGTAACGGAGGCGTACAATATGTCCGACAGGGCCGGCGCCACCTTGATGCCAGAGCCACCCTGGCCGGCCATCCAGTAAAAGTTGGGGATTTGTGCGTCGTGCCCAACTACCGGTAGGCGATCTGGAGCGAATGTTCGTAGTCCAGCCCACGATCTGCGAACCGAGCGAACTTCCAGATCGACGGTGTCGAGCAACCTATCTAGAGAGAGAGCAATGTCGATCTCTTCAGGTCGTACATCCCCCGCGACATTCGGTGTTTCTTCCGACAACGAGACCAGAAGGCCTCCCGCTTCTGGTTCAAAGTAGCAACGATTGCCAATGTCCATGACAAGCGGCCAGTCTTTCACGCGATCCGGAGCCGGGACAATGCTGACCGTTCGGCGGAACGGTTGCATACCCACAACTTCCACTTCGCAGCGTTCGGCGACGCTATCTGCCCACGCCCCAGTGGCATTTACCAAAATGTCAGCTTCGATCATGTCGCGTGATGAGGTCACAAACCAGTGTGAGTCCGGCGCACCCATGTAACGTCCGGACATAAACATCGTGTCGAAGCGAAACTTCGCCCCTCGTTTGGTTGCCATCCGGATGTAGCCCATCAGAAGTTCGGTGACATCAATCGACAGGCAGTCAGATTCGAACACGCCTCCTGCTTCGATTGCGTGATCATGGAACTCTGGTATGACACCACGACATTCAGTCGAGGTCAGTCGCCGAATGGTTGGCATGAGTGACGAACGACGATCGGCGAGACCGTCGAGTTGGTTTCGGTCGACTTCGTCACGTCCGATCCACAAAAGTCCACGTGGTTTAGTGAGTGGGTAATCGGTGAAGCCAGTCGGGGGATGCATGAAGAATTCCCGACTTGACTCGGCGAGAGCGCAAACGACCGGATGTCCCGAAGTAGTTGATAATGAGGCAGCTGATCGCCCTGTGGAGTGGACTCCCGCTTGCCCCTCAACTTCTACAACTGTCACCTCAAAGTCAAGGGAAAGGCGGTAGGCGGCGGACGCACCAGCAATTCCGGCACCGATGATGAGTGCGCGTGGTTTCACCGTTCAGTCGAGAGCGCTCAATTGGCGAAGATCGGTAAAAACTGACGCCATATGATTGAATGTGCAGTCTCGAGCGAGTTTTTCGTCACCATTAACTATTGCAGCAAGGATGTCTTCGTGTTGTGACCAACTCATCACACCACGGCGATCGGCGAGCATCGAGAACACCATTTCTGTTTTGCTGCGCAGTGGCTCAACGACGGACTGAAGGTACGAGTTTCCCGATGATTCTTCAATAGCAATGTGGAAGTCACGGTGGCAAGAGGCCGCGGTAATGAGATCATTGGCCCGAGAAGCAGACCGACCTCGCTCAATGAGTTGGGTCATTCGTGTGATGTCGTCGTTTGTGCGCTGTTTCGCCGCCAGGCCAGCTGCGTAAGCCTCAATGACACTTCGCAACTCGAGCAACTGAATGGCTCCCGCGGAATCGAGACTGGCCACATAAGCACCTCGCCTGGGTTTCAATTCCACTAGCCCCGTGGCTTCAAGCGACCTAATTGCCTCGCGGACGGGGTTTCGTGACACTCCCAATTGCATCGCAATGTGATCCTCGAGCAAACGCTCACCCTGTTTAAGCGAGCCCGCAAGAATCATGTTGCGGATTTCATCAACCACCATTTCTCGTAAGGTGAGATGTTGCTCGCTCAAAGACACGATATCAATTGTATACGCAGACATGTAGCGGGCTGCCCCTAGGACTGACTGGTCCTTTCGTTCTCTGTGTTGTTCGTCCTAGTTCATCTGATCAATCGCTCAATGTGCCTACTTCATCACCACTAGCGCAGGCCGTGTCGGAGCCACCAAAAACGACTGCACATGCAATACATCAGTCGTCTTCAAAATCCGCGCGGCAAATGGGGTAAGCCTCACATCCACCAACTCGCGTAACTGAATTTCGAGAGGAACGCCACGGGTAAATCCGGTCAAATCAATCGCATGTGTATTTGCCGGCGCTAATACAATCGACTCAATTTCGCCTCGTCGAAGCATCAACACATCACTGAGCATTGTCGGGTCGTGGACAACCACACCAGCAGGCACATACACCAACCAGCGCTGTGCGAGTTGATAAATCCGCGGTGCCACCCTCCACATCAACCCAGTACTCAGCACCATCCCCACACCACCGAATACCCACTGTCGGTTAGCAAGCCATAATGGCGTAAATGTAGTAGTCAGAACCAACATCAGATATGCCAATCCGACCGGAAATATAAGTGAAACTGGCACCCGCAATAGATACCGCTGCTCGTCTCCATAGGCGCCGGCTTGGACATGAATAGCGCCATAGTTGGAACTAAAAATAATTAGGCATGTCGTCAGCGCACATGTAGCACCGACGACTGCCATCGCAACAGAGTCGGCATCACCGATACCGAAAATTAGGTGCACCGTGATCACGGGAGCAACGCATCGGGCAACGGTGAGCGAAAGCGGGTGAAGCACCCATACCGCAATTGTGACGAATGCCCACAATGCCCATAATTCGGTTGTCATCGTATTTTGCAGAGCCACCGAGTGTTGTGGCAGTGAATCAACAAGGTTGTTTGGAAGTATGGCCACCACTAGCCACGTCAGACGTGCCAACCATGAGAGTTGATTTGAAGTCGGTCGTGGCACGCACAGAGCATATGTCGTAGTGCACGGTGTCGGTAATATTCATCTCATGGCTGGCGTGAACTCACCATCAAAAATGGTTCGCGATCGTGTCGTCGATTTGCGAAAAGCCATCACTTTTCACAATGAGCGATATTTCACTCTCGACAGCCCGGAAATTTCTGACTCTGACTATGACGCTCTTGTGCGCGAACTCACCAATCTCGAGGTGCAATACCCACAATTAGTCTCACTAGATTCACCGTCTAGCCAAGTGGGTGCACCCGGCATCACCACGTTTGCGCCCGTTGTTCATCGCATCCCGATGACAAGTCTCGATAACGCAATGGGAGCAGACGAATTGCGTGCCTGGGGCGAGCGCATGGTGAAGGGGCTTGGCAATGCACCAATGCATTTCATTTGTGAATTAAAGATCGACGGCTTGGCGGTGAACATTCGTTACGAGCGTGGCGAACTTGTGCAGGCCGCCACCCGAGGTGATGGCACGGTGGGCGAGGATGTCACTGCCAATGTCGCCACGATAAATGTCGTGCCAAAGAAACTGGTACCTGTAAAAGGTGTGCAGGTACCAGAAGTGCTTGAAGTTCGCGGCGAGGTGTACATGCCAATCACATCATTCAAACGCCTTCGCGCCGAGAAGGAACGTGAGAACGAACAACGTGTTGTTGCCGGTAGGAAGCCCGAGCCCGTGCCAGCCAATCCACGAAACGCTGGCGCCGGCAGTCTCCGTCAAAAGAATTCTGCGGTTACTGCCACTCGAGATCTTTCCTTCTGGTGCTACCAACTCGGCGAAGTCGTCGGTCTCAGTGAGTTCACCTCACATCACGACACCCTCAATTACCTTCGGCAGATCGGTTTCCCGGTCAATCCCGAAGTCAAAGTTTTTCAAAGCATCGATGAGGTATTGGCGTTCTGTGATCACTGGGAGTCTCATCGCCACGATTTGGGGTATGAAATCGATGGAGTAGTAGTCAAGCTCGATGATCTTGCCCAGCGGCAAACCCTCGGCTTCACTTCGCGGGCGCCACGTTGGGCGATTGCCGTAAAATTCGCTCCGGAAGAGCGCAATACCGTCCTCAACGACATCCAAGTCTCCATCGGCCGAACAGGTCGAGCAACGCCGTTCGCAGTCCTCCAGCCTGTATTCGTCGGTGGCTCAACGGTGTCGATGGCAACACTGCACAATCGTGAACAAGTCGAAATCAAAGATGTTCGCCCCGGCGACACAGTCATCGTTCGAAAAGCAGGCGACGTGATCCCTGAAGTCGTCGGACCAGTACTTTCGTTGCGGCCAAAAAATTCCAAGCCGTGGAAATTTCCCACACTTTGCCCGTGCCATCTCAAATCCACTCTTGTTCAAGTTGCCGGCGAATCTGATACCCGTTGTGTGGAACCGCAATGTCCATACCAACGCGATCAACGAATCATTCACTTCGCGTCTCGCGGTGGGATGGATATTGAGGACCTTGGTGAAAAGACAGTCTTTGCGCTCTCGAAAGCCGGTTTTGTCAAGGACGCCGGCGACCTCTATTCGCTCACGGCGAAACAATTGCTCAAACTCGAAGGTTACGGAGATCTCAGCGCGACCAATCTGCTGGCGTCGATCAGCAATTCCAAAACTCGCACTCTTCCCAAATTGCTCGTCGCCCTCGGCATTAAGAATCTCGGTCCGGCCGCGGCCGAGTCTCTGGCCCGCACCTTCGGTTCACTTGACGCGATCATGAGTGCCGGCGAAAATGATCTCAGCGCAGTCGATGGTGTCGGAGATGTCATTGCCAGGTCGATCACCGCCTGGTTCGCCAACCGCGACAATCGCAAGATCGTCCAGAAATTGCGCAGTAGTGGGGTCGCCTTCGGCAATGTCGTCACGAGTTCGTTGTCTCAAACATTGGACGGGAAAGCAGTTGTCGTCACCGGAACAGTCGAAGGTTTCTCTCGGGAAGAAGCCGAAGCGGCGATCAAAGATCGCGGTGGCAAAAGCCCCGGCAGCGTAAGTGCCAAAACGTTCGCAGTCGTCGTTGGTTCAGATCCCGGCGCCTCCAAAGTTACCAAGGCCGAGCAACTCGGCATTCCAATGATTAATGCCCAAGAGTTTGTACGGTTGATCGATACCGGCAAGTTGCCGTAAGTAACAAAGACGTTGCGTGACTAAGGCGTTTCTTCCAGAGCCTTTCGGACTTTCGCCAGATTCATCGTTGGTTTTGGCCACTCAAGTTTGAGATCGCGAAGTTCCTTCAACAGAATCTCGCTGACCACAAGGTTTCTGAACCATTTACGATTACTCGGGATAATCCACCATGGTGCATAATCCGTGTTGGTACGAGTGAGTGTGTCGCCGAAGATTTCGCTATAGCGATCCCATTGGGCGTGCTCGCGCGCATCGGCGTCGCTGAACTTCCAATTTCGAGTTGAGTCATCGAGGCGGCTGTTCAAACGTTCCAACTGCTCGGCTTTGGAAATATTCAGGAACAGCTTGATTATCACGGTGTCTTCATCGACAAGCATTCGTTCAAACTCATTGATATGACGAATACGTTTTGTGGCCAATTCCTCGCTAATCAGTTTGTCCACTCGTGTGACTAAGACATCTTCGTAGTGGCTACGGTTAAAAATGCCGATAGATCCTCGAGGAGGGCAGGCACTATGGATGCGCCATAAATAGTCGTGGTCCTTCTCGCTGCCTTCCGGTTCCTTGAACGAACTCACATGGACGCCCTGAGGATTAAACGCGGACATCACTTTGCGGATGGTTCCGTCTTTGCCGGCGGTACTTATTCCTTGAAGCACGATAAGGATCGATGTCGTATCCTCGGCGTACAGCCGGTACTGAAGCTCTTCAAGCTCCTTAAGATTCCTGGCTAGCCGATCTTCGCTCTCTTCCTTACTGAAACCCGAGTCTTCGTCGGGCGCGCATTCATCAAGCTGAATCTTTTTGCCTTCGGAGATGCGGAACAGATCCAGGTTGATGGCCGGCATGTCGTCACGCTACCGCCGGCAATTTCACTGGAAAAAGGTCGATGCGCCCGTCACCCGCGTGAAGCGGACAACGGGCGCATCTGGGGGACTACTTAGATTGAATTGCCTAACTAATCACCTATTGAATTCTGGCGCTTCTGGTCGCACTGGTCCTTCGCCGAGAGCCTTAAGGGCTTCTTTGTAGGCGGCACGAAGCGCTTCAATCTTGCCACGGAAGGCCACAGCTTCGGCTCTGAAGGTAATCATGGCCTGGCGGTACTTCTCAATGGCTGCAAGTTGTTCGGCAGTCAGTGCTGGCTTTTCTGGCTTCGAACCAAGTGCCTTGAGGGCGTCGGTTTTGACCTGTACAGCGATTGCCACTTCATCTTTGTAAGCCACTTCGGCGGCCTTGCGGGCCTCATCGGTGGTTGCAGCTTCGCGTGCAGTCTTGAATGTCTCGCGGGCATTTTCCATCGATGCTTTGAAAGCTTCGCGGATCGCTTCACGTTGTGACTTGTATGCTTCGCGCTCGGCCTTGAAAGCAGCCTTTTGCGCATCGGTCAATCCGAAGTTTTCCCGGTTGCTTTCTTCCGAGGATGACTTATCTGACTTACCGGAATCGGATCCGCTATCAGCTAATGCGGCCGTGGCCCCATTCGCAAGGATCAAAGTTGTCGCTAGTGCGACGATCAATTTCTTCTTCATGGTTACGTCTCCTATTGGTAGGGTTTTGTTCTTGCACTTTCACCGTAGAGAACTGAATTGTGAGTACTCTGTGAAATTCATTGGTAAGTCGTCAGAATCCGCGAACTTCCAATGAACTATTTCGCGCTATTGAGAAACCGCTGGCGCAAATGGTTTCACCGGTGGATCACCAAGCGCTCTTAGGGCGTTTTGATAAGTTTGACGGGCAAACCTATCTGCAGTCAAGAACGCCAGTCGCGCGGCTTGACGACTTGCATTTGTGCGCGCTGATTCACGTGCCGTCTTGAACACCCTTTGGGCATCGGATACGGATGCGTGGAATTCAGCGAGGATTGTCTTTCGTTCTTCAAGATACTTTGTAAGTGCAACCCTGAATGCGGCCTTCTGGGCATCGGTCTCCGATGGTTTAACCGATTCGATGCCGAGAACTTTGACGGCTTCCAATTGACTATTTGTAGCAGCGTTGATTGCAACCCGGAATGCAGTTTCCGCGGATTTTCGTGCCTCATCAGTCGTTGCGGTTTGGCGAGCAGTCATAAATGCCTCCCTAGCGGAATTCATCGCGACTTGAAATGCAGCCCTAATCGCTTCTCGCTTTGCCAAATATGAGGCTCGCTCAACTTGCGTGACCATAACAGTGGTCGGTGTTGTCGAGGTGTCGTCGGAGCCCGTATCTGCACGTGCAACCGAAGCTCCGTTGGCAAAAACTATAAGTGATGTTGCCAAAGCGAAAATGAATTTTCTACTCACGGTGGTTGTCCTCGAGAAAGTGTGTGTTGCTCGAAACAACCGTAGGAACCAAACATGTGAGTTTCTTGTGAAATTGATTAGGAAGTCAACGGAGTCTGTCGAAACAGACTCATCAATCAAGTTATGGAGTTGCTGGCGGAGCCCCTAGTGCGGCGAGGGCAGCATTTTTGGCCCCGGTGGCAGACTTGAATGCATCATTTTGGGCTTGAATTGCCGCCTTACGCGCTTCTCGTGTTGTCGCCGATTCAAGTGCAACTTTGAACGCCTTGCGGGCGTCAGTCATGGCGGTTTGAAAATTCGTGATAATTGCTTTCTTGGTTTCGAGATACTTGGCCAACTCGGCTTTACGGGCTTGGCGGAGTTTGGCGGCGGCTTGCTGTGCCGCAATTTGAGCTTCACGTTGGGCGTTGGTCTGCTTTGTATTACCGGAAGTCGCAGGGACCGTAGTTGATGTCGTTGTTGAACCCCCAGAACCGGTTGCGGCGAAAGCGGTCGATGCGCCACTGGTGAGTAGTAATGATGCGGCTAACGCGATTGGAAATTTCCTTTTCATAGATGCTGATCCTTCGTGTTGTGGATTGTCGGCAAAACCTTATAGAACAATCTTGTGAGTTTCATGTGAATTTCCATCCGACTCAGTTGTTGATTGGCATTGCCGGCGGGGGTCCCAGCGAGTCGATTGCATCAGAACGAGTCCGAGCAGCGATGCGAATTTGGGCTTTAAGAGAGACCTGCGCGGCATTTTGTTCATTTTCGGTGTGGGCACAACGGCTCGCGCTATCGCATGACTCTTCGGCAGCGGCGGCACTGTTAAAAAAAGTCTCGGAAATCGCTATTCGGGCTACCCGATAGCTGGCAAGTTTGGTTAGATATTTGATCATTGGCCAGCAACTTTTGTATAGGTCGCAACAGCGAAAAATGACTTAGTGTTCATGTGCGATTCTCCAATTTCAGGGAATTTGCCAAAAAGGGCAAAAGTCAGTGGCATATGGACACAGTATGAAGTGAATTGGTGAGTATTGGGTGAATTGGTTGAGTAATTCTGGTGAACATTGGAGGATTTCATGGGATCACAACTTGTGCTCGTAGTTGATGATGAAGAAGCGGTGTGCGACATCATTGTCGACGCGTTGCACCTAGCCGACTATCAGACCATTCGCGCCGCAGACGGGGCTACGGCTCTGACACTCATGCGTGAGAAGCAACCCGATCTCGTCATTCTCGATGTGAATATGCCGCGGATGACGGGATTCGAAGTGCTTGAACGAATGCGAAAAGCCGAGATCATGACACCGACAATATTGCTAACGGCACGACATTCACGCGAAGATACGGTCACCGGATTTCGACTCGGTGCAGACGACTACGTCAAGAAGCCTTTCGGATTGGAAGAGTTGCTGTTGCGGGTATCGGCCGTATTGAGACGTACCGCCGGAGTCGATGACTCGGTCGTGTTGCAGTGTGGCAAAGTAATTGTCAATCTCGATGTTCATCAAGTGACCGTCGACGGCGAAGTGGTGGATCTATCGCCAACCGAGTTCCGCTTGTTGCGCTATCTCATGGAGAACAAAAATCGTGTGCTGTCCAAACAGCAAATACTTGACGCGGTGTGGGGGATTGATTTCGATACCAATACAACTGTGGTCGAAACATTCGTGTCATACCTGCGCAAAAAACTAGCCAATGAAGGCGAGCAAGTGTTGGTCACAGTTCGTGGTATCGGATTCAAGATTGTGGATCCAAAACCGAAAGCATGAAACTACGAACTCGGCTGTCGGTCGTATTGGGAGCCACCCTTGTCTCGAGCGGAGTACTTATCGGTGGTGCCACGGCTTGGTTGTCGAGGTCAGATGCAGTTCATCGAATCGATAATTCGCTGGGTGTCCTTACTTCTCGAATTAGTACCGATCCCGTTAACGATGTCGAAATCCTGCTCGCTTCGGCCGAAACTTCACCCTTTCCCCTAATTGGTGAAATCTTTTACAACGACGCCGAGCCATTTTCTGTTGTTGAGGGCAATGATGGCGACACCGTATTGACGATGCCAACACTCTCAATTGCAACAGTGCAAAAAGCCGTCGAGCAACCAGTCACCATTGATGGGTCTCCCACTCTGCGCATTCGCGCCACCGAAAGTGGCGTCGGTCAGTGGATTGTGGTCGGTACGTCGCTACGAGCCGTGAATTCACAATTTGTCGACTCTCTCTTACAGAGCCTGTTGGTGTCGGCAGGGATTGCTCTCCTGGCAATGTTTTTAATCTGGCTTGTGTTGCGGCGAGAGTTGCGTCCGATTACTCGTATCACCGAGAGCGCGACATTGATCGCCAGTGGTGATCTCGGTGTCGAGCTACCAATTTCTGCTCGGACAAATGAAGTCGGTGAACTTACTTCGGCGTTGCAGGCGATGACCAATAAATTGCAAGAAGCAGTGGCTATTACCTCATTATCTGAGCGAAAGATGCGCGAGTTTCTCGGCGATGCGTCCCATGAATTGCGAACTCCTCTCACCGTGGTTCGCGGCTATGTCGACATTCTCTTTAGTGGACGCGAACTATCTGAGGATCAGCGCGAACGAGCGATTCGCCGACTGGTGTCGGAAAGCAAACGGATGGATGAAATCATCAATGATTTGTTGCTGCTTGCCGAACTTGGCGAAGTGCACATGACCCATGATGATGCAGTCGATCTTTCGCGGATAATGAACGATCATTTCACGGATCTTCGGATGCACGAACCAGATCGAAAGATCGAAATCAATGTTGAACCTTTTCTACTTATCGAAGGTGATGCTGTGCATCTTGAGCGTCTCGTGACCAACATTAAATCGAACATTTTGCAACATACCGAACGAGATGTCGAAGTGCGCGTGTCGCTAAACAAACAAAACAGTGACGTCTTGCTCCAAGTCGAAGACGCCGGACCCGGACTTACACCGGCTATGTATGAGCGCAGTACCGCCGAGTTTCAACGCTTCGATCATTCCCGTTCGCACGATGGAGGAGGTTTTGGTCTCGGCTTGAGCATTATCGCCTCAATCGTTCACCACCATGGCGGCACTCTCGAGTTGCATCCAAGTTCGTTAGGTGGCTTATGTACTCGTGTCGTCCTGCCATCCCGACAGGTAAATATCAACTAACTAAGTGCGTTCGCCAAATCGGCAATCAAATCGTCAATATGCTCCAGCCCGACTGACAGCCGAATCAAATCATCTGGTACTTCAAGTGCGCTTCCCGCAACCGAAGCGTGGGTCATCTTGCCCGGATGTTCGATTAACGACTCAACTCCACCCAGTGATTCGGCAAGCGTAAATAGTTCAACCCGCTTGCATACCTGCAAAGCCGATTCGATTCCGCCACGCACACGGAACGAGATCATCCCGCCGAAATCGCGCATCTGCCGTTTAGCGATCTCGTGACCCGGATGTGTCGCCAATCCCGGATATCGAACTTCGCGCACGCGATCATGTGCCACCAGAAATTCCACGATCGCTCGCGCATTTTGGCAATGGCGGTCCATCCGCACCGCCAGGGTCTTTGCACCGCGTAACACCAACCACGAGTCGAACGGTCCGGCGATCGGTCCCATTGCGTTGTGGTTATAGGCAATCTTGTCGGCCAACTCGGCGTCCTTAACAACAATTGCGCCACCGATTACATCGCTATGCCCGCCAAGATATTTGGTCGTCGAATGAACAACGGCGTCTGCCCCAAGTTCAAGTGGCTGTTGTAGGTACGGCGAGGCAAACGTGTTATCTACGACAAGTAACGCACCAGCCGCATGGGCGATCTTGGCTAACTCCGAGATATCCGAAATGGAAAGCAACGGATTGGTTGGCGACTCTGTCCAGATGACTTTCGTCTTACCCGGCACAATCGCCGCCCGAACTGCGTCGAGGTCGCTTTGATCTACCGCTGTATGGGCGACGCCCCATGGCTCAAGCACTCGGGCGAATAGTCGGTACGACCCGCCATAGGCATCAATCGGTACGACTAGGTGATCGCCCGGACGCAGAACCGTACGCAACAACAAATCCTCGGCGGCTAAACCTGAAGCAGTGGCAAACGCGCGAGTTCCATTTTCTAACGCGGCCAAACACTCTTCTAACGCATCGCGGGTTGGGTTGCCACTGCGGGCATATTCGTAACCGGCGCGCAAGCCTCCAACACCGTCTTGCTTAAAGGTAGACACCTGATAAATCGGTGGAACAACGGCGCCGGTGCGCGGGTCGGCCTCTTGCCCGGCATGAATGGCGGCGGTTTCAAATTCCATTTATGACGTCACATATCCAAGAAGGTCTTGCCTGGTCAAGACGCCAATTGGTTTGCCGTCATCAAGGACCGTCACCGCGCTCACCGTTTCGAAGGCGGTGACCGCCGCCGAGACCGGCTCTTTACTTCCAATCATTGGAAATGGGGGACTCATGTGCATGTGCACCTGATCTGATAACGCTGCTTTGCCGGTAAAAATTGCATCTAGTAGCGCCGACTCTTCCACTGACCCAACAATTTCACCAACCATCACCGGTGGCTCGGCCTTAACAACTGGCATTTGCGAAACGTCATACTCGCGCAAAATATCGATCGCTTCTCGAATCGTCTCGGTCGGATGGGTGTGTACCAATGACGGCAGATTTCCCGTCTTTTTTAGCAAAACATGTCCAACGGTTTCGTCGTCGCCACGGCCAAGAAAACCGTACTTACGCATCCAATCGTCGTTGAAAACTTTGCCAAGATATCCGCGCCCACCATCGGGGAGAATGATCACTACGAGGTCGCCCTTTTTCGCTCGCTTGGCCACATCCAACCCGGCAACTACCGCTAAACCGCACGAGCCGCCAACGAGCAGTCCTTCTTCTTGTGCCAGTCGACGGGTCATTTCGAAAGCTTCTCCATCGGAAACGGCGATGATCTCGTCTACGACTTTTGGATCGTACGCTGTGGGCCAAAAATCCTCGCCAACGCCTTCTACTAAATATGGTCTGCCGGTTCCGCCCGAATACACACTGCCTTCCGGATCGGCGCCGATCATCCGCACGGCACCGTGGCTCACTTCTTTCAAATATTTGCCGATCCCAGAAATCGTGCCGCCAGTTCCTACACCGGCAACAACGTGAGTGACTTTTCCGTCGGTATCTTTCCAAATTTCAGGTCCCGTTGTTTCGTAATGAGAAAGCGCATTATTTGGATTTGAATATTGATCGGGTTTCCACGCCCCAGGAATCTCTTTCGTCAGCCTTGCACTCACCGAGTAGTACGACGTTGGATCTTCTGGGTCAACGGCCGTTGGGCACGTGATCACTTCGGCCCCGTACGCGCGCAAGACCGCAATCTTGTCTGGCGAAACTTTGTCCGGGCAAACAAACACACATTTATATCCACGTTGTTGGGCCACCAGGGCAAGTCCGATTCCGGTGTTACCACTGGTTGGCTCGACGATTGTTCCACCTGGGGCAAGCAGACCCGCCTCTTCGGCAGCATCGACCATCCGCACCGCAATTCGATCCTTAACCGAGCCACCGGGATTTAGATATTCAACTTTGACTACAACATCAGCTGCCAAACCTGCGGCGACCTTGTTCAATCTGAGCAGGGGAGTATTGCCAATCAGATCGACGATTGAGTCATAAATCATGTCGTCACACTACCGAGCGTCAATGCCGCTATTTGTTCCTGCCCACAGCCCTAAAAAATTTGCCGAATATTCCGGCCAATTTGCCTTTTGGCCCGCCCTTTTTCTGAGCACTTTCGGCGTAAGTCTCTGCCAATTCGGCGTCCGCCTTCACCGTTTCAGAAATCGAGACCTTGCCGTCTTGATTTAAATCGAAAAACGAGTCCATCCCGCTTTCGCTTACCCCGTTCAATTTCCGATCCTTATCGTTGTTCATGTCTTGGTTCATATGTGTCGTCAAACTACCACTGCATTGGAATTCGCGCCGCCTCGCGACTAGTGCTACCTGATGAGTGTGGCGAAAATGGCCAGCATGGCCAGGTTGGCGGTGATGACTGCACCGGAGAAAATCATTCCCCCACGAAACATAGTACGCGTGAATTCATCGCGGAATTTATCGAACTTCGCGTCAGTTTCAGTTGCATGTACCCGAAAATCGCCGCGCAGCTGTTCATGTTTGGAGTCAACTTCGGTAGAAATATTGCGTAAATCGCCACGAATTTGATCAAACTTGGTGTCAATTCTGATCGCCAGGAGACGCAGGTCACCGCGTGTTGATGGTTCGTTCCATTTCGGATCCAAACCTTCGCTCATGAAATGTCCCAATCGATTGACTCCACTCATATCTGCGGTGCTGACCATTCTTGTCATTTCAAAAATTTGAGCAGTGTCTCAATTCGTGATAACGGTTATTCATCCAAAAAGGTTGCCAGCCATCTGAGCAAAAACACTCAGAAGTGCAATTGCAAATCCAAATATGAGGAACTTGTCAGATTTCGCTCGTTCCGCAAATTTCTCGTTGATCTCACTCGATAGTTTTTCCCTCTCAACCTTATGTTCAGTGTTGCTGTTGTCGATTCGCTGGCCGAGGTTGCTGATCTGCTGGCCTAGTTCGATTTTCAGGTTGTCGATTCGCTGGCCTAAGTTGTTCTCGACTCCGTCAATTCGTGTTCCTAGGTTGTCGATTCGCTGGCCTAGGTTGTTCTCGACTCCGTCAATTCGCTGACAGAGTTTGTCGTCAACATGATCTATCTTGTCGTTGAGGTGTTCGAGACCCATGTGTAATTGGGTGAAACCGGCATCGGCTCGAACCGCCAGTATCCGCACCGTGGCGTTGGTCGCCGGTTGGCTCTGGTCCTCACCCTTGCTCTCGGTCACGGTCTCTTCCATTCGATGACTGTTAATAATTGCTGGTTGGTTTGACATGTCACATCGCTTTCACGGTTGGTGGCTACTTTGAAACGATGTGTGCCAACCGTGATCGAATGCGAACGCTGGCTCTAGTCATAACTCAGTTCCAGTCATTTGTAAATGTGCTTACCAAAATTGGTGGCGACTACCTGTGTGTACAACACCCCGTGCGTATTGTCATTGCGAGCATCACGAAGCGAGTTTCCGCACGCCCGAGTACTTTGGAGACCTATGCCGTTGAGAGTTGAATATGTCGGGCGGCTTGACGACATCATCGAACCCGCGGTGGCGTACCTCTCACAGCCGGTTGACCTGTTCGATAGGCAGCACCTTGTCGTCCCGACGGCCGGTGTCAAGGCCTGGCTGATGCCCGAACTGGCCAAGCATCTCGGTGCCAGCGGCAAGCAGGACGGCATTGTTGCCAACGTTCACGTTGATTATCCGGGCGCGTTGTCAAAGTTTCTCGCACCGACACAACCAGGTCAGATCAACCCGTGGTCGATTGAACGTCTGACATTTGAAGTGCTCGCAGTCATCACCAACAATCCCGCGTATTCCAAAATCATTAAGCGTTCAGGTGGTCCACTACTGGCGGCGCGGGCAATTGCCGATCGATTCGATCGCTATCACGTCCGTCGGCCGACAATGATTCGCGAGTGGGAGAAGAAGTCTCCATTTCTCAGCCCCACGGCAAACGACGAAGTACTCAGAGGTCAACGCGTCACTAAACGACTCAACCCCGACGACATGTGGCAGTACGAATTATGGCGTGCCGTCCGAAAACGGATCGATGAACCCAGTCCTCCGGCAGGCCAACTCCAACCAAACGGTGACGTACCCAAACAATTGTTGGTGGTCGGTTTGCAATCCCTCAGCCTGCATCAAATAGAGGTGCTTCAACATCTGGCAAAAGTCTGCGAAATAAAGGTGTTGCTTGTGCACCCATCGGCGCCACTGCAAGAGCGTTGGGCAAACACCACGCCCATTACGGGTGGTCTGGCACCACTACGCAGTGACACGGAGATTCCCGAAGATGCCGATCCGCTGGTGTACGCCTGGCTGCGCGGCACGCACGAAACACAAACCTTGCTCGCGTCGCAAGGCATTTCCCCAACGCACACAACGCACCCACAGACACCACCCGCCGACAACCTGCTGGGTCGTTTGCAGCACATCGTCAATTACACACGTGTCGCTACGCCAACAGCATTCGACCCAACTGACCACTCGCTACTCATTCATCGCTGTCACAACATCGGTCGTCAAGTCGAAGTCCTGCACGATGCACTTCTGCATGCCTTTGCCGAACTGCCAGATCTGCAGCCGCATGAAATAGTCATCCTCAGCCCTGACATCGCCAGCGTGGCGCCGTATCTGCAGGCAACATTCGCTCGCAAAATCAACCTGGACGGTCGCACCGTGCAACTGCCACTCGTGGTCGCCGACCGCGGAATCCGCGAAGTCAGCCTCGGTGCCGAGTTGCTCGGCAACTTGCTCGAACTCACTGGTTCGCGTTGCTCGGTGGATGGTGTCATGTTGGTTGCCACGTCTCCACTCGTGCTGGATCAACTTGGTGTCACCAGCAAAACTGTCGAAACCTGGCAGCGCTACGTCGAGCGCACCAACATCCGCTGGGGTCTCACCGCCGAGCATCGAAGTCGTGTCGGCCTGAATGCCGGTGCAATCGAAGCCCACAGTTGGAAACTCGGCCTCGAGCGCATGATCCTGGGCGCAACTCTGCCTGATGCCACCTCAGCACCAGCACTTGGCGGGGTAGTGCCACTTGATGATGTAGACCTCGCCGATATCGACGACATCGCCGCACTCATTCGGGTGTTCGATGTAGTGCTGGATCTCGATCAGTACACGGCCTGCGATCGCACGGTTGCCGAGTGGTGCAACGCCCTCGAACTCGCCCTCCTCACGTTGTGCGGCAAAGACAGCAGCGAACTTGAATCGCCGCTACGCCAACTTGAATTGTTACGTACAGCCTCAAACGACATTGCAGTTCCATTTACTGACGTCAAGGTGTTGGTCGGCGACATGCTCGGTGCGGTTGCCGGCCGCCAACCCTTGCGCACCGGCGCCATCACCGCCACAAGCATGGTGCCATTGCGGGGTGTGCCGTACCGCGTGGTGTGTGTTGTGGGTTTTGATGACGGCGCAATCGGTGGCGCAGATGCCGAAGGTGATGATCTCATCGAACGCCAACGTCTAATGGGCGATCACGATGCGCGCCTAGAAGTTCGCCGAGCCCTGCTTGATGCCATGCTTGCCGCGCGGGATCGCCTGATCATCACCTGCACCGGTACGAGCATCAAAAACAACACCATGTTGCCGCTCGTTACACCGCTCGCCGAGTTTGTTGACTTCGCTCGTCGTGCCGGTGTCGGTACCGATGACACCACCAAACTCAGCAGAATCGAAATTGTTCATCCGCGCCACGCCAGTAGCCCCGCCAACTTCATGCTCAACGGTGTGCAGCCCGGCGTTATCTGGAGCCACGACCCGGCAGCACGTACGGCCGCCACCAATCTTGGCCACGCCACTACACCACTAACTAGAGGTATCGGCACCCAACCGGACATGCCGGTGATTGAACTCAGCGCACTCGAGCAACTCGTGCGCGACCCATTGCGGTTGTTCGTCCAACACACACTCGGCATCAACACCTGGCGCGACAACGAAGCCACCACACCGGCCACCTTCCCGTTGGCCCTCACCACTCGCGAGCATCGCGATCTCAGTGAGCAACTGTTGCAGGTTTTGCTGAACAACACCGATACAAAAGCAGAAGCCGAGTGGCAACATGCGTTGCAGATCAGCGGGTTGCTTCCCGTTGGAGTATTTGGCGATGCCCAACTCACCGAACTCACGCAACTGGCGCATGGCATCGTCGCCGAAGCGGGCGAAAAACAAGTTCCGCTACAGGGTGGTTCCACCCATGACATTCACTGCATGGCCGGCAGTTTCCAGGTTGTTGGTCGAATCGAGCGAGTGCATGCAGAAACTACGCAAATGGTCATGCTCAGCACCGAAGACGACTTCGACAAACTCAAACCCATCGCCGCCTTGCGACTGCTTGTCGCCACGGCCCATGGTGTACCGGTAGATCGTCTGGTCGTCGTCAATCGTCACAACAAATGGAAGCCCGGCGCACTCAACACCAGAGGCGCCCCCGCCCCAGTTGCCCAAATCCGCACCCTCCGTTTTGATGCCCCAATCGATCAGACTCAAGCCCAAGCTCGCCTCGCCGTTCTGTGCGATCTCGTGCGGACCGCACTCGTTTCACCGTGTGCCAGTTTCGGCGGGGCAGCCACTGACACTCTCGCCGATCGTGCCGACGGCCGCAAAACATTTGACCAATTCGTGCACGGCAGGTCGTACGAGTACTCATCAGAACTGGTTGTCTACGGTGCCGGCCCACAATTTGATGATGTCTTTGTTGCCAACGCACCAGAACTTGCATTTCGCGCCCGCTTCGATAGCCAGTTCACCGTCACGTACGACAGATCGTCCAAGGAATATCTCATCTCATGAGTACCACCAACCTCTCGCTCACCACCGATCCATTGATCAACGGTCTTGTTGTTGAGGCCAGTGCCGGCACCGGCAAGACGTATTCGGTGGCTGCTCTTGTCACCCGCGAACTGGTCGAACGCGAGAGCCTGCGCATCGGCGACATCCTCGTTACTACATTTACCCGTAATGCCGCGGCCGAACTCCGCGACCGTGTGCGTACCCGCTTGGTCGACACAGTCCGGCAACTACGCAGCGGTACCCCCGACAATGGTGACGAACTTGCCGAATATTTATTGCACGGTGAACCGGCAACCATCACCGCTCGCATCAAACGTCTTGAGCGTGCCGCGGTTGAATTCGATACCGCAACTATTTCCACAATTCATGCCGTGTGCACCAAGGTGCTCAAAGCAGCCGGCCTCGATACGGGCACAGGGGGAGACGACGACATCACCGCCCGCATCGTTGCTGAAGTTGTCAACGATGCCGTCGTTGCTGAGGCCCTTGCCGGTCATACATGGGATGAAACCCGCATCGCCCAATTGGTCAAGACCATGCTCAGCGATCCATTTATCGAAACATGGTTCGACCCACTGCAACACGACGAAACCGTTACCCAACAACTCAACGAACTCGGTGAAATCTTGTGCACCTGCGTCAATCGCATTCATCAGGCCATGCTCATGGACCCGAGTTTCAATGATCTGCTTCGTCGCGCCTACGAGGTCGTCAGTGATCCGTCCCGCAGCGCACTGATCAAGGAACTCCGTGATCGTTTCAGCCTCGCCATTGTGGATGAAGCCCAAGACACCGATGCCGTGCAATGGAAGTTTTTCCGTGAACTGTTCCCCGAGGTCGATACCCGTGCACTTGTCGCAGTGGGCGACCCCAAACAGGCCATCTACGGTTTTCGCGGCGCCGATGTGCGCGCCTATGTCCGCTTCAGTGCAACGGCCACCGTTCGCACGCTCACCACCAATCACCGCTCCGACAAACCCGTACTCGATGCCCTCAACGCCGCATTTGAGGGAGCAACCTTTGGCCCCAACATTTCCTATATAGAGGTATCAGCAAGTGACCGCCATGGCGAGTCGCAGATCATCAATACCGAACCTGTCCAGTTCATTGATTTAGGCCAACTCACCAACCAAAATCAACTGGCTACCCCCGTTGCCCAACGCGTGCTCGAGTTGCTCACCAGCACCCAACTACAAAGCCCAACCGGACCCCAGCCCGTGAAGCCCAGCGACATTTGTGTACTCGTGCGAGCCACAACAGTTGCCCGCGGTGTCGAACGTGCATTACGTCGTGCTGGTATCCCAGCGGTGAGCAACGGCACCGAAAGTGTCATGCGCGGGGCCATGGCCGGCGATATTCGCTCACTGTTCGAAGCCATGGAACGTGTCTCCAACATGGGTCGCATTCGTCGGGCGGCTGGTACAACACTGTTTGGTTTCTCGTTACGCAACGTCGGCGCACTTACCGATGAGGCCATGCTCACCGTGCAAGATCGGATCAGTGAACTGGCAACCTTGCTCCAGCATCGTGGCATCGCCGCTTGTGCCGCCGCAATCTCCGCTGATGATGCCATGATGCAACACCTCGCCGGAGGAGAGCAGGGGGAGCGCAACATCACCGACTTCGCTCACATTATGGAAGTCATGCACGCCGCCAGTAGCGGTGGCGGTTGTACACCGGCAAAGGCCCTCGAAATCTTTTTTCAACTACTCAACACCGACGAAAAAAGCGAACTCGTCAGCCGTCGGGTGGAAAGCGATGGCGATGCTGTCAAAGTAATGACGATCCACTCCGCCAAAGGTCTTGAGTTTCCCTGTGTGATCGTGGCCGACCTGTGGAAGCCCAGTGAAGAGCGCCGTGGCAACTCACGACCACTTGTTTTTTACGATGGCGACCAGCGGGTAGTCGATATTGGTTTTGCACTTGGCACTGAGTCGCCGCAATCCGAAGCAGCGGTAACCAGCAGTGAAAATGATGAACTTCGTCGCCTGTTGTATGTGGCAGCCACCCGCGCCAAGCACCACCTGACGGTGCTCGTCGCCGACACGGGTGAGGGCAATATTTTGCGCTCGGTCATGACGGCACTCCCACAACTGCGACCTGTCGCCGCATTGCCTCCACTAACGACCTACAAAAAACCCGCATCCACAAGTACCCCAACAACACTTGCTCTTGCCAAGGCACCACCAGCCATCATCCAAACGTATCGACGCACCTCGTTCACCGGCATCACCGCCGCCCGTGAAGCATCCAACCCGCGCGATTATTTCTCACCATCTGGCTCGGGCTTTGACGAAACCGAACCGAAGAACAATCAGGGCGCGAACCCCGCCATCACCCCCGACATACCCCAACGCACGATCGCCGATCTCCCCGCCGGAACCGCCGTGGGCAGCCAGATTCACGAAATTTTTGAACTCATCGACCCAACTGCTCAACCTCTCGAATCCGAAGTGAAGCGCGCAGTTGAACTTCGCGCCACCTCAGCACTACTGCGACCGTTTCACCACACGCTCACCACGATGATTACCGACGCTCTGCGCACACCATTTGGTGGCCCGTTCAAAGACATTTCGTACTCAAACATCCCCACGAACGATCGCCTGGCCGAAATGGATTTCGACATGGCGCTCACTTCACTAACCAGCGGTGTTCTCGCCAGCGACATCGGCGTCGTACTCGCGAATATGCTTTCTCCGAACGACCCACTATTCAATTACGCCCACCAACTCAGCGATACATCGTTCAATATTCCACTTGGCGGCTTACTCAACGGTTCTATTGATGCACTTCTACGACTACCTGACAGCACCGCCGAGGCACCACGCTTGGTCATTTCCGACTACAAAAGCAACAAACTTCACACCGCCGACATGACCAACCCGCTCGAGGCTTATGCACCAGCAAAACTTCTCGAGACCATGGTGCATCACCACTATCCACTGCAGGCACTGCTGTACGGCACCGCCATCTATCGCATGTTGCGTTGGCGCGCCCCACACGTCGATCACGATGCTTGCATTACGGGCATCGCCTATGGCTTCATCCGTGGCATGGTCGGCCCCGCAACACCAACCGATGCAAGCGGCAATCGTTATGGAATATTTACCTGGGCGGCACCCGCCGGCATTTGGTCACGACTCAGCGATCTATTCGCCGGAGAGCGACCATGACGACGACAACAACACCAGCAATCACAGCACCGACATCGCTGCTCGCATATCGCGATGCCCATGTCATCGATGACGGCGACATCGCCGCTGCCACGGTGTTGGTGCGCATGGCACAGCGCACGCAATCCACCAACCCGTCTGATCTCGCCTGGGTGGCGCTCGGCCTAGTGCTGCGTACTTCACGCGATGGCCACACCTGTGTCGATCTTGATCGCATCGCCGATTGGGGTGCCGACATCAACTTCGAAGATCCCAACCATGTGTCATGGCCAACCAACTCAGACGAATGGATCGCGGCACTTCAATCAATGCCGGCACTCGTCGGCAACCCCGGCGATCGCACGCCACTGATTCTCGATGATCACCGCGTCTATCTGGCCCGCGCCTACGCCCAAGAAAACTCCATTGCCTCGGTACTCACTCGCAACAATGCTGAACATGTCAGCGTCTTGTTGGGTGGCCCAGGAACCGGTAAAACCACCGAAGTTGCTCGCCGTCTGATCAAACGTTTCGCCGATAGTCCAGACACACCGCGTCTTGCCTTGGCCGCACCCACAGGAAAAGCCGCCACTCGCATGACCCAAGTACTGCAGGCCCGTTGCATCGAGCAACAAGCCTCGCCCGAGGTGATCGCTGCGGTAACCGCTGCACCAGCGCGCACCGTGCATGCACTACTCGGATTTGCACCCAATCGAACACCGCGCTTCACCTTTGGCGCCAACAATCCGTTGCCGTATGACTTGGTCGTGATCGATGAAGCCTCAATGCTGTCGTCATCCATGATGTGCCAATTACTGGAAGCACTTCCACCAGAAGCCAATATCCTTCTCGTGGGCGATCCCGATCAACTCGCCAGTATCGAGTCGGGCACCGTGCTCGCCGACATTGCCGCCAGTTCCCGCACACCGAAATCTTTGCTTGCCTCTCGCACACAGGTGCTCACGACTCAGCACCGCTTCGCCGCCGATTCGGGCATTGCCGCACTCGCCAGTGCCGTACGCGACGGTGATGCCAAACAAGCACTGAGCATCCTCAGCAGTAACCCGTCCGATATCACTTGGATCAATACCAGTACTCAGACATCGCTAGACACTCTTATTGATGACATCGTCACCCACGCGTTACGGGTGTGTGATGCAGCACGTGACAATGACGACGACACAGTGCTGCGCATTCAACGTGGACTACAAGTTCTCTGCGCACACCGCAGTGGAGCAATGGGCGTAAGCGGCTGGAATGACCGCATCGAATCTCGCTTGGGTTCACGTGCCGACATCGCGTGGTACGCCGGCCGTCCAATCATGGTCAACCGCAATAACGCCACACTCAATCTCTCAAACGGTGATGTGGGCGTGGTCTTGGCCAGCAAGCCAGACTCACGCGCCGAAGCAGTTTTCGGCCAACCAGGCCAAAGCCAACGTGTTCCCACGACACGGCTAGAAGATATTGAAACCGTTCATGCTCTTACTATTCACAAGAGTCAAGGTTCTGAGTTCGGCCATGCGGTGGTAGTGCTTCCTGACACTCACAGTCACATCCTTACCCGCGAGTTGCTCTACACCGGCATCACTCGGGCAATTGATCGACTCACCATTGTTGGTTCGCGCGAGGTCATCGAAGCCGCAATCTCTCGACCCATCCGCCGTGCTTCAGGTCTCGCGAGGAGGTTGTAGGTCTATTCTGGGCCGTGATACGAAGTTGCATTGGACTAGTTTGCGAATCGAACTGGAACTGGACGCAGCAATATTTCGGTTTCGAAAAATTCGTCTGAACTAGTCTCAAAATCTGGTGTCCCAGTGATTGTTCAGAAAGAGAATTCGAGGAGAAACTGCACTTGAATGCGTGTACTAAGTTCAGGGAGTGAAAATTTACGATCTACATAGGGAGCGACCATGCATAAATTGACATTTCAAAACGTCGCGCGGCAGTTGTGCGACAAACCCGCAATAATCGAGAAGCATCTAACCGATTACTTTACTAATAATGAGGGTCGGTTTTTTGAATATTTCATCGAGAAATCTGATCCCGCCAAATTCACGCCTTGGGACTTTCTCGCTTTATCAGCGCTGAGTCGTAATCCTCGCGCATCAACAATCGCCGCAGTTCTTGAGTCTGAAGGTAATCACTTAAACATTGCACTCGCCGCTGCACAGAAGGAAATTAGAGCATTACCAGCCATGGAGCGAACACTCTGGGCAATCGACCCGAAATATCTAATTGAAAAATCAAACCTTTACAAGCTTTATAACTTATTAAGAGTAATACCGGGCGTGGGACCTGTGACGGCATCAAAATTACTAGCCGCAAAATTTACGGAAATTGTTCCAATTCGTGACTCAAAGGTAAAACTTTTGCTTCAGGCAGGTGAGGACTGGTGGATTCCGATGCAAGAAGTAATTCGAAACCAGGAACTTCGAGATGAGCTTTTAGATGTTTCTCTACCTCTGAAAGGTCATGCCCCAACTTTGCTTCGCCGACTAGACGTCGTTCTTTGGATGGAAGCCGCTAGTCGAGGTTTTTGAAATACTGCAATTGACTTTTTGATAAGTTCGATTGGGTGACCGAAAGCTTTTTGAGGGAAATTTCGGTGCGACACCCATGATTTAGCATCCCGCTCAATTGAACCAACATTGGAGGTTGGGAATGTCGACACGGAAAATCGCAGAAAACGAAGTCGGACTAGATCGGGTTTTTGAGGGCATTCGAGCAGTGTTGCGGATTTTTGGTTTTGCCAATCCCGCCAAACGTCCAACTAACTTGCCTAGTTCGATTGACAATAATTTTCCGGCATTTACCCGAAGGGACGCACAGTGGGTGGTTGACAATTGGGAAGCCCTGGTTGCGGAACGAGAAGTTGTGCGACCGATGATTCCCATTAGTACAGATTCTGTGATTGGCGAGCCGAGTAGGTCACCAAAAGATGAGATTTTGATTGACTAAAGGACACCCACGGTCAGATGAAACTCACGGCGGATTTTCGCACATTGGATCATGCGATCCAGGACTTCCAGAGAAATCGCCAGAAATGAACGCATCTGAGGTCAGCGATTAATTCCATGACCTTGAAACTTGGCCGAGGCAAAATCAGCGATGTGCGGTTTATAAGTCGAATTCATAAGGCCCATGCCGTCGGTGAAATTGGCTGAAAGTGATGCTTCCGTACCACACCCCTGATTTATTATCGCGCCCGAATGAGACAGTTCACATAGGAGGATGGGCATGACCAGTGCACGGAACGCAGAGAAAGAGGAACATAGCCCCACGGCTGAAAGATGGATTGTCAATCCGTGTCTAAAAATCAGACTTGGCGGGTTGTTCAGGGAAATGAGTTTTGAGACGAATTCCTGGAGCGCTTGCATTTCAGCGATTTCGGTAGGCCGCTTTAGCTGGCGCACAAATTATTTGGTGGAATCCATTATTGGTTATCCCAAGCCGACTGTTTACAACAAGCCTAAGAGGCCGAGGAATTCACAATGAATCTCTCAGATGGTGCAGTCCAAGGACTTGTGTCTTTGGGGTCAATTCCAAGGGAGGAGATATGGAAGGTCCGAACGGCATTGAGGTTCTATCGTCAAGACAATTTTGGAGGCACTGAGTTTTCGGTTCGATGTCGAGGAAATCGGCGTTGTTGGCAGATCGCCAATGACGACATCATCGTCAATATCAATGGAGGTTTCGCGCGGTTTACTGGGACTTATGAGTTAAGTGCCGACTTGATACACGGCTGTACTGCGTTGAGTCCGCGAACCACAAATCTTGAGATCACAATCAACGGTGGGAGTGCCACCGCAACCAATCCAACAGGTGCTCTCACGATGGCGGGCGGAGGGGTAAACACTGAATTTCGTGTGATCACTCAATTGAGACCTGTCGAAGCCCGAATATCCCAAGAGTGCTTGGATAACCTCGCTGGGACTAGCCCCGCTTTGCCGTACGAACCTTACGACCTAGATGAGACTCGCGATAAGTTTCCAAATACCACGATTTCCATTGGTGAGAATGCATTGGAATTTACTGGTAAATACAACAGGTTTGGTTACAACAGTGTGACAACCACGGTGCCTGCCATCACTTGGGGGCATGGAATGATCAGTTGTTTGTCAGAACGGTTGAATGATGCACTCGATATTTTTAGCCGTAATCGCCAAGAACGGGACATCACGATCACCTACGATCCAGTTGGTGGCGACTTCGTCGAACTCTATACTGAGACTGAATATGTCGCGCTCCGCAGGTTACCCACAGCCGCCGACACAAAATTAGAATAACCGATTTCCGTTGGGCGGCGGGAGAAAACGCGCTCACGTGCACTGGTACCATCAACACCACTTCGCCGATACCGCGGGATAACACTAAATCTGCCCTACATCAAACTCTGTCTGACTCAGAATTAACAATTATCTCTAGCGAACACCCGTGGGTAGTATCAATTCGTGCTGGCTTACCTTGCCTCGAAAGAACAGTTTCTTAAGGATGCGCCAACTATTGAAGTCATAGTTAATGTGGCCGTAAAGAAGTACTTAAACCTTTCAGTGCGGAAGAGTGAGTATCAGGCGTGGCGAAACTCACTGGGTAATGCGATGTATCACGCGATGAACGACTCGTCGATACCTAGTGACGCCGCTATTGCCATCGAGTATCGCCTAAATGGGCGTGGGTTTCGAATTGATTTCATCATCTCTGGCGTAAATGACGCTGGGCAAGAGTCAATCGTGATTGTTGAACTAAAACAGTGGTCAGAAGTTGAATTTTCGGAACTTGCTGAACACATAAAGACCTTCGTGGGTGGCAGGCTCAGGGATGAGAGACATCCTTCGTATCAAGCGTGGAGTTATGCAAGCCACCTGCGCCAATTTAACGAGTATGTCTACACAAACGACTTGGAAATAAATGCCTGCGCGTATCTTCACAACTGTGAAGCGAGCCAAGTGATACGTGACTCTCGATACGAAGACAAGTTAGAGAAAGCACCTGTTTTTGTAAGGGGTGAAGGTGCGAGTCTTCGCGAACTTATTAAATCGAAAATCAGTAGGGGTTCCGGTACCGAGATGCTTCGACGTGTTGACACCTCAACAATTAGACCGTCTAAGCAACTGGCGGAAGCCGTCGGGTCAATGCTTCAGGGAAACGAAGAGTTTGTGCTGTTAGATGAACAAAAAACCGTGCTGGAAAAAATTGTAAACGCATCAACTCGGTCACTGGTTGATGAAAAGCAAGTTCTAATCATAAATGGTGGCCCGGGAACTGGCAAGTCGGTCATTTCGATCAATGCACTCGCAAAACTCTCGAAGCTTCGCCTTAACGTTCGATATGTAACGCCAAATGCTGCGCCAAGAGCGGTATATGAATCGAAGTTGCGTGGAGCAATTTCTAATGTAGAAATTCGCGATCTGTTTGGTGGCTCAGCGGCATATGCAAAAGTTGAAAAAGACTCTTTTGACGTTTTAATTGTTGACGAAGCGCATCGACTTAAGTTGCGATCTCAGTTCACAGGAAGTGGGGTAAACCAAATTCGAGAAATCATTCAAGCCGCTCGAACCTCAGTATTTTTTATTGACGAGGCCCAGAAAGTTACTTGGAAGGACATTGGCGAAATCGCGGCTATCGAAGAATTCGCAGCCGAGGTCGGTGCCGAGGTTGAACATTTAGAGCTCACTTCTCAATTTCGCTGCGGCGGTTCTGACGATTACATGGTGTGGTTGGATAATGCGCTGGGTGTGCGAGTTGAGGCAGACAGTTATTTTTCGCCAGGGAAATTTGATTTCAAAATCGTTGATAATCCGGCGGAATTACACGAAATGATCAAAGAGAAGAACAATGTAAATAATAAATCTCGGGTTGTCGCCGGTTATTGCTGGAATTGGGTGAGCAAGAACGATAATTCGCGCTTTGATATTCAGTTTCCAGAATTCAACTTTCAAGCCGACTGGAATCTTGTATCGCATGGCAGTGAATGGATTATTCACCCAGATTCCGTCAAGGAAATTGGATGCATCCACACCTGTCAGGGGCTCGAACTGGACTATGTTGGCGTGATCGTTGGACCAGATCTTGTGTTAGCTGGTGATCAGTTGATCACTGACCCTGCGGCTCGCGCAAAAACTGATCGCTCGCTGGACGGCTATAAAAAGAATTTAGCCATTGACTCAGTCGCCGCAAATGAGAAGGCCGATGAAATAATTCGGAACACGTACCGCACTCTAATGAGCAGAGGTATGAAGGGCTGCTATGTATATTTCACAAATTCCGCAACTGCCGACTACTTCAAGAAACTGCTTCCCGCATAGATGAATTTGTGTAACAAAATCAAATTGTCATTTTAGCAATGCTTAGGATTGAGCTATGACTGAAGTTAGCCAAGACGAACTCGCGAAGCGCATTAGAGATTTTGCTTATGCTCGCGACTGGGAGAAATTTCACACTCCCAAGAATTTAGTTATGGCATTAATCGTTGAAGTCTCAGAACTTGCTGAAATTTTTCAATGGATGACCGCTGACGATTCTGTACTTGTAATGAATGATGAGGAATCAGCAGATGCAGTGCGTGATGAACTTGCGGATATCACGATTTATCTGACTCGCATCGCTGCGATTCTTGGAGTAAATCTTTTGGTTGAAGCCAACGCCAAAATAGATCGCAACGAACTTCGCTTCCCGCCAAATAAGTAACGCCCAATCCCAAGCCTTCGGCGCAGTTGGGGCCAACGAGGCGGGTTACACATTCAACTAAAGTCGGGGCAGATCCGACTGTTCTCACCTTGCCTCATACTCCATGAGAATTAGATATCGATATCGACTGGTCCGATCAGCAAATCTTTGATTTACCCTATTTGTTTACTGAATTGTCAAGCCGATAATAGAGATGGGAAAGTAAACTTAGGGCGTCCAAGCAATCCTTCTCAGTAAATAGCCCCGATTCTCTTAAATCAGTTACTTGCTCGTGAGCGATCGGGCAACGACAGGCCATCCAAATTCCAAGAGACAACATTCTGTGCCCACCAGCAATATTTTCAATTGTGTCAGGCTCAAAATCAGCACCGTCTGGCTTCTTATATTTTTCCGTAACTGACAATTTGGGGCTTTTCAACGCGAAAACATTCTCCAACAACGCATGATCGGTAAGAGTAGATCCAGCCTTAGTTTTGACCGCGTTCACATACTTTTTAACTGCCTCAAAAAACGCCGTGTAGAAATCCTCGCTGACATAGTATGGCCTTGAAACAGATTGAACTTCGGGGTGTAAATGTCTCCAGTGATACGTCGGATACTCGGGGACAAGTTCATGAATGTTTTTTACGGTTGATTGATTTGTATCGGATGGTAATTCCGAGTCTTTAACAAGACTCATGACAATTGGCTCGACTTTCGATCTGATATCTGCGGGCAATTTGGAAAACCATTCGGAAAGATTGATTCCGGTCGCGTCAGTCAAGGCCTTCTTTCTTTTCTCTTCCCTCTTAGTGCGCCAATCCCGTTCAAGCCAATTCATCAAACCACATAAATGCGCTCGCAATTCTTGCATTCTTGGATGACTCCAATTTAGAGATTGTCGGTTTGTCGCAATAACGTCTTCCTCGAAGTCGTCTATAAAGTCCACTTCGAGCCATCCCGTAAGGTAGGAAAAGAAGTGGCTTGACGTGCTATCGGAAAAATATTCCGGAAGGTTAACCATCTTGTTTCTCGAAAACAGAATAACTCCTCGCATATTTGTCCTCGGTGGGATTGGCTTTTTTGTTGCGATCAGATGTCCGACGATTTGGTCTGCTTTGTCATAATTATCCGTGAATTGAGAGTCGGTGGGAATATTCCATTCAACCTCCTTGTCCAATCCGGCGAATCTTCGCTCGTTTGCCACGAGAATCGGCTCTTCAGAATTGTTTCGGACCCTAATTTCAAACCCTGAATCAACGATAAACATTTTTGAAAGTGAGTCTGCAATGTCTTCTGGAGATAAATTGCTATCTCCCTGAATTTTCCTCAAGGTGATTTTAGTGCCGTGTTCAGTCTCACTACAGACCGCATCTCTCAGCACAACTATCGGTTTGTATTCCTCTGTCGCCGCTTTGATGTCGTCCCAGCTCATCGAAAAAGTATTCTCTTTTCCATCTTTCCTGGTTGCGATTTCTATTTCATGAGCAATTCCGAAAAACGACAATTTGCCGAGTCCCTTTTTACCGATTACCTTTCTATTTTTCGGGGTGACCTGCGTGTGCTCATCCTGTCTGCGAAGGCGACCTATCCTCAAGAATTTTGAATTTATTTCATCGAACGACATACCTATGCCATTGTCCTCGATGACGATTTCCAATTCGCCGTCAGCATTATTCAATGTCACCAAAACGTGTTCGGCGTCTGCGTCGTATGAGTTTGCAATTAATTCTCCAAAGACCGGGGCCAAAGTTGAATACATGCGAACGCCGAGGTGCTGAATTGTATTCGGGTCAAAGGTCATTCTCAGTTCATGTTGCGGCATGGTTTTCCTAGACCTCCCTGGCGGACTTGAAGATTTGTCGACCGATTAGTCTGGCGAATTCTGGTGGCACCGCGTTGCCGATCATTTTGGCAATTGACGCAATACTGGTGCCGACAAATTTGTAGGTTTTAGGGAAAGTCTGTAGGGTGGCGCCCTCGCGTAGGGAAATGGCTCTGTTTTCGTCTGGATGTGCAAAACGTCCGTTGCTTATGCTTGTAAACCTGGTTGTAATTGTCGGAGACGGCTTGTCCCACCACATGCGACCGTAAGTGTCATAAAATTTCGTATCGTCAGATGCGTAACAAGCCAACTGATATTTCGTATTGTTCTGCCACGTCGACCTGTCGCCTCCATTGCTAGGCGTCATTTGTAATCGTTCGATATTGGTTTTGCTTAGGCCCGCGGCCGTGTGGAGAAAATCTGAATTGTCGGTAGTTCCTGCGTCTATCTTGGTGAAACCGTTCCTTGTTCCCAGTACATCTCTAACAGTGACTATTTTCTTCGAGGGTTTTGGTAGAGCAATTGCCGAAACTCTAGAAGCCAACAATGTGAAACGCTTTCTTCTTTGCGGTATGCCATACAAAGACATATCTGCAATATCGTGCGCCACGTTATAGCCGAGGCTCTCAAGAGCGGCTATAAAACGATCGATAGGACTACCTTTTCTGGAAGAAATTCCCGGTACATTTTCCACCACAACGAAACCGGGCTTGAAATGTTCAATGAACGTTTGAAATTCAAAAATCAAATTTTTGGTCTTCTTTGACTTCTCTTTGCTTGTTCTGATGAGGCTCCAAAACTGACACGGAGCACACCCCGCAAAAATCATTTCGTCATCATTTCGCTGGATTTCTAAATCCCATTCCAGATCAGCGGGCCTATATTTAGTGATATCCCTTTCAAGAAAAATTGATCCAGGATTATTCGTTTCAAAAGTTTCTCTACAAGTCCCGTCAATGTCCACACCGGCAATAACATCGATTCCTGCAATTTTCAAGCCATAGGTGAGCCCACCCGCTCCACAGAAAAAATCAATCGCCTTGAGTTTATTTTTTATGACCATTTATTTATCCGATTCGCGTCATGACCGATTCAAGCTATTAGATATTTGTTGAAACACATTGGTTTGAGATCTCTTTATGCTTGGAAGCCTCCTCGAGATTGGCCTGCGGGATGTGTCCATGGGTTTCGATTTAGCCAGATGGGGCTCTATTAAACCGCCCCTACAGAGGTGGCTGTCTCAAGACTATCGAAGCCAGCGCCGTTGGATTGTCGTGGGTCAATTCAAATTTGTATGGCCACAATTCCGTTTTGACCAGTGCATTTTCATGGAATTAGCGCCTTAATGACCCAAATTTGTAGCGTCAAATTCGTATGGTCGTTTCGATCACCAGATCAAAATGCGTTGGACCACTTGATTCGAATGACTTGCAGATGCGCCGAAAGTGAAACGGTGTAACACCAATAGCGTATTCTGAGATGTTAGTTACTCGATCTCCGTTCGAATTAACGTATTAGGGGAAACCTAAATGAATTCAGCAATTTTCTCGTTCTTTTCAGGGGCAGGATTTCTTGACCTCGGCTTCGAGAATTCGGGATCTGAAGTCGTGCTAGTTAATGAGGTATATGAGCCGTTTATGGACGGCTATAAACACTCGCGAAAGTCGTTGGGAATAGCTGAACCAAGATTTGGGTATGAACTTGGATCTATTGAAGAACTCTTTCAGACAAATAATCTTCGAAGACTGCGACAACAGGTGAACGAATTACGCGACGAGGGAAAGGTCGTCGGTTTTGTCGGCGGACCGCCGTGTCCAGACTTTTCGGTTGGCGGAAAGAATCGAGGACAACTGGGAGAAAATGGGAAGCTTTCGCAGTCCTATGTTGACTTGATAGGTAAGGTACTTCCTGATTTTTTCCTCTTTGAAAATGTAAAGGGTCTTTGGCGTACAAAGAAACACCGTGAGTTTTATGAAGCGATGAAATTCCAGCTCACGCGATCTGGATATTCATGCTTCGACCGTCTAACAAATTCAATCGAATATGGTGTTCCGCAAGACCGAGATCGAATAATTCTCGTCGGATTTCGCGGAGCGTCGAGAAAAATTCGCCCACTAAATGAAATCTGGGAGTCCTACACCGTATACCCCGGACGAATGGCGTTCGAATTCGCATGGCCGACAACAAACTTGCCTCAGAAGAATCTTTCTCCGCCAAATAATGTACCTCTCGAACTCACCGTTGGACACTGGTTTCAAATCAATGATGTTGAGAATCACATAAATGCAACAAATTTCTTTAAGCCACGTGCTGGGCTAGAGAGATTTCGTCGGACCGCGGAGGGAGACGTTTCACGAAAATCGTTTAAGCGACTTCACCGATGGAGGTACTCACCAACGGCAGCATACGGAAATAACGAAGTCCATATTCACCCTTTCCTACCTCGTCGCATCACCGTCTCGGAGGCTCTCGCAATTCAGTCACTTCCAAAGAGGTTTGAACTTCCAGAACAGATGACTTTGACAGCAATGTTTAAATCAATCGGAAATGGCGTGCCGTATATTGCAGCGAGCGGCATCGCCAAGATGATAAACAGCGAAATTAAACGAGCCTACAAATGAAACTCACAGTTAGTAATTTGGTGAAGGCTGTATCCAGTTTGCCGAGAAACCAATGGTTCGAATACATAAATCCAATTACTCGTACGCAGGTCCGCATCAAATCAGTTCACCTTCCCGAGGGTCCGATAGTCATCGAGCGTCGTAATCCAACCAGAAGTGAGTTGCCAAGGGAAGCATCAATTTCGATAGAGATGCTGTGGCGTGTCGCAAATGCAGTTGGTGATGGACTTCCAGTCAACCTTGATCGAATTTTGGGTGGAAGTTACAACACCAGAGCGGCCTTGGAATCTTTGATGGCGTATACGTCCGAGTTTTACTGGTGTCTTCCTGGTCGGATCGAAGTAATTGGTGGGCGAGAGCAGATAAAGCGTGGCCATAAACATTTAATTTGGATACCGAAATCTCCACACTCCAATGGAGAGTTGAATGAACATGCGCTTTCAAGTGAGTTAGCAATATCTGAGTTGCCCGCACATACCATCGTCTATGACTCTCTTGCGCTAGTCGAACCCGACCGTCAATCGCTGAGTGATGAAGAGATTCGGCGTCACATCATGATTCAGATAGTTCTTGCAGAAATTGGACTACACCTTGGTTTCCGCACCTGGATTGCACGAAATGATAAGGGTCACATATTCCGAGGTAAACCGATCTCGGAATTGGAAGGAGTTATCCGAGAATTGAGCGAGGAAATACTGCTTCAGGCTTATGGGGAAGCTGCGAATGCCGCCTTACTCATCGATTGTATTTGGTTTAAGAATGGTCGCCTCATGCCAGCAGTAATTGAAGTTGAGCATTCAACAGGGGTCACAAGCGGATTAACACGAATGAAAAAATTTCAGGACCTTGCACCTCGAATACAAGACATACGCTGGGTAATCGCGGCGCCTGATGAAGACCGTGAAGCCGTCATAACTAAAGCGTGTGTGCCACAATTTGAATCTTTGGAGACGAAGTTCTTTCCGTATTCAGCAATCGAAGAATTGTACGACTTGTGCACTCGTCGAAAAATTAGTGGACGTGCAATCAATGAATCATTTCTAGATTGCTTCATGGAACCCTGCCTGAAATAGATCAGATACTCGAAGCAGTGGACTAAGGATGAAGGGAACTGGCGGGGGGTCAACGAAACCCCGAAGTTCGTCGTGCCATTGAGCGACATACCGTTAATGGCGCAATGAAGTATGTCAAAAAACATGGATTCAAAGTTGAAGATGTTGATAACTAAGGGCAGTTTGACTTACTCACAGTGGGGTCAAACGAAGATGTAGTTCACATTGAAGTGACGGAACAAGGGTTCGAATTCGACAGAGCCAAGTTGCAAGCCTTTACCGCAACCAGAAGCTACTCTTCGCGCTCACAGGATGATCTCGACCAACTCAGATTCGCGCACTTCATATTCGACCGACCCTTAGCTTTCTCCATCGGCATGAATGAATTGATTCCACCCATGATCGATTCATCGTGCGCGAGTTACTTTTCGACCGACAAGACCAGATTCGATGGCGTGGCTACGGATCGTTGTATAACCCCCAAAGTCAACCTGTTGACAATTGGGGTTCGAAGTCACATAATGAATCAGGTTGATGGTTTTTGCAACCGACTTAGGCCAAGGAGGCTGTATGTACTTTGAAATTCGTAAAAATAGGGCAGGCAAATTCTGGTGGCGGGCCGTCGGTGGCAACCATGAAATAATGGCTGCGTCTGAACTGATGAATAATAAGGCAGATTGTACGAGCGCCATAAATACCGTCAGGACAACAGCAGCCTCCGCTGCGGTAGTTGACAAGACGGACGTAACTACCGAGCGCTGAATCTGGTGATACCGACCTGTAACTGGTCATCTTTATCCTGTAGGCAATTTCAATATTGGTGGCCGGAAATCGCCACATTGAAACTATTGAAGCGAGAAGCCAACTCCTGAAAAGTAATTGGCAGCATTTTTCCGTTGAATATCTGTGAGGAATCAGTTACGGAACGTAATTAATTCCGAAACGACGCTGTTGTCAATTGGGTCGAGCAACGTCGATTTTGCTTCCTGACCAGTTAACAATCGGAGCAACACAGACTGAATGTCCAGACATTTTCTGAATAGCAGATGTAGTCAGTTCCCTTTCCGTCGAATTGCCAACTAGACCTAGTCGGTTGAAAACTTCCAGTTGTAGATGCGTGCGGACTGCTCGCCATCTTGGATATTCCAGTAGCGGACGCTGGCGATGTGGTCGCCTTGGGTGAATTCTTCAATCGGGGCGCCGTCTTGGGGTTGGTAACTGATGATGTAGTTGCCTGGATCGAAGATGGCAGTGGGTGGTAGTTCAACTTGGGCACCAGGTTGTGGTGTTACGCCGTTGGCGGTGAGTTCATCGAGACGAGTGGTGGATAATTCGATGCCGTCGATGGTGAGCACTGCGTTGTAACCCTCGACAAAATCGACGATGACTTGTGCTTGGCGCAATACTTCGTCACCGTTGCCTGGTGAAATGCTTTCGATTGCATCGGGAAGATTGGATGCATCACGCCCGGTAAGGCCGGTGCGCATACCGAGTCCGATCAACACCAGACCAACAGCAATACCCATACTTATGAGCAAAGATTGTTTGTCAATTTTTCTGCGTACAGTTGTTGACGATGGGGTGGAAGTAGTCACATCTCCATTCTCGCGCCATAGAGAGTAGAATTACTGGCTCATGGCGAACCGCGATTCCCTTGTCGGGAAAGTCATTGCCCAGCGTTATCGGATAGATAATGCGCGAACCGATGGGTCAGGCACCTCAATGGTGTTTGATGCCACCGACCTTCGGCGACGGGAACAAGTAGTCATTCGCATGGTGTTGGCGGAGAGCCTGATTGATCTGGACAATGAAATTACCACGGTCACCGACGCCCTTGAACACTTCATGCGCCAAACACAACAACTTGCGTCACTCAATCATCCGTCGCTGGTAAGTGTTGATGACTGGGGTACCCAGAGCATTGACGGTGACGTCTATACGTTCACCGTGTTGGAGTATTTTGCCGGCGGTACCTTGCGTGAGATTTTGGATCGTGGGCGTCGACTTTCACCATCACAGGCGTTGGTGGTGGGGCTTGACGTATGTCGGGCGCTGCACTTTGTGCATGGCAAGGGTTGGGCACATGGCGATGTGCGACCGGCGAACCTATTTATAGGTAGCGACTTACGGGTGCGTTTGGGCGGGCTCGGAATCAAGCGTGTGGTGGTGGCAGGGCAATTGAGCCTTGAACAGGCTCGGTATGCCGCACCGGAAATTGGATTGGGTGAAGTACCAACGGAGCGCAGCGATGTGTACTCACTGGCGATGACACTCTTAGAGTCGATTACCGGATATTTGCCGTTTGTGGCAGAGTCGGCGGCTTTGACTTTGGCCGCGCGGGTGGGCAAGTTGCTACCGGTGTCGGCAAATCTTGGGCCAATCGCCGCGCCGATTGAGCGTGCCGGACGACCGAACGCGGCGGAACGATTTAGCGCACTTGAGTTTGGCCAAGCACTTGCCCAGATTGCCGACAAGTTGCCAATGCCTCTGCCCATAGAGGCGGTAGCGGCACGAACCTTTGAACAGGTGATTGCCAAACAGGAAGCCGACAATACGGCAGAAGTATTGCGTCAGGAAGTGGAACGAGCCGCGGCGTTGGCGGGGGTGTCGGTATTGGGTGGCGCTGCTGGGTCACTAGTGGTTACGGGTGCATCTAGTAATGAGCCGCTGGTGATTGGCGAGCCGATTCGGTCTCGAGGCCGGGCGCGACTCTGGATTTTGTTGGCTGTGGTGGCACTTGCCGTGTCGGGTGTGGTTGCCTATCAACTGATCGTCAACCCAACTCATGTTGTGCCCGATGTGGTGGGGATGAGCGAAGGTGAAGCGCGCAACTCGGTTGGGGCGTATAACTGGACCATTGTCGTGGCGGCGGAACGAAGCGACGATATTCCACAGGGAAATGTCGTGCGAACCGATCCTGCTGCTGGTAGCGACCTTGAAGAGGGTCAGGATTTCACGATCTTCATATCGGAAGGTCCAACGCTGTCGCCGTTGCCTGATGTTGTCGGTTTGAGCCTGCAAGATGCCACCGACCAATTGACGGCTCTTGGGCTTGTCGTGACTACTAACCAAGCCGGCAGTGAAGATGTGCCAACTGACTTTGTGGTTTCGTGGATTGTTCCCGATCAGCCGGCGCTTGTGATCGGCGACAAAGTGCTCAAGGGAACATCCGTTGAACTTTCGGTGTCAACTGGGCCGGCATTGCGTGAAGTGCCATTGATTGTTGGAATGACACTGGAGCAGGCGACGGCGCTGGCTAATGATCTGCGACTGGTATTGGTGGCCAGTGAGCCCGCGCTGACCAATGCGGCGGCCAAGGATTTGATTGGGGCGCAGGCGCCGGTGCCGGGCACTCAGGTTGCTCGCGACAGCACGCTCTTGTACTCGATTTCACTTGGACCCGATCTGGTCAAGTTGCCCAACATTGTTGGCAACAGCTACCCGACGGTGGAAAAACGATTGACGGAAGCTGGATTCGTTGTCGGAAAAGTTACCGGTAAGAAGGCGTTCCGGATGCGCGAAGCTTCGTCGAATGGTGAGCGTGTAAACAATGGTGACATGTTGCCTCGCGGTGCGGTGATTGATCTCACCTTCCCGTAACCGATGGCGAACCTCCTAGTTCGGCAATCGGCACGACATCGATTTGCTCGGATAGCGCGTAGCGGCGGCGACCGGGGTAGTACACGGTGAGGCGGTCGAGCTGTAGATCGGTGAGTGCAGAGCGCATTGATGGTGTGATCCGAGGTGCGTCGGTTCGCTTCACCTCGATCCCGATTCGCGAATCGCCCCCAATCAGGAGGAGATCGAGTTCCGCGCCGTTTGAGGTGCGCCAGAAGTACGGTGTCATAGTTTTGCCCGTCTGTCGGATGCACTCTTCGATGATGGTGCCCTCCCATGTGGCACCGACGCGGGGGTTGCGCAAAAGGCTGGCTCGGTTGTCGATGCCGAGCAAGGTGTGGGCGAGCCCGGAGTCGCGGAAGTAGACCTTCGGTGAGCGGACCTGCCGTTTTGCGACGTTTGCGTGCCACGGGGGCAACACGCGCACCAGCATCATGTCGGCAAGCACGTCGAGATATTTGCGCACGGTGGTTTCGGCAATTCCTAGTGCGCGTGCGGGTTCCGCGCTGTTCCACAGTTGTCCATGCGCGTGGGCGGCCATTGCGAGGAAGCGTTCAATCGTGGCGGCGGGAAGGCCGACTCCGAATTCCGGCAGGTCGCGAGTGGCCAATGTCCGGATGTAGTTGGTCCTCCAACTAGTCGATGCCTCGTTGTCGGAGGCAAGGAATGACCGGGGGAATCCGCCTCGAAGCCACAGGTCGTCGAAATGTTCAGCTCCCACATCGACAATGCCAAGGCCGCCGAGTTCGAGGATTTCGATTCGACCCGCGAGTGATTCGGCCGCCTGGCGGAGCGCAGACGGTGATGCGCTGCCGAGCACGAGGAATGTGGCGGGTGAAGGGTCTCGATCGGCAAGAACCCGCAGGGCAGGAAACAGGTCGGGTCGACGTTGGACCTCATCGATGACGACTATGCCTCGAAGGCTCTCAAGCGCCAGCATCGGTTCGTCGAGTCTCGCCAGATCACGAGGGTCTTCAAGGTCGAAGTACGCCTCGGCCTTGCTCGGCAGGATTGACCGAGCCATCGTCGTTTTTCCTGTCTGGCGTGCCCCAACTAGGAGCACGACGGGACTTCGGGCGAGAGCCGTTTTTAACGCGGCCATATCGTGGGGTCTCTTGATCACAGGAATAGGTTACCATGTAATTCAGCGTCCTGCTCGTGGATTTACATGGAGATGTCGAGACCGCCCAATGTTGCTTCGCAGTACGGTAAATAACCGTGAAACACGAGGCGAATCTCCCATCTGCCTCAGATAACGAAGCCGGAGTCATCGACTCTGGCGGTGTGGATGAAGTCTCGGTCATCCCGTGGACGAACCTGTTGCGTCGGCGCATTGCCTCGCGGGTGGGGGTGTCTCGACGAACAGCGACATTGGTGGTGCTATTGGCCAGTGTGTTCACCGTCAGCTTCACGATCACCTTGCTCGTGGTGTCGCTCAAGACGGTGGCTGAAGATCTGAACAGCACGGTGAGCATCATGAGTTGGACGATTACCGCGCCACTGCTGGCCTTTGGCGTGGTCGGGCCGGCGTTTGGGAAGGCCGGTGACTTGTGGGGACACAAACGGATCTTTGTGCTCGGGTTGTTTTTTGCCGGCGTGTTTTCGTTGTGCACGGCATTTGCCTGGAATGCGTGGTCGATGATTGCTTTTCGGACGCTGTCGGCGGCACTTGGTTCGGCCACTGGTCCGTCGGCGATGGCCTACATCAACCGTCTGTACGGGCCCGATGAACGGGTACGTCCGCTTGGTTTCTGGAGCTTTACCACGGCTGGTGCCCCGGTGATTGGTGTGGTGCTCGGTGCACCGTTGGTGGAAACGTTTGGATGGCGAATCATCTTTATGGTGCAAGCACCGCTGTGCCTGCTTGGCGTGGTGATATCGCTGTGGTTATTGCCAGACACCAACCGACGCAAGAATGTGCGCTTTGATTTGGCCGGTTCACTCACCCTGGGCTTGGGTGCGGTGCTCATCTTGTTGGCGATCAATCGGGCCAACTCGTGGGGTTGGACATCGGGACTCACGGTTTCTGTATTTGCCGCTGGAGTTATCGCCCTGGCTTGGTTTGCCCGAATTGAATCGCGGGCTGACGACCCGCTGATGCCACTGAAGTGGCTGCGCACTCGCAACGTGACGTTTCCGATACTTACCCAGTCGTTGTTGAATGTTGCGTACATGGGCGGCTTTTTGCTGGTGCCACAGTTGCTTGAAAATGGTCTTGGGTACACGACATCGCATGTGGGTTGGTTGATCATTGCTCGACCGCTCACGTTTTCTCTCGTCGCACCGTTTGCCGGGTTGCTATCAACACGAGTAGGTGAGCGAATGTCGGGTGTGGTTGGCGGTGGATGTGTGATGATCTCGATGATCGTGCTTTCGCAAGTGCATATCGGAAGTAGCGACTGGATGGTGGTTGCCGGATTGGGATTGTCGGGAGTTGGTCTTGGACTTGCCTCGCCAGCGCTCACGGCATTGCTGGCCAACACGGTGCATCAGACAGATTTAGGTGTGGCTAGCGCGATGCAACAATTGATGACGCAAATGGGTGCGGTATTGGGCGGCGCGCTGATGATCAGCGTGCACGAAGGCATCGATCGGCCGCCCTGCGCCGGCGCGCGCCGCCGCCCCCCAGCAAGGCGGCGGCATCCCGCCATCCGCCTGCGCGGCCATCATCAGCCACACCCTGGCGCCCGCCTCGATGCGCGCCTGCGACACCGCGGCTGTCACCGTGACGATGGCGATCACGTGCCCCGCGGCGCGGCCGATC
>JANNRJ010000011.1:0-17459 GCA_031401235.1 Actinomycetota bacterium
ACCGCTGGTTGCAAGCGATACCCCAACTTTCCCACTCGTCCGCCATACTGCGTCAATCGCCATCGCAGCGGCTTGTTCGTGTTGGACACATACGTAATCAGTTTCCGAATTTCGTCCTAACGCATCAACTATAAATGCGCACGCACCACCGGTGACAAGAAATACTTTCGGAAAACAGTGCTTTGCAATGAATGCCGAAATTAACTCCGCTCCGTTCACTTCGATACCTCTCGATCTAATTGAGTGGTAGATTACGGTCACAATGCGACCGATTCCAATTTCAACATCACTTCTAACGCCTGCGAGACTAATACGGATTGCTCGCTTTCCGTGCATTCCAAATGCGGATCCCGGGCAAACGGCCACACCGAATTGGTCAAGAAGTTTTCGAAATGTTTGATCTCCATCCTCGACGTCTAAGAACGCGTAGAAGCCTGCGTTGGGAGTGGACATAAGTTCGACGCCACCTTCACTAAACTTTCGAACAAGTAATGAAAATCTGTCGCGCATTTCGATCTTAAGATTCTGAACAAACCGATTTGAATCGTCTGACTTCAAGTAATTTGCGGTTCCAATCTGAATGAACGAAGGAACGCATGAATAGACCATTGAAGAAAAGTTACTAATCGTTTCGATTATTGGTGTCGACGCATGACAATACCCAATTCTAAGTCCGGGCGCGGCGTGTTCCTTCGAAAGTGATCTCATATGAATTACGTCAGTGCCTAAGTTGGTTGGCGACTCAAGCTGTGTTGTTCCATAAGTCAAATTCAAATACGTTTCGTCAAAAATCACCGTGGCGTTTACCTCGACCGCAAATTCAAACAATTCTGAGAATTCCGCCCAATCAAAGACATGTCCTAGAGGGTTGCTTGGATTATTCAGAATTATCGCAACAGGTTCAGCACCATTCAAACGCTCTCGTATACGACGTATAGATTCGAGGCGTGGTGCCCCGTGCTCGAATACGCTGTACGGCTGAATCTTCAAACCAAGAAAATTTGAAGCTATCGAGTAAGTCGGAAACCCTGGATCCGGAATTAGGACTGTGTCGCCTTCGGTAGCAATTGCCGCCAAACTCTGCAGTATCAGAGCGTTCGCGGGAGCAATGCAAATCTGTTCCACTGGAACCGTGACATTCAAGTCGCGTGAGAAAATGTCTGCAATGGTCTGCCGTAAGAAGTACTCACCAGCACTGGGGGAGTAACCGTATTCCTGCTCACTTGCTGCTTGTGTTATATGACGCTTCAATTCCGAATTTATGAATCCACTTGTGTCGCCGATTTCCAGATGAATAATTTCCGAGCCAGCTCGTTCAAGGGCCTGAACTTCTCGCAGAATATCAAACATAGGCTGCGATCTAATTCGCTCTCGCCACATCAGCTGTCTCACTTTCAATCGAAACATTGCTACGCCAGTTCAGTAGTTGCCAGACTATATGGCTGGCGACTTCCGCTTAAGCACAATAAGAAAGATGAGTACTATAAGAGATATAAGAACCGAAGTTGAGCGCCTACTTCTGAACAAATCTATTCTAATAACTGGCGCCACTGGTTTTATTGGCAGGAATGTTCTAAATCGTTTAGTTCAAACGGAAAGTTACGTCACCGGCAATTTGGAAATTTATGTGGTGTGTCGAAATCCTTCGCCCGAAAACTATAAGGAATTTTCTCATGAAAATATGCACCTGGTCAAGTGGGACATAAATGAGTCACTTGAGGCATCGATACATGAGATTGACTATGTTATGCACCTTGCTAGTGAGAATAATTTCATCGACTCGCCCAATAAGTCGAGTAGAACAGTTCAGACTTCAGTTCAGGGAACTCAAAATGTAATCGAAACTTCTATTGTTCTAAACGCGTCTAGATTTCTTATGGCAAGTTCAGGTGCCGTATATCCTCGGGCTCGATATCAAAATTTGCCGATTGCTGAATCTCAATATGATGCATCAGTTAATTATGAATCAGAAAACCCCTACACTTTCGGGAAGAGACAGGCAGAAAAAATTTGTCTTTCCGCTGAATTAACGAACAATTTAGACGTTGTAATCGCTCGGCTATTCACTTTTGTTGGGCCGTACCTAGTCCTAGACGGTCACTATGCGATTGGAAATTTCTTACGCGATTGCATGTCGGGTAGACAAGTGACAATCTCTGGTTCCAGTGGCACGGTCCGCAGCTACCAATATTCAGAAGACACTGCGACATGGCTCCTTACAATTTTGCTGACGGGGGTGTCTGGGAGTGCGTACAATATTGGAAGTGATCATGCAGTCACCATTCACGAGTTAGCGCTGACCGTCGCAGAGATATGTGGCAATGAACATGGAGTCGTTTTGTCACCACAACTGTCCGCAGATTCGAAGCCGAGCTTCTATGTTCCAAATATTGAATTGGCAAAGAATCAATTACATCTCACCAACACGGTTCCCTTGGAAATTGCGATTGCTCGGACTTTCGAGTATCTCCATCAAAGCCGTGAGATGAATATATGACGGTATTACAGACACACACAGTTTTGAATTATTTAGAGTTCATCTAAAGGGCGACCCAACCCTCATAAATCAATTTGAATTGTCAACTATTTCGGCGATGACGAAGTTTGGTCGATTTTTCACTTCGGAATGGATCATTGCCACATATTCGGCGAGTATTCCGATCATGAACGAAAGCAATCCAAAGAAGAATAGAACGATGGTAACAATTGTCGCAAAACCGGCAAATGGCGTACCAATAAAAAATCTGAGAATTGCAAACGTGGTCATTGCCGTCATGGCTATTGCTGAGCAGATAATCCCAAACCAAGTGATGAATCTCAAGGGGATGTCAGAAAACGAAAGGATTCCGTGTTTCGCTATGCGCAGGACAGTTCCCAATCCAGCTTTCGATTCTCCACCGAAACGTGGGGGTCGCGGGCGAACAATGCCGAATGATTTAAACCCAACCCAAGCAAACAGGCCTCTTACAAAACGGTTTCGTTCTTGCATTGAGCGAACCGCCTCATAAACTTTTCGGTCGACTAATCGAAAGTCACTCACGCCTTTGGGTATCAAACCACCAGTAAGCCGATCAGCAATCAAATAAAAGAGACGAGAATTGACCCTTCGCAATAAGCCACTCGTTTCACGTTTTTCAACCACCATGTAAATATTTTCGTATCCCTCTTCCCATTTCTTTACAAATTCATGAATTAGTTCGGGTGGATCTTGCAAGTCGGCAGTCATAATCACGCATGCATCACCTTTGGCAAGTTCGAGACCAGCGGTGACACCACCGTCCATTTCAAAATTTCTTGACAAACGGACTGGCTTAAAGCGTTGATCCTGAGCAGCAATTTGCAGAAGCAGGGGCCATGTTTTGTCGGTGGACCCGTTTTCGACTATAAAAACTTCAAAATCGTAAGCAATCAGTTGATTCATTACTACCGAGAGTTGGCGAGCGAGCTCTTCAACACAGGCTTCTTCATTGAATGCAGGTGCAACTATCGAAATAAGTTTCTTATCGCTGTTCATACGCCGCGCATAAATTCGTCGATGGTCCCGATCATGTAGTCGATCATTTCTTCGGTAAGTCCAGGATAAACCCCGATCCAAAACGTATTCGTAGTAATGATGTCAGAGTTCGTAAGTTTACCGACAACCCGATGTGGTACATCTGCATAAGCAGGTTGCTTCAATAGGTTGCCACCGAAAAGTTGACGGGTCCCAATACGGTGAGACTCAATATGTTGAACTAAGTCGTAGCGTTTAATCGAGGAACCAGGTCGAATAGTGATCAAGAATCCAAACCAACTCGGTTCCGACTTAGGGGTCACTTCTGGCAGGATTAAATGTTCTTCATATTTTTTCAATCCTTCATAAATTCGGTTGAAATTTGTTCGCCGGGCAGCAATGAAACCAGGCAATTTTTTCAATTGCGCCACGCCGATCGCCGCTTGCATGTCGGTGAGTTTTAAGTTGTAACCGATCTGTGAATAAATATGTTTATGGTCGTATCCATAAGGAAGGCCACCGAGCTCCCAATCAAATCGTCGTCCACATGTGTCGTCATGACCGGTTGGACACCAGCAGTCGCGTCCCCAGTCGCGAAGAGATTCAACTATTTTCCGCATGCCAGCAGTTTTGGCTTGAACGCAGCCACCCTCGCCCATGGTTACATGATGTGCTGGATAAAAACTTGCCGTTGATAGATCACCAAATGACCCAACTGGTCGACCGTCGTATTGCGCGCCAACCGCATCACACGAATCTTCGATCACGAACAGTTTGTTGTCCTTCGCAATTTCCATTACCGCGTCCAAATTAAACGGATTTCCAAGTGTGTGTGCCATCACAATTGCTCGTGTTTTGGGTGAAAGGGCAGCTTGCATTTGATCGGCGGTTGCGTCGTACGTTCCTAATTGGCAGTCAATGAATACGGGAATCAGACGGTTCTGCACAATCGGATTCACAGTTGTCGGGAAGCCAGCGGCCAAAGTAATTACTTCGTCGCCGTCAACCAGGGCTCGTTTACCGAGGCGTTTCGATTTCAGCGCTGAAACAGCGAGCAGATTCGCCGACGATCCAGAGTTGCAAAGCATGGCATGTTTGACGCCCATTACTTTTGCGAATTCACCCTCGAATTCGTGTGCATATCGACCAGATGTCAGCCAGAAATCCAACGACGAATCAACAAGGTTAATTAACTCGACTTCGTCAAAGACTTTTCCTGAAACGGGTATTTGCGAGATGCCGCCCAAGAAAGGTTTTTTCGGAAACGCCTCTGCATAGTATTTGCCAACCAGATCTAGGATCTGCTGACGCATTTCGCTCTGCCGCTCATCAGCCATTCCGCTCCAATCTAACGGAACTTTGATGAAACCAGTATTGGCTCAATTCAGCCCTGAGAAATGGAGGACACTCCACTTCTTCGCTAATCTTGCCGAGTGCCAATAGCGACGAAGTTATGTCGTGTTTGCGGAAACACTGAGTTAGTTCCAGTCCTTGACTTAGGGGAGCAGTATCTCACTGGTACATTTCCGCGAACCACGGACGGCAAGAACCTCACCAAGGGACCCCTTCGATTAGTGAAGTGCCACGGTGGCGAATCGACTTGCGGCTTGTTGCAGTTGGAGCACAGTTACGATCCATCGGAGATGTATGGGGCTAACTATGGTTATCGCTCCGGACTCAACTACCGGATGGTTCAACACCTCAAAGGCAAGGTGGAACGAATCCTAAACTCTGTTGATCTTCAATCGGGCGACCTTGTCGTGGACATTGGCAGTAACGACGGAACTACCCTCGGCTTTTTCCCCGAGTCATTGACCCTTGTCGGCGTCGATCCGACGGCAGGCAAATTCATGGACTTCTATCGCCATGACGTCCATGTGATTGTTGATTTCTTCAATTACAAGGCTATTAACAACGCTTTCCCAGGAAAAAAAGCAAAGGTTATTTCATCGTTTGCCATGTTTTACGATCTTGAACGACCTGTCGATTTCGCTTCCGAAATTCAAAAAGTCCTACACCCTGAAGGAATCTGGGTGTTTGAACAGAGTTATCTGCCATCGATGCTGCAGACCACCGCGTATGACACGGTTTGTCACGAACATGTCGAGTACTACGGACTTGCTCAGATCGAGTGGATACTCGACAAAGTCGGAATGCATGTAATCGATGTCGAACTCAACGACACTAACGGTGGGAGTTTTTCCGTTATTGCGGCAAATAAAAATTCGTCACATCAAGTGAATGAGGCAAATGTTGCGACAGTTCGGAAAATCGAAACCGATGCAAGACTTGGATCACTTGACACCTACAGAGACTTCGGAAAGCGTGTGGAGCGCAACAAATTTGAACTCACCGCACTCATTCGCAAGTACAAAAGCGAGGGTAAACGCGTTTGTGGCATTGGTGCCTCAACCAAAGGCAATGTCATTTTGCAGTATTGCGGATTTGGGCCGGCGGACATTGAGATGATTGGTGACATCAATTCGGATAAATTTGGCTCATTCACTCCTGGTTCGTGGATCTCGATTCGAAGCGAAGCAGAAGTTCTCGACTCACGACCCGATGCGCTACTCGTATTACCGTGGCATTTTCGTGAGTTCTTTCTCTCGAACACTTCGTTTGCTGGACGTAACTTGCTATTTCCGCTACCGCAAATTGAACTGGTGACTCCGTAGTCGGTCACACGATTCTGCTTCTTATCTGGGAGATCAGGTCGATAATTTCCGATGGAGTTTTACTATCGATGCAACGTCGTTGCTGAACATCGTCGTTCCGTACGGTTCCCATGAGCGAATTCCTGAATCCTGCGCAACATAATCAACGAAGACCCAAGTTACGCCATGATCCAAGAGCCAGGCCGTAACTTCTCTGGTCGGATATTCCGCAAATTCCTTCGAAAACTTAATCTTCTCGGCTTCGGCCGAACTCGGTAAATGACTCGCATCAAAGTAGCCACCTTCGATCAGCACTCTGCGATGAGACAGAGCTGATACAAGAAACCATTTTGAGATACATGATTCAACACCAGGGATACAAAAGCGATTTGTCGCGACAACATCGTTTTGATCGCTGTGTTCGCGAAGCCAACTTAGAGCAGCAATATGGCCCGTTGAACCAGTAACCAAATTGGGGTCACTTGAGTCGATCGTCACCCGATGGCTCAAGTTTCTGAACATGCCATAGCGCTGAGCTACCCCGAAGGAAATAGAACTAGAAATGAGTATTAAAGAGGCAACGTAGGTTCGTATCTGGTGATTTGGCCGTTTATCAACGACACCGCGCCTAGGCCGACACAAGAGAAATGATCCCGCCAACGCGGTCGTCCAGAGAAGCAGTTGTAATAGGAGTTTAATCGAATACGAGAATCGGTACTGATCAAATCTAGATGGCGTCCAGTTCCACAGGAAAGAACTCAAAACCGAAACACCAACTCCTAAAATTATCGCGATCGCAATCTGCTTATTTGTGATGCGAGTTCTCAGTTGGTCCCATCCCTCACCGAGAGCCCATCCAACGCCTATAGAAGCAACGACGAATCCGGCGAAGAAGAAGTAGAACTGGGAAGCGCCACCGTTATTGAATACTGATACAAAAAATAGACCCGAGAGTATTGCTCCAATGAAGTAATAAAGCTCGGCTCTGCGTCGCGTTGATGGCAAGAGAACGAGAATGAAGATCGGAGCCACGGCTGGAATGATCGCTGCGATGACTCCTGACCAAGCGATGATTCGGAGAATCATCAAACTGTCCGCGTGCGCGATCCCTGAGTGCGCTCCAATCTCCGCAAATCCCCACGAGAGGGTAGATCCCGTACCTATGGTCTGGCTTCGGTAAACCGTGAGATATGTCACGAGACAAGCAACGACCAGCCATGCAGCACTTGTAAGCAAAAACCGTGCCAGATGTCTATTTCGAATGAAAACAAGACTCGCAACGAGACAAAGACTAAAGCCACAAAATGCGATTGCGCCACTACTTACCTTGCCTCCGAGGGAAGCGGCCATCATCAATCCAAGTAAAAATCCGCCACCGCGGATACGTGAATTGACTCCTTCAATCAGGATTAGGGTGAATCCAAGAAGCCAAATCAATGAGAAAAGGAACGTTGGGGAATGGAAGTAGCGAGTTGGAATAAATCCAAACGGGTTAGAAGCCAGTACTAAGACAACTAACGATATTGTCGGAGCCAATCTCGATTTGGAAATCGCTTTCGTACATGTCCATGTGAGGCAAGTTGCCCCGAACAAACTACAAATCGGCAAGACCTTTGTCATGACGACCCACGAACTAATTCCTCCAGCTTGCGTTGTCATTCCCGCCCATGCCAATGAAAACCAGTGGTAATTTACTGGTTGACCAACGAGTTGAATGTTCTCGTTTGGTCCCCAAACAGTTAACGATGTTGAAAGCGATTCGGAGAAGACCTGATCGTTTGAAAATATCCACCAAGTTAAATTAAATTCCCTTAACCAAATTGCAAGCGCCACCATTCCAAATAGAAGCAACGTTGATAGGGGAATACTTAAGCGTTTCTGCGTGGTTCGTGCAGTCACCAGGAGATAGAGAAGGGCCGGCGCCGGGACGATCGGCCATAACCACCACCACCAGTAGGTCAGGGCTATTAGTGATGCGGTCGTAATCACCAAGAAAGTAAATGGAGAGGTTTTCTCAATTTGGGATAAAGCCAAACGACTCCTTACTCTCGGAAGCCAAATCAAAATTGCGAAGAAAAGTGTTGGCAATGCCCAGGCAATTTTGTCTAACGGTGTACCTCTCAATGTCTGGCTACTCAAAAGTGAAACAAAACTACCCAGAGCCAGTCCCATCCCAAGCAGCTCGGGCATTGTGCAGATCTGGTTACGACGAAATAGGCGCCACATTGTCGCCCCAGTACATACCTGCAAGGCAACAACCAATGAGACTCGCAGTGTGTCAGCGACTGATGTGTTAGCGAGTAAAGCCAGCAAGGCGAGACCCGCGAAACTTACAATGAATAATCGTGTATTGACTTTTCCGGTTACTTCACTCTGACGATCAATTAAAATCATCGCGTCCGTTTAACGGCGTTTTTCACGGTCGTGGTTCTCCCTGGAGTCAAAAGCTATATCGCCTCGAAATCACAGTAATCTATGACACGTACCGAATAGTATTGCGAGAATAGGAATCGTTAGATGATGATGGATAGAACCGAAAGTACTTTTACTACGGTTGAACCAGAAACTCCTAAACTTCGCTCTCTACTTTTGTTCTTAGCGGTAGCGGCGGCGACCTTTTTCCAGAAGCCTGCGCCAGCTTTGATGTGGGATGCTGCTGAGTATTTGCGCGGTTCGATGGCTCTCGTTTCCGGTCGAGACATTTATGTGGAAGGCGGCCTTAGTTTCCGGGGGGTTTGGACTCCAATTATTTACAGTCCGGCGGCGGCGGTAAACCAGATCTTCGGACATGGTGGTTATGGCGGGGGTCTTTATGTCGTTGTACTACTTCAAGGCGCACTACTCGTCGCAGCAGTATGCGTTCTGCTCTTACCAGCCGTATTGCGTCTATGGTTCCCCCAAAACTCAATATCACTGTTCGTATGTGTGACCCTTGGTTATGTAGTCCTGAGGAATTTCGCCCCATACTCCGTTATGGACGTCTGGGCAGTTGCATTGACTCTCTTGGCCGTTTGCCTGCTCGCACGTCAAGGCGTGGCGACTTTGCTATTTGCTGGCTTCGCTCTAGGAGTATGCGTCAATCTTCGGCCGTCGTACCTTCTAACTGCTGTAGCAATCACAGCAGTTACAGTCACGTACTTACGTTTCCGCGGACTCATAATTTTGGGTGGTCTCGTCCTGGCACAGTTTCCTCAGGTGGTAGTGAATTGGTTTGTAAACAGAAAAATGACGCCGTTTCCTGTCGACCTGACGAGTGTTTCTAGCTTCGATACCACTCTCGCTTCATATGTGATTCGCCATGACACTATTGCGTATCGCCCATGGGCACAGGGCGGTCAAAGTTTTTGTGACCCCGCAATGGTGAGAGTTGCGCTCGACAAATTACCGTCCAATTACGCCGAGTTAATAACACTTTTCGGCACCAATCCCTTGTCGTCAGCCAGATTTCTCATCCAAAAGCTCGGCGCTGTACTTCTTTGGCCCGTCACAGTCCCATATTTCGAATGGATACCGATTCTCAACCTGCTCTTTGGAGTGGTCGTCCTACTGATAACGACACTAGGAATTTCTGGACTTGTGCTCAGCCGGACAAAATTGTCGGCACCCACCATGCCACAGGTCGCCACTCTTGTCATAATTTTCGGCGTATTAGCAAGTTTCGTAACAAATCATACCGAAACTCGTTATGCAATTGCCCTTGTCCTCTTAGGGGTCGTAGGTATTGCAGGTCTCGTCGGACAAGGTGTCAGTCGTGGTATCCATCGAACGAACATTCGCGGGGGATTGCCAGCCGCTATCGCTGTGTTGACATTTGCTGTTCTACTTTCCGTGTCAGGCTATGAGGGACTTCGGCATGCAGACTCTTGTCCATCTGCGGAAAGCTTAAAAAGTGCTCAGACTGGACCGTAGGAATGGTCTGATTCTGTGATGCATTTCTTATATTCGGAATAATCTCTGATGTAGTCACTTGCATCGTAAGTGTCGGACGCAAATACCAACAGTATGGCGTCACTAGAGAACTTGCATTGAATTCCCCAGGTAAGGGGCGGAATATAAATTCCCAAGTCCGGCGAACGCAACTGTACTTCGCATCGTGACTGACCATCGTCAACTATTACCGAACAGGTGCCATTGACACAGATCAGAAACTGATGACATTCATGGTGTGCGTGCTCACCGCGAGTATGTTCATTCGGAACATTGAAGACCAAGAAATATCGCTTCGGTTCGAAAGGTATTTCATTAACAAATTCTCCAACCGATAGGTCACCTCGCGGGTCGCGAACCAACTTGAATCGATGCAACGACACATCTCCGACACCTAGACGGATCGCCGCCTGCTTGTCTGGAAAATCAGCATCTCTGTACGAAGGTTTGTTAATCGGTGATGGCGTGTTCATGTACTTCTTACTTCCGGTTGTTCAATAGCTTTGAGGCAACAATTGCAAGTGGCCGACGCTTACTGTTCTCATAGCCCCGCCAAGCATATGAACCAACAAGACCGAGGCCAAACAAATTGAATGCACCCAGAACGAGAATGACCAGCAATGTCGGTGCGTAGCCAGGCACTTCGATCACATCGAAGGTGCGAGCGAGTAGTACCACAAATGCGAGACCTATCGAGAGAACCGATCCAGTCGCCCCGATCCGAATCAATAACCGAATAGGTAAGTCCGTAAACGAAAATATGCTGTCCATCATGTAGTCAAATTTTTTGCTTAGCGTCCAAGTTGATTGTCCTTCTTGGCGGGTCTGACGTTCATAATCGACGAAACTTCGACGAAAACCTAGCCAAAAAATGAGCGCAACTAGGGAGGTGCGCGACTCCTCTAGTTGAAGCAAGTGATCTCGAAACTTTTGATTACAGCCAAATACATCGACGCCACCATGGGGCATATCTGGAACTACCAACCTTCGGTAGAGTCTCCAAAAGAAACGAGACGCCAATCGTGACATCAGCGGGTCATCCCGCCGGACGCGAGTTCCAATGACAACGTCACAACTGTCATCGGCAAGGATCTCGAAAAAGCTAATGAATAGTTCAGGTGGTTCCTGCAGATCCGCAGCCATGACTCCAAAATATTCTCCTCGCGCGGCCGCCAAGCCGCTACGAATGGCTGGAAACGAGCCAAAATTGCGCGAATGTGTCAGCAGTTGTGCGGCGAAACTCAAGTTACCAATTGCGTCTCGCAGGAGCACGTATGACTGGTCCGGGCTGCCGTCCACGACGAACACCGCTTCCAATTGCCCATCCAGTTTTTGATTTATTGCGGTCAACGAATCAAGCATGCGCTGTATCGATGCTTCATTCTTGTAGACAGGAATTATGAGCGAGTATTTCATGCCACCCAGCAATTCACTGCCTTGATAACGGAATCGACTTCGTCATCGTTCATCTCCGGATAGCAGGGCAAGGTAAGAACCTCTTTGGCCAATAGTTCAGTATTTTCAAGACAAAGTTTTGAAAAACTACCTGCAAATACAGGTTGTCGATGATCAGGAGTCGGGTAGTGAATATCTGATCCAATGTTCAAGTTGCGTAGATGTTTACGTAACAAATCTCGCTTCTTACTACGTACTACATAGAGGTGCGCTACATAGTCTGCCCCGTCATTGAGAGGAACAACAATATCTGGTTGACAAATCAGCGAACTGTAACGGATCGCAATCTCTCTCCTTCGAGAGTTGGCGTGATCAAGGTGCGGCAGAAAATCCGAAAGGATGGCAGCCTGCATTTCGTCTAGACGGCTATTGCGAGCGCCGAGCAACTGCACCTCATATTTTGTGGCCCAGCCGTACTGTCGTAGGAACGTAATCTTTTCAGCGATATTTGGATTGTTGGTAACAACCGCGCCCCCATCACCTAGTGCTCCGAGATTCTTGGTGGGATAAAAACTATAACTACCCGCATCACCAAAGGTACCGACCATTTTGCCATTGACTTGTGCTCCGTGCGCCTGGGCACAGTCCTCCAATAGTAGAACATCATTTTGAGCGCAGTACTCGGCAATTCGTGCGATTTCGGGTATGGCAAGACCGTATAGATGTGTAACCACCACGGCATTAACGCCTCCCTTCACCGCGCGTGTTACCTCTTCAAGTGTCGCATTTCGCGTATTAAGATCCACATCCATGAAATATGGTTCGGCGCCAATCGCCAGCATTGCCGTCGTCGTGTACATTCCTGCATTGGCCACCGTTGCGACACAATCGCCGGCACCTACACCCATGGCTTTCAGGCTTAGTTCAATGGCGTCCGTTCCGTTTGCGAGACTGACACAATGACGTGCACCAAGATACGAGGCGAACGATCGTTCAAATTGCGTGACCTCAGGCCCCAATACAAATAGACCGCTTGACATCACGCGATCGATTGATGCTTTGATCTGCTGACGATGCTCGGCGATTTTGGCTGAGAGATTATTTATTTGTTGCATTCCTCCTACACACTAACGGCGGCCATGATTTCGACCACTGAGCCTCCACTTTTGGGAAGGTGTCCAAGAGTCGGCAACGCGATAGCCCACCTGAAGATCATCAACTTGAATTCCAGTGGCACATGTTCCGTTACCATGAACTAACCGAGAACGTCTGAGTCGTTTATCCAAAAATCCTCGTCATGAAGGCTTAGGAGTATCTAAGAGATGAATCTTTCATTTGAAGATTTGATCACCGAACTTGCAATCGCGCTTGAAGTTCCCGCTGCATCGTTAACCGAAAGCACACGTGCCACAGACCTCGAACAGTGGGACAGTCTGGGACACATCTCAATCTTGGTTCACCTTGATCGAAAATTCGACAACATCACTGAGAACTGTCCTGATCTGGCATCTGCAGCATCCGTCAAGGAAATCCTCATGATCCTGAACGAGCAACCGGGATAACACGGTAGAGAGGACACTTCAGTCTTGGCGATATTGTCAGCACCATTTTCGATTGAGGGAATCGGCGTTGCGTTAGGCGAAAATCGACTCATAATCCGAGAGTCATATCCGGAATTCGTTAGCGTGATTGAAAGGACGGGGATCGAGAGTGTCTACTCAACCGACGGTTCCGCTCTTGATTTAGCTGTCGACGCGCTTGGGCATCTCAAATCCAGTATTCCCGAACTCGTTCAGCAGGCTCGAGTTTTAATCTTGGTAACCCAAAGTCCCGAGTACCTGCTGCCGGCAACGGCTTTCGAACTCCACAAGCGTGCGGATTTGAGGCCCGACATGGTTGTGTTCGACATTAATCAAGGTTGTTCTGGTTTCGTCCACGGATTGCTAGTTGCGGCGTCGATGGCCTCCATGTTTGAAAGCGTTTTACTCGTTTGCGCTGATGCCTACAGGAAAAAACTTCGAGTGAATGACCGATCTACGCAGACCGTATTCAGCGACGGTGCGACAGCCACACTTATTAGCAGTCGCCCTTCGCTCCAAATCGATGCAAGTGAAAACTTCAGCGATGGCTCAGGAATTGGGCACCTATTTCAAGGAAAAAACGCAACACTCAACGAAGGATACTTACATATGTCCGGAAGTGATGTTTGGCTATTTACAAAGCGCGTAGTCGAGAAACAAATTAGGTCAACAGTGGGGAAGGCAGGATTAAAGATTTCCGACATTGACGATATCTATCTTCATCAGGCCAGCAAGTTGGTTCTTGACGGTTTGAAGGAGAAATTGGTTGACGCAAAATCCATTCCTACCAATATCTCCGACTATGGGAACACGGTTTCGTCTTCGATCCCGCTTTTGCTAAGCACCCGAATTGAGACATTTAATCGTTCTACATCGGTGTTGTGCGGTTTTGGAGTTGGACTGTCATCTTCCTGCATTGTGACAAGCCCGTGTGAGTGAGCATGATTGAAAAACTTGAGCTAGTTCAGTCATCGATTGTGAAACTACGCGCTGCCACCATTAACGATGTCCCTTTGATTTACTCTCTGAGGACTTCGCCGGGTGGTGCATTCCTCAATTCAATTTCGCTTGATATCAGCGATCAATACGTGTACTTCGACAAATATCTCGAAAGGCACGATGCTGGTAAAGAGATTTACTACATCATTCACGATCTAAAACTTGGAAACGACGTGGGAATTGTCCGCCTTACCATGATCGACGAGGATTACGCCTTCAGTTGGGAAAGTTTGATCATCCGTCCGGGATGTACGCCGGGAGTTGCAATTGATGTCCACGCAACAATCTACGGCTTGGGGTTCAATGTGCTCAATAGGCAGCTGTGTGGGCCGTGGAAAATTAGAAAGGACAATGAACACATGCTACGGATTCACCAATTAATGGGTGTTGCATTTGCGGTCGGCGAACACGATAACTGTTGGTTGTATTCTGCGAAGAGGGAAGACTTTGTCAAGCGTGAGAAGTACTTTACGAACCGCGGCTTTGGGCGCATCGACTATGCAACCTTCAATAACTCATCTCCCTCAAAGTAGGAATGCGGATAACCCGATGCGTCCAACATGCGAATTTGGCTGTAAACATCCGTTAATGTGCGCGGTTTGAAAAGAGTTGGCACTCCAACTTGGGATACGGAGACCGTGTCTATAGCCACAATTTCGGCAATCATTTCCTCGATGAAGTCTGACTCAAGATCATGGATTTTGGCAGAGATTTTCGTTGACCGGTGGGGGAAAAGATATAACGCGGGTCGCACCTATCTAAATCGGAGCAGATCCGATGCTCACCGCGAACATCTAGGGAATTTCTAAATCTCGGCGCCTTTCGAACTCGACAATATAAAGGGGACGGTTCTTTGACTCCTTGAAGATCCTGCCGACATACAGCCCTATTAAACCCAGAGACAACAGTTGAATACCGGCCATCAGAGTGATTAGCGAAATAATAGTTGTGAATCCTAGAATTAGTTTTGTTGGATCCAGTATCCGTGAAACCACCGCAAAAAACATATAGGCAAATGAGGAAATAGATAAAGTCATACCAAATGTCAAAACCACCTTCAATGGTTTATCTGAAAATGACGTAATCCCATCTAACGCAAGTATGATCATTTTGCTTAAGGAATAGTGCGTCGATCCAAATTCTCGACCTTCGCGGTGATACTTCAACGGCGTTTGACGAAATCCCACCCATGACACCAGGCCCCGCATGTAACGGTTATTTTCAGGGCATTTCTTGAGCGCCTCGACCACTTTGCGGTCCAAAAGTCGGAAGTCGCCGACATCAATAGGAATACTGTGGTCAGACAATCGAGAGAGCAGTCGATAAAAGAATTTTGCCGTTGCACGCTTGAATCGAGACTCTGAAAGTCGTGACGCCCGAACCCCGTACACAACATCAAAACCCTGTCGATGAAGTTCCAGCATCTCCAGAATTATTTCGGGTGGATCTTGCAAATCTGAATCGATGACAACAACTGCATCACCCAACGAATAGTCAAGCCCGGCCGTAATTGCTAGCTGATGCCCGAAGTTCCTTGACAATTTAATGACTCGAGTTCGATAATCATGCTCAACAATTTCCAGAAGTACATTCAATGACTTGTCTACTGATCCATCGTCAACATACAAAATCTCAAAACTAATATTCGCTTGTTCAAGGACTTGCAGTAAACGTCGATGAAACGTGTAAATTCCGTCTTCCTCGTTGAAAACTGGTGCGACAATGGATAGATCAACTGTCACGTGATGCCCTACATAATTTCGTAGGGCAATAAATATCCCTCATGTCCGCCAGAATAACAGGTCATTTATGCACCAACAATTGCTCAACGAAGAAGCACAAATTTTACAAACTATTTTGACACTCGGCTAGAGCAGCGCACGGATTTGCCCAGCCTTGGTTACCTCCGTGATGTGCACCAAAATAGGACAACGAAGCCGCTTGACGTCACGCGATCGATTGATGCTTTGATCTACTAATAATGCTCGGCGATTCAAAATGAGGACGACTAGTACTATCGACCCTTGATCGCAGTGACGTCGTAGCCTTCGGCTCTTGCGGCATTGAGTAGCGCTTCCGCATGTTCGGAACCACGGATCTCCAATGCAACCTGAACGCCGGTTTCGCGCACGTGCAGGTCAAGACCTTCGCGCACGTGCTGGACTTCGATGAGATTGGCCCCAAGATCGGCGAAGATCGTCAGCAAACGTGCCAATCCACCGGGTCGGTCGGCAATTCGGACGAACACAATGAGCCGCCGACCGGCTTTCGTTTCATGACGACGTACGAGATTGGGAATCAGCCCGAGGTCCACATTTCCGCCAGATAGAACGACGCAAGTAGTCCCTGTCTTTGCCGGGGTCACCTTTGCCGTGAGAAGTGCCGAAACTCCAACTGCGCCGCCGCCTTCAACATATAGTTTCGCTCGTTCCATCAGCAGCATCATGGCGTCGGCGACACTGTCTTCATCCACTTCAATAATGTCGTCGACCCATTTACGAATGAGTGGTTCGGTGATCACACCCGGGTGCTTGACGGCAATGCCATCAGCCAGAGTGAGTACGGGACCAGTTGGCATCTCACCATATATATAAGGTGCACACGATGAGATCTGGACTCCGATCACGCGGATGCTCGGTTTGTGTAATTTCAGGGCGATCGCCACACCGCTGAGCAAGCCACCTCCACCGAGGGGAACAACAACTTGAGTCAGATCGTCAATATCTTCCAGCAGTTCTAATCCCAGTGTTCCTTGGCCTGTAATTACGTCAACATCATCAAACGGATGACAAAAGGCCATTTTTGCATCTTCGGCGCGAACCCGTGCCATCGCGACCGCAGATTCCACATTGTCACCACCTTCAAGCACGGTTGCGCCGTAACTTCGGCATGCGGCTATTTTGGAAAGTGATGCGCCACGTGGCACGAATATTTCACACGGCACACCCAACTGTCGGGCTGCAAGCGCAAGCGCCTGGGCATGATTTCCCGCGCTTCCGGCCACGACGCCGTTGCGCGCGGCTGAACCCAAACGCGAGACCTTGTTGATCGCTCCACGAATCTTGAAGGCCCCAGTCCGTTGCAAAGTCTCTGCCTTCAACACGATCTTGCCACCGAGGCGCTCACTTAGGTAGGCCGAAGGAGTTACCGGCGTGTGTTCGACAGTTCCAGCTCCCACCGCTCGAGCGAGGCGAATGTCATCAAGAGTGATCTCCACCGCGTCGTTGTTTTTTAACATACTGCGTCTACGGTATCTCTATGCGCACTCTTCTTGTTGCCAACTTGGGAGACGCCGATGCTGGCTATGTTGGGGCACGTTTTGCCGACTTCGATTTCGAATGACAGTCTACTGGGCGAACTTGAGGCACTCACTCAGCCGATAGTCACCACCAGAGGTATTTCCGATCGCGT
>JANNRJ010000012.1:0-16355 GCA_031401235.1 Actinomycetota bacterium
CTATCAGGCGAGCGTCACCTATGTCGCGCCCGAAGTGCTCAATCAGCACAAGCATGACGCCGGGCTTAAGCCGGAACATACCTCCTGCCATACAGGAAGACATAAATGTCTTCGGAAAATTGTCTGGAGTCTGTCCCTCCCCTCGGTCGGCAACGGTGATGGACGGCTTATCCTTAGAACCAGTCGCAGAAAGCCAAATGTTTTTTGCGATCAGTTCAATTTCACCAGTGGTAAGACGTTCGGTGCCCCAATATCTCGTCATCCCAGCCGTTTCCGAAACACCACCTACAAAGAACTGCGCAATTGCTGCTCTCATGCTGGTTGGCGCATCGGAACCTGTTGGTTTGATACCGGCTTCGAGACACCTATTGATAAGTACCGCGTCGACAGAGTTGGTTAGTTTCTCAGCAAGAGCTGAAACGGCGTCTTCTTGCTGGTTTCCGATAATCGCGCGATTGTTCTCGTTGTCACCAACAGGTCGCCACAATGCACTGTTGTCCCAATAATTTTCTTGCTTCAACAATTGAACGACTTCTTCCTCAGTGTCGCTCGTTAAAAGTCCCAGACATAAATCCATTGTTTCCATAGTCGCGGCTACAACTTGAACTCTGGTCGAGGTTTCGACTCAGCATTCCGAAATCTCAAAGACATGGTCTCAACCTCGGAAGTTAGCGCTTTGATGATTTTACGTAGATCATCCTCGGTGTACTCATAATTGCCTCGATTCGCAAGATTTCCTATTACGCTTATTGACTGCATCGCACGAGATACCCGTGCTTCGGCAAGTCGGACAAAATTTTCACGTTTACTGCTCATCTATTCTCTCCTATATCTCAGATCAATGTTCTGTAATACAGTAGCCATTGGAAATTGTGTTTCCACCCAGCAAACCCTATTTTCTCCCTGTGCTTACTATTTCTGAAATTTCTAGCGCCGGAGAAGCTTCCCGTAGTGAAGATGTCTGCACCTTGGCGCGCTAGTAATTCAATGATTCTGGGCTATCCATCGAATATCTTGTCGACTCCGTATGAATTGATCATTTTACACCACCTATCTAAACCTCTTTAAGCCAATGAGTGCATACGGGAAACCGTGATTTTGGAAGACGAAAAGTTTTTCGTGATTTACGTTGCCTTTACGAGTATTCTGTGCTACTGTAACATCATTCGCAAACTACGAAAGGCTTTACCATGAACAACCATGAAGATACATCCACCTATCTCACCGAGGCTCTAGCCCAGGTCCAGCAATTCGAAGGACTTCTTGCACGGCAGCGGACGCTATTAGAGCTGGCGATCGGGCGGCAGCCCAACGTGCCATATATGGATACCACGATGTCTCGACGTGTCGAAAAAATCGGCGAGGTCGCATTCCGACATTTCCAGTTCATAAATATGAACGACACTATGACTCGCGCAGATTCTCTAAAAATTCGCCAAGAGATGTACGGCGAAAACGTCCAAGCCACGGCAAACCTATTCGGTACTAAAAACAGCGGCGCCCTTTTCTATAGGAATGTGCCGTTTGGCTCTCCCGTCAAAGACGATGATCCAATCTGTCTCACCGACCAGGGCACTCGCATTGCGGAACTGTGGTTTGCCACACATCAGAATTGAATTGAGGACTATCGCCGCCTAAATAGCTCACCGACATGACAAAGCCTAGGTTCACTGCAAAGGATCTCTGTAGAGGTCATAGTTCAATACTTTGTACCAAGTCTGCTAAACGATTTCGAATATACATGCCTTCAATCTTCAACATCCTCAACAATTGAAGAGTTGAGTTATCCCTGCACATAAGAAGGCTCCGATGCAAAATTGTTTAACCAGAAAGCATCAGGTCTTCATCTTGTAATCTTGAGTAGTGGCAATTGTGACAGTTAACGAAGTTCCAACTACCCCTTCTGAGGTCGAGAATTACCTGGGGGCATTACTACGCGCATGTGGTTGGTGTGTTGAGACGCGCGTAATACTCAGAGACGAGGGCACGGAGATCCTCGAAATTGATAGTCGCGCCGTTCGCTTTTCACCGTTTTCTAAAGAGATCGCAATCGCCGAAGCAAAAAGCGGTAAGTGGGGCGCTCCCGATGTTTTCAAATTGCTCGGCTGGCAAACCTACCTTAAAGCTGACCTTGCGATCTTCGCGTCTACAAAGACTTCGGCGGAAGTGTCCGACCGACTACGACACCACGCCGAGAAAGCTGGCGTTGTTCTAATTCACTTCACTGAAGGCTCTAATCCACTCGATCAGGCAAGTTTGAAAGGACTCGGGACACCCTCAAAATTTGAGTTCAACATGTGGCAATACGCTGCCAAATTGGAGCTTAAATACCGTAAGGGTGTCGCTGATTACTCGAAGACGAATCACAATTCACTTGGAGCCTTAGCAATCACAGAACACAACGATCTTGTAAGTCATCACGTCCTATTCCTTCAAGATCCCGTAGACCAAGCATTTCGACTCTATGAAGCTCACTATCAACAACCGAGATTGGCTTTAGGGCTTGCGCGAGAAATGGATGGTCATGTATTCGATCCACTGGCGACTGACCCTAGTCCTCGACTTGCATCCGCCATGATGAGCGGCAGCGACCTGCCACTTCAGTGTGCGATGTGGGTCGAATACCGTTCGCGCCTTGCGATTCTTCGCGCCGCAGCTGAGATAGTCATCGCTATGCGAGTGAATGCAATTACAAAGAATGGCGATGTCGATTTGGGTTTCCTAGCGTCCGGTTTTAAGAATGGGATTGAGTGGCTTGGACAACAACCAACCTTCTGGAACTATCCCCTACTTTGGGAGCAGTTCTGCTGGACGTGGGGAGGTTTTCTCCTAATGGATGACCTCAAAGCCGAGTACGACCAACTGTCCATTTCGTCAGGTGTGCCTGCCGATGAAGTCCCTAGCGCGCTGACGGCGTTCGACCAATTTTTTCCCATTTCGAATGGTTGGTTCGTAGTGCCGGGTCCAACTAACGCGAAACGCTTGATTCTATTCCCGTTCCATTTCCACGGAATCGGTGCATTTCGACGATTTCTTCGTGGTAGGTCTAAGACCGTGTCGGCACTTGGTGATCACACGCTCGATGACTTGATCAGGTGGAACAACGAAACGGTTGCTCTGCTTCAGGATTGACAAAGACGATGAAACTAATCATCAATCGGAAATGTGTTTCGTCTAGTCACATCACAACTTCAACCGACCAAGTCTCAGACTTCTTGGATACTCCGTGTTGATTCATCGCCGTAACTGTCCACTCGACGGAGATAACAGAATCTACGGATTCTCTGGACTACCGATCCTTTTCGACAACGAGACCGGTGAGAGTGTTTGTGTCATTCCCGGAACCACGATGTGAAACATACCTTGTTTTGAGGCGTTCGCGTTTTTCGTGCCAGATCAGCTGTTGTCCGACATTCTGAATCATGAACAATCTGAACGACTAGGTTGTCCACATGGGGATTATTAAGCGGGTCATGTTTTTTGGCTTTGGGCTCCCGGTTAGACCGACCTCTAAAAAGGATCGGTTGTATCGGCGTCAGATGGGGTTCGAGGACCCACTCGGGAATCTTGTTTCCAACATCCGGAGTGGTCTAGGTGGGGGTCGAGGAACCCAAGATGAGACAACGATGAATTACGTCGATCCTTCTGTTGACGCTCGCCCTAGGATTCCGTGTCCCGAATGTGCCGAATTGATTCTCGCTGAGGCAAGTGTGTGTCGCTTTTGTGGAGCGACAACGCGATTTCAGGAGAAGAACTATGAGTCTGATGACAATCCTGCTGGTCGGGGTAGACCCGCTGAGTTAGCCACCAATATCGGTGGTGAACGTCGTGAAGCAGAAGCGATTGATGGCAATGGTGCCTCATTAGCAAAACGTCTCGGCATTAGATTCGACCGTCCACGTTTTGGCCAAGTCAATCTCGGCTCTCGAATTATTCGCACACCAATCGAAAGAGCGCCGTACAAGGTCGGCGGTGAACCTGGTGCGGTACCTGTGGAGAAATTGGACGCCGACAACGGCATTGAAGAAGTGCCGCTCTTGGAGGGATACATGCAATGTCCCTCCTGCCACGGCTCAGTCAAGGTAGGCGCCCGAAAGTGCATGCGCTGTAAGACCTGGATCAAAATTATTGAAGAAGTGCCGCTCTTGGAGGGATATATGCAATGTCCCTCCTGCCACGGCTCAGTCAAGGTAGGCGCCCGAAAGTGCATGCACTGTAGGAACTGGATCAAAAATTATTGAGGAAGTGCCGCTCTTGGAGGGATACATCCAATATCCCTCCTGCCAGGGTTCAGTCAAGGTAGGCGCCCGAAAGTGCATGCACTGTAGGAAATGGATCAAAATAGTGGAGTGACCAGTATGGGAAGAGAAGAAGCGAATGCCGAGAGTTTCGAATATGTCTGCCGCCTGTGTGGGGAAACCTTTGCGAGTCGAAAAAAGAAGCCAGGTCGGTTGAAGTGCAGCGTCTGTGGTGAGCATCAAGGTTGGATGTCAACTGCGCCTCAACCTCGATGGTGGCCCCGATGGATACCTACTCAAGACAACGGATATAAGAGAGTCGCCTCATGGATACCTAAGACAGACAACGGATTTAAGAGAGTCGCGAGATGGACGAACTATGTGATTGTTCTGGGTTTTCTCTCCCTCGCGGCGGCAATCCTAGTGTCCGTTTTTGTGATCAGTTCGATATATGGATCAGAGGGGGAGTCTCAAGGACCTAAGAAAGGTCGCGATATCCCAAATGTCGTGGGGATGAATCTTCAGTCCGCTCAAGACTGTTTGCAGGAATGGGGCTTCTACAACCTTGATGATCAACCCGCAAGTAGTTCTGACTCAAAGTTCCAGGTCTTCGACAGGGATTGGACTGTGCGGCGACAGAGTGCAGTCGGGCGTGTCCCTGACTCCGATCTTGAAATTGTTCTATACGCCTCCGAGAACTCATATGGAAGTACCTTCTGCCCATGAGTTCGATGGATTCCAGAGAGGAAGAGGAGTGGTTCCAGAAGTTTGGATCACTAATTGAAGTGGAAAATAGTACCGTGAAGTTGGACCGCCAATTAGATTCCGAACATCATTTTACGGTTGCAGCACAGGGGCAAAATCCATTGGGAAAAATATTACGCTTGCATGAGCTCGCTTACGAGCTCGGCATGACCAATCAGGAAACGTTTGATTTATGCATCAAGTTAGGAATCGGGGTCAAGACTCAGTCGTCGGCAATTATCGAACAGCAAGCCGATCGTGTTCGGGCTCGTGCAACCCGCGAAGGTTTGGTTCGTGACGAACAACCTGAAGATTCGAACAGTCGTGTTCGGGTTCCTGCCCACCTCGAAGGTTTGGTTCGTGACGAACAACCTGAAGAGCCAGACAGTCGTACCGACAATGCTGACTCAGTTACCGCAGGAAGATCATTCGAGAAGTGGTTGGCGAAAGGGAAAGAGTGGATCGCTGGCGCAGAGTTCACAGGTCCGCGTAATTCGCAATTACTCAAACAGGTCTATGACGACAACTACGAATGGGCATCACCACTATCGAGAATGTTTGGTCAGCCACCAAATAGCGATTGGCTTGACGAAATTCTGGCGCGTGCAGAGAACCTTCAGCCGAAATTGAGGTATGTGCCAGACTGGCCAATGCAATATCAAGAGGAAAGTTTGGAGATCATCTTGTTTGCGTCTGGAGATGCGATTCACGCTTGGGTAGGGAAGAACAAGAAAGGTTTCGTCCTTTCTCTTTCGCCGATGAACTTTGAAGTGAAGTGTCTAAGTAATGCACGCGATCGAGATTTTGCCTCAGGAGCAGCACTCAGCTGGTTTCTTGATTCAACTGTCTGCCTGCGCCACGGCTCCCATGTGCATTACGAAAAGCAGTTACGAATGACGAGTAGGGCGAGCTTGCCATCTCATCAAAAGTTTCGTGAAGTGTATGTACCGAGAACATCGTTTAAGCAATCCGTGCAGTTGACGGCGCTGGGAACACATCGGGCTCCCCTGGCACATCGGGTCAAAGGACACGTGCGGACGCTCGCCTATGGGCAGACTCCGAATCCAGATTCGCAGAAAAATGCGCCAGCGTACGTCCGGAGAAATCTAGGAACTAGAGACACATTTGTCCGAGCGCACAGCAGGGGATTCGAAGAACAAGTACTGAAACTAAGAGTACACCTGGGCAAGAATTCAAATCTTGCCGATGCTCTAGGCAGGTTGAGCTCTGGACACTGAGATGTTCTAACGGTGAATGTGATTCTCATAATGGAGGTACTTCTCATCAGAGTCCGAATCTCACCAATATCGACTTCACGAATTATTTCTTGAGAGTTCCAGTTCGTAGGAGAAAACCATGGTAAGCCATATCAATTACTAAGTTCTACAAAGATGGAATGACACCTGATATTGGTCCACTTCTCAAACGAGGACTCAGCAAGATCCTTCATCGCTAGCACCACAGCAAACCTGTGTATGCACCATCTAAATCGCCGCCGCATATTGGGCATGGTCCGAGCGACAAATCTTCACCGTCTGAATCACCGCCAGTTGGAGCAATGATACGTAAAGGTTTACGACATTTTCCGCACCGGTATTTAGAGTGAGTTTCGCCATCGAGCCTCGCGTTGATTGGCGCGACACAACACGGATCCACAGAGCGCAATAGCTAATTAGTTTCACCACAGCATTCAAGTTTTACCGTTAATCATTCGAGAACAAGATGCGTATCCAAGTTGCGGGTTTTTGAATTTGTAATACGCTATGTCCAAATTTGCCCCATTAAATCTGCTTTTATTAAGAGCAATAGCCGTTGGACTTTGAAACCACAAGGTAACCGGCGTATTGCCTGATTACCCACCAATTGCTTGCCCACCAGACGCTTCGACCGCTTCCCGAGCAATCAACAGTCGATGGGTTATATCCGAGATAGTCCTGAACTTTCTCAAGGTTCCATCCAATGAACGAGCCTGACCCTCCTCCGGAGCTTCCAGATGAGCCGCCAGTACCTGACGAAAAGCGAGGGTCTGGTGTGAATTTAACCTTGAATCGTTTAACAGCGAAGGAAGGCAGTCCAGCGGCTTCTGTAACTCGAATTCGATATTTGAAGGTAGCCGAGTACCACTTGTTACCATCGCCATTTTCGCAAGCCTGAACTTCCAGTTCTGCAACCTGTGCTGGCGATCCACCATTGTCGGACATGTAGGTGGTTGCAGACGACTCCTCCAGCCACCTGTTATTGCGCCAAAGGTATTCAAGGACGACCTCGCGCTGTCCACCGGCTTCAGCGGGAAGAAAAACCTCAATTCTTGGCCAGTTACACGAATAAAAGGTTTTATTCTGAGCAAAATTCTTCGTGGTTACTGGGGGCCCATCAGCCCAGCGATAGGTGAAATCCAATTTTGCAGCTTTCACTTCTGCCGGTAGCAAGAGCGATCCGAAGATTGACAGCAAGAATATCCAAGCAACGGCACGTCGAATAAGTGACCAATTAGACAGTCGGTTTACTGACATTTGAAGTTCAGTTCGACGCATTTTCTCGACTATTACCCTTCTTTTTTACAGTTATCAGCACCGTGATTTGGACTATGTGCGCGATGAGAAATACCAGCACTATTTCAGAATTTGTGCCTTATCAATCAGTGCTCAAAAAAGCAGTACCAGAAAAGCAACACTCTGTATTTAGGACAAAGCCACACGTCCACACATTGGTTAACACTATCTAGAGAGGTGGGTGCTTCGGCAGATATCTCGCTGAAGGTTTTGGGGTTGCTGTATAGTCATTCCGAAGAATTCTTGCGTTGCCTCTTTGTTGCCCCCTGAGGGGTTTGGCGAGTCCTCTAGTCGGGTCGAACCGTTGTAAACATTGGTGCGCTCGGACGGACTCGAACCGCCAACCCTCTGGTCCGAAGAAGAGCAACTAATGGCTATCGGAGAGACACCTCGTGTCAGAATGATTGTGTTTGATATGACCAGATGTAACCAGATGTAACTAAATTTTCCCGATTTGCCAAGTCGGATTCGGTGTACCGCGTTCCAAAAAACGCACTTTCGCGTTCCAAACCCTGAACCGCGACTCTGCGAAACCGATACCGGGTCAGCGTGTGCGAATTTCGCACCACCCCCACAGGGGCTTAACAATATTTTAGGTTACTGAGACGCGGAGATGACCGATACGAATCCTGCTCAGGTAACGCCAACTACGCTTAGACAATGCTCGTAGACGAAGCAAAATACGTAGAAGGTAAACGAACGAGCGATATTTCAGCGACTGGCGAGGGGTCATTTACCTGGATTGGATTGGTTGACGCCTCCGAAGCCGAGCTGCAGAAGTATCAACGTCGATTTCATCTCAATAACCTCGCCATAGAGGACGCCGCCTCCGGTGAGCAGCGAACCAAACTCGACATCTATCAGGAGCACTTGTTTCTCGTCCTGAAGACGATCGCATACGACGTGAAAACCGAGCGAATTGTTGTTGGCGACGTCGCTCTGTTTATAGGCGATGAATTTATCCTTACGGTCCGCCACGGTGAAGCACTCGCATTGCGATCGATTCGTGCCGATCTGGAGAATCACCCCCAACGATTAATAGGTGGTCCGACCGCTGTGTTGCATGAAGTCGTGGATCGACTCGTCGACCAGTACGTAGGAGTTTGCGCGCGCATCGCCAAAGACGTAGAGGAAATTGAGGACTTGGTCTTCGACGATGAAAAACCAGCGGCAGCCAGCCGTCTGTATTTCGTGAAACGTGAACTCATCGAGTTTCGACGGGCGATATTTCCACTCGTCCCGCCAATTGAGCTCCTCGCATCCGGGAAAGTTGCACATTTCAACACAAATTCCGCTCCTCTTTTCTCCGACGTCCGCGATCATCTGTTAAAGGTGATTGAGGAGGTCGAATTAATGAACGAACTCATTGATGCTGCTCTGCATGCCAATTCGTCTCTTATTCAGGTCCAACAGAACACCGATATGCGCAAGATCTCCGCTTGGGTCGGTATCGGTGCTGTTCCAACAATGGTCGCTGGAATCTACGGAATGAATTTTGATCACATGCCCGAGTTGCGATGGCGTTACGGCTACTTCATCGTTGTTGGATTTCTCGTCGTCGTATGTGGCACATTATTCAGACTTTTCAGAAAAAATGAGTGGCTCTGACCAATGCGCTACCGAAAAAGACCTAGACCTCAGCCTGGATCGGCGTAACATGACCCTTCAGGAGGATATAGAACTTTGAGTGTTGATGAATTCGTCCAAACCACTGGTTCGGCCTTGCGAGGCGACTACGCCAATGCCCGCGCTGATTTCACGGTTGACCAAGACCCGACCAGTTATTCAGCCGAAAATCACGAATTGTGGCGACGACTCTACGCCCGACAATTCGAACTAGTACGCGGATACGCGTTTGACGAGTACCTCGGCCACCTTGGAAGCCTTGACATGTCACAATCAATCCCTAATTTCGCCAATGTCTCAACTCGGTTACGAAACTGCACCGGTTGGGAAATTGTGGCAGTACCAGGACTAATTCCCGATCTTGCATTCTTCAATCTCTTGGCGAATCGACGCTTTCCGACAACAGTTTGGCTGCGCAAGCCGGAAGAGTTCGATTACATCGTCGAGCCCGATATTTTTCACGATTGTTTTGGACACGTCCCTCTTCTGTTTAGTCAGCACTACGCCGATTACCTACAGGCTTACGGAATTGGGGCGTTGAAGGCGGCATCGCTGGGTCCCGAGGCGTTGGTCATGATTGGGCGTCTGTTTTGGTTTACGGTTGAATTCGGCTTGATTCGAGCGTCAAGTGGTATCCGTGTTTTTGGTGCTGGAATTTTGTCGTCGAGTGGGGAGATTGTTCACTCCATTGAAAGTCCTGAACCGCAGCGATTGCCCTTTGATTTGGAACTGATCATGCGTACGGATTACCACATCGACCGCTTCCAAGATCCGTACTTTGTCATCGAGAGTTTTGAGCGATTAGTTGCTGATACCGCTCACGACTTCACACCGGTGTATGAACGACTTCGTGAAATGCCAACAATCGCTAAAGCAAAATAGTTGCGCACGAAGTCATCTATTTCGTTAGCCGACTGTGAGAGCGCCGACCATCGAAGTATGAATCTTGCAGTGAAATGCGTACACGCCGGGATTGAGTGATGGCAAACTTTCGGTCGCGCCACCTTCAACAGCGACATCGAAAACACCGTCGTCGGACGTCACCGTATGTTTAAAACTGTCGTGATTTGCGACAGTTATTACGTCCGAACTTTGCACATCGCCGGAGACAGTAAACGCAGAGCCGGCAATCATGATTGGGCTAGTCGAGTCCGGCATCTCAGCCGTACTATCTTCCGTCTTGCCGTACACCCCGAAAGCGTCCGTACTTTCAGAGCTGGATGACGACGATGATCCACACCCAAGGAGCAACACAGTTGCCACACCAGTTCCGATCATGATCCTTATACGTGAATGGAAGATTTTCATAACCAATGACCGTACGTTGTATTCGGCACGTAAGCAAGGCAGAGGCTACTGTCATCACTTGAAACAACGATGACCTCTATAACTGTGACTTTGCTTGGTACCGGGAGCCCGCTACCCGATCCCAATCGGGCTGGCCCATCAACTCTGGTCAAGGCCGGTAACACGTACTTACTTGTTGACTGTGGTCGAGGCGTCGCGATGCGACTAATGGGTGCTGGCGTTCCTGTTCCATTTATTGGCACCGTACTGATCACCCATTTACATAGTGATCACATCACCGACCTCAACGACATAATGACGACACGTTGGATCATGTCCCCAGCGGCCACGCCTCTCAATGTGTATGGCCCTCCGGGGACTCAACATGTTGTGGACAGCCTGATGGAAATGCTTCGACTTGATCATCTATATCGCACCGATCACCACGAAGATTTGCGTAAAGGACCAGGTCTGCAAGTAAATGTCACGGAAGTTTCACCCGGTGATTCATTCATCATTGACGATGTGATGATTTCGGTGCACAAAACCGATCACCGTCCGGTTGCCCCAACCGTTGGATACCGAATTGAACATGGCGGATCATCGGTAGCAATCGCAGGAGACACAGTTCCTTGCGCCGAACTTGATGAGATGTGCCTTGGCGCGGATATCTATGTACAAACCGTGATCAGGCCAGAGTTGGTTGCCCAAGTCGCACAATTGTTTCCCGCACTTGGCAGTCGGTTTACGGACATCCTCGACTACCACTCATCGGTCGAACAAGCAGCACAAACGGCAACTCGTGCCGGGGTCAAGACACTTGTCATGACCCATTACGTACCGGCGATGCAACCTGGTTCTGAACCCGAGTGGATAGCGATTGCTGCGGCCCACTTTGCTGGGACGATCATTGCTGGTCCTGACTTGACTGCGATCGATTGCTAGTTCACACCCTTGAGTGCTCCGTAGCCGCCAATTACGTCACTTACATCGTCGAACCCTTCAGACTGCAACGCGCTGGCGGCAATTGATGACCGGACACCGCTTTCGCAATACACCACGATTGGTTGGCCCTTGTTTAAGGCGTCGAAATGATTAATCAACTGGGCCAGTGGAAGCAGTTTGGCTCCAGGAACACTGCCAAGTTCAGTCTCATTAGGCATTCGCACATCGATTACTTGAAGGTTTGGGATTGACTTCCGGCGTTCATGGAATTCATGGACAGTTAATCGAGAATTTTGCATTACTAATTGTGGATTGTCATGAAAGACCGAAAGCGGTTCGCGCAGTGCTCCAATAACTCGATCAAAACCAATGCGGGCAAGTCGTACTCGGGCGTCGTATTCAGATCCCACAGAACTCACCAACACTATGTCGCTGTCACTCCTGATCACCTCGCCCGCGTATTCGGCGAAGCGTCCCGTCAAAGGAACGTTGAGCGAACCTTGTAAATGGCCAACTTGAAATTCAACGGAATCTCGAGTGTCAAGTACTTTTGCTCCTCGTGCCATAGCTTGCAACACCTCGTCAAGCGACAGCAATTCGGGCCATTGAGATTCATCTAAAAGTGGTCGATTCATTTTATTGCGCATCGCGCTGAACGAGAAATAGAGTGGCGCAACTGACTGGCCTTGAGTGACAACTTCAATAAAATCGTCCTTGGTCATCGGCGCGAGCGCATAATTTGTCACCCGCTGTACGCCAATCGTCGACTCTGTTTCATTGGACAATTTCTTTCCACATGACGAACCGGCGCCGTGGGCGGGATAGACACGAGTGGCATCGGGAAGTTTGAGTAACTTTTCATGCAATGAGTCATACAACTGGGACGCAAGTTCATCCGCACTGACACCAACCGAGGTGAGTAGATCGGGACGACCAACATCGCCGATGAATAGCGTGTCGCCAGTAAGTACCCCATATGGCACCTCATCGTTTGGATGTTCCTTGATAACGATGCTTATCGACTCTGGTGTATGACCTGGTGTGGCGAGTATCTGCAATGCAACTTCGCCAAGACTGAGAATCTCTCCGTCGGCCAGAAGCTCGGCAGTAAATTCAGGATTTGCCGCTTCTCCATAGGAAATTACAGCGCCCGTGGCGTGGGCAAGTTCAAGGTGGCCGGAAAGAAAGTCGGCATGAAAGTGAGTCTCAATGACTCGCTCGATGGCGAGCCCAAATTCTTGCGCGTCAGCGAGATAGCCGGAGATGTCACGCTGTGGGTCAACTACGACAGCGCGACCGGAGTGTTCGTCGCCGATGAGGTATGAGGCATGCGACAAACAGGCCAGGTAGTACTGACGGAAAATCATGCGGGTTCCATGTTCGATATCCAAACTATCGCTTTAACAGTGATACCGCCTAGCGTGAGAACATGCGAATTCTAATTGTCACGGCGCATCCCGATGACGTCGACTTTGGTGCCGGTGGAGCCGTCGCCACCTGGACGCACGAAGGTCATGAAGTGGTGTACTGCCTCGTTACAGACGGTCAAGCCGGAGGATTTGATAACTCAATTTCTCGAGATGACATGATCGTGATTAGGCGACGTGAACAAACTGAAGCGGGGGCGATTCTTGGCGTCACAGAACTTCATTTTCTTGGCTTTCCCGATGGCGCGGTCGTAGCCGACCTGAACTTACGGCGCGAAATTAGCGCTGTGATTCGGAAAGTCAAACCTGACCGTGTTGTGACTCAATCCCCCGAGCGTAGGTACGACCGTATTTATGCCAGCCATCCAGATCATCTAGCAACCGGAGAGGCGACATTGTGCGCCGTGTACCCAGATGCACGAAATGAATTCGCTTTTCCTGAGCTGATGAGCGAGCGCGAACTGACGCCACATTCGGCTCCCGAGTTGTGGATCATGGGAGGTCCACATCCGAACACATATGTTGACACCACCGATGTTTTCGAACTAAAGATGGAAGCACTGCTCTGTCACAAGAGCCAGCACCAAGATTCAGTAGGACTACCGGACCGAATGCGGTCGTGGGGTGGACAAATTGCAGCGGCAGGAGGTCTTCCAGCAGGGCGAATCGCTGAGGCATTCCTTGCAGTTGATACGGCTTAGTGATTTATTACTCAGTTAACCCGTGGCAGTGGTCGTCGTTTCTGGCTCGACTGGTAACACCGTCGTATCAATTGGTGGCTGAGTAGGAGGTGGAATAGTCGGCGTTTCGGCCACAGTCGTCGCTGGAACTGTCTCTAGCGGTGGTGCAGTCGTGGAAGTCGTGGTAGTGAGAAATACAAAATCCACACCTGGGTACAGAACGGTACGGGCTGGGTTGTCAGGCTGGGGCTGAGTCAACCAGATACCAAACGACACCAGAAAAATGACAAGTGCGCCAATTGTCGAGTTGCGTGGACGGCGCCACTTCATGTCGCTTCACCGCTATCAAGTCCAGTGGTGACGACATACGTGTCACGTAATTCGCGGGCTATGCGTCGGCGCAGTTCGCGCTCCACCTTCCACTGTTGCACGGGAAGCGACCGGCCAGACACTCGTACCTCAACATTCTCTGCGCCCAAGTCATCAACTCCAGTGACATGGGGAACTTCAAGGAGCAACGGTGCAATCTTAGGATCGCGCCCAATTTGTTCACAGATGACATCAATTCGAGTGATCGCAGCTTCAATATCGCTATTGCGTGGCAAGGGTACGGAAATCAGCACCCGCGACCAGTCGCGCGACATGTTGACATTATGACGAAGTTCTCCGTTGGCGATACTCACCAAGTCGCCATCGAACGTCCGCAATTTTGTCACTCGCAAAGTTACTTCTTCAACACGGCCTTCGACCCAGCCAACGGACAACAGCGGACCGACACGAACAATGTCGCCAACGCCAAACTGTCGCTCCGAGATGATGTAAACCCCGGCAATGATGTCTCCAACTATTTGTTGAGCGCCGAATCCAAGACCTGCGCCGACAATTGAACCCAGCAGAACTAGTGCCGAGGTTGGCAATTGCAAACGAAGCAATACCGAAGTCGTGGCGATGGCGATAATACAAAAATTAAGTCCCCAACGGACAGCACCATATAATGCGGCGCGGTGTGCCCCGTAGGCGGTCGCGGTCATGTCTCCGGTATCTCCACGCTCAATTCGTAAACGTTCAATTTGCTGTTCAGCGATGAACAAAATGGCCCGCATCGCAACGTACGACCCGGAGATGATCATGACGATGACGACAAAATCGCCACGTAACCATGTTGAAACTTGATCACTTCCGGTGGCGGCGGCGAGAATGGCCGAATAGATCATCAGTGCCACTTTACGAGACAGGGTCTAGTTTTCATGGCTCTTAGGAAATGTCCGCCTTTGCAAGTGGCACACTGACTACCGCGTCAATTCCACCGTGGAGCGATTTTCTTAGTTCGACTCGATAACCACTGGCAATTGCTAATTGCGAAACTATGGCGAGTCCGAGTCCGCTGCCAGAGCGTCTACTGGATTGCTCATCACCACGCCAGAATCTATTGAAGGCCCTCAGTCGTTGTTCCTCAGATAATCCAGGCCCCTCGTCGCCAACAATGATTTCAATTAGATCTTCATGGGCATCGACCGTTACTCGAACTGTTGATCCACTGGGAGAAACTTCAAGTGCATTATCAAAGTAATTGTCAAGAATTTCACTCAGTGCCATCACATTTCCACGTCCGGCGAAACTTGCCGATACCACTCCGATTAGTGAAACGCCGCGCTCTTCGGCAAACGATGACCACTGTTCGACTCGTTCCGTCACTAATTCCTTGATATCAAGGTCTTGAATTGGAAGCATTATTCCTTCGGCTCGAGCAAGTTGCAACAATTGCTCGACAAGATGCGACAATCGTTCTGACTCGGCAAGCGCTTCCTCCAAATGAATGCGCGTTTCGCGCGGATCGCTTTCGACTAAATCATTGGCTTGCTCTAGGCGTAGTCGTAATGCGGTTAGTGGCGTTCGCAATTGATGGGATGCATTGCTCGAAAATGAACGCTGCTGATCAATCATTCGACTCAAACGTCGGGCCATGACATTAAACGAAGATGCAAGTCGGCGTGTTTCTGGAGGACCAGACTCACGCGCGATTGCGTCTAGGTCACCGTTGGCGAATTTCTCGGTCGTGTTACGCAAATCATCCAGAGACCGAGTCACGAATCGCGCAAACAGCAAGGCAACTACGACTGCCATCGCCACCGAAATGGCAGCCGTAAAGAGAATTCCGCGCAGATTTTTGTTTACTCGAGCATCGACGACATTCTTGGGATACGTGATACGAACGACACCTAGAACCTCCGTACCTGAAAGCACTGGTACCGCCACATAAAGAAGGTCGCCTCCGAGAGTTGTTGACGATCTGATTCCTGAGGTTGGTGTTCCAAGCAGAGCCGCCGCAATCTCTGGGCGTCCGACATAATCTTCTCCGACTGATACCGCCTGCTCGCTACTGGCAGCCAGATAACCCCTGCCATCGATCACCACAACAGTTCCATCATTTTGGGCGGAATAGTCGTCTAGGACCGCCGCGATTGCCACAGTTCGGGACGTACTGTCGAGGCTCATTAGTGGAGTCACTCGTCCGCCGATAGTGAACGCGTCACGCTGAATGGCGGTGGTCAATCGGTCTCGCTCAATTTGGGCCAAGCGTGCCGACAGTGGGACATCATGAGCGATCAACACAATCACGACTAAACCGACCATGACTGCCACGAGCCGCTTTCTCATTCGGGCGACTCCAACCTAAAGCCAACTCCCCGTACCGCCTCAATCCAGCGATGGTCTCCCAACTTCTTTCGTACGGCGGCAATATGAGCGTCCAGTGTTTTCGTTGGTCCATACCAATTTGTATCCCACACTGATTCAAGGATGTCAGTTCTTCGATGAACTATTCCTGGACGCTCGGCAAGATACGCAAGTAAGTCG
>JANNRJ010000013.1:0-49936 GCA_031401235.1 Actinomycetota bacterium
AAATTCAATTTTCAAACCATCGGGCGAGCGCACGAAGTTGCGCGCCCAAGGTGGTCAGCCATCGTGGACGCCGCCGACTGGTATGCCGGATTACTACATCTCAATGGGCCAGACTGCCGAGAACGTTCGTGAAATTGAAAACGTCACTCGTGAAGAAATGGATGCATTCGGCGCGCGTTCGCAACAACTTGCCGTGGCCAATCAGAAAAACGGATTTTTCGAACGTGAAATCACGCCACTCACGCTTCCCAATGGCACCGTGATCAATAAAGATGACGGTCCGCGCGACGGCACCACGGTTGAAGCATTGGCAGGTCTCAAACCAGTGTTCCGTCCCGATGGTCAGATCACGGCTGGCAATGCATGTCCACTAAATGATGGTGCGGCTGCAGTAATGGTGATGAGCGATGCCAAAGCCAAGAAACTTGGTCTGACGCCACTGGCTCGGATTGTGGCCTCCGGAGTTTCTGGACTTAATCCAGAAATCATGGGTCTTGGTCCAATCGAAGCGTGCAGGCAAGCACTGAAGCGTGCCGGTATGACAATGGATCAGATCGATCTCGTCGAAATCAATGAAGCATTTGCCGCTCAAGTTATTCCGTCGGCAAAGCATCTTGGTATTCCTCTCGAAAAACTCAACGTTCATGGCGGGGCGATCGCTCTCGGTCATCCTTTTGGTATGACTGGTGCGCGGATCATGACAACCCTGATCAACGGTCTACAGTCCAGGGACAAGACATTTGGTTTGGAGAGCATGTGCGTTGGTGGCGGCCAAGGAATGGCCATGATCATTGAACGACTTAATTAAAACGACTTAATTAATTGGTTTCTGTCCTTGCGCAATTTCTGCGCGATTCAACCGAATATGCAAAAGTGCGGCGGCACTGGTAAGCGCGACCATTAATACAAACACGAATCCAAAGGTCACTGTTGGTCCGTAGTGGCCATACACAGATGGCATTGTGAATGCCATGATCATTGCCCCAACAAGTCCCGCAGATCCACTCAAACCCTGGGCCGCCGATGCACGACCAATTGGGGCAGCCTTGGCCACGGCGGCGACAGTTGCTGGGTAGGCAATGGCTTGAGCTACGCCTTCAAAAATATTTAGACCAACAACTATCCACAGAATGTCAAAAAATCCGTAGAAAAAGACGAATGGCGCTACCACGACCATTGACCACAACGCAATCCGCTGTGGTTGACCTCGATCGGCGATTTTGCCTCCAGTAGATGAAAGCATCATGAACGGCACGCTGTACAGAGCAAATGAAAATCCAACCATAATGTTGCTGCCACCTAGATCGGTGAGGTAGCGATCCCACAATGCGTCATACACGCCAATCGGCAACTGAATCGCCATAACGACCAGAACTGCCACGACCATTCGAGGATGGCGAAGCAATTCGATGCTCAATTTCTGTGACTCGCCAGTCTGAACGAGTGTCGGAAACGGTCGCGGTGCGACTATTACAACAGTGCCAAAAGCGACTAACCCGAAAACGAAAAAAGTCGCAGACAGTCCAATCGGATCGATGAGAATTCCGCCAAGGAGTGGTCCGCAAACGAAACCAATGAGTTCAGCCGATACAACTCTGCCCATTCGTTCACCGCTGCGATCTGGATCGAGATTGGCGGCAAGTGCTCGGACGGCGGGAAACACAAAGCCGAAAGAAGATCCAACAACTGCGCGGGCGATGATGAATTGAATAAGTGTGTTGCCAGTGGAAAACATCAATGAGCCGACGCCAGCGAGAATGAGTCCAATAATGATCAGTCGTTTGGAATGACCACGATCAGCAAATGGGGCGATAAACAACTGAACTAGGAGTCCCGTGAGAAATCCAGCGCCGGCAATTAGTCCAAGTCCCGAATCAGCAAAGTGGTAGGTGTCTTGCAGGTCGCCAAGTGCGGCAAAGATGACGCTATTTGCAGTTGCGGTTCCAAACGAACAGGCAAGTAGTAGCCAGAGATCGGCTCGGTGATCGGCGGTCGTTGAAGTCAAGTTGCTTATCGTCCGAGTTCGGTAAGAACGGCATCTCCAAAGATTGGCCAATGAGTGCGAGCCCAGTCGCCGAACTCAAGATCGGCCAGCGCACAGCAGGCGACATTGGCCACGGGATCAACCCACAGAAAAGTCCCAGATCCGCCGAAATGACCGAAAGTTGAAGAACTATTTCGCGTCGCGGTCCAATGCGGTTGTTTTGAGCCACGCAGTTCTGGTCCGAGTCCCCAAGGACACGGGTTGTATCGACCCATTCCAGGGACTAGTCCTTCCAAATCCGGAAATTGCGAACTCGTTGCCTCAAAAAATGTGCTGTCGGCAATCAACGTTGGTCGGCGAAGTTCGCTCATAAATTTGATGAGGTCGTTGAGAGTTGAATGAACTCGACTCGCGGCACTCCCGCGAAGTTGACTGAAGTTCATTTCGAGTGGCCGAAAGACCGATTCTTCGAGATAGTCGGCGAAACCAAAATTTGTCGCCGATGATACATGTTCGGCGAGCATTTCGTATCCAGTATTGGAATACACACGCTTGCGTTCCGGACTGACAATTGCCTCGGCGTTGTCAAAACCGTATCCACCGGCATGAGCAAGCAGATGCCGAAGTGTGCACCCGGGTTGGCCGATTTGATCATCGAGCGAAATCGAGCCATCTTCGACAGCGACGAGTGTGGCCCATGCCGTCATCAGTTTCGACACCGATGCAAGACGGAACTCCGCATCCAGATCGCCGTACAAGTGCAAGTTTTCACGGTGATCAATCACCGCAACTGCGACGGTCGACGTCGGCCAGTCCTTGATTAACTCGAATGCCCTCATGGGCACTAATTATTGCTGCGAATGAGTTCTGCGACGCGGAATGCTAAGTCCAGGGATTGGCGGGCGTTCAGTCGGGGATCACACACTGTTTCATATCGAACATCAAGATCATCGTTCATTACTGCTTCAGCACCACCCAAACATTCGGTGACGTTGTCTCCGGTCAGCTCTATGTGGATTCCACCCGGCCAGGTGCCTTCCGCTCGATGAGCATGCACAAAGCCAACTATTTCCTTGATGATGTCATCGAAATGTCGTGTTTTACGCCCGTTTGGCGCACTGAAGGTATTTGCATGCATTGGATCGCACGCCCATACCACTTGATGGCCGGCATCGCGAACGCAACGAATCAAGGGTCGTAATGACTCTTCGACATTGTCGGCACCCATTCGCGAAATGAGTGTGAGTCGACCTGGAATGCGTGCCGGATTGAGCACTTCGCAAAGCGAGAGCAAATAATCTACATCGGTATTTTTGCTGATCTTGCAACCAATCGGATTACCAACACCGCGCAAAAACTCGATATGTGCGCCATCCAATTGTCGGGTTCGATCGCCGATCCACAGCATGTGCGCACTGCAGTCGTACCAGCCGCCGGTAAGTGAGTCTTGCCGTGTGAGTGCCTCTTCGTAACCAAGGATTAGTGCCTCATGGCTGGTGTACACGTCGACCTGGTGCAAGGCGTTGTTGGTTTCGGTATCAACACCGCATGCGCGCATGAATGCAAGCGCCCGTTCAACTTCGCCGGCGACTTGCTCGTAGCGTTGTCCCTCGGCGCTGGATGCAACGAATTCTTGATTCCATGCATGAACTCGATTGAGATCGGCAAATCCACCCTTTGTGAATGCCCTCAGCAAATTGAGTGTGCTGGCCGCCTGATGGTACGCCTGAATCAGTCGATCTGGATTTGGCCGACGCGCTTCGTGATGCGGAGCCGGATCGTTGACCATATGCCCTCGAAACACGGGCAATTCATCATTGCCCACTATCTCGGTGTCACTTGTTCGCGGTTTGGCGAATTGACCAGCGATGCGTCCCACTTTCACGACGGGAACCCCCGTGGAATATGTGAGCATGACTGCCATCTGCAAAATCACGCGAAGTTTTTCACGAATGTTTACGGCCGTGAATTCGTCGAAGCTCTCTGCGCAGTCACCTGCTTGCAGTAAGAACGCGTTCCCGCTGGCAACCTGTCCCAACGCTGTCTGCAATGATCGGGCTTCCCCGGCAAAAACGAGAGGCGGATACGAGGCGATCTGTTTGAGCGCACGATCCAAGTGTCCGCTATCTGGCCACTCTGGTTGCTGAGCGGCTGGAAACGCTTGCCACGAACTCGGGGTCCAACTTCGTGCCATGGTCATTCAGTCTGGCTGAACCCGTGAGGGTTCAGACGGTAAGGAAATCGCCTGCGTCTTCGCGAAGCGAATCCACAGCACGGCTCACCAAACGTCGAGCCGCCTCCGCCGTAACTCCCAGTTCTTCACCAACTTGACGGAAACTCTTTCGCTCTCCATCGTGCATCCCAAATCGTGCCTCAACCGCGTAGCGGGCACGATCATCAAGTGTGTTGAGCAAGTCGTTGAGTAAGTCGTTGTCGACGAGTGACATCACCGCATCTTCCGGGCTGATGTCATCGTTGGGAACGAGATCACCAAGAGTGGCATCACCGTCGTCACCGATCGTTTTGTCAAGTGACACCGGAGTCGTGAGTCGGTGCAGTTCAGCGTTCAGTGAATCGAGACCTTCAGCATCGCCCGAACCTTGACGGAGCGCGGCACGAAGTGTGGCCGAACGATCTCCAGGGATGCGGATGAGACTTGCCTTTTGATCCAACGCCCGACCAATTGCCTGGCGAATCCAGAAAGTGGCATAGGTGGAGAACTTGAAACCACGACGCCAGTCGAATTTGTCAACGGCATGTTCAAGGCCCAAGTTGCCTTCTTGAATGAGATCTAACAGATCCATGCCTTGTGGCAATGGGTAACGGCGGGCAATAGAGACGACAAGTCGAAGGTTGGAACGAATGAAGCGATCCTTGGCCTTTGCCGCACCACGAAGGTCGGCCCGCAGGGCAGCACCCCGTTCACCAGACTCGAGACGAGCGGCGGCGTCGCGGCCGCGCTCGATTGCTTTTGACAAGTTGCGCTCATCTTCTGCATTGAGCAGGGCAACCTTGCCGATTTCGTTGAGATAAAGACCAATTGCATCTGACATATTTGTTATAACCATTTCCTGTGGGCGAATGTTCCGGGCTTGGCAGTGAAAGTTGGCATAGTGCACGCCAAAAGTCGACAAGCAACTGTTAGACGCACATTGGGCCGGAAATTACGGCCTAGCGGCGCAATTTCACAACTTCTGAATGGGGTGGGGTATTAGGGGTTTAGATATTTTTGGGGGTATTTAGGGGGTATTTTTTGTTACTGGACGAAAACAAGACACTAGTTCATCGGCTCAAATAATGGAAGACCTTAAAGAAAATATTTTTATATTTGTTTCCCAATGTGGATATGGGTTTCCTAGCCATCGAAATCCTGGTCGAGTGGGAATCGACCTAAGAGTGGGTAGAAGCAGCCCTTCGTAGACTGCGGGAGTGCCTCAGCGAATCGGACTCTTCGGCGGCACCTTCGATCCGCCCCATGTTGGGCATCTAGTTACTGCAATCAATGTCCGCCATTCACTCGGGCTGGACATAGTGATTTTGATGGTTGCCAATGACCCGTGGCAGAAACAGGGGACGCGCCAGATTTCGCCAGCCACGGATCGAATTGCAATGGTCAGAGCCGCAGTGTCTGGAGTGGATGGTCTAGTAGCCGGAGATGAAGAAATCTCCCGCGGCGGTCCAAGTTTTACTGCCGATACCCTTGCCGAATTGGCTGCAAAGTATCCCAATGCTGAGTTGTTTACGATTCTTGGTGATGATGCGGCGAGCGGGCTTTCAACTTGGTCACGAATAGATGAAGTTCTTGCCCGGTCGCAACTCGTGGTCGTTGACCGACCTGGGGCACCTGAAACTCCACCCGCAGAATTCAATTGGCTACGTGTTGAATCGCCTCGACTCGAAGTAAGTAGTACCGACTTGAGATCCCGATTCAGCGATGGTCGTCCCTTGGACTATTTACTCACCAAATCGGTGCTCGACGAAATTTATGCGCGCAACTTGTACGGCGCAGCAAGAGCAGTTCGTCGATGACGGCGATTCCCGCCCGACAGAGACGGCGACTTCTCGCAGCTTTATTCAGTGGACTAGCGGCGGCTTGCGCATTGCCACTCGGCGTGGTGGCCGGAGCGAATCTATTGCTCAATTCTTCTGGTGGACGAAGCGTGGATGCCAACAAACAACTTAAAATTCCAAGCACACCTACCGCATTGTTAGCGACGGTGAATGACAACAATCAAGTCACAACTCTTACAGTTTTCGTTCTGGCTCCACAAGGTGTCGGTGGAACGATCATTTCATTGGCGGCAAATACGCGGGCCGAAGTACTGGGCAATGAGACTCCACGGCGACTCGCCGATAGTTATTCGCAAGGTGGAATCGCCGCCATTGCTCTGGAAACCGAAGGTGCCTTGGATGTTACGTTTGCCAGTGTCGGCGCCCTTGGAGCCGGCGACCTCGCTGCACTGTTGTCGATTGTTCCATCAATTCATGCCGAATTTGATCAACCCGTCGTGAACACGACATTGAGTACACCCGAACCGACCACCACGACAACCGTGAAGTCGCGCACCAAAGCAACGACGCCACCGCAACCGATTTCAGTTGACAGTGAGTTATTTCCGGCTGGAGAAATTGACCTGACTCCCGAACAGATCGCTTCGGTACTGGTGGCAACGCGCGGCGGAGAACTGGAGAGTTCTCGTCTGGCGCGTACGAAGTCGATTTGGACCGGCATTGCGGCGACCGTGGGCGGTGGAATTCCAATTGATCCAACGCAATTGACAGACACAACCATCCCAGCAGTTGTGCCACTTGATATCACTAGCTTCGTTCGCCTCGTTTTTGCCGGTCCGATCCAAGTGTGGCAACTCAATTCTGAGCAATTGTCGGGAGTGGATAATCCGCTTGGTATCGATCTGTACGCGCTTGATCACAGTGAGGTATTACTGCTGATGGCCAGTGTTGCGCCAAGTTCACTGTCCGGGGTCAATGGTGGTTTTGCAGTCCAAATCGATAGCCCGTTTAACGACATAAATATTTCTCATGCCATTGTCGAACGCTTGACGTATCTGGGCGTAGGTGTAGCACTTGTTCGTGAAATTGCCGAACCTCCTACTAAGGAAACAGTATTCAGATACTCGGATATCGCCGCAATCGATGGCTTGCAGGCGAGTCTGGAATCTGTTCTGGGTTCGCTGAAATATTCCACGATTAAGCAACCTGTGGAAGGTATTGGCGCCCAAATTGTTCTTGGTCAGGATTTTGTTGATTTCATTGCCGCTTCTCCCGATTTGCCAGCCACAACGATCCCAGCCTCAGAGGAGTAACAGATGACAGCAGCTAGATCGGAAGTTGAGCAGGAATTACTTGTCGAAGAAATCTCCGACAGTTCAATAATCCTTGCTCGTCTTGCTGCCGAGGCCGCCGACGACAAGCAAGGTAGCAACACGATTGTGCTCAATGTCGGAGAGGTTCTTGCGATTACCGAGTTGTTTGTTATAACGAGTGCGAGCAACTCATCTCAAGTACGAACGATTGCCAATGAAGTGAGCGCGAGAATTCGTGAGCAACTTAACCTCTCGCCATTGCACAGCGAAGGTCTCTCTGAGCAGCAATGGATCTTGCTCGACTATGGCGATGTGGTCATTCACATCTTTTCTGAGCCGACTCGACAATTTTATGAAATTGAGCGTCTGTACACCGATGTTCCGGTGGTGAACTGGCGAACGAAATAGCAGTCAGTTCCGATACGCTCAGAACCGAAATTCGGGGCTGTAGCTCAATTGGTAGAGCGTCTCCATGGCATGGAGAAGGTCAGGGGTTCAATTCCCCTCAGCTCCACGATCACGCACTTTTACCACTGTGACAGACTGAATCTCTTGTGATCATCGATATCCAGTTCAATCAAGGTGCGGCAACATGGAGTCAGTTGCATGATGCCATTCGTGCCGCCGAGAGTGCGGGATTTTCTACAGCGTGGATCGCCGATCATTTGTCAGGCAATGTGATGAATGCCACGTCGATGCCTGAATGTTTCACCGTGCTTGGTGCATTGGCGGCATCTACTTCCACAATTGGTCTTGGCTCGCTGGTGGCCAATGTTGGGAACCGGCACCCAGGAGTACTGGCAAATGTTGCCGCCACCGTGCAGCAGATCTCACACGGTCGATTTATTCTCGGACTCGGTGCAGGTGCATCACCCACAAGTGTGTTTGCAGCCGAGCAATTGGCACTCGGAATAGCAATCCCGTCGTCGATGAAAGCCCGGCACGAACGGCTCGTCACCACCCTAGACACGATTGATGAGTTGTGGTCGCCAACGCGGCGAAGTGAACTAGCCACATTCCCATTACCTGAACCACGACCGCCAATAATCCTCGGAGTCAATAGTCATGAACTTGCGCGTCATGCGGGAAAGCGAACCGATGGTGTGAACATTCGCGCCAGTCATCCCCAGCGGGCCGAGATTTTGGCAGCCGCAATATCGTCAGCTAAAAAATCTGGCCGATCAGAATTCATTGTTTCGGTTTGGGATTGGTTCGACGATGAACAATTGGATTCTCAATCATTAGCGCGTCGCGAACTTGAAAGAAACGGTGTCAATCGGTTGATACTGCTGATGCGAGGCACACCCGATATTGCCCAAATCAGGCGAGCTGCCTCACGCTTGTCCTAACACGCTTTTTATAAAACCACATTCACTAGCCGCTTGGGCACGATCACGACATTTTTCGGTTTTGAGCCGGCCAAGGCTTGAAGAACTTTCGGCTCGGCAAGTGCCAAGTTGCGTAATTCGTCGTCGGTGACATTTAGAGACACCGTTAAACGAGCACGAACCTTGCCATTGACCTGTACAGGAATTTCGATCGTGTCGCGCACGAGCATGGCTTGATCTATGTGAGGAAACGGTTGATAGGTGATCGATTCGATATGACCAAGTCGCGACCAAAGTTCTTCGGCCATGTGCGGACACAGCGGTGACAACATTTGTACGAGACTGATCGCTACTTCGCGGGGAGTCGAACCGTGGGCATTGACATGTTGGGTGAGCGCATTATTCAACTCAATTAGTTTGGCAATCGCGGTGTTGAACCGAAGGTGCTCCATGTCGGCACCGACTCCTTGAATAGTTCGATGGAGTTCGCGACGTAATTCAACCGGTGTACCCGTGTCACTGACATGCAGTTCGTTTGAGTTTTCATCCACAAGGTTGCGCCACACTCGTTGCAAGAATCTTTGCATCCCCACGACATCTCGCGTGTTCCATGGTCGGCTCGCCTCAAGTGGACCGGTTGACATCTCATAGAGCCGAAACGTGTCGGCACCGAATTCGTCGTACATCTCGTCAGGAGCGATGCCGTTTTTCAAACTCTTGCCCATTCGCCCGTACTCGCGGGTCACAGGTTCGTCGTTGTAGCTGAATTTCTCACCGACTTGAATGACGTCTATTGCGGGGACGGTTTGGCCACGAGCATCACGAAACGCGTAAGCCATGACGTAGCCCTGATTGAACAGTCGATGGAATGGTTCTTCGCTACTCACATGCCCGAGATCAAAGAGCACCTTGTGCCAAAAGCGGCTGTAGAGAAGGTGCAACACCGCGTGTTCGACACCTCCAACATAGAGATCAACCCCGCCTGTATCGCCAGGGGTTTGCGGACCCATCCAGTAACGCTCAACTTCTGGATCGACAAATCGCTCCGTGTTTGTCGGGTCGAGATAACGCAATTCGTACCAACATGAGCCGGCCCACTGAGGCATCACGTTTACTTCACGCCGGTATGACCGAATTCCGTCTCCTAGATCGAGCGATACATTCGCCCATTCGCTGGCCCTAGCAAGTGGAGGTATTGGGGCAGAGACATTGTCGTTTGGCTCGAGTGCTTGCGGTTTGAAATCGGCAAGTTCGGGCAGGGTCACCGGTAGAGCACTCGCCGGAAGCGCGACAGGTTGATTGTCGTCGTCATAAACAATCGGAAATGGTTCACCCCAATAGCGCTGACGGGAAAACAACCAGTCACGCAACTTGTAGGTAATGGCCGCTTGGCCCAAGTCATGTTCTTCCAGCCACAAGTTTGTGACCAAAATTGCTTCTGCCATCGTGCGGTCACCATTTAACATCAGCGATTCGTTATCTGAGTTGATATATGTTCCCTCGCCGATGAAGGCACTGGGCCATGAATCGCAATTGGCAGATTCGGCAACTCCGTGGCTTTCAAACCACTCGGTGCTTGGCAATTGGGTTGCGATAATCGGCAAATCGTATTTTCGGGCGAAGTCAAAGTCGCGCTGATCGCCTGAAGGCACCGCCATGATTGCGCCAGTTCCATATCCCATCAACACGTAGTCGGCAATCCAGATTGGAATCTGCGAACCGGTAACTGGGTTTGTCGCATGAGTGCCACTAAATACACCAGTTTTGGGCCGAGAATCATCTTGTCGGTCAATGTCTTTAATTGACGCCGCGCTTACACAGTATTCGTCTACTGCTCGCTTTTGATCGGCGCTTGTGAGGGCAGCAACAAGTGGATGTTCGGGCGACAGCACCATAAATGTTGCACCAAAAAGTGTGTCGGGGCGAGTGGTAAACACTTCGATTGGTCCGGCATTGGAAGCGAATCGGACCCGCGCACCTTCGCTTCGTCCAATCCAATTGCGTTGCATGATTTTGATCGGCTCAGGCCACTCCAGGCGATCCAGATCGTGCAACAATCTTTCGGCGTATGTCGTTATCCGTAACGTCCACTGGCGCATCGTGCGCTTGAACACCGGATAGTTGCCGATATCACTGCGGCCATCATTGGTAACTTCCTCGTTGGCCAAAGTTGTTCCAAGACCGGGACACCAATTGACCGGCGCTTCGGCGAGATAGGCGAGTCGAAATGTGCCGAGAAGTTCTTGTCGCTCGATCTTGTTTAATTCATTCCATGCTTTACCCCCAGCGTCGCGCGCTCCCGTTTCAAACTCGGCCACGAGTTCACTGATCGGGCGCGCCCGATCCTGCGATTCGTCGTACCACGAGTTGAAGATTTGTAAAAAGATCCATTGTGTCCAGCGGTAATATTCTTCATCCGTGGTGCTCACGCTTCGTCGCGCATCGTGCCCAAGACCAAGCCGGCGCAACTGGCGCCGCATAATGTTGCAGTTTGACTCGGTGTTCACGCGTGGGTGAACACCGGTGGCAATTGCATGTTGTTCGGCCGGCAAGCCAAAACTGTCGTAGCCGAATGCGTGTAATACGTTGTAGCCGGTCATGCGTTTGTAACGGGCGAACACATCGGTGGCGATATAACCGAGTGGGTGACCAACATGAAGTCCAGCACCTGAGGGATATGGAAACATATCGAGTACAAAGAGTTTCTTGCGCTCAGCGACTTTGGCCGGGTCGGCGAGCGGACCGGCGGTATTAGGTGCTTCGAAAGTCCCGTGTTCATCCCAATATTCCTGCCATTGAGTCTCAATGGAGTTGGCCATTGACGCCGTGTAGCGAAAGCGGGGAATTTTTGATCGGGGATCGGACATAACATAACTATCGTAGATGACTCACCCAGCCGTACTTCGGTTGATTGATTCGACGTTGATTAAATACGACATAGACAGGAAAAGCAAAATGCCACGACAACAACGCCGCACCACAGGGAAAGCCAGCAACACTCGCAAACACAGTTACCCTCGTGCGGCTCGGATTAGTGAAACCGTGCGCGAGGTGATTGCCGACGAACTCGTACGTATCGACGACGACCGATTGACCTTGGTGACCATCACTTCCGTGGACGTGGACGCGGAAATGAATCGGGGAATTGTCTACTACGACTCCCTCGACGGCGTCGAAGGCGATGAGCAAATTCTCCGGGTATTAGGTGGGCATCGTAAGCGTCTGCAATCAGCGATTGCCACGCAAGTTCATGCTCGACGTACGCCAATCCTTGAATTTCGTCCAGACGAAGCGATCAGGGCCGCCGAGCGGATCGATGAGGTGTTGCGCAACGACCCAATGCGGACTCGCAATCACGACGATAAACCCGAATAATTCGCGTGGCAAAACGCCGACCGCCCAAGATTCATGGTCTTGCAATTGTTGATAAACCCGCAGGAGTTACCAGTCACGATGTAGTGAATCAACTACGCGCTCATCTTGGTGAACGTCGAATTGGTCACGCCGGTACGTTGGATCCTGATGCGACAGGAGTATTGCTCGTCGGCGTCGGGTATGCGACTCGCCTTCTTCAATTTTTAGGTGGCCTTGACAAGACCTACACGGGTGAAATCGTGCTTGGCACCGAAACGAACACGCTCGATTCATCCGGAACTGTTACCGCAACCCATGACATGGGCACCGTGACCTTGCAGCAGGCGCGCGATGCTGGGCAACAACTCACCGGTGAAATTATGCAAGTTCCGCCCATGGTTTCGGCACTCAAAATTGGCGGCAAACGCCTCCACGAACTTGCTCGCCAGGGTATTGAAGTTGAGCGAAATGCGCGCCCGGTGACGGTGTTTGAATTTGAGATCTTGGAGGCCACTGAAACGGGAATATTGGGATTTAAAGTTCGTTGTTCTGCCGGCACATATGTACGAACACTTGCCGCTGACCTTGGCCATTTATTGGGGGGAGGTGCCCACCTGCGGAAATTGCGACGAGTGGCGGTTGGCGGATTTGATGAATCTCAAGCGCGTCCGCCACATGAAGTTCAGTTACTGCCAGCAGTTAACGCCGTTCGAGATCTGACTCAGGTGATCGTCGATAATGAAACTGCGGCGATGATCCTTCACGGTCGAGTACTTGAACCATGGAGTGGGCGTCCGCCGTGGGCGATTTTGGATAGGAACGGCGCGCTACTCGCAGTTTATGAACCATTCGGTGACGGCCAAGCGAAGCCCGTGGTGGTTTTGGCTGAAGCGATAGCGTGACCCGAATGCGAATACTTCGGGAGCTACCAAATTCGCAGAACGAATTAAACAAACACACTCGCTCAGTCGTAACTATCGGCGCATACGACGGAGTGCATCTTGGTCATCAGGCGGTAATTAGTCAGGTTCGCGACAGGGCGCGCGATCTTGATTGTGACAGCGTGGTGGTCACGTTTGACAAACATCCGGCCGCCGTGGTCCGTCCGGAATCGGCACCAAAATTGCTTACTGATATTGAGCAGAAACTCGAACTACTTGCAGCCACTGGGGTTGACGCCACATTTATTGTCGCATTTACCGAGGAACAAGCACACGAAGATCCGGCTGATTTTGTTCGGCGCGTTCTTGTACGGGGGCTCGGGGCACGATTAGTGGTAGTCGGTGAAGACTTTCACTTCGGCTACCAGCGCATGGGCAACGTGGCGATGCTTGGTGAACTCGGACGAAAATATGATTTTGAAGTTGCGCCGATACGACTTTTACCAAGACGGGATGAAATTAACGAACCAGTAAGTTCGACGGCTATTCGCCGGGCCCTTGCCGACGGTCAAGTTGAAATTGCAACTCAAATGCTTGGACGACCTTTTGAAACTCGTGGTGTGGTGGTTGAAGGCGATAAAAGGGGCGGTCAGATTGGGTTTCCCACCGCCAACATTGAAGTGCCAAGTGAAATGATCCTGCCTGTAGATGGCGTGTATGCCGGGCACTGCTTGCGTTCGGATGGATCAAAATACCAATGTGCGATAAACCTTGGGCGTCGGCCAACTTTTTTTGAACATGCCGATCACTCAATACTTGAAGCTCACCTGATTGATTTTGCGGGCAATCTCTATGGTGAAAAGTTGCGGGTGACATTCGAGCAATTTTTGCGCAGCGAGCGCAAGTTTGAAAACCTAGATGCACTTACGACCCAACTTGGTTTTGACATTGCCCAAGCTCGCAAGCTTGGTGTTACCGGCGCGGCTTAACTCCCGCAGGATTTTTCAAACCCTTCTAGTTCCCGCGTCCCTCGTCCGTTCTCGCGTTCCAGGTCGATGAACAGCCGGTTAATTGCGTCGGCAATCTCAGACTTATCTAGCACCGAGATTGTCCTCGTCTTGCAGTTTCGTTCGGTCCTCGTGATCTCGATTTTTGTTTCACGCTTGTGCACCCATTGTCCGCCATCGCACTCTTCCCAAGTTCGACACGTTGCGGTATGAATTCGGCGGGTGAAAGTCAACTGATACTCGCCAAGTTTGCCAAAACGATCGATGAAAATATCTCCGGTCTGTTTCAATCCCTTCAGGGTTGCCTCGGTGAGTTTGTCCCAATAAGTGAGGAAATCTGGAATATCGGCGATCCCGGTTGCGTCGATGGTATCAAGAGCTCCTTCGACGATCGTTCCATCGATAACCGTATGAATTGCTTTCCCCGCTTTGAAGGCCTGGCGAAAAAAATCCATGAATTCGACGAACTCCGAGAGTGGAACCGAGAGAGCATTGGGGTAGACGGCATCCAAACCAATAACCGCGCGGTTGATTTCATTCACAGTGATCTCTCGGGTTCGTAAAAGTTCGCTGTCGGGTTTCACTTCGCCTTGCGTGCAGGGGCGCTCCCGAGTTTGCGTTGACGAGCCGGCTCCGGTGACTATCGGTGGACCCGTTGGTGCCGACCCACCAGAAGTTCGTGGCGGTGGCGGAGTGGCGGCGGCGTGAATGTGGAGACATGCGTCGAGCGATGCTTTGGCATCATCACATTCACGATGAGCGCGATACACGGCATCTGCTGCGGATTGCTTCTGCGCAGAACCACCTACCGCGTCGAAGGCGCGCTGGGCCGCTTCGGCGGCAAGCCGTGCCGCTGCTGAAGCCGTTTGGGCGGCAGCGATTCGTGCGCCTTGCTGTCTATCCGTATATACGGTTTGTTTATTTGCGTCCTCATACGACGATGCATCTTTTTCAGCGGCTTTAGCGGCTTGTTGTTTCGCCGTCGCGTCGCGCTGTGTCGTGTCGACATTTCGCTCCAACTCTTCAATTTCTTTTAACCGTTCGTCGGCAGCTTCCCGATCTCGTTCGGCTGCAGCCATGCGTGTCTTTTCTTTGGCACAAGGATCGGTATCGGCTAACGGTCCAGCAATAACAGGTCCTCCCGCAAGGCGCGGTCCGCCGAAAAATAGGGCTAGTGCGCCGATTAGCAAAGCGACGCCGAGCAAGACAAGTGGAATATTGCGACTATTCCCAGACCCAGTCGCAGGAACTGCCGTTGTCGTCGGAGTCTCGGTCGTCGTGGTACTTGGTGGTGCAACTGTCATGATCAGCGGCGCCGACAATTGCATCGTGAAGTCGTACACCTCATTACAGCCTTCGGCTGTATAAAAGTGCTGACCAGTTGCCATCATTCCATCTATATTCCCGCTATAACCTTGACCCTCGGCCGCGGTTGTAAAGTCACCCGTTGGTTCAATTGTCCCGTTTGTGATGTGGTTGTCCGAAAGCTGGGTAAGTGAGAGGCCGGCAGAAGTTATTTCAAATAAATAGTTATCGGTGAATTGAGTCGCGAAACTACATGGACCACTCACTTTCGTGAACGAAGCAGTTGCGGTTGCAGATGTCGGTGTAATAACTGCCGAAGTAGTCGCCAAAGTTGTGGAAGATCCTGGCGCCACGGTCGTCGGCACACTAGTGGCCACACTCGTCGTCGCTTTGCCGTCGGTACGTAGACCCAATGACAACAGAATTATTCCGAAGATTCCCAGCCCTGCGGCAAAGAGCCGCATCATGTTTCCTGGCTTTTTGAGCAATTCGCGCGCCACATCGGTGTTGATATATCGGCGAACACTTTCGTCCAAGACCGGTTTGGCGGTCATCGGGTTTCGCCCGATATCGGGGAGTTGATTTTCCCGAAGATATGCGTCACGATGGATTTGGGCGTAAACTTTTTGATCCTCCACTGACTCCTGTTTGGTGATCTTGGCGATGTCCTCCGGAGTCAAACCACCTGGGGTTGCACTCGCCCTATTTTCGATCCCGCGCTGAATTCGGGCGTGTTCCTGCGCGATCTCCTCTGGAGTACGCGAATTACGCTCGTCACCCATGATCCCCACCTCCCACGGTAAGCACCCCCGTGATCGGAAAGATATCAGGGATATTTAGTACGGAAATACATAGCCAACAAAACGACCACTAATTAACCACCGCGCCCGCTCTCGCATCGGCGTAAAGCGTGGTCCGTTGCCGCAAGGTGCGACCCAGTGGGGTCACGATTGCCCCAAATGACTCTTCCGTCATTTCTTGACCATGACTGGCACCGGCCGATCGTGAAATATTTTCGTTCATTAGCGTGCCACCGAGGTCGTTGCATCCGGCTTGCAACAACTGAGCCGCACCATGATGTCCGATCTTGGTCCACGACACTTGAATGTTGTCGATGAGCCCGTGGTAAGCGATACGCGCGATTGCATGCATCAACATAGTTTCGCGAAATGTGGGGCCGCGACGCGCCTTTCTCTGAAGATAAATCGGCGAGGCCATGTGCACGAAGGGCAAGCCGACAAATTCAGTGAAACCACCTGTCTCTTTTTGTAGGTTGCGCGTGCGAACAATGTGTTTCGCCCATGACTGGGGATGTTCCACCGAGCCGAACATGATCGTGATATTGGAGCGCAAACCAACGCTGTGAGCCACGCGATGACATTCCAGCCATTCTTCGGTGTTGATCTTGTCTGGGCACAAGATTGCCCGTACATCGTCATCAAGTATTTCGGCCGCGGTACCAGGCAGAGATGCAAGTCCTGCTTCCCGCAATCGAATGAGATATGACTCAAGAGGTTCGCCAAGTCGGCGCGCACCTTCTGTTACTTCGAGTGCCGTAAAGCCGTGAATGTGCATATCGGGAACGACATCTTTTACCGCCTGTGCGACGTGGATGTAATAGTCGCCGTCGAAGTTGGGATGAATGCCGCCCTGCAAAGTGACTTCAGTCGCGCCAAGATCCCACGCTTCTTTGGCGCGATCGGCAATGTCGTCCAAAGTGAGTAAATAAGGTGTGCCTCGCAAGTTGAGGCTGAGCGGACCCTTAGAAAATCCACAGAACTTGCACTTGAATGTACAAACGTTGGTGTAATTGATATTGCGGTTGTGCACCCAAGTCACTGTGTCGCCAACAACCTGTTGGCACAACTGGTCGGCATATCGAGCAACGGCTACGACTTCTGGTCCGCGTGCTCGAAAGAGGGCAACAATTTCGTCGGCGCCAAGTTCTTGGCCGAGTTGATGACCGCGAATAATCTCGCTAACACGATTCCCAGTTCGTAGTCGGGAGGTCGTACTAGTGAAGTCTGAATTTATTAACACGGGTGGCGATTGTGTAGCCCCGGAATACCACTGCGTTGAGCGGTGCCCGACGAGTACAACTTCGGCGCCATCGTGCACAACATCGGCCGCCGTCACCTTTTCCGGCCACATCTGACCCGGATCGTCTCGACCCAAGCCTTCGGCATCGGCGCGATCCATCACCGCAAAGTGCAGCGATTTATCAAGCCAAATGTCGGGAGAGTTCACAAACTCTGGATAAATGGTGAGTCTCGGAGCAAGCACCATGCCGCGATCTTCGGTAACGCGGCGCAGGCTGTCGAGTGCTGGCCACGGCCGCTCGGGATTCACATGGTCGGCAGTCACTGGCGATACGCCGCCCCAATCGTCGATACCGGCATCAAGCAAAACACCGAAGTCGTCGCTCAAATTTGGTGGGGCTTGGAGGTGAATCTCTGGCGGCAAGATCAGTCGAGCCGTCGCGATTGTCCACAGGTATTCGTCCTGAGGGCACGGTGCAGCGTGTTGCATGAGCGTAAGTGGCTTGGGCAAAAAGTTTTGCACAATTACTTCTTGCACATGTCCAAACTCAGCGTGCGAGGTTGCAATGGCCTCGAGTGCGTCGATGCGATCTTGGCGTGTCTCACCGATGCCGACCAAGATCCCCGTTGTAAACGGGATGTGTAATTCGCCGGCAAAACGAAGCGTGTCAAGGCGGCGCTGGGGTTCCTTGTCGGGGGCACCCCGATGACAAGCCAAGTCATCTCGCAGTGACTCGATCATCATGCCCTGCGACGGCGAGACCGGTCGCAACATGGCCAGCTCGTCTGGGTATAACGCACCAGCATTGGCATGGGGGAGCAAACCTGTCTCCTTCAGAACGAGTAGCGCCATGTCGTGCAGGTAATGAATTGTGCTGTCATATCCATGTTCACTGAGCCATTGACGGGCAACTTCGTAACGTAACTCGGGTCGTTCACCAAGTGTGAACAATGCCTCGTGGCAGCCGACTTTGGTTCCGGCCGAAGCAATCGCCAATACCTGCTCCGACGAGAGATAGGGGTGTTCTAGTCGCGCCGGTGGTTGGGCAAAAGTGCAATAGCCACATTTGTCGCGACACAACATGGTGAGGGGAATAAACACCTTCGGCGAGTACGTGATTCGACTTCCATGAGTACGGTCACGCTTTAGCCGTGCGTCGTTCATCAGCACTTCTAGTGACGAAGTAAGTACATGCTGGCGTATTGACAACGTGACCCTCCAAGGGTTTCGACGTAAATCTGCTTGCCAGCGCTCGACCAACAAGGATCACCATGAAGAAGTGACAGGATAAGTGATCTTGTTGTAAATGTCGTGCACTACGTACCGTAGCGTCTTTCGCACCACACGACACTGTTCGGAGTTAGTGCTCAGACTCGGCCAAATTTGACCGTGCCCGATGGGGCAGCGCCGTACCCGACCCACCGTCGGGATAACCAACTGTGAGTTGACGAGTGGAAGGGTCAAGCATCAATGACCACTGGTTTTCATGCACATTGCGATGATGGGTTGCACAAAGTGGAACCAGATTGTTCATATTAGATTTACCGCCATTGCGCCAATAGGAAATATGGTGAGGTTGGCATTGATTGATCGTGACATGGCAATTTGGAATTGCGCAATGGGTATACATGGCGCCCAAGGCAAGGCGCTGGGATCGCGATGCAAGTCGAGAACTGCGGCCAACATCGAGAACCACACCTTTCTTGCTGAGAACGACGGGAATGATTTCCGCCTCACAGGCCATACGGCGAATTGTCTCAAGTGGTAGCTCGGTTTCGAAGCCTGTGTGCACCACGGAATGCTCGTGAAGACCACTCACCATTGATTGAAGGTCAATGAGTACGGAGACTTCGGCCCGTGAATGGTGCGAGGAGAGCACTGCGCTAGTTGCCATCACTGAACCGTCGACCAAAGCGACCAATGCAAGAGCCGCCAAGTGTCCTTGTTTGCGGTCGTCTGATGGGCAAGTCTCGGGCATCGCACCATGAAACAATTGCTCAGCGATTTGCTCGATTCGGCCAATCACACGCAAACCAGATTCCGGATCAAGTCTGCCGTGGAGGTGCACCATTCCTGAATCGCGATCTACCCAATGTTTCAGCAATGCGTCGCGTCGCTGGCGCTCGAGTTTGGCGGCACCGCCATCGTTATGAATTCGGGCAACTTCATGTTTGATGGCTCGGGCAAAGTTGTCGGGGGTGGTGTGGGTGGCAATGGTATTCAACCATTCACCACGCCTTGCCAATTGAACAGACTCGTGAGGATCAAGTTGGTGCATAGTTCGAGCCATCACATCGAGGTGTGCAGTCGATATGTGTCCGCTGGCGAAAACCTTGGCTAAGTCGGGAAACTGGTCGAGGGTAGTTGCCCGCTGCAATTCACGATAAGCGTCATAGCGCGAAGTGTTTCCAGCAGTTGCCAAAACTTGTTGCGGATGAATGCTTGGAGAATGCGATGCGAGTTGCTGAAGTCGGCGAGTGAGTTCGACCTTCCGTTGATCTACCCAGCTCTGAATTGAAGCAATGTCGCCAAGGGCAATGCGAATGTCATCTTCGTTGAAGCCAGATAGATCCGACGAATCAAGGCGAGTGATGATCTCGGGAATATCTACGATGACCTGCATACCGACCCCTATTGATTGATGCTCGGATCAATAAACTCTCCGAACCGGGGAAGGAACGTGATCGCACACTAGGCAAGGGGTGTAACGAAGTTACGTGGCCCCGAGTACTTTAAACAGGGCGCGAACGTTTTGACCGCTTATTGGTACGCGATGACCGGTGCGGCTGATGAAGCCGAGTTGTACTCCTGTGGCGGGATCAAGAACGGTGAATACCTGTTCATGACCGTCGGCATCAACGATCACATCGGTGAGCAGTGGCACCTTGGCATCCGAGAGCGCCTGTTGGATAAAGCCGGCATTGAGAACTTCAATGGCGATGTGTTGCACCCCGGAGCCATGTTCGGCGAGATGTGCCTGAACCGCCGGATCGTTACTTGGTCCAACCAAAACCACGGTTACTCCGCCGGCTTCCGCTGTAACGATCGCCTCGTCGTCCGTCGGTTGAACCTGAAAACCCAAATTCGCCAAAAATTTCTTGGCCCCATCTAGATCGGCAACAGCGACCACCACATGATCAATTCGACACGACACAATGTCAAGTGCGGAACGCAGTGAATCGGCTTGCTTGGACGGTGCAATTTGTTCTCGCCCCCCTGAAACTTCGATGCGATGAGTTTCGGCAAGAATGATTCGAAACAGCTGCTCGGCAAAATCTGGGTCTACATTGTCGTTGATGGCCCATTGGCGACGACTTGTCAGCACTTCCCGAACGCGGTCTGGCTGAATCACCGAAGTAGCTCGCTCAACTTTCACTTCGGCAACTTGGCGACACACTTCAAGTCGCTCGGCGAGCAACGCCAACACGGCGGCATCGATCTGATCAATTTTTTGTCGCAGGTTATTCAGATCGCCGCTCATCAGCGCTTCCACCAACGTTTGCGGTGATGCGGGGCAATGAGTTGTTGCACATGCTTGGCCAGTACATCCATCTCAATGTTGACCGCATCGCCGACACGCCGAACCCCAAGTGTTGTGACTTGTTGAGTGTGGGGGATGATTGCCGCACGAAACGTGTCGACGGTGAGATCGAATGCAGTCAGGCTGATGCCATCAACTGTGACTGATCCTTTTTCGACGATGAGATGCATCAACTCGGTTGGCAATCTCACCACCAGATCGGGTGCTGGTGACAACACATGACCGACACCGTCAACATGCCCAAGCACAATGTGTCCACCGAGCCGGTCACCAAGGGCCATCGGCCGCTCTAAGTTCACAATGTCATCAACGCTCAATGCCCCCAAGTTGGTTCGAGCATAAGTTTCGTCACTGACATCGGCTTCCCACCACGTATCGCCGCTATTAGTACCTGTGGCAACGACGGTGAGACAACATCCGTTGACAGCAATGGATGCGCCAATTTCGGATCCTTCCAAGACAACGGTTGCCGCGATTTGCAACTTGTTTCCGTGGCGAGACACCACCCGACCACATTCTTCGATGATTCCCGTGAACACAGCAGTTCACACTACTTATTAAGCGGTTAATTATCGTCTGAACTGGGTCGAGGTGGGTTTGAACCGCTTCACGGTAGATTGAAGGGGTCCACCGGGGCTTTTGCTCTGGTGTGATGCCACTAGCCATCCGGCTCAGGGCGACCTCCGAGCCTCGCAATCAAGCGAGACAACGAAAGGCATAATCGTGACGATTGCGTCAAAACAGGACGTCATGTCCAAGCATCGCCAGCACGACACCGATACTGGATCACCAGAAGTGCAGATTGCACTCTTGACAGAACGTATCAACAGCCTCACCGAGCACCTCAAGACACATGAGAAAGATCATCACAGTCGACGAGGGCTCTTAATGATGGTTGGACGTCGTCGGCGCATGCTTGATTACGTCAAGGATCGAGACATTGAGAAGTACAGAAAGCTTCTCGACACACTCGGTCTGCGTCGCTAAGACGCACGGCACGAAAACATAACAACGAGCAACATTGTTGTCGGTTGTCAGTCGCTGATTTCGCAGCCCGGCCTTCTTCGCCGGACGTTGCGAGGTTGCCGACTGGGAATCGACTAGTTGCTCCTCAAACTCTGCCTTCCCGTTTGTAAACGCGGCAGAGACGAAAGGACATAGACATGGCTGATGCCATTTCAATCTCGGCGCCAATTAGTGGCACCGATAAAACACTCACATTCGAGACCGGAAAATTGGCCTTGCAATCGCAAGGAGCAGTGGTTGCCACGATTGGTAAAACCACCGTTCTGGCCACGGCCAATGCGGCCAAAGGTGTTCGCGACGGTATTGACTTCTTCCCCCTGACGGTGGATGTTGAAGAGCGTGCATATGCGGCCGGCAAAATCCCCGGCTCGTTTTTCCGCCGCGAAGGTCGCCCGAGTCAACAGGCGATTCTTACCTGCCGCTTAATTGACCGACCATTGCGTCCGGCATTTCCAGACGGATTTCGCAACGAAACGCAGGTCGTAATCACGGTAATTGGTGCAGATCAAACCAATCCGCACGATGTGCTCGCAATCAACGCCGCCTCTGCCGCGTTCATGATCAGCGGTATTCCATTTGATGGTCCGATTGGCGCGGTGCGTCTGGCATATAGCCAAGACGGACAGTGGATCGGTCACCCAACATTTGAAGAGGGCGATGCATCGACATTTGAAATTGTCGTAGCCGGTCGCGAACTCGACAATGGTGATGTAGCCATCATGATGGTTGAAGCAGGCGGCACCGAAAAGAGTTTCAGTTTCTATGCCAACGGTTCACCCAAAGTCAACGAAGAGGTTATTGCCTCCGGATTGGACGCCTCGAAGAAATTCATCAAAGATTCAATCAAGTTGCAACGCCAGTTGGTCGCCAGCGTGATCGCCACAAGCGGCGCAATCGAACCGCTCAAGTACACGCCGGTTCTCGACTACTCAGATGAAATTTGGACCGCCGTAGAAAAGTTTGCAACAGCCAAACTTGCACCGGCCGTATCCATTTCACTCAAGTCCGAGCGCAACGCAGCAATTGACGACGTAACCACGGCGACCATTGCCGAACTTGTCGGCACATCTGTGGCGCCAGGTACTTTTGTTGGTCAGGAAAAGCAGATCAAAGAAGCCGTTCGTTCATTGACCAAGAAACTCGTGCGCAAGCGCGTTGTGGATGAAAACATCCGCATCGACGGTCGAGGTCCAAAAGACCTGCGACCAGTGTCGGCAGAAGTTGGATTGTTTCCAACCGCCCACGGAACAGGTTTGTTCCAGCGCGGCGAAACACAAGTACTCAATGTGCTCACACTTGCCATGCCGCGAATGAACCAGATGATCGACTCGATCACGCCCCAAACCACCAAGCGCTACATGCACGACTACAACATGGCGCCATGGGCGAACGGAGAAACCGGTCGCGTTGGCACACCAAAGCGACGCGAAATCGGCCACGGAGCACTTGCCGAGCGGGCATTGTTCCCTGTTGTTCCAAGCCAAGAAGATTTCGCTTATGCGATGCGCTTGGTGAGTGAAGTGTTGTCGTCTAACGGCAGCACGTCAATGGCATCGGTGTGTGCATCGAGCTTGTCGCTTATGGATGCAGGAGTGCCGATCATCGCCCCAGTTGCTGGAATTGCAATGGGTCTCATCTTCGATCAGGGCAAGTACATCGCCCTCACCGACATTCTTGGTGCGGAAGACGCATTTGGCGACATGGACTTCAAAGTTGCTGGTACTGCTGATGCGGTAACTGCATTGCAACTTGATACCAAGATCGACGGAATTCCAAGTGAAGTGTTGGCCAGCGCATTGCAACAGGCCAAGGAAGCCCGACTGAAGATATTGGAAGTAATGCAAAGCGCAATCTCTGCACCACGTTCAACAGTTGCCGACAGTGCTCCAAAGATCGTGACATTTACAATTCCGCTGGACAAAGTCGGTGAAGTAATTGGTCCAAAGGGCAAAGTTATTAACACAATTCAACAGGAAACCGGCGCTGACATTAACGTCAGTGACGACGGAGCCACCGGAATCATCACGATAGGTTCTCCGGACAGCACCAAAGTGGAAGAAGCCCGATCGCGAATTCTTGCAATCGTCGATCCACCGACTGCTGAACTCGGTGCTACTTACACCGGGCGAGTGGTAAATATTGCTCAGTTCGGTGCCTTTGTCAACATTTTGCCGGGTCGAGATGGTCTCGTGCATATCTCCAAACTTGGCGGCGGCAAGCGCATCGCCCGAGTTGAGGATGTATTGAATCTTGGCGATGAGGTGCAGGTGCGTGTCGACGATATCGATGACCGTGGCAAAGTAAGCCTCAGTCTGCTTGGTCCCGACGGACAACCAATTGGTGGCGGAGAAGCATCTGGCGAAGCTTCCGGTGAACGCGCTCCGCGCGAACGAACCAGTGAACGTGGTCCTCGTGATCGAGGGAACGATCGCGGTGATGGTCGTCGTAGCGATAGTCGGGGCGGTCGCGGTGATAATCGCGGTGGCGGTCGCGGCGATAGTCGTCGCAACGATAGTCGTGGTGCCGCTCGTCCAGACAGCCGAGACAGTGGCGCACGACGCGAACCAAACCGTGGTGCTGCCGCACCTAGTGACGTCGTGTCTGTGAGCTTCGAAGACGAATTCAACAACGAAGAGCGCAACGGGAAATAAACGCTGCAAACTTCGTCTACGCTCAAACCTATGGTGCGTGTCGGAGTTATCGGTGCTGCTGGGCGCATGGGCGCAACGGCGTGCGATGCCGTGGCTGGCGATCCACAACTTGAACTCGTTGCCGCGGTAGATCCTGGCAATCCGGGAGCAACCGTTCACGGAATTACGATCGCCAGTGAACTTCGCGCTTTGGCAGATGCCAAAGTGGACGTGGCGATTGATTTCAGCGTGGTTGCGGCAGCCCGAATCGCCCTTCCCTGGTTGGCGATGCACAGCATTCACGCCGTTGTCGGCACAACCGGATTTACGGAAAGTGACTTAGCTGCATTTCGCCAGGAATTTAGCGCCAGTAATTGTCTCATCGCCCCAAACTTCGCCATTGGGGCCGTGTTGATGATGCGATTTGCCGAATTGGCGGCGCCATATTTCGACACCGCTGAAATCATCGAGTTCCACCACGATGGCAAGACCGATTCGCCTTCGGGAACAGCAATTGCAACTGCCCAGCGAATGGCGTCGGCAAGTGCTTCGTGGGCCAATGATCCGACCACAAGCGAAGCTATTGCCGGATCTCGCGGAGCAAAAGGCGCGTCAGGTATTCCGATTCATGCGGTCCGAATGCGGGGAGTTGTCGCCAATCAAGAAGTTATTCTTGGCACACAAGGTCAGTCCTTGACGATTCGCCACGACACCACCGACCGGGCAAGTTTCATGCCCGGAGTATTGCTGGCCTGCAAGAAAATCTCAGCGCATCCGGGTCTAACGATTGGCCTAGAGTCCTTTCTCGAACTCTGATTATCTAAGTACTTTGGCTATATGGGTCGAGGCCGGCCGCGATGCACGGAGTGAAGCATTGATATTGCAAATAAGCCGATCACTACCCACCATTGGTATTTCTCGATGTAGTTCAAGAACTCGCGAATCTGATCTTCGAAGATTTGTCCTCCCTGCCAGAGCAATGCGAGTTTGATGGCAATTCCGACCATCAATAGTGGTACAAACCTTCGTGGCGGCATCTTGCGGTGACCCAGCATTAGACACACGATGTTGCTTCCAGGCATCAGCACAAGTGCAACCGAACCGGCCTTGTCGACAATTCGTTCGGTCCAGCGATAAATGGCGGGTAATTCGCCCATGTTGCTTTCAACCCAGCCAAGAGCTCGCGTGCCGTACCAGCGACCCACCAAATACAAGGCGATCCCGGCAATGAGAACTCGGGTGAAGCCAATGGCGAGATAGGCGAGCAGATCGATGTAGGGGACCGATCCGAATAGATTGCGATTCCTGGAACTGAGAATTAGGACCAACGCGGGATGCTCATCGACGAGGGCTGGTCCAATGTTGCTGCCAATCGTGCCTATTACAAACAACAGCGAAGTCAATGTTAAAACAGCTTTACGCACGCAGTGCACCGTAGTTGACCTGCGGCCTTCACGGCGAGACTGCGATATTGCTATCTTGATCCCATTCGCAATTTGTTTATCGGGGAGGGTTAGTCGATGAAGGGTTTGATGCAGGATAAGCCGCTCACGCTGGTGCATCTATTTGAGCGTGCCGAGAAGTATCACAGCGACAAGACGATCGTGACGGCTACCGCCACAAACCGGGAGCGCACGACCTATGGCGAGTGGGCGGCGCGAACAAGGCAACTCGGCGGCGTGTTGAACAAACTCGGAATTTCTGGAGATGGTCGCGTCGCCACTTTTGCGTGGAACACGGCCAGACACTTGGAATTGTATTTTGCCGCCCCGTGTACGGGACGTGTGCTGCATACCTTGAATATTCGCTTATTCCCTGAGCAACTTACATACATTGCAAACCATGCCGAAGATGAAGTGATCTTCGTCGATCGATCTTTGTTCGCTCTTCTTAGTCCGCTACTTCCCACATTTACGACGGTAAAACATCTCGTGGTTATGGACGACGGCAAAGGCGAAGTTCCCGAATCAGTTGCCGGAATGGAGTTGCATGACTATGAGCAATTAATGAAGGGAACACCGAGTGTGGAATTTGATGTCGCCGACGAAAACCTGGCAGCAAGTATGTGCTACACAAGCGGAACAACGGGAAATCCAAAAGGTGTTGTGTACAGCCACCGATCGACGTATCTACACACGATGGGGGCAATGACCGCAAATTCGTTGGGCGCTCGCGAAAGCGACATCATCTTGCCGGTCGTACCAATGTTTCATGCCAATGCTTGGGGTCTGGCCCATGCCGCGGTTGCATCTGGCGCCAGTTTGGTCATGCCTGGTCCTGATCTTTCAGGAAAAGCGATCGCCAATCTCATCGTCGAAGAGAAAGTAACCGTTGCCGCTGGGGTCCCAACTATCTGGATGGCTGTATTGCCAGAACTCAAAGGCCGAGACACTTCAGCATTGCGGGCGATCCCATGTGGCGGGTCAGCGGTACCAAAAGCGCTCAGCGAGGCATATCGCGAAGTGACTGGCTTACCGATCTTGCAAGCGTGGGGAATGACCGAAACCAGTCCGATTGCAGCGGTGTGCACGATGTCAGCGGCAGATCGTCTGCTACCCGACGATGAACAAGCGGTCTTACGTACAACAGTCGGCCAAATTAGTTTTGGCGTGGATTGCCGCGTGGTTGAACCGGGGACTTCGACTCCGGTTCCGTGGGACGGCGAGACCAGCGGCGAATTGCAATGTGCCGGCAACTGGATTGCGGCCACTTATTACAACGATGAGCGCGCCGGTGAAAGTTTTACCGTGGACGGATGGCTGCGTACGGGTGATGTCGCCACTATGGATAGCGTTGGTCGTATTCGATTAGTCGATCGGACCAAAGATCTCATCAAATCTGGTGGTGAATGGATCAGTTCGGTTGAATTAGAAAACGAACTGATGGCTCATCCCTTAATAAAGGAAGCCGCCGTTGTCGGCGTGCCCCATCCGCAGTGGTCCGAGCGACCGCTCGCTTGTGTGGTTTTGGAAGCCGGAGCCACGTTAAGTAGAGAAGAAATCCTCGACTTTGTCCGGCCCCGAGTCGCCAAGTGGCAAGTTCCCGACGATGTGGTGTTCATCGAGGAAGTTCCCAAAACTAGTGTTGGCAAGTTTTCCAAGAAAACATTGCGGGAACGCTTTTCCGATCACAAGTTGCCGACTTGATGAGTTTTGGTCTAGCCACTATCTCAATTAGCTAGTCGACCGGCGCCAATCACTCGTTGCAAGAAGCGCTGGGTGCGCTCGTCGCGCGGATTAGAAAAAATCGTTTGCGGCGGTCCCTGCTCGGCGATTGCTCCATCCGAAAGAAAGCACACACGATCACTGATTTCGCGAGCAAAGGCCATTTCGTGTGTGGCGAAAAGAAGTGTTATTCCGCTGCCTTTGAGTTCACGCACGACATCTAAAACTTCTCCAACTAATTCGGGGTCTAGCGCAGATGTGATCTCGTCGAGCAACAACACCTCAGGATTGAGGGCGAGGGCCCGAGTAATTGCAACTCGTTGCTGTTGACCACCGGATAGCTGGTCAGGGTATGACTTCGCCTTATCACCAAGCCCAAATCGCGCCAGCAGAGTATGGGCCTGTTCGGATGCTGTCTTTCTTTCAACTCCGAGGACTTTTGTGAGGGCGAGGGTGATGTTTCGTTCCACCGTCATATGCGGAAATAGATTGAAACTCTGAAATACGATCCCGATACGACGCCGAATTGGATTCGGATCAAGCCCAATCTCAGTGATTTCAATGTCGTCTAGGCGAATCGATCCAGAGTCAATCGGTTCAAGCAAATTGATACAGCGCAAAAGAGTTGTCTTTCCCGAACCACTAGCGCCAATGAATGAAATGACATCACCAGTGGCAACGTCGATTGAAATGTCGTCGAGAACTTGGTTTTTACCAAAAGCCTTGCTCACATTGGATACGTTCAATTTTGAAGTCATCGAACACTCGTCGCGGTTGTTCGTCGTCGCTCACGAGCGAGCAACCAATCGGTAGTTCGGGTAAGTGGAATGGTGATGACAAGAAAGAGGATGGCCGCACCGATGTACGGGGTGAAGTTGGCAAACTTTGCTTTGTCGATACCGGCTTGACGCAGAATTTCGATCGGGCCAATCAAACTCACTAGGGCCACGTCCTTTTGCAAACTCACCAGATCATTCATCAATGGCGGGACCACTCGTCGAATGGCCTGGGGCAATACCACATGACGCATTGTTTGGGTGCTTGAAAGTCCAAGCGATCGCGCCGCGGCACGCTGACTTTCGTGCACGCTTTCGATTCCGGCTCGAAACACTTCTGCCACATATGCGCTGTAGGTGAGACCAAGTGCCACTGAACCCCACAACAACGGACTGTTCCACGGGCGCTCAAGTCCGATTCCGGGTACGCCGAAACCGATCAGGTAGATCCACAAAATCACGGGTACTCCGCGCATCACATCCGTGTATCCGGTGACAAACAGGCGTAGCGGAAACAGTGCCGGGTTGCGGGTATTTCGGGCCACGGCAATAAGCAATGCCACGATCAAAATTGCCGGAGTTGTCCAAACAAAGATCTTGATGTCAAGAACAAATGCGTGAAGTAGTCGGGGAAACGAATCGACTAGGCGTTCCCAATTGAAAAATGATTGCTTAACGCGATGCCAGCGCGGCATCCGCGGAATGAAAAAGACCAGCGCCGCAATAACAATCGCAGTGCTCAGTGCGGCAATTGCTGAACCGCGCCGGCGCTGTCGTTGTTCGAATTTTTGACGTTCAGTGGTGAGTTGCGTATATCTACCTAATTGAGTGACTAGCCAAGACTAATGACTGGGGCATTCGTCTTATCAGACAACCACGTCTTCTCAATTTCGGCGAGTGTGCCGCCGTCCTTCAGAGATTGAAGTGCGATATTTACACACTCCACCAATGGATTGCCAAGGTCGAATACGAATCCAAACTGATCAGCAGCAAAACCTTCACTTGGAGGAAATTGACCGATCACTTTTGAACCTTCAATTTCGACAGCACTGATGTAAAACGCGGTGGGCAAATCGACAACAATCGCGTCAATCTGCTTTGCTTCCATGGCCGCCTTCGCCGCAGCATTATCGTCGTACACATACGGTTCAACCGTTGGTTTGATTACCGTATTTATGAACTCAAGACTTGTCGTACCCGACTGGACCCCAAACTTGAGGCCTTGCACATCGGCCAGAGTTGTGGCCGTTGCGGCAGCCGAATCTGCAAATCCAACGATTGCCTGATTCGTCGTATAGTACGGATCGCTAAAACTGACCGTGAGTTTGCGTTCGTCGGTGATTGAGTATTGCTGAAGATTGAAATCAAAGTTCTTCGCCCCCGGCTGAATGGCCTCATCGAAACTGGTGCGTACCCATGAAACATCGTCATTGGCGAAACCAAGTTCGACGGCAACCGCATATGCAACCGCGGCTTCGAAACCTTCACCACTCTCCGGTGCATCATTTTCAACCCAAGGTGAAAATGCTGGAGTTCCCGTACCGATGACCAGAGAACCATCATTGAGCAACTTTCCCGATGTGCATTCGTTGCCACCTGTACCCCCATTAGTTGAGGAATCACTGCCTCCGCATGCCGCAAGTACCAATGCACTGGCGCAGATGAGGGGGAGGATGGAGCGAAGATGGAGTGGACTTTTGGGTGATGTTTTCATGGATGCAAGGGTACATGGAGGCATTCCCATATTGAGTATGGAAAGTAAGTGCTTGACATTGAGACAGTTTTAGTCTTATTGTCTCATGATCATGATGCAAACGACATCCGCTCCGCGATTGAGCGAAATGGAAACAAGAATTCTTGATTCGACCAAAACATGCATTGAACGCTGGGGCATGTCGCGATTCACAGTGAGTGATGTATGTGGAGTCGCAGGAGTGTCGCGCGCGACGTTGTACCGCCTGTTTCCCGGGGGCAAAGAAGTGTTGCTGGAAGCTCTGCACGTTCGACAGTTGGATGAATTCTTTGTGACTCTGCTGGCTCGCGCCCATGGTGCCCAGACTCTTGAGCAACTACTTGTCCGATGCATCGTGGCGGCAACCATTGAATTGCGTAGCGACGAACACCTCGCACTTATGTTGGCGACTGAGCCAGGTTCGACACTCACTCAGTTCACCGTCGCCGGAGTTCCGCGCATCGTACGAGTTGCCTCGTCATATGTAGTGTCGATGATGGCAGATTTTATTTCACCAGATGAGGCCGACGAATTAGTTGAGGTGTTGGTCAGACTTGTGATTTCATATTTCCTGGCACCTTCTGAACGGTTCGACTTTACGAACGAAGAAAGCGTCACTAAGTTTCTGCGAACAAATCTCAATATCCGCGAATTCAACAAAAATACAATTCGATAACTAGACAGGGGCAACAAATGTCAATCAGCGAAAAAGAAAATCGAGCGATAATCGGCCGTGATCTGATCAACGATGTTGAGGGAATTCTCAGTATCCCAATGACAGATCCAAACGAGGTTGAACACATTGTGAAAAACAATGCCGATTCAATTTTTACTTGGGATTACACGCTGGCTCGACCACCACTGCGCAAGTTGTATGAAAAAGCAAAGACTGGTCAGTGGAACGGCACGACCGACATTCCTTGGGAGACCGAAGTTGACATCGAAAAGACAATTGCCGCAGATCAAGCCTTGATCGGCTCCGGCATCGATCCAGCCTGGTACGCCGACACAAAACTCGCCCTCTGGGGTGACAAAGAGTGGTTGGAGTTTGGAATTCAAGGTCGTAAATGGTTGCTCTCCCAGTTTCTTCATGGCGAGCAAGGCGCGCTTATCTGCACCGCAAAAATTGTTGAGACTGTTCCGTGGTATGACGCCAAGTTGTATGCCAGCACTCAAGTTGTCGATGAGGCGCGGCATGTTGAAGTCTTCGCTCGTTATCTGGATGAAAAGATGGGTGGCGGTTATCAAGTCAATGCCCACTTGGGGCTACTCCTCGACGACATTTTGGAGGATTCGCGTTGGGATTTCACATATCTCGGAATGCAGATCATGGTCGAAGGTTTGGCGCTGGCGGCATTCGGGTTTCTGCATCAACTGACAGCAGAGCCGCTGCTCAAGCAATTGCTTCGTTACGTCATGAGTGATGAGGCCCGCCACGTTGCCTTTGGGGTGTTGAGCCTCAAAGAGGTGTATGACGGAATGACCGATAAAGAGATGATGGATCGGCAAGTGTTCGCTTACGAAGCGGGAATCCGGATGCGGGATCGTTTCCTGCAACAGGAGGTATGGGAATACATGGGTGTCGACCCAAAGACTGTGATTCCGCTTATCTTGAACGATCCAACTCGGACGATGTTCCAACAGATGCTGTTTTCCAAGATCGTGCCTAACTGTAAAAAGCTTGGCTTGTTGGATCGCAACGACAAGTGGCTACGCCGTCGCTATGAGGAAATGGGCGTAATCCAATTCGAAGATTGGGACAACACCGGCGATGATTATCTCAAGTTTGAACTTGGCGCTGAGGTGCCAGTTCCGTCGCAATGACTAACATCGTCCTATGCCGCGATTCGGCCAGGTACTTACTGCAATGGTCACGCCGTTTGATACAAACGGCGCACTTGACTTGGATGGCGTTCGCCGTTTAGCCAAATGGTTGCAGGACAACGGCAACGATGGATTAGTTGTAAGTGGTACAACTGGAGAAGCTTCCACTCTTAGCGATGACGAAAAGCTGGCTCTGTTTGCAGCGGCGGCCGAAGCTGTAACTATTCCGGTAATCGCCGGCACAGGTTCTAACGACACTGCCCATTCGATGCATCTCACCAAGCAAGCATCCAAATTGGGAATAGCCGGTGTCTTGGTCGTCGGCCCGTATTACAACCGACCCTCGCAAGCGGGTATCGAGGCTCACATGCGTGCGGTCTGTGCCCAAACGGCTCTGCCGGTAATCGTGTATGACATACCTGTGCGCACGGGGCGCAAGATCACCACCACAACACTTTTGAAGTTGGCCCGGGATGTTAATAATTTTGTTGCGCTCAAAGATGCCGCTGGTAGTCCGGCCGAAACTGCTGTGCTGATGTCGCAAGCTCCGACCGATTTCGAGTTGTATAGCGGTGACGATAATCTCACGTTGCCATTTATGGCGGTTGGTGCAGTTGGCGTGGTTGGTGTGGCGACACATTGGAGCGCCGTCGATCACCGCGAGATGTTTGATTGTTGGGCCAAAGGTGATGTCGTTGGCGCCCACCGAGTCAATAACCGCTTGTTGGAAAGTTTTGCCTTCGAAACTGGCGATGAAAACCCGAATCCGCTTCCAACGAAGGTGATGATGAATGTGCTCGGCCTTAATGTTGGCGAAGCGCGGCTGCCGATGGGTCCGCCAACGGCGGGTCTGGATGTACGGGCCAAGCAAGTGCTCGAGAATTTGCGTCTCGCTCGCAATTCGCAAAAATAATGGCTGCGCCCGTCCGCATTGTCTTCCTCGGAGGGTTAGGAGAAATCGGGCGCAATTGCATGGTCGTGGAACAAAACGATCGGTTATTGCTTATCGATTGTGGGTTGATGTTTCCCAATGCCGACATGCATGGAATCGATTTAGTTCTTCCTGATTTCACCTGGCTCCGAGCGAATTCACATCGCATTGAAGCTTGCGTGGCAACACATGGCCACGAAGATCATGTCGGCGGCCTTCAATTCTTGCTGCGCGAATTGTCCTTCCCAATTTATGGCTCGCCGGTGACGCTTGGCTTGGCTCGTCATCGCATCGAAGAGGCAGGTCTTTTGGGAAAGACCGAGTTCATCAAGATTGTCGATAACGAGCGTCGAAAAATTGGACCGTTTGATGTCGAATTTATTCCAGTGACGCATTCGGTGCCGCAGGCCCATGCAATCGCGCTCCATACACCCCAAGGTGTCATCGTTCATTCTGGAGACTTCAAGATTGATCTCACTCCCGTCGATGATCGTCGGACCGATCTGGCACGGCTCGGTGCGCTGGCGGCTGGCGATGGAATTCGGTTGTTGATGTTGGACAGTACAAACGCCGAAGAACGAGGTTCGGCGCCGTCGGAACGAACCGTTGGAGTAGTACTGCGACAATTGTTTGCCGAACACAAGCAACAGCGCATTATCACGGCGAGTTTTGCCAGTCACATTCACCGCGTGCAACAAATTGCTGAAGCGGCAGTGGGTGCTGGTCGGGTTGTCGCCACCTTGGGACGATCGATGAATAACAATGTGCGTCTCGCCCGCGACTTGGGATTGATTAAATTGCCCGATCGCAGTTTCGTTGATATCGAAGACATTGACGACTATCCACCCGAGCAGGTGTGTGTCATTTCCACTGGGTCGCAGGGTGAGCCAATGGCGGCGCTTTCACTTTTGGCACGTGGCGAAAGTAAATTCGTGAAAGTTGGACCTCAGGACACCGTGATTTTTTCGAGTCATGCGATACCCGGAAATGAAAGCAATGTGAATCGAGTAATCGACGGTTTGCTTCGTGCGGGGGCCGAGGTCGTGCATTCGGGAATTGCCGATGTTCATGCCACTGGTCATGCTCAAGCAGAGGACCTCAAGATGTACCTATCGATCACCGAACCGGAGTGGTTCGTTCCAATTCACGGTGAGTATCACCACATGGTGGCCAACGGGAGATTAGCTCGTGTTATGGGTGTGCCCGAACAACGGATTGTCCTATGCGAAGACGGTGATGTGATTGAGATCACCGATGACGGAATTGAGCGCACCGATCGAGTGCCGGCCGGAATGCTCTATGTGGACGGAATTGTTGGCGATGTTGGTCAAGGAGTCTTGCGCGACAGAAAAGTTTTGGCTGAGGAGGGAGTAGTTGTTGTCGTAGTCACAGTGGACGTCGGTGCGGGCAAAGTTTTGGTTGGTCCCGAAGTGATTACACGCGGCTGGGTATATGCGCCGGAAGCCGAAGATTTGATTGACGAAGCGTGTATGGCGGTATCGGTTGCAGTTGAACGGGCACTGGGTAACGGCACGCGTGATGTTGACGCTTTGGAAAAGGAGGTTCGCCGGGCGGCTGGCAAATTTGTCTCCGAGCGAACCAAGCGTCGTCCGATGATTGTGCCAATTGTTATGGAGATGTAGACCTACTTAACGAGAAACCATCTCACCCAACGTAAAACCATCCCGAATGACCATGCCCCATTTGGCTATCACCCCATTGGTACGGTGGGATCATGGCAAATAAGCCCCGGCGGGGCTCTACGACTGTGCGCACCGGCAAGGGCCGACGTCCAAAAGTCTCGCGTAGCCATACTCCTGTTGATCCAGAAGAACCGACGTATCAGCAACCGCCAAGGTATTCCCATATGCGCACAGCCATCGCTGGTCGCGGGCATGAATTCGGCGGAATCGCCCTGATTTGTTTGGGTATTTTGCTCTCGTTTTCTATTTATGTGAACATTGCCGGCCCACTCGGCCGAGGGCTCAATTCGTCGCTGTCGTGGCTGATCGGAGTCGGAAGATTTGTCTTGCCAGTCGTATGTATTGTCGCCGGACTCGCCTTCATCAAACGTACTGAGGTTCAACACCGCGTCCGGCTCGCCTTCGGCTGGAGCATTGTCTGGGTCTCAATTCTCGGGCTCATCCATATCGTCTGGGGTTCAAACGATATTCACGCCAACCTTGATGCGCTTGCTCGCTCGGGCGGCTGGCTCGGTGCTCTTGTCGGGGAGCCACTACGAAGTTTATTAAGTGGGATTGGGGCAACTGTCGTGCTACTCGCCGTGATTATTGGCGGAGTGTTACTTATCACTGGCAAAACATTGCCCGAACTAATAAAAGTTATTCGCACATGGGCCGATGGCATGTCCACCGAATCGACGAATGACTTTATCGATACCGGATCGAATCGTGACGACTATTTCGGACATGACGAAAACGGTGCGGGCAGAGATGACCGCGGATCGCCTGTATTTTACGACATCGATCTGGACGAAGAAAATATGCCTCGGCGAACTAAACGCAAGCAGGCCGGTCGCCAAGAATCCCATAACGTTGGTGCGCCGACATTCGCTCCAACCAAAGTGGTGAAGGGCGAAGCGATTCAAATGCCCCTTGGCCCCGGTGCTCAAGCCAGCAGTTGGGCGCTCCCAACACTGGACATGTTGTCCGTCACCCGACATGCGCAGGCCGACGAAATGCGCATCCGACAACGTGGCGAAGTATTAGTTGAAGCGTTGAAGGAACATGGCGTGGAAACAACATTGGTGGGCTTCACCCGCGGACCCACTGTCACACGGTATGAACTATCCCTCGGCGGTGGTGTCAAAGTCGCTCACGTGACTTCGCTGTCACGAGATATCGCCTACACGATGGCGGCAACCGATGTGAGAATTCTCGCTCCGATTCCTGGACGCTCGGCGATTGGAATTGAAGTTCCCAACGAACAGCGAGAGCTCGTATCGCTGGGTGATCTCATGGATTCGCAAGAGGCGCGCGGAGTGATGCATCCACTTGAGGTTGCAATCGGCAAGGACATTTCTGGTCATGCCTTGTTTTTGAATATTGCCAACACGCCGCATTTGCTTATTGCAGGTACCACCGGTGCAGGTAAATCGAGCGTGCTCAACTGCATCATCACCTCAATACTGGTGCGGTCAACTCCGGATCAAGTTCGACTCATTCTCATCGACCCAAAACAAGTTGAAATGGCCCAGTACGCCCGCTTGCCCCATTTGCTGACTGCGCCCGTGACCAATCCTAAAAAGGCGGCCAATGCTCTCGGCTGGGCGGTTAAGGAGATGGAGCGACGCTACGACATGCTCGTCGAAGCCGGTTTCCGTGATGTAATCGGATACAACGCGGCCTATGACCGCGGTGATCTTGTGGCTGATGAATATTCCGATCGGACCTACGAACGTGTGCCATACATTCTTATTGTCGTCGATGAATTAAATGACTTAATGATGGTGGCGGCCCGTGATGTTGAGGATTGCATCACGCGTATTGCCCAAAAGGCGCGTGCCGTGGGTATTCACCTCATCATTGCGACTCAGCGTCCGAGTGTGAACGTGATTACCGGAGTGATCAAGGCCAATATTCCCGCCCGAATGGCCTTTGCCGTTTCCAGCCTCACCGATAGCCGCGTCATTTTGGATCAATCTGGCGCCGAGAAACTAATTGGTAAAGGCGACATGTTGCTTCTTCCTGGCAACACTTCGGTATCACAACGGGTGCAGTCTGCATGGGTTGACGAAAGTGAAGTGCGAAAAATTGTTGGTCACTGGCGTCGTCAAGCCCCGGAACTTGTGTATGTCAGTGGCATCGAAGGCGAACACTCAAGTCACGGATCACCGTTTGGTGGCACCACCGGCGACAGCGGAGATGACGAATTGATGCGTCAAGCGATGGATCTCGTGGTCCGAACTCAGCAGGGTTCGACGTCCATGTTGCAGCGAAAGTTGAAGATCGGCTTCGCCCGAGCAGGACGAATTATGGATCTTCTTGAATCTCGTGGTGTAGTCGGACCTAGTGAAGGTTCCAAACCGCGAGAAGTTCTGATGACCCTCGAAGAACTTGAGCAATTACAGCGCGCCAGTTAGTGTCAAGGGTCGTATGGCTGAATTCGTAGAAATTGCAACCGGATTGCGTTTTCCGGAAGGTCCGATCGCACTGCCAGACGGCAGTGTTGTGCTGGTCGAGATGTTTGGTAAGTGCATCACGCGTGTGATGCCCGATGGAAGCACGACCACCGTGGCCAAGATTGACGGTGGTCCGAACGGAATCGCCGTTGGTCCGGACGGTGCGCTGTATCTCTGTAACAACGGCGGATCATTTACCGAAGTCAATTTTGGTGGACTTACTTTTCCTGGACCATTTACCCCGACGAACTACATCGGCGGTCGAATCCAGCGAGTGGACATGGATTCTGGAGTGGTCACCGAGTTGTATACCGAGTGTGATGGACACAAATTACGCGGACCAAACGACATTGTGTTTGACACAAGTGGCGGGATGTGGTTTACCGATCACGGCATACGGCACGATCGGTCGGCCGATCTCACCGGTATTTACTACGCCAAAATTGATGGCTCATTCATTCGCGAAGTGATCTTTCCCAGCGAAGCTCCAAACGGCATCGGACTCTCACCCGATGGATCAACGCTGTATTGGGCGGAGACATTTACAGGCCGCGTCTTTAAAGCCACGGTCATTGGTCCCGGTGAGATTGCGCCGTTTTCTTCGATAGATCCGTCGAATTGTTTGTGTGGTTTGGCCGGACTGCAGTTACTCGACTCACTTGCCGTGGATGGTGACGGCAATGTGTGCGTTGCAACCCTGCTCAATGGTGGCATCACGGTTATTTCTCCTAAAGGAGAAATTCTTCAACACATCGCCACCGGCGACCCACTCACCACCAACATTTGCTTTGGTGGTGCTGATTTTCAAACGGCTTACATCACACTTTCGGGTACTGGCAAACTCGTTTCAATGCATTGGCCATACAAAGGCTTGCGCCTCAACTACTGAGTCTCGGTAGGCTCAATGACCGTGCAACAACGGTTCTACATCGAGACATTGGGCTGTCCAAAAAATGACGTCGACTCGGACAAAATCGTTGGTCTCCTGCTTGCTGACGGACTTAGTGCAACTGATGATCCCTCGGCCGCCGACGTAGTGGTAGTCAACACTTGCGCCTTCATTGAAGATGCGCGCAAGGAGAGTATCGATACCGTGCTGGCTCTAGGTGCCCGTCGCAAGGACGGGGCTCGACTGGTTGTCACCGGCTGTATGGCCGAGCGATATGGTCCAGAACTGGCCGCGGCGATGCCAGAAGTTGATCAGGTTGCTGGTTTTGGCGTTCCGGTCAAGTGGGGTCGAAAATCACTCGCGGTGACAAGTGCCAATATTCCAAGTTTTGATCTGCTCAATTTGCCCCGACCACCCTCGAGTTCTCCATGGGCATATGTGAAGATTGCCGAGGGATGCGATCGCAGTTGTGGTTTTTGCGCTATTCCATCCTTTCGCGGACCGCAACGTAGCCGCGACATCGAGTCGATCCTTCGTGAAGTCGATGAACTTGGCGCACAAGAAATTGTTCTTGTGGCGCAAGACTTGGCAAGCTACGGCAAGGATCGGCCGAGTGATTTGGGTGCTGGATCAATCGTTCCACTAGTTCGTGCAGTTTCGGCAAAGGTTGAACGCACCAGATTGTTGTATTTGTATCCAAGCGATCTTTCTGACGAACTTATTGATGTGATTCTTGACACTGGAGTTGCCTATTTTGACCTCTCCCTGCAACACGTTTCCAAGCAACATTTGCGTCGAATGCGAAGGTGGGGAGATGGGACGCGATTTCTCAAGCGCATTAGCGATATTCGGTCGATCGAACCGAACGCCGCATTTCGAAGTAATTTCATTATTGGCTACCCAGGCGAAACCGAAGAAGATCATGATCAACTCATTAAATTCGTTGAGCAGGCACAACTAGATTGGTGCGGTTTTTTCACCTTCAGTCCTGAGGAGGGAACATTTGCCCTCGGACTGCCAAACCCAGTACCGGTCGGATTGATGAATCAGCGGATAGCCGAGTTGCGCGAATTGCAAGACTCGATCACTGCGACACGGCGCGACGATCTGATTGGGACAACCTTGCGGATTCTGGTAGACGAACAGGGTGTCGCTCGGAGCCATCGCGAAGCACCGTCTATCGACGGGATCATTCACGTCGACCACTCATTGGCGATCGGCACATTCCATGATGTCGAAATAGCCGATGCGATGGGCCCGGATCTGGTGGCCGTGGGGTCCACGCTTTTTGATATCGCCGACATTGGAGACGACAATGCCAACTGATCCAAGTGCGATTCGCACATGGGCAAATGCTGTCACGGTAAGTCGTCTGCTTGTATCTCCTTTGCTGTTCGCGATGATCCCAAACGATAAGAATGGTTCGTGGATCGCCACAGGATTGTGGTTCGTATTGTGCCTCAGCGATTTGATCGACGGCAATCTGGCCCGAAAATACGGGACCACCCGCAGTGGCGCCTTTCTCGACCCACTCGCCGACAAGGTGCTTGTGCTCGGGGCGATGTTTACTCTTGTGAGCCACAGCGTTTTCAGCGTTTGGCCGGTCGCGGTGATCGCAATCCGCGAGATCGCTGTCAGCGTCTATCGCGTATTTGCTGGGGCCAAAGGTGTGAGTATGCCGGCGAGTCGCACCGCCAAAATTAAGACACTCAGTCAACAAATGGCAGTTGGCTTCGCCCTGCTTCCATTTACAGCGGTCAACTACACGTTCACCTGGATGATTACATTGTGGCTTGCCGTGGCGCTCACTGTGTTGAGCGGCGCGCAATATGCGTTGCGTGCCCTGCCGACCAAATCAAAAAGGTCATAGTCGTGCGTTGTGACGTCGTTGCGGTCGGAACCGAGTTGTTACTCGGCCAAATTGTCGACACCAATTCGGCTTGGCTTGGTGAACAATTGGCCCTTGCCGGAATCGACTCTTGTCTGCAAATAAAAGTTGGCGACAATGTCGGTCGCGTTGTCGCAGCATTGCGTCTGACTCTCGCCGAAGCCGACGCGATCATCATCTGTGGCGGTCTTGGTCCGACGCATGACGACATCACCCGCGAAGCAATTGCCCAAGTTATGGGTGTTGAACTTGAATTCGATGACGATCTAGGTGCAGTGATTGCCGAAATGTTCGCCAGTCGTAATCGCCGGATGCCCGAGATCAATATGCGACAGGCGATGGTGCCGAGGGGGGCGACGGTAATTCCTCAACGACGGGGTACCGCGCCGGGGCTCATTTGCCCAGTGGGCGACAAAGTGATGTATGCCGTTCCCGGAGTGCCATTCGAGTTGTATGAAATGTATGAACGGGCGATTGTGCCTGATTTGCTGCAGCGAAGTGGCACGGTGGCGGCAATTGGAAGTCGAGTGTTGCGCACGTGGGGGAATAGTGAAAGTGGTCTGAACGAGCAACTCTTCGAAATCATTGCTGAACTTGAGAAGCTGGGCAATCCGACTCTGGCATTCTTGGCCAGCGGTTGGGACGGAATCAAGGTCCGACTCACCGCAAAGGCTCGGACTCATCAAGAAGTGTTGGATTTGCTCGAAACATGGGAGACAAAAGTCCGTTCAGCCGTTGGCGATATTGTCTTTGGAATTGATGGCGATTCGATGGAGTCTGTAGTGATTGATCTCCTGCGAAGTCGTGGTTTTACGCTTGGCTTGGCCGAATCGGTCACTGGGGGATTGGTGGCTGGCCGACTGACGAATACTTCGGGTGCCAGCGATGTGTTTCGCGGCGCAGTTGTGTCGTATTCAAGTGAAGTGAAAGTTGAATTGCTCGGAGTGCAGGCCGGCCCTGTCGTTTCCGAGGCAGCGGCAATCGCGATGGCTGTGGGGGCGCGAAAGGTTTTGGGAAGCGATATTGGTCTTGCCCTCACTGGAGTGGCCGGACCAAATGAGCAAGATGGACAACCGGTGGGAACATTGTGTGTGGGCTTAGCCCTACCCGATAACACAACGCGGGCACGAACATTTCATTTGCCTGGCGCACGGGATCAAATGCGACAGTTGTCGGTGATCAGCGCCCTTGATGTATTACGCCGTTCTCTTCGTGAATCGGCAATATAGCCGCCGACTAGAATTGATCCATGGCACGATTTGGCGCTCTCATTGGCGTCTGTGCGGTCACGTTGAGTGCTTGCTCGGTTAGCACACCTAGTAGTTCACCATCCACGACATTGGAGATCTCGACGACGACGAGCCCAATCGAGACATCGACAACGTCAATAAGCCCTGAAACCACGGCGGTGACAACAACAGTGGCGCCAATCCCGGTTCCAGAAACCACTATTGCCCCAACCGATCAAATGTGTATCAAAGTGTTGCAGTGCCAATTTGCCAATTTGGTCGGGTTTGACTTTTCCAATCTCAAACTTGATTTCGTTGACTTCAGTGTTGCCAGTTTGGCTGGTGCCAAGTTCATCCGGGCAAGTCTTAAGCAGGCATCGTTCATTCGAGCCGACCTCACCGGCGCTGATTTCACGGGGGCCAATCTCACAAGTGTCAATTTGACCGCCGCAGTGCTGGCCGGAGCTGATTTCACCAACGCCAATCTCACCAATACTGTGATTTGTGGTGTGGACCTTGAATCGGTGATCGGGATAAGTGAAAAACAGCTCGGCGAAGTGCAGGTATACCGTGAAAAGGGAAATCGCTACTGTCCGTAGTATCCATCCAACGTGCCTCCAGTCGGGTTCCCCAGCCGTGGCGAAATGGCATGGGTGTGCAATACGAGGTCGCGGCTAACGGACCACTCCCGGATGGTTGGTCATGGCGACTCTCAACTGCCGATATTCTCCATGACGCTCCTTTTTCGCTATATCCCGGAGTGGTTCGCGAATTCTGCGTGGCCACAGGCAATGGTGTGATCCTGACCATTGATGGAGTTTCCCATCACTGTGGTCGGCATTCGATTACGACCTTTGACGGTGGCTCTTCCATACACGCATCCGTAATAGATGGCCCAACAAAAGACATCAATCTGATGGTCAGGCATGATTCGCCCCCAATACATTTGGCGATCCACACAGCTGGCGACAGTTTCCAGGGCGCCGAAGCACTATTGGCACTCGACGGCGGCGCAAAGTTAATCGTGAACGAAAAAAGAGTCGATTTGGGCGAACTTGATGCGGTATTAAGTGTGGACAATTGCGTGATAATCGTTAGCGAGGGTTCGATCGTCTCGGTGCGATGACCTTGGCAACTTAAACGAGTAAGTTTTTCACGAACACACAAACACCCAAAGAAATTGCTGAACTAGGAAAGGTCCTATGCCGACTCTAAAAAAGCACCCCCATATTCGCAGTGGCGAGCAACTCACCCGCGGCGAACGCGCCGCCGACACCGTCCGCAATGGCATGGGTTCGTGGCCTTTTGTCTTTACCGCATTGGTGATGCTGGGGGTTTGGATGGCCTACAACCGGAACATCGGATTTGACCCTTACCCCTTCATTTTGCTCAATCTCGTGCTTTCCTGCTTGGCCGCCATGCAAGGGTCGATTCTGCTCATTGCCGCCAAACGAGCCGACACCATCTCCGGCGAACTTGCCTTGCACACATATCAAATCGACAAAGAAAACCTTGAGCTAACTCGAACGGTCCACGAACTCGCTCAAGATCTCAAGAGGCTGACGACGGCGGTGTATCACCATGTCGGCGCAGACCTTACCGATACAAACAAACCACCGGAGACTCCAACGGTTTAGGTTTGAGCCATATTCCATAAGCCTCGCAGAGTTGGATAGAGCTGGGCTTGTGACATCCACCACTTATGTGTGCGTTCGGCGTAAGTTCGAAATAGCAGGAAATTCCTGCAGGAATGAGGAGAAAAATTCATGTACGTACTCGGTGCACTTTTACTTTTGGCAGTGCTGCTTGGCTCGGTGACTCACGTCGTCAATTCAATATTCAGCACATTTGGACTTTCAGCGTCAATCGGGAAAATTCCAATTATTGGAGCCAATTGGAGCCTTGTCATCAGCATTCTGATGATGTGGATACTTGACATCAACCCACTCGGAGGCTGGATGCCAACTGGTGATTGGGAAAGTTGGATTGTCATCGTCGCCAATGGCGCCGTTGTATTCGGAATGGTTCCAGTCAAGGATGCGGTAATTTCGATGGTAAATAGGGGCCTTAGGGCGTAACCCAAACTTCGAAAACGAACGTAGACAAGGGGCCGCCGGGAAACCGGTGGCCCCTTGCGTTTATCCTGTAGGAGATGACCTCCGCCATAGTTCTCTCGCATCGAAATGTGGCTGATGAACTCGGTCATCTAGAACCCTGGTTTGAACGCAATGGCTTCAATGTCCGTCGTATCTTTCGGGAAGATCGACCAGAGTTAGCCGAAGCAGACTTACTGGTTGTGCTCGGTTCGCAAAACTCGGTGGCCAGCGGTTATTGCGAACAACCCGCCTCTGCCGAAATTGCCATGGTGGGCGAGTGGATCGAACATGACCGTCCATATCTCGGAATCTGTTTTGGGTCCCAAGTATTGGCTCAGGCATTGGGTGGAAGTGTTCGGCGAATGGCGAAGAAATATCGTTCCTACACTCCGATGAATCTGACTAGCGAATCCCCACCTGCGTTAGGTGGATCTTGGGCTCTGTGGCATGAAGATGCGATATCGGCGCCACCCAATTCAAAAGTGTTAGCCACGATGCCTCACGCTGACACAGTGTTTGTGAGTGGGTCTGCGTGGGGAGTGCAGCCGCATATTGAATTCACTCCTGAAATCGTGGCTCGACTTGGTCGGGCAATCGATCTTTCCCCCAATCTTTGGGAACCAATGCATCAAGCGATAAAAGACGATGAGATCTACCTATCTGAGCGCGCTGGTCTGTTGCTTGACACCTTTTGGTCCCACGCCAACTCACTCGTATTGGGAAGCGACGGAATTCAATCGTGCCCATAACTCCTAAGGAATTTCCACACCAAGCCTTCACCGACATTCTTTCTGCCAATGAAGGTTTTTCCCAAAAGTTTGTCGATTCTGGCCTCGCCGGAACTGCTCTTCGCGGACTGGCGATTGTTACCTGCATGGATTCGCGGATCAATCCACTCGCCATTGTCGGGATGAATGCAGGCGACGTCAAAATTTTGCGCAATGCAGGCGCTCGGGTAACCGACGACGTCTTGCGAACATTGGTACTGGCCACCTATTTGCTCGGGGTCAAGCGAGTGCTGGTCATGCCTCACACCGATTGCCGCATGACCCAAGAAGACGAATCGGCCATTCACAAGATGATCGCTCAACAGCACCGAATTGATACTCGAGACCTTGAGTTTCGCACCGTATCCGACCAACGCGCGGCGCTGGTTGACGATGTTGACCGCGTTCGGAAATTTCCGTACCTTCCGAGCAACCTGATTGTCGGTGGCGCGATTTACGACGTACACACCGGAGTTCTACTTCCAGTCGATTGCTAACTGATCTAGCTCATGTCAATGATCTCGTAGACATCGACGTAACCACCAGCTGCAATTACCGGACAACCTTTCGCCAGGTCGCAAGCCGCATCGAGACTATTTGCGCTGATAAGTGAGTAGCCCCCAAGGTTCGAAGCTCCACCGTCACTAGCACCTTGGCCACTAACAGATTTTGCCGGACCAAACGGGTTTCCGCCATCGACGACTGATTCGCCAAGGGTCCCGAACCACGTCATCCATGAATCCATAACTGCTTTTTGCTCGGCTTCAGTTTCCGGCATTATTCCGCCACCACTGTATGCAAAATGATATTTACCCATAATTGCCAACCTCCCATTGTCGTTATTTGGAAATTGGTTTTATGTTACCGAATCCACCTCAACAGCCAATATTTCTCAAACAGCACCTTGCCCCAATGCCAGCGTCGTCCGGGCTTCTTCATTTTTACATCGGGAACCGGATCGGCATAGAAATTGCCACTCGCCAGACCAGCCTTGCCATATCCGACTTCTAGAAAACAAAAAGCATGTCCATCAAAAACCTTGCCGGCCGGCAAGCCTTTTATCTGCGAGACAAGGTTTTCCACAACTACCTCGGCTTCAAAATGGGCAAATACCCCGGCTCGAGGTAATGGCTTTCCCGAAACGAGTGAGATCGCGGCAACATCTCCGATTGCAAAAACATTTTCATATTTTGTCTGAAGAGTCTTGCCATCAACGGGCATCCAACCCAATTCGTTGCCAATTTTGGATTCTCTAACAACTTGGGGCCCCTGATGGGGCGGAACAAAGACGAGAAGATCAAATGGTTCATTCCTGCCGTTCGCGAAAATTAATTGCTTCATTTTTGGATCAACCGAAACAAGTTGAACTTCTGGATTGAATTTGATATTTCTTGCCTCGATCATTTCTTGAACGGCCTTGCCGTTCTCGGGACCGGTCGCCGGAATCGGAAATGCCTCCGGCGTGAAAATGTTGATTACAGTTTGATTTCTGATGCCTCTTTTTTGAAAATATTCGTCAAGTAAAAATGCGGCTTCGTAAGGAGCGGCTGGGCATTTGAACGGTAAAGATGAGATCACAACAGCGACACTTCCGCCTAGAAAATGTCTTAGGTCATCTCGTAACCGCTCTACCTCCTGCAACTCATACAAGTTGTACCCGCCTTCGGCGAGACCCGGGACTTTCTCCGGTGCGAGTTCTGCGCCGAGGGCGATTACCAAATAGTCGTAGGAAATACTCCGTTGATTTGTAACCACAATCTTGGCCTCAGCATTGATTTTGACAATCTCATCGCATACAAATTCGATGCCTTTGCGCCGAAGCTTTGCAAGCGGTTGTTGGATCTGTCGTGCCGAACGTTTTCCCAACATGAGCCAAAGAAAGGATGGGGAGTAAACATGATTCGGGTTCTTGTCAATTAAAATTATTCGGGTAAGTTTGCCCACCTTTTTCTTCAACTGGACGGCGGTGACTAGCCCGCCGGTGCCGCCGCCTAAAATGACGACCGTTTTTCGTTCTGCCGTAATCAAAATGTGAGAACCTTGTCACTTTTCCTTACCCACTTGGCCAAGTCACGCATGAAACCCGGAACAATTCCATCGATCATTTTTTCCTTGCTGATGCCGCATGTGGCGATACATGTTGAGCATGCAACAAAGGGAACATCCTTGGCGAGTAGTTCTTTGGTCAACGTTTCCAAATTGTATTCTTTTCCGTGAGTTGCCTGGTTTTCCTTACCTGCGTCCACGCCATCTTCCAAGAGAAAAATTTTTACCTTGACATCCTGTTCTAGTAGTGAACCAGCGAGTCGTAACGCGTTCCATGCTTTGTCATTTTTGTAGGGGAGTTCGTTCAAAATAATAGTGATAGTTTGCATATCAATATTCTACGTGCGCATTCGCTTAGACGTTTCGAGTACAAATAGAGTTAGGAACGCCTATTAACGTTGACCTACAGTCGTCACATGGAAACAGACTTGCGTCGTCTCAATGAAGGTGTGCTCGCCGCAATTGGCGGTACTCCCATGGTGCAACTGCGTAAAATAGTTGGGCCATCCGGTGCGCGGGTATTGCTAAAACTGGAATCCGCTAACCCCACTGGATCAATGAAAGACCGAATGTCTGTAGAGGTAATCAAGAGTGCCATCGCCGATGGCAGGTTGAAGCCAAACGACACCGTGGTTGAATACACCGCAGGAACAACCGGAGTTTCACTGGCCTTTGTTTGTGCGGCGCTGGGGTATCACTTGCATGCTGTCTTTTCCGATGCATTCAGTATGGAAAAGCGACGCACAATGCTCGCCTTCGGTGCGCAGATTACCGACGAGAAAAGTGATCAAGGTAAAATTACCGCTGACCTTATCAAGCGAATGATCGCTACCGCGGGTGAAATAAGCAACCAGCCCGGACACTGGTGGTCCGATCAACTAAACAATCGTGACGCCATCCGCGGATATTCGAACCTGGGTCATGAAATCTGGAATCAGACAGACGGCAAAGTAGATGTGTTCGTGCATGCAGTCGGCACAGCCCACGCTATTCATGGCGCCACGATCGCGCTTCGTGAGCACGATCCCAATGTTCGGGTGATCGCCGTCGAACCCGCAGAGTCGGCGGTGCTTTCTGGTGGGCCAACTGGTTCCCATCGAATTGAAGGCATCGGGATCGGGTTCATTCCTCCACTGTGGGACCCGTCACTTGTTAATGAAATCAAGCCGGTCCGCGGCATGGATGCTCAACAGATGGCCCGGCGATTGGCACGTGAAGAGGGAATATTCGCCGGAACTTCGACCGGCGCCAATGTTGTGGCCGCGTTGGAAGTCGCGAGTCGACTCCCCAGCACCGCCACTGTTGTAACGATTGGCGTGGATTCAGGACTGCGTTACTTGAGCACTGATCTCTTTGCCTGATCAAATTTTCATTAGTTGTTTGAACCCGGTCTTGCCTGAGGGTCAACCGGACGAATATTTCATTAACTCCGATGGGTCCTATTCATTCTTTACTCGACACTTAACTTGAAGGTGATCTCTAACGGACCCAGATCACCTTGAATTGCTCCGATTCTGTTCCGTTGACCATCCATCTGTACAGACTTGTTCCCGGCGTCGCAACAGTTAGCTCGTTAGACGAACCTGAATACCCCATAGAACATTTCCAATCGGATGTCGGGCTAGATGAATACATTTTTGGACCCCAGGAGCCCAAACTTTTCCATTGTCCGTCGACGAAACCCTCCAATGACACCAAGTCGTTCTGATACCCACAATATTTAAATCGTCCAATAGTTTGAGTTCCGGTGGGGCAGTAGGCGTAATTAAATCCATCTGCTCGCGGAACCGGATTAACGGAACAATTGGCTTCAAGATCTATTTTGTCTGTTAAGCCTTTCCACACCCGCAGCCGAAGAATGTCTCGACCTTGGAGGGAACTACCCACGTATCGAACGCGTTCCTTATCTATTGTAATTTTTGCATTTGTTGGACAAACTCCGAGCGTTTTGGCACCTGCCATTAAATCACAAGGTGCGTCAAGAGAGTGATCAACCCCAAAATTATGGAATAGCTCATGGACCCATGTCGAGGAGGCAGAATTATCAAATTGGCGAATTTTTCCCACGCATCTTCCGGCGATCGCACCGACTCTTTTCCATATTGCCACTACTGCTGAAATTCCGGGTGAATCTGCCAAGCCACAAGCTGTACCGTGGTTGAAAATTTTGACGTCTACGAAAAATATATAGTTTTTTCGATTTGACCCAGGATTCTCGAGAGCCATACTTTCGGCCATAAGTCCATCAGCGCTACCATCCGAAGACTCAAAATCGGCGGTGGTGTAATTTGATCTCAAATATTGAATGTCGTATCCGAATGCATTTCGATCGATGGGAATCCGCATACCCAACTGGCTTTGCAAGTACTTGGTGCCTTCGTCAAGAATTCCCGCAATGTAGCCATTGGTGTCATAGAAATGATCGTCGCCATCGGCGGGAACTACATAAATTGCCTTAACTTGAAATCCTGAAACGACATCGTCTTGATCACTTGTCGCACGAGTAGTGGTTCTTGTCCAAATCCATTTCAATTTGTCGTTGGACTTTTTGCACGTGTATGTAGCTCCATTGGTTACTTCGATGTCCCCGGCGGTATTGCATTTTGCCCCATACTTGGTTGCATAGGCGGGGGTATCAACCAGGGCAACACTCGACAACACAACAACCAACACCATCCGAGCAACAAATGTGCGACGCACTAAGAGGATGGTACCCTCCGAAGCATGGCTGGATTCGAGACAGTGCGTGTTGCGGCCGTCCAAGCGACGCCGGTGATCCTTGATGTCGACGCGACCATAGACAAGACCATCGACCTCCTTGGCGAGGCGGCTGATGGTGGCGCGAACCTGGTCGTCTTTCCGGAGTGTTTCGTATCCATATACCCGAGCGGAGCGTGGGCGGCGCCGGCGGCGACCTGGTCTGAGGGTTGTGATGAACTGTGGGAGCGAATGTGGGCGTCGAGCATCGATGTGCGCGGGCCGCAGGTCGATCGACTGATCAAGGCGTGCGCAGAGCGCGGCATTCATCTCGCCATCGGCATCAACGAGCGTGAGGATGAAAGGCCCGGCTCGCTATACAACACGTTGTTGGTGATCGGCGGCGAAGAAGTGTTGCACCGGCACCGCAAGCTAATGCCCACGATGCACGAGCGCGTGTTCCATGGGGTGGGCGCTGGCGACGATCTCGGTGTGGTCGAGCTTCCCGGCAGCGCCCGAGTGGGGGGACTCATTTGTTGGGAGAACAGAATGCCATTGGCACGATGGAGTGTCTACCAGGGCGGTCCACAGATCTGGCTAGCACCGAACGCGGATGACAGTGACGGTTGGATCGCCTCAATGCGACACATCGCCATCGAGGCGGGGGCTTTCGTGGTGAGCGTTCCTCAATTCATCCCGGCGAGCGCGTTCCCAGATGACTTCCCGCTGCCGTTGCCCGACGACGTCGACGTTTTTGGCCGCGGGGGTGCCTGCATTGTGTCGCCCGGCGGCGAGGTGATTGCCGGCCCACTTTATGACGCAGAGGGGATCGTCTTCGCAGACTGCGACCTTCGCGAGACGCTGCACGCCAAGCGCTACTTCGACGTTGTCGGTCACTACGGGCGAGCCGACGTGCTCGCGCCGAGCCAACCCGTCTCGTTCTGATCGCGTGGACTTCACAGCGGCGCGCTGCTCAGTTCGCGAGGGCGTCGACCACTTGCTGGGCTCGGGCACGACTGCCGACTGTGTCGACGTGGACCGGGTCGAAGAACCATTCCAACTGTGATTCGGCAAGCGAGTACCAGTCGATCACCATCAGGCTCTCGTCAAGCGCCGCCCGCGCGTCGAGCGCCGCGTTGAACGTCGACGTCGCTGCCACGAAGTCGAACGAGACCTCCGGGTCGCGGTGATAGTCGAGGTTCACCCACCAGATACTCGAGCCCGGGGTGACGCTTGCGAGCATTGCGTCGATCAACGAGGCCGCCAGAGCCGGATCGCCGCCACCGAAGATCAAGTCGTTCGATCCGAGAGCGATCACCCAGCAGTCCGCTTCTCC
>JANNRJ010000014.1:0-4286 GCA_031401235.1 Actinomycetota bacterium
GTCAAAGGTAAAATTTCAGCGAAATAAGCCACACGTCAACATTGGCACGATGGGTCATATTGACCACGGCAAGACAACATTGACAGCTGCAATTTCCAAGACGTTGGCGGGCAAGGGATTGGCCGAATACACCCCATTCGACCAAATTGACAAGGCCCCAGAAGAAAAAGCTCGTGGTATCACAATTTCTATTGCGCATATTGAATACGAATCCGAAAAGCGTCACTATGCCCACGTCGACATGCCGGGTCACGCTGACTACATCAAGAACATGATCACCGGTGCAGCCCAAGTTGATGGGGCGATTTTGGTTGTCGCCGCCACCGATGGTCCAATGCCACAAACTCGCGAACATGTGCTTTTGGCCCGTCAAGTGGGCGTGCCGTACATCGTGGTCGCTCTAAATAAGGCCGACCTCGTTGACGACGAAGAATTGCTCGAGTTGGTTGAAGTCGAATGTCGTGACTTGCTCACTTCATATGAATTCCCAGGCGATACCGCACCGGTAGTGCGAGTGTCCGCGTTGAAGGCCCTCGAAGGTGATGAGGCCTGGCAAGAAAAAATAATGGAACTCATTCGCGCCTGCGATGAATCCATTCCAGAGCCAAAGCGCGAATTGGACAAGCCATTCCTAATGCCAATTGAAGATGTGTTCACGATCACTGGTCGTGGAACCGTTGTCACTGGCAAAATTGAGCAGGGTCGTGTTCACACCGGTGATGAAATTGAAATCGTCGGATTGCGTGACACCCAAAAGACAACGTGCACAGGTGTGGAAATGTTCCGCAAACTCTTGGATGAGGGCATGGCGGGCGACAACATCGGCGCTCTATTGCGCGGAACGAAGAAAGAAGATGTTGAGCGCGGTCAGGTGCTTTGTGCACCGGGTTCGATTACTCCGCACACGACCTTTGAAGGTCAGGTCTACGTGTTGAAAAAAGAAGAAGGTGGCCGTCACAAGCCGTTCTTCAACAATTATCGCCCGCAATTTTTCTTCCGCACAACAGATGTGACTGGAACAGTTGAATTGCCAAAGGGAACCGAAATGGTGATGCCTGGCGACAACGTGATGATGACCGTCGAACTAGGCAAGCCAATTGCCATGGTTGAAGGACTCCGATTCGCCATCCGCGAAGGTGGACGAACCGTCGGCGCCGGACGCGTCGTCAAGATCCTCAAGTAACGAACTAGTTGGATTTGTTTCATGACCTCAAGTATTCGCATCCGTCTCAAGGCGTTTGATCACCGAATTATCGATGACTCGTCCAAAAAGATAGTTGAGACAGTTGCTCGCACCAATGCCACGGTGCGAGGTCCGATTCCGCTTCCCACCGACAAGCATCGCTACACGGTGATACGCGGGCCACACGTTGACAAAGATTCACGTGAGCATTTTGAAATGCGCATTCACAAGCGACTCATTGACATCATCGAGCCGAATGCCAAAACGATCGACAGCTTGCAGCGTATTGAGTTGCCTGCCGGCGTCGATATTGAGATCAAACTACAAAATAGTTAATTTCGTTTTCGCTCGTGCAGGATGCACTGCATAAGAGCAACATCGAGCCAGCGACCAAATTTGCGGCCAACTTCGCGCTCAATTCCGACCAAAGTAAAACCGCAAGCCTCATGTACGGCGCGTGATCCGATCCCGGCAGCGCCAATTCGAGCCATTACAGAGTGAAATCCAGACGCATCTGCTACATCCAACAAATGTTCGAGGATCGCCTTGCCGATTCCTTGACGACTGAAGGCACGAGAGACATAGAGAGAATCTTCAACAGTGGTGCTGTAGGCGGCGCGATCTCGGTACACACTCAGTGCCCCGAAACCAACCACTTGGTCTGCTTTGGTGGCGACGATGACGGAAAAGGCACCACTTCGATCCACTATCCAAGCCTGCTGAACTTCCAAGGTGCGCGGAACCAAGTCAAAGGTGGAAGTTTCGTGTTCGACTTCAAAATTATAAATTTCGCGTATCGCCGCAGCGTCATCCACATTGGCACGCCGTAGGGAGAGTTTGTTCACCGAATTCGAACTTAGTGGGTTGATCGGGCTTCTCACGGCTCATTACTTGTCATCGGGGCGTGTCGGAGATGGTGCAAGCATCGAGGATTCTAAGAACTGGGCAAGAAAACGCGTAGTCGATGGTCAAAAATCTGAAAGTTGCGCTAGACATCAAGTTGTGAATGACAACAATCAAATCGACCCAAGCAGTTGGAACGATCAGTTCGTGGTTCCATCGACGTTCCCACCACCACCGCCGCCAGTAGTTCCCCAACGAAAACGAGCCCCGTTCGTAGTTGTTGCATTGTTATGTGGATTTGTGGGGGGAATCCTCGGAGTGGTGGCGGCTGACCGCTGGGATCTCGGCGGCGATTCGTCGTCGCGTTCCAACACACTTTCCAGTCCAATTGTTACCAGCGCAGTAAGTGCCGATGATCCAAGCCTTGGTCAAAGCGTTGTCGCCCAGGTGATTAATGCTCTCGGCGACAGTGTGGTGACAATCTCCAGCGACATTACTGATGACAGCGGAAGTGGCGAAGCAGTCGGAACGGGAGTCGTGCTGACGGCTGACGGCGAAATTCTCACCAACGCCCATGTCGTCGCCGACGCAACTTCAGTGCGTGTTCGATTTGCCGGTGAAACCGAACCGCGCGAGGCCGAAGTGCTGGCCTCCGATCCAGGCAATGATTTGGCCCTGATCAAAATCAATGCCACTGGTCTTGTCCCTGTCGTGTTTGCCCAACCCGGAAGTGTTCGCGTTGGAGACTCGGTCGTAGCAATCGGGTATGCCTTGGCTTTGGATGGCGGTCCGACAGTGTCAACGGGCATAGTTTCGGCATTGAGGCGCACGATTATCACCGAGTCGGGTGCGCTTAACGGACTTATTCAGACCGACGCCGCAATTTCATCTGGTAACTCCGGTGGGCCCCTTGTCAATTTGCGCGGCGAGGTAATTGGAATAAACACTGCTGTGGCGCGAAGCGATGCCACATCGTCGGCAAACAACATTGGATTTTCAATTTCGGTGGATGAAGTTCTTCCGGAGATCGACCAATTGCGGCTTTTAGCAAGAGGAAGTGTCCGTGCCGAGGGATTTCTCGGGGTCGGCCTGGCTGGACGTGTTGACGGCGGTCAAGGCGCCATCATCACCAGCGTTCAAGCCAACTCGCCGGCTTCGATTGCCGGGATCAAGGAGGGCGACATTGTGCTTTCAGTTGACGGGGAGCCAATTGATGGCCAAGCCGCATTGGTCGCTGCAATACGCGATTCCGCTCCTGGAGCAACGGTAACCATTGAAATTCTGCGGGACTCGGAACGCTTAACTGTCATGGCAACCCTGGTGACCCGCACGACCGGCTAATCCTAGAAGTTGGGCCAGATTTGGCGTTTGTCGTTGGCAAGTCGCGCCGATAGAGTGACACACCCGTATCCACGACAGATCTGACACAAGTCAGCGAAGTCCCTAAAAGGCAATATGACGTCACAACTGGCGTCTGTAAGCGCCTCATTTCGGTGGGGAACCTTGCAGCGAAAACGATTTTGGTGCTCCGCCGGCCTTGCCGCGCGGAGCATTTGCGTGATTACAGACATTTGAAACTACACGAGTAGAAATGGGTCGCCGTTATGGCACAGAGAGCAATCGTCGGCGAAAAAGTCGGCATGACACAGATTTGGGGCGATGACCAACGCGTTATTCCCGTCACTGTGTTGCGTGTCGAACCGGCCCGTGTAGTTCAAGTAAAGACCGGCGAGCGCGACGGCTATTCGGCTCTGCAGGTGACGTACGGACAGAAGGATCCAAGAAAGTTGACTAAGCCTGAAGCCGGTCACTTTGCCAAAGCAGATGTAGTTGGCGGTCGTCGAGTTGTTGAACTGCGTCTGGATTCAGTGGATGGATTTCAAGTCGGTCAAGAAATAACTGTTGACACTCTTGTTGCCGGTGAGCGTGTCGACGTCATCGCCGTAAGTCGGGGTAAAGGTTTTGCCGGCGGCATGAAGCGCCACAACTTCCGCGGTCAAGGTGCGTCACACGGTAACCATAAGCATCACCGTGCGCCGGGCTCGATCGGTTCATGTTCATTTCCTGGACGAGTACTCAAAGGATTACGCATGGCAGGGCACATGGGTCATCAGCAAACCACCACTCTCAACTTGGAAGTTGTGCAGGCCGATCTTGAACGTGGTTTGCTTCTTGTCAAAGGATCAGTACCTGGTCCAAACGGTGGAGTAGTTATCGTGCGCAACGCGGCCAAGGGAAAGAAGTAACCGATGGCTACGTC
>JANNRJ010000015.1:0-15786 GCA_031401235.1 Actinomycetota bacterium
AACAGGGTGTCGGTTCCGACATTGGCAAACGCGCCTCCAAAATTGGAAAAGCGCAATATAAGCGCGGCATAGGAACCAAGCAGTCCGATCCACGTAAGTCCCAATGTTGTTATAGCCATATTTGGCACGGGTCCGCTTTCAATACTGTCTGAGCTGACAAATGTGATCGCACAGGCGACAAATCCAAATACAAATACAAGGGGCAGAGCGGCATCGCCGATCCAGTAAGCACTGAGCGGAGCCGCCACACAGCCGGCGACACCGATTGCCATCGGTGGGCGGTAACCCCGTTCGGTCGCCCGCGAGAAAAACTCAAATGCACCCAGCCCGACAACCACCGCCACGATGAACATCACGGCGGCTGGACGCCACATCAACGCGGCTATGAATACGGCTGCGAGTAACGCACCGACCGCAGTCGCAGTTGGTAAGTCACGTCCCCCTCCCGAACGACGTTCACCGTTACGATCGCCTATTGATCCGCGTTTTGATCCCCGCCCTGAGGTCCGTGGATCGCGGCGAACCACTGGTCGCGAATCGCCACTTTGCCGCCCACGCGAAACTTGAGTTGGCGAGTTTCGGCGCGGTACCGACCCGGAGGGATCGCGTGGCGTAGAGGGTCGACGGCGTTCGTCGGTGGGATCGGTTCCAATTACCACACGTTTATCACCGCGTGGTCGAGATACTGGCGGCGGTGCATCTGACTGTCGGGAACGTGTTCCCCCCGTGAGATCTACTACTGGACGCCGCGCGCCCACGGAAGGCGTTGGTGCCGGAGAGTTGTATTCGGACCACACATCAGTTCGATCATTATCACGAGTTGGGGAATCTCCGCCGGTTTTCATGAATCGTGGGATCTTCCCGGTTGGTGGCTCGGTCCAATGTGGAAGTTGGTCGGTGTCAGCGGAATCGAACGTAATTGCTGGGGAGCTGTCATCGTCGTCGGAAAACCTTACGACTCCGAATTCGTCACCGAAATCGATTGTAGGGTCTTTGGTCGGCTCGGTTCCTCTGGTTGTATCGTCACGTCGTTCACGGCGAAAATCATCGTCACTCATCACATGACCCCCTTGTGGTTCATATTTATATTTCGAGAAGTTCTTGCTCTTTGCGCGCCAATGCCTTGTCCAGACTTTCACCATGTTCGTGAGTGAGTTTTTCTAGATCTTTCTCGGCCCGATCGAGTTCGTCCTTGGAGATACTTCCATCTTTTTCGGCTATTTCCAATGCCTTGCGAGCATCTCGACGCACATTGCGCAGCGCTATACGACCATCTTCGGCCATATTCTTAACAACCTTTACAAATTCTTTCCGACGATCTTCAGTGAGCAGGGGAAAAGTGACTCGAATTACAACCCCATCGTTGCCTGGCGTGACACCGAGGTCACTTCCTTGAATTGCCTTTTCGATCGATTGAATCGATCCCCGATCGTGAGGTTTGATAACGAGTGTGCGGGCATCGGGAACCTGAAAAGTTGCCAACTGCACCATTGGCACTGTCGCACCGTAATACTCCACTGGTATTTTCTCAAAGAGAGTTGAGTTCGGTCGGCCAGTTCGAACCGTCAAGAATTGTGACTGAAGGCGCTCCAGTGCCTTTGCCATGTTTTCCATGGCATCAAGCATGGTTTCATCGATCACCCGACCAGCGTACCTATTTCGGCGCCCTCGAGTATGGACTTCACGTTTCCCCGCTCCAGCAGGTTGAATACCACGATTGGAATATTATTGTCACGGCAAAACGTAATCGCAGTGGAATCCATGACCTTTAAACCCTTGTTGATGACATCCAAATAACTAATTTTTGCAAATCGGGTTGCGCTCGGATCAACCTTCGGGTCCGCACTGTAGATCCCATCAATTCCGGAGTGCGTGCCCTTAAGAATCGCTTGGGCTGAGATTTCTGCAGCGCGAAGTGCGGCGGCGGTGTCCGTAGTGAAAAATGGGTTGCCTGTTCCACCGGCAAGTATGACAACGCGACCCTTCTCAAGATGCCGCTCGGCCCGACGACGTATATATGGTTCAGCAACTTTGGGCATTTCGACTGCGGTCATCACTCGAGAATTTTGACCAACTTTTTCCAGCGCATCTTGCAATGCAAGCGCGTTCATAACAGTTGCGATCATTCCCATGTAGTCGGCTTGAGCCTGATCCATTCCCTGATCGGCCCCTTTGATTCCTCGCCAAAAGTTTCCGCCGCCGACAACTATTGCGATATCAACCCCAAGTTCCGAACGAGTTTCAAACAATTCGTTGGCAATTTGATTAAGTACCGCCGAGTCGAGACCGAACCCTGACGATTCGGCAAGAGCCTCTCCTGATAATTTCAGCACCACTCGATTCCACCTTGGCGTAATTCGGGAAGATGATGAAGAAGTCACCGAGTATTAGCCGATCTGAACCTGGGAGAAACGAACGATTCTTGACGAGCCAATGACTTGCGAGATTGACTTCTTGTCGTCCTTGGCATAGGGCTGCTCAAGTAAAGCAATATCCTTCAAGAAACCTTGGATGCGGCCTTCCACGATTTTTCCGATTGCCGCTTCCGGTTTCCCTTCGTTGCGGGTAACTGCCTCGAGCGTGGCTCGCTCAGCGGCCACAATTTCTGCGGGTACATCATCTTGGCCCAAATACTTTGGACGGGCAAAGGCGATATGGACGGCAATGTCGTGGGCAAGTTCAGTATCCGCACCACTCAACTCGACTAGCACACCGTTGACCCCACGCCCGCCCTGAATGTGAAGATACGACCCGATGACGTTGCCGGGAGCAATTTCAAAGCGCACCACATCTCCAAGTTCGATCTTTTCCTTCAGTGTGATTTTTAAATCGTCTAATTGTGTGCTGCGCTCAACCACGGCGGCTTCACCTTTGGCCACCACAAGTTTTAGAAGTTCATCGGCTTCGTTCTTGAACAGCGGCGAGCTGGCGACAAAATCAGTTTCACACTTTAACTTGATCATTGCCGCCACGTTGCCATTGATCAGCATTGCCACGAGCCCTTGCGCGTTCTCACGATCATCACGCTTGGCGCTGGCGGCCAGACCTTTTTCGCGCAGCCATTGCTTGGCGGCTTCAAAGTCGCCGTTATTGTTCTCGAGTGCGCGTTTACAATCCATCATTCCGGCGCCACTGGATTGGCGTAAAGCCTGCACTTCTTTTGCAGTAAACGACATCGCGATCAACTCGTCGTCGTAGTGTCGGCGACTTGCGCCACGCGAGCATCACGCTGAGCTTGGGATTCGGCCGCTTCGCGACGCGCCGCATCTTGCTGAGCATCGAATGCCGCTTGTTCCTCGGCGTTGCGCGTTGCGCTTGGGGCTGAAGCAGCACTCGTAGTACGTGGACTTGTCTTTTCAGCAATGAACCGCCCCTCGATCACTGCTTCGCATATAACTCGACACATCAGCTCATTGGCACGAATCGCATCGTCGTTTCCAGGAATTGGAAACTGGATGATGTCAGGATTGACATTGGTGTCGACAACGGCGACAACCGGGATTCCTAGTTTATTCGCCTCAGTTACGGCGATGTGCTCCTTGACTGTGTCAAGAATAAACACAGCACTGGGACGCTTTGACATTCCGCGAATACCGGAGAGATTCTTCTGCAGCTTGACAAGTTCGCGTCCGATGAGAAGCGCCTCTTTCTTTGGCATCAATTCAAACTCACCCGAGTCTCGCAGGCGCTCGTATTCCTGCATCTTTCCGACACGCTTGGAAATGGTGTCAAAATTGGTGAGCATTCCGCCCAACCAACGTTCGTTGACGTATGGCATGCCGCACTTTTCAGCGAACAGTCGGACCGGATCTTGCGCTTGCTTTTTGGTACCGATGAACAGAATTGTTCCACCGTTGGCAACTGAGTCGCGTACAAATTTGTACGCAGTTTCCACTCGGTCGAGAGTTTGTTCGAGATCGATGATGTAAATGCCATTGCGCTCACCGAAGATAAACCGCTTCATTCGGGGATTCCAACGATGGGTTTGATGTCCGAAGTGAACACCTGCCTCAAGCATTTGACGCATACTGACGATTGCCATTACTAACTCCTTCGCTGTGGTTAGAGCCATGGACTCCTGCGCCGAAGCGACCACAGGATGGAGCACATGAACTGACGTGGATATATCTGATCAAGGAAATGACCGCTCCGTATCGTATCGGCTCTATGGGGTTCCTGACGCAGGGCGGCGAATTGGCGCAGGGATTAAAATTGCCCGACGCGTGTTTGAGGTATTACCGGCCATACATCGCAATGGATCTATATAGCGGTTGTCAATTCGCACGCCGAAATACAACCTCCCGCTCACTTGCCCGACTGGATCGCCAACAAACACAGGATCCCCCGAACGTCGGTATGTCTTGGTTAAATATCCGTGAGTGACAAGGACGTCATCGGTTGTTCGTATGACGACGTAATTCACCCCGCCAACTGGACCGGCGAACGAAACGACACCGGATGCGCCGGCGTGCACGGTTGTGCCTGGACTAGTGGCGTATACAACTCCCCGTTGACCGGCACACCACGGACACGGGGGTTCACGAAAGAATTCAATAATTGGTGCACTTACCGGGCCTCGAATAGAACAAGAAATCGCGTTGACGTGATCACCACTCGTGATCCAAAATGCTGCGATCAGGGCAACAATTGGTACCAGTCGATGCTTAAGCCACGTCGGCGGCGTGCAAGCGTGACCGAAGTTGCAACACGGCTTTGGTATGAATCTGCGACACGCGACTTTCAGTAACGCCGAGCACTTCGCCGATCTCATTGAGCGTGAGATTTTCGTCGTAATACAACACCAATACCGTCCGTTCACGCTCCGGCAACTTTCTAATCTCAAAGCGCATGACCTTGCGCAATTCCTCCGCGTCAACGACCGCATCTGGCGACGTGGCGTTGTACGCATCACTATGTGTGGGAGTAGCGGCATTGTCGGCCATCACGTGATCAAGGGGTCCAATTGAGCTTGCGGCGATATCCGATAGCCATTTTTGAAACTCGCCATCGCTTATGCCGATCTTCACAGCAATTTCCTCATCGGTGGGCGAGCGTCCAAGTTCATGTTCAAGTTGCGAAATTGTCGACTCAATGGTGCGCGATCGAGACCGCACCAAGCGCGGCACCCAGTCAAGGGCCCGCAAACTATCCAATATCGCTCCTCGAATTCGCGGAATTGCGTAAGTCTCGAACTTTGCCCCGTGTCCCGGCTCATATCGGTCAATCGCATTCATCAGACCAAAAACTCCGGCGCTGACAAGATCGGCCGTGTCAACACTCTTGGGTAGACCGGCGGCGAGTCGACCGGCCACGAATTTAATCAGTGATGCGTAATGAACTACCAGCCACTCTCTGGCTTGAACATCATTTTCGAGATTCCACAGCTTCCACGCTTCATCAATTGTGAGACGAACCGGGCGCGCATTCATGCATGTCAATTATGCCCGTGGAAACATGTCTTAGGTATTATGCCCGTGGGTGTGAGGCTCCGTATGCGGACTTCAGTCGCTCTTTGCTCACATGGGTGTATCGCTGCGTTGTCGCCACATCACTGTGGCCAAGCAATTCCTGCACTGCCCTCAAGTCGGCACCGTTGTCCAGTAAGTGCGTGGCAAATGTATGACGTAACGCATGAGGATGCGTCGGCGACTCCGAACGGGAATCAATGATTCGACGCACATCGCGAGGGGCAAGTCGCCGCCCGCGAGTATTCAGAAACATTGCCGGTTCACTAATATTGATCGCAAGTTCGTGGCGAAACTTTATCCAATTCTTTACTGCATCAAGCGACGGTTCGCTCATTGGCACACGACGTTCCTTGGCGCCTTTGCCCATCACGACAACCGCTTGCGCTTTGACATTCACACTATTTATATCCATTCCGCAAAGTTCGCTCACCCGCAGCCCACTTCCATAGAGCAATTCGATGACGGCCGTGTCTCGCGAGGTCCGCCATGGTGGGGCATCCAGGTCTGTCGAAACGAGTAACGCTCCAAGTTGATCGGAAGTCAGCACTTTTGGCAATCGTCCGGAATCGCTCGGAGTGTGAACTCCCGAGGTTGGATCGCTGGGAACGACTCCATTGCGAACAAGCCAGCCAAAATATCGACGCAAAGAAGCGATTTTGCGAGTAATGCTTCGTTTAGCCAATTTCATGGTGGTGAGAAAACTCACATATTGACGCACTATGTCTCGTGACACTTTCGTGGGTTCGGAAATGTTTTGACGGCTTACCCACTGGGCAAATTGCGTGACATCACTGCGATATGCATCCACAGTGTTCGGCGAAGATGCTGTGAGCGATCGCGCGAACTGGTCTATGTTCCAGCCCATGTTCTAAACGGTACTTGTCATCACTCGACGCTGCGCTCATCCTCTCGATATGCCCACTGCTTCCCACCACCCGCTGTTATTCACCACCCATCCGTCGGCTTCTAAACGACCAAGGCTCAGTGCCGTGGTTACCAAGTCGGCATTGCTGCGGACCATCAACTGATCAAGCGTTATTGCATCATTGCCGAATAAATCAAGAATTCGTCGATCGATGTCGTTGGGTTGATGCCTCGAATCAAAAGTATTTGGAAAGCATCGGCGGTGATCAAGTCCAAGAGCTACCAAAATGTCGCCAACTTCAACTACCGGTGCGCACCCTTGTTGCAACAACAAATTCGTGCCTCTAGATGACGAAGTGCGAGGTGATCCTGGTACTGCCATAACCATGACGTCTCGCTTCTGGGCTTCTTCAACGGTGATCATCGATCCACCGACCACTCTCGACTCAACCACGACGAGCACTTCGCAAAGTGAGGCCAGAATTCGATTGCGAAGCGGAAAACGAAATGCTTCCGGCGGTGTTCCAGGCGGAGACTCGCTGAGAACTACCCCGTGATTTTGGACATCGTGCCACAGCTGTGTGTTTTCACGCGGGTAGATGACATCTAATCCTGATGCGACAACGGCAATTGGTCGGCCAGTTGTCGGTGAACTTGGATCAACATCGAGTGTGGGATTCATCGCTCCACGATGCGCCCACGCGTCGATTCCGCGCGCTAGTCCAGAAACTACGGAAATTCCTTGAACCGCTAAATCGTGACCAAGCTGAGATGCCATGTACCGGCCGGCGGCAGTCGCCGCTCGGGTACCAATTATTCCGACTCGACGCTGGGTGAGAGCACCGAGATCGCCGCACCAAAACAACACCGCTGGCGGGGCGATATCGGCTGCCAGGATCGCTGGATATTCACAGTCGCCGATAAAGGTTGTTCGAATGTCGGATTTGATGCATCGATCGTGAATTGTGTGCAGATGGTCATCGGTTGCCCGATCTCGAAGTTTTTGGCCAAGAAATTCGCGCGAGAATAACGCCTCAACAGAAGCATGCGCCTGATGTTCTCGTCGAATGACTGCCCATGCTTCGGAAGGGATGTGACGAGTCAACAATTTGTGTAGCCGGTGTGGTCCAAGAAGTGGCAAGGCGGCAAGCGCGGCAGCAAACGACGACTCGGATTTTACGCTCGACATCATGTTCCGGTTCAGGATCGATCACCGAGAAGTATTGGCTGCACACCAATTCGTAAGGCCAGAGCTGCAGCGACGTGCTGCTCATCAACCGAACCGATGTCATCTTGGAGATCGGCGATTGTACGCGCGACCCGGCGAATTCGGTGATAGCCACGCCCAGTAAGTCGGCCGCGTTCGAGTTGTGAACGAACAAGTTGCATTGCCGATCGAGTGAGCGATGCATGTTCATCGAGTAGGTCGGCGGTAAGCATCGAATTCAAGCAACCCGAGCGTTCGAGAGCGATTTGTCGTGCCCTCGCCACTCGGAGCGCGACACACGACGATGTCTCGCCGTGTTCGTCGGCAAGTAAGTCATCAACTTGAGGTCGATCAACAGCCACACGCAGATCAAAACGATCGAGAAGTGGACCAGAAAAACGGCGCAGATAGCGCTGTCGCATCCGATCGTCACACACGCATACACCAGGTGCACCTTCACCACAAGGACATGGATTGGTCGCCCCGACCAAAAGAAATCTGGCCGGCAATGTCACCGAAGATTTGGCCCGCGACAATCGGACAAGGCCCTCCTCGAGAGGTTGTCGGAGCGCATCCAGAACTGAAGGTGCAAACTCGCCAAGTTCATCGAGAAACAAAACACCATAGGAAGCAAGCGAAATTTCACCCGGCCGCATTGCGGCGGTTCCTCCCCCAACCATTGCAATCATCGAAGCCGAGTGATGCGGGGATCGAAATGGAGGACGGCGAATGAGTCCATTGGCTGGAATAGCCAAATTCGCTGCGGAGTGAATCATGGTCACCAATAGCGCATCGTCTGCATCGAGCGAAGGCAAAATTCCGGCAAGTCGTCGTGCCAGCATTGACTTACCTGCACCAGGGGGACCAATGAATAGCAAGTGATGAGCGCCCGCGGCGGCAATTTCGAGTGCTCGGCGTGCCGCTGGCTGTCCGCGAACATCAGCCATGTCGACAACCTCTGTCAATTCATGACCGGCGACATCGCCGTCGCATGCGTGGGGTAAAACTTCGGGCCACTCTGTCTCTCCTTGCAGACAACTCATTAGTTCATTAAGAGTGGATACGCAATGGGCCATGCGGCGGGCAACGGCACGTGCTTCGTGGACACACTGCGGGGCAACGATTACCTCGCGATCGGAAAGCGCGCCAACGAGTGGAACAACTCCCGGAACCGATCTCAACGAACCGTCCAAGCCAAGTTCGGCGAGAAATGCAAAGTCGCTGCAACACTCCGGGGCAAGGAGTTCTTGAGCAACTAATAGTCCGACAGCGATTGCCAGATCCAAACCTGCGCCACCCTTGCGTTCACCGCTCGGCGCAAGATTTATCGTGATTCGTCGATTCGGCCAACTCAACCCCGATGACAACAATGCCGCCCGAACACGGTCACGCGATTCGCGACAGGCTTCATCCGGTTGTCCAACGATGGTGAACCCGGGCAATCCCACGCCAACATGAACTTCCACATCGAGCGGTCGCCCCTGGACCCCGAGCAAAGTTGCTGACCTCATTGATGCAAACATCCCGGCCCCTCGTCTTGACAATGTTGATGCCACCAACTTCGGGGCAACTACTGAGAGAATGTGAGTGATGTTCAAGCCCCAATTCACATCTCGTCGATTATGTGTGCTGATTGGTGCCGTCGTGATGACTCTCGGCGCTTGTTCAACACCGGCGCGTACGGCTACAAATTTCTGCAGACAATTGCAACATGAACTTCCTGAAATCGCCCAGCCGACGGCAACTCCAGCCGAAGTTTCGGCACTTGTCGGCAGTTACAGGCGCTTGGCTAAAGTTGCTCCACTCGCCATTGAGGAAGACTGGCGGGCGTTGACGAATTTAGTAAAGGCGGCTGCCGAAGTGGATGCGGCCGACCCGGTAAGCGTTCAAGCGGTTGCGGATTTGTCGTACGCAACGCAAAAGAGCGCGACTGCCGCATCGAACTGGGTAAACGAAACCTGCGGAGTGGATATATCTACTGGAATCAGTACTACACCGTAAATATTCCTTAGCGCATTTCTCCACGCTTGATAATCACCTTGTCGACCAAGCCATAGTCTCGAGCACCTTCGGCGGTGAACCAGCGATCGCGTTCGGAGTCGGCCTGAATTTGTTCAACCGTCTGGCCGGAATGCTGAGCAGTGAGTTCCGCCATTCGACGCTTGGTGAAGGCGAGTTGTTCCGCTTGAATGGCGATATCTGAGGCTTGTCCGCGCAAACCCGAAAGCGGCTGATGCATCAAAATGCGCGCATTCGGCAGGGTATAGCGCTTGCCCGGTGATCCGGAGGTAAGCAGGAACTGACCCATCGAAGCCGCCAAACCAAGACATACCGTGGCCACATTGCAACTGATGAATTGCATCGTGTCGTAAATTGCCATTCCTGCAGTTATTGAACCGCCGGGACTATTGATATATAGCCAAACGTCGCTTTTGGCGTCTTCACCCTCAAGGAACAGCAACTGGGCACACACTTGATTGGCGATCTCATCATTGACATCGGTGCCGAGCATAATCACCCGACTTTTGAGTAAACGGGTAAAAATATCGCTTCGTGGATCGGAACTGCCGTCCAAACCAACGGCGGGAAGGTGGAGGTCAGATGCGCTAAATGGCGGCGTAGTAGTCATGGCATCAGACTAATCGGGCAACGGTGATGAAATTCGCCGTATCCCGCTGAATACCACGGCAACCAGTTCGTCATCGGCCAAGTCGTTGCGGATGGAAAGCAGACCAGCCAGACCGGCGGTACCGGTTGGACTGACATCAATAGTTGTAACACGATGCGCCAAGGCATAGGCATCAATTACGTGTTGCTCCGAAGCCACTACGGGCGATCCCCCGCTGTCGGCCATGGCATTGCATACCGCAATCCAGTCGTAGGTTTCGTCATCCAAAATTCCATCGGCCAATGACATCGGCACTTGTTCCCATGGCCACATGCACTCCGACCAGCGGCTTCCTGCATTGCGTGCTCCACCGGTCGCCTTGGCTTGATTCCAGGCCCGGGCCAGCGGCGCACAGCCCTGTGCTTGTACGGCGTGAAGTTTTGGACGTACTCCGCCCGCAAACAAACCGGCCGCCGTGCATGCGGCAAATGCTCCGCCACCACTTTGCACAAAGACTCGATCCAGAAGAGGACCGCCAGTTTGCTCATGGGCATCGGCCATTTCCCAACCGATGGTGCGACCACCGTCGAGGCACCATGCGTTTTCGGGGCCTTGAACTCCAAATGGAATTGCCCCTTGGACAATTTCTTCGTGAAATCGATGCACACAAGGATCGCCGGGAGGATCTGAGTCACGTCGTGGACATGTCACTATGTTTGCTCCAAGATCACTGAGCAATCTAATAATTTCACTGTCGACATTTACCGGTACAAATACTCGCAATGGCCAATCCACGCTTCTCGCCAGCGTGGCCGCGGCCACAGCCGCATTCCCGCAAGATGAAATTGCCAACGGTGGGCGGTCACTAATTACTTTCCACGGCGTGGCACCAACTTGTTCAGCCACAAGCAGATGCAATAATTCGGTGAACAAATGCCGCGCTTTGTGTGAACCCGCCACATTGTGGGTTTCATCTTTCACCCACACACCGCCAGCGGGCGTGAAACCTAGGGCATCCGACAGTCCATCGTTTCGACCGTATGGTGTGGTTCGAAAACTTGTTCCTGACACCTTGGCGATTTGGTGGTCGATTTGGCGAATCAGTGCTTCACGTTCAGATACCGACATGCCGTGGGCAGCGGCAAATGCATCCCAGGCCAAATGAGAACGAAACGAAAGAAATGGATTTGGATCGCCACTACCACGCAACGGGCCGATTGGTTCATCCAAATGCAACACATGATGCCGGTCCGTTGTACTTGCATTGGGGCAACGCCACTCCAGGGCTTTATCGATTGTCACGCGCGTTCCACAAACCGCACAACGCCAACTCACCGCTTGTTGCGCGGTCATCGACGTTACTTTACTGCGGCGACGCGCTTGTTGAACTCAGCGGTAAGTTCATCCCACACCGGAATATAACGACGAAGATTTTTCCAGAACGTCTGCGACCGGCGGGATTCGAACACTGCTAAAGGCGTCCCCTGTTGTTCAACCCATGTGTAATAACCAAGATTGAATATTCGGTTGCGATCGCGCTCGGTGCATTCGATCATTGCGTCGGTTCCAACATGTCCTAGATGTTCGGAAAACACTTCGGCAGCGTCCACTTCACTAAACGCATTGTTGAATCGACGAGCCAAAGTTTTGACTCGTTCGCTTGGGTACATGGCGGCACCATCTGTTGCAATTGTGATGAGCACATCATTGGGCCCAAGATCAAGCAATTTGGCGGTCTTGATTGCGGCGATCATGTTGCAAATCGAGGAGAGCCCAAAATGTTCGAGCGCATCTACGACATCGGCTGGAACGTGCTTTCGATCTCGCAAGTAGGTTCGTCCAACATCAGTATTAAACAGCACGTCGAGTTCGTCGGTGGCACGGTCGGACACGGCGGTGACCACGTCGGTGTTCATCACATTATGAATAAGAGGTATGTGTTTGTCGCCAATGCCCTGAATGTTGTGTTCACCAAATCCGTTTTCGAGCATCGTCGGGCACTCCAGAGCCTCCACGGCAACAATCTTGGTGCCGTACAACTCTTTCAGCCGGTCGCCAGCTCCGATCGTTCCAGCCGAACCGGTGGCGCATGTGAAAGCAGCGAGTCGCAGATCTGGATTGCCTAGCGACTCGGCAACATGTTCGTACACGGCAACCAGGGCCCGACCAGTAACTTCGTAATGACCGGCGTAGTTTCCAAATTCGCAAAACTGATTGAAGATGAAATTTTTCGGATCTCGTTGCATTTCATTACATGCGTCATAGATCTCTTTGACGTTGCTCTCCGTACCCGGAGTTCGAATGATGTCGCTTGGATCGCTCACCCATTTATCAAGCCAATCGAATCGCTCTTGTGACATCCCCGCTGGCAACACGGCCACACCGCGAGCACCTGTGATGCGACTGATGGCTACACCACCGCGGGCATAATTACCCGTAGACGGCCACACTGCGCGCTGTGTGGCCGGATTGAACTGGCCCGTGATTACTCGTGGCACCAAACACGAATACGCCGCCAGCACCTTGTGCGCAGTAATCATGGGAAACCGATCGCCGAACATCACCACAATCGGACTCGCCACGCCGGTCAGCGAAGTGGGCAGGACGATGTGATCGGGAACCGTGACACGATCACCGTTCAGATTGTTAAACCAATGAACTCGAAACAAATTGCGCGCATCTGGTGCGTTCTTGTCCACACCGCGCGCAATATCAGCCGCAATCGTGGACGGGTCCGCAAGTTGGGCAAATGTCGGAAGCACGACATTATTCTTGGCACATCGGGTGATACTTTCGTCAAGAGCCGAGCTATCAACCACCGCGTCGGCAAGACCGAGTTGAGTACTCAATGCCTGAGAATCAGAACCGAGTTGTGCAGACGGTATGGCGGAAGCTTGGGTCACGCTTTACATTCTGTCAAACTTGTACCCCGAAGCACTACTCTTTCAGGCACGATAAGTAAATCCCATTCCCGCCGACGTAGCCCAATGGCAGAGGCACGGCGCTTAGGACGCCGCCAGTGAGAGTTCGAGTCTCTCCGTCGGCACAAAAAGCGAACCAACTGTACGGGCGAATTTATGGCGACCTAGTAAAGCACGAAAATAAGAACGCTGCCAAGCGAGATCAGCTGAATCATAAATACACCGGCTATCGGTCATTGGGTATCACATCACCCATGCTCGGGAAATTGCTGAGTCGACACAAAGCCGAAATCAAGAAACTCTCCTGCGCGGAAGCCTTCGCGCTTGCCCGGATGTTATACGAGAACAAAATCGAGGATACGGTTCTGGCTGGAAATTTTGTGCTACAGAACAAAAGTGAATGTGCAGATAAGAAACAGTTGCCATATTTCGATGAAATACTTGAAAATTTTTGCAGCTGGTCTCAAGTCGATGACTTTTGTATTGATGTCTTGCAACCTGTTTTCCTGAAATATCCGAGCGACACCCTTCGATTTCTCAAAAAATGGAATTGCTCAGCAAATATGTGGAAACGCCGCACAAGCGTTGTCGCTTTCGTGCGCAAAGTTGGTGCCAGTGGAAAATTTACCGACGAAGCATTATCGCTATGCGAAAACCTAATCTGGGATACCGAAGATTTGGTGCAAAAGGGTGTCGGTTGGTGTCTCAAAGACGTCATGCGTGGTGATAAGAAAAAAGTATTTCAATATGTCACAAAATTGAGAACGCGAGGCGCACCATCGACGATTACTTTGTACGCAATTCGGGACTTGAAGGGCGCGCAACGGGCTGAAATCCTGCAAACAGCGAAGTCTTAAACGATAGAGTCCACGCAAAATGTATAGTTGCCCACTGTGAACACGCGACCCATTTCGAAATCTGCTGCAAGCCCGGCGACGATCCACGACCTTGCCACACCCGCAGTGATTATCGATTCAGATGCACTTGATCGCAACATCACGGCAATGTCCGCGATTCGACCGGGAGCAAGTCTTCGTCCTCATGTCAAAGCAACCAAGTGCACGGCACTGGCTCGGCGCCAAGTTGAAGCGGGTCACTCACACTTCACATGCGCCACGACACGAGAGATGATTGGCATGGCAGATGCCAGACTGGGTACCGATTTATTGCTTGCCAACGAGGTTTTGGATGCAGGAAAACTCGAAACTCTGGCGGCCGCACAAGATCGAGCGATGATCACGGTGGCAATTGATTCGGACGAAACGCTCCTCGCCGCGGCCACGGCCGGAATCAAAAATGTTCTCATCGATGTCAATGTCGGCCTACCCCGATGCGGCTGTGCGCCCGATGCGGCGGGAGCACTTGCAAGTCGGGCTCGACGCGCAGGACTTACCGTTCGTGGCGTGATGGGCTACGAAGGCCACCTAATGATGGTCACCGATCGAGTTGAACAACGGCGACAAGTGGAAGAAGCAATGTCAATTCTTCGCGGTTCCGCTCACGATGTTGGTGGCGACATCATCTCGGGAGGCGGCACAGGAAGTTGCGATCTGCACGATGCAACTGGGGTAACTGAAGTTCAAGCCGGTTCGTATTCCTTAATGGATTCGCAATATTCAAAATTGGGTCTGCCTTTCGAGCAGGCAATGTGGGTTCTTGGAACAGTCATTTCACGAACGCCAAAATGGTCGGTCATTAATGTCGGGTTGAAATCGATGAGTATGGATCACGGCAATCCATCAATTGCCGATCACAGCGTGTGGTTTTGTTCGGATGAACACACGACTATTGCCGCAAATACGGGTCCACAACTTGAACTGGGATCACCCGTGCGGGTAACACCGGCACACATCGACCCGACAATTGCGATGCATGACATCGCCTGGGTCGTTCGGGGCGATGCGATTGTTGATCGCTGGAAAATTGATTTACGAGGTTGGTAATAGCAACTTGGAAAGTGCGCGAAAGGCCCGACCACGATGAGAAAGTTGATGCTTTTCGTCCAAAGTCATCTGCGCAAATGTTCGGCCATCACCATCTGTAGCAACAAATAGCGAGTCATAACCAAAGCCTCGCTCCCCCTGTTCGCTACTAGCGATTCGTCCTTCGCATATACCTTCGGCGAAAACTTCATGTCCGTCTGGCCAACTCACCAATGCGACGGTACGGAATCGTGCCGTACGATTCTCGATAGCGACACCTAAAAGTTCGGCAAGTAGCTTGTGGCGATTGTTCGAATCGTTAGCAGCAATCCCGGCGTATCGCGCCGAATGCACGCCAGGAGCACCATTGAGCGCATCAACTTCCAGCCCCGTATCGTCGGCGAGTGCCGGCAAGCCAGTCGCGACACAAACTGCCTGTGCCTTTAATCGAGCGTTTCCAATCAAAGTGTCGGCACTTTCTTCAGTTTCGGCAAGGTCAATCGGTCGGGGAACAAGTTCGACAACTCCATTTAGTAGTCCGACAATTTCTTCGACTTTGTGTGGGTTGGCCGATGCACAGACAACCTTGAGCATTTTTAACGGCCAATCTGTCGAGTCACCGGCGCTGTGGCCAAAATTTCAGACTGCATGGCAAATATCTGATCAATTCCACCGGCGGCAAGGGCAAGCAACTCATCAAGTTCGCCGCGCGTGAACGCCTTGCCTTCTGCGGTGCCTTGGACCTCAACAAATCGCGCCTCACCCCCATCGAGTGGTTTCAACATCACCACATTCA
>JANNRJ010000016.1:0-2326 GCA_031401235.1 Actinomycetota bacterium
AAAGAATGTCATCATCATGAATGGAGATCGACACTGGCAATATCACTCGATCGACAAACGCAATGGTCGCAGCACACATGAATTCAGCTGTGGCCCAACAAGCGACGATCACACACAAGATGTGCCGCCAATCTACGAAGGGGTCGAGCGCCCGTACTCAGCCAGCCGCGGCGGGTTTCTCGGAGTTCGATACAAACCGGAGGACCGGTCCCTGGCAGTGGAGTTTTTCTCAATGAAAGGCGAATCACTCAATAGAGAATTTTTTAAGCCATAGTAAACCCAATGCTTCGTGGGCACTAGCGCTGTGTCCAGATTAAGAATTGGGGTTGAATTGAGCCGCAAGCGCTAGCTGCGAGGTAATTAGGCGAGCGGCATGTAATAACTTACCTAACACGACGCGCAAGCTAGTGATTTTACTTGGATTACCGCTAGCTAGTGTCTGTCCTGATATTAATTTGAATAACAAAAACATTGGTTATTTTTGAAAAAAGCTCCTTGAAGACAGAACCTCTTTCGAGGTTCTTGCGTTGAATACGTTAGCGAAACGATGGATTCAAGCAAAATCTTCAAGGAGCAGTAAGGATGCGAAAGAGCTTTTCTTCCCAACTTCGATTGGATTGCAATCCGATCGAAAGCGTTGAACTGAACATCGAGTCTCGACATGAGATGATACCAGTTTTAGCGGCACTCCAACAAGTCTATGCAAATCCAAAATTAAGGTTTTCGGTCACGGAATTGATTGGGTTAGATTTGAATGCCACAACGCGTCGCGATATCGGCCGCGAGGGATTCAGCGACTGGCAGGTGGTTGTCTTAGCAGCCGTTCGTTTAGGTTGCAATCTCGACTATGATCAACTGCAAGACTTGGCCGAGAACCATCGTTCGCTTCGCGGCGTTCTTGGTGTAGGGGATTGGGATCAATCGACTCATTTCGGTTGGCGTCGTATTCGTGATACGCTTTGTATGATTCGTCCAGAGACGCTCCAGAAGCTCAATCACGTGATCGTATCATACGGTCAGGAGCTACATGGCGATGCACGTCAAGAAGTCCGGGCTGATTCGTTCGTAATTGAAATGAACATTCACTACCCAACCGAGAGCAGCCTAATTTGGGATGGAGTTAAAAAGATCATTCCGTTGTGTGTCGCTCTTGCCTGTGCAATAGGAGAATCGGGTTGGCGACAAGCACAACAGTTGCAGAGGCGCATCAAAGAGAAAGCTCGCGTAATATCTCAGATGAGTGCCAGTAAAAGTCCTAAGGCAAAGGAAGGACTACCAAGGGCCTACGGGAATCTGCTGGAACGTACTGATGAGTTGATTCGGCGTGCAAAAGCCCTGAAAACAAAGGCCGAAGAAGAGAGCAGTCTTCCGCCGACAATGGAGAAAGTACGGCAATTACAATGCTGGATAGAGCTGACCGAACAAGTATGCGATACAGCTCGCAGACGTGTGCTCCTTGGTGAAACCGTGCCCAATACTGAAAAATTGTTCAGCCTTTTTGAGACCCATACTCAGCTCTATCGACGCGGCAAAGCAGGAACTCCAAATCAATTCGGTCGCTTGGTACTTGTGTTTGAAGATGCCGCTGGATTCATCAGTCATTACAACATCATGCACCGAGATGCGCAAGACAAAGACGTCATCGTGGAGCAAACACAGATAACGCAAAACAAACATGGTGGAGAAATCGAAAAGGCTTCGTTCGATCGTGGATTCTACGCACCTGAAAACGAAGAGAAGTTATCTCTGATCATTGCATCACCATGCCTACCGCCGAAGCATCCCAAGCAGTACGCCGAGAAACTTGCAGGTGCCTCAGTGGAGTTTCGCCAATCACGCCAACGGCATCCGGGAATTGAATCTGCCATCGGTGCTTTGCAAGCAGGCAACGGCCTAAAACGCTGCCGCGACCGGAGTGAGTTGGGACTTGAACGTTATGTAGGCTTAGCAATTCTTGGTCGCAATTTGCACACACTGGGTAAACTTTTGATAGCCCGTCAAAACGGCAATTCAAATGCCGCAATAAGTAAACGCATTGCTGCGTAAACGGCCACGAGAATTGCCAAACGGGATAAGCAAACAACGACTGCGATGAAAGTACGCGCGAGCCACGAAAAACCGATCGATTTGACTCGAAAATGACAGCGCATCGCACCCCATCACAAATTCTTCGTCGCCAAAATTGACGGTTTGCGACTGCGGAAATTCGGTTTCACCGAATTTCCGGACGGACACTAGCTAGTTGAAACTGATAGTCCAAATTCCCTTGAAATCTAGATGGTTTACTATGCAAGGTCATAGTGTGTGGTAACGTGGTGGCAACGAC
>JANNRJ010000017.1:0-77736 GCA_031401235.1 Actinomycetota bacterium
GGTTTCAACATCACCACATTCATATCCACCTCGGCCGTACTGTCTTCGATATACGGCAAGTCAAGCACCGGGATTGCGTCGCAAATTCCGACGCTTATTGCCGCGCATAGTGAATGCAGCGGGTTGGCACTCAGCATCTTGTTTTGCTGCAAGCGAGTGATGGCATCGTGCAGAGCTATAAAGGCCCCACAAATACTCGCCGTGCGGGTGCCGCCATCGGCCTGCAAAACATCGCAATCGATGAGAATCTGTCGCTCACCGAGTAATCGCATATCGCACGAAGATCGCAATGCCCGACCGATCAGTCGTTGAATCTCAACGGTGCGACTGTTTTGCTTCCCCTTGGCTGCTTCGCGATCCACTCGCTCTGGCGATGATCCAGGCAACATCGAATATTCGGCAGTAACCCAACCCTTATTGCTTCCCTTCATCCACCTTGGTACATCGTTATCCACCGATGCAGTGCACAGCACTTGTGTTTTGCCAAATGACACAAGGACAGAACCCGCTGCCATCTCGGTGAAATCGCGTTGAAAGCTCATGCTGCGCAACTGAGTCGCGTGCCGTCCATCCGGTCGTGTCATATCTGTCTCCCTGCGTTGATTGACCAATGATGAGCGCTGACAAGTTCAGGACCAAGTAACCGTCGACCCAGATCGGCAAACCAAGTCACATCACCCGACGACAGAAATGTGTGTTTGCCAGAAGAACCTGTTCGCAAATCATCTCGCTCGCGCAATACATCGCGCACGGCAAAAGCGGTTTCATCGGCACTGCTAACCAATACCACGTTCGGTCCCATGACGTCACTAATGACTCGCGACAGGTACGGGTAATGAGTGCAACCAAGCAGTAAAGCATCCACATCGGCGGCTCGAACCGGGGCGAGCAATCGCTCGGCTAAAACGGTCACCTCCTTACCGCTGGTCTGATCACGTTCGACAAATTCGACAAATCCTGGACATGCCACTGACGTGAGCGTTACTTCGGCACTTGTTGCAGTGATTGCACTTTCATATGCGCCGGACGCAATCGTGCCCACCGTTCCAATCACTGCGATGCGATTGTTACTTGTCACCCGCACAAGTGCTCGCGCACCTGGCTCAACAACACCAACTACGGGAACCGGCAATTCGTCGGCCAGTTCGTCCAATGAAACCGAGGCGGCGGTATTGCAGGCAATGACAATGAGTTTGGCGTTGTAGTCAGTGACCAAACTCCAGGCCAACTGGCGGGCATAATCACGCACCTCGGCGGCGGGTTTGTTCCCATATGGGTATCGACCGGTATCGCCGATATAGATCAGATTTTCGTTCGGCAATACATCTATAACTGCGCGGGCAACAGTGAGACCACCGAACCCAGAGTCGAACATTCCTATTGGCTGATTCAACTCCGAACGCATCACTCTCAAGTTTACGCCGAGCCAATAGCCTCTTCGCGTGCTTCTCGCCACGGTGCTCGCCCTTACAGCGGCGGCGTTACATGCATCATGGAACCTTGCGGTCAAACAAAGTACTGATCGGCGACTTTCGTTGTGGGCTCAGTTTTTCATTGCTGGATTGCTCTGCGTGGTAAGTCTCGGAATATGGATTCTCGTTGACGGAATGCCGACAATCGCTTGGCGATGGGCCATTCTCAGCGGAGCAATGCATGTGCCATACGTCCTGGCTCTCTCTAGGGCTTACGACTTGGGTGATTTCTCAATGTCGTATCCGATTGCCCGAGGTGGCGGCGCACTTTTGGGGGCAATCGGTGGTGTTGTTGTGTTGAGCGACAACTTGTCGACGTTATCGATGATTGGAATTGTTGTAGTGGTCGCCGGATTGCTTGTGCTGGCATATGCCGGCAGTCGACCAACACTCATCGCCGCACTCACCGTTGCTGTGTCCATTGGTGCCTACACGCTCGTCGATGCCCACGGAGCGCGGCTCTCGGATGCACTGCCTTATTCACTGGCACTAATGATGGTTGCGGCTGTGATTACATCGAGTTGGATTTCGATAACCCGTCGCCGCGAAATGCTGCCGATACTGCGCAACAACTGGAAAATTTTGACCGCCAGTGCCGTCGCTTCAACTGGTGCATATGCGATGGTGCTCATCGCCGTGCAACATGCCCCAGTTGGCTATGTTTCTGCTCTTCGCGAATCGAGCGTGGTCTTGGCAGCGTTCGCCGGATGGCGAATGCTGAATGAAGGTGACCATCGGCGACGAATTGCCTCAGCGATCATTGTGTTGATCGGTCTCGTAATCTTGGTATCTGGTGGTTAGAAGTAGATGATCTTTTCTGCCGCCGCTTCGGCAATATCGAGATCATCGGTATATGCCCCGGTGGAAAGATATTTCCAACCCCCGTCGCAGACGATGAACACGATCACACCTTCAACAATTTCACCAGCAACTTTTAGCGCACCGGCCAATGACGCCCCCGTTGAAATACCGGCAAAGATTCCACACTCTCGAACCAGTCGACGAGTCATTTCTAGACTTTCGCGGGCACGGACAACCCGCTTGCGATCCAAAATATCGATGCCGTGCCACTGTTCGAAAATTGGTGGAATGTAACCATCATCCAAATTGCGCAAGCCTTCAACCCGTTCACCAAGTGGGGGCTCAATAGCAATGATCTTTATTTTTGCGTTTTGTTCCTTTAGATAGCGTCCGACACCCATTAGCGTGCCCGAGGTACCAAGACCAGATACGAAATGAGTAATTTCCGGACAATCGCGCCAAATCTCAGGACCGGTTCCCTCATAGTGGGCAATTGGATTTGCATCGTTTTGATATTGGTTCAAAAAGCACCACTCGGGATGCTCGCTAGACAGTTTCTCGGCACGACGTACTGCGCCGTTCGATCCTTCATTTCCAGGTGTGAGAATAATTTCAGCACCGAACACGGCGAGCATTTGACGTCGCTCAATAGACACACTCTCGGGCGTCAAAATTGTGATTGGATGACCCTTGATTGCAGCAATTGCGGCAAGCGAAATTCCCGTGTTACCTGACGACGGTTCGATAATCCGCTGTCCAGGAACGAGTGCACCTTCCTTTATGGCGTTCTCAATCATCGCTTTGGCAATTCGATCCTTCACCGAACCGAACGGATTTTGACTTTCCATCTTGGCCATCAACTTCACGCGAGGATTTGGTGACAGATTGCTGACATCCACCAGCGGCGTATTGCCAATCAGATCGAACACACTTTCGAGAGGCACCATTTGAACGAACTCCGGGTTAATTGACCAATTGTTGACTATGTCAGTCATAATTGTACAGATTCGCCGACCGCTTGCCTAGATCAAAACGACCGCTTCTTCGCTGACCTGCTCGTTGGCAATCCGAAAACTTCGCGGTTCCGACACTCCCCGCATCAAGGTAGCGATCATGTAGTGCCAGGCTGGATCCGGAGCCTGGGCAATATCGGTTGAACTCGGGAACGCTTCGGTATGGGTGTGACTATGCATCACTCCAATAACCTCTAGGCCCCGCTCTTCGGCGTTGCGTTCGATGCGTAAATGTTGCAATGGGTCCAGCGTGTACACCCGTGCCGACCTGGCGATGTTGACACAAGAGTGAAACTCGAGCACCGTGTCGGTTGACCTGGTGCCAACCAACAGACCACATGCTTCTTCCGGATAGCAGGAAATTGCATGTGCACCAATTTGCTGTAACACGGTTGCCGAAATACGCAACGATCGTGCTTGTTCACTCGTCATGGGATTTTCAGGCTAGCGGTACGCTGATTGCGCACTATGAACAAGAAAACAGACTCTTCGGGCTCACAGCTCATTGCGAGTAATCGCAAAGCACGGCACGCCTACACCATTTTGGATGTGGTCGAGGCCGGCATTGTGCTACTCGGAAGCGAAGTCAAGAGTCTTCGCGCCGGTCAAGTTCAAATTGCCGACGCCTATGCCCACATCGTTCGTGGGGAAATGTGGCTGGAAGGTGTGCACATCGCGCCTTACTCATTTGCGGTTGGCACGGGAGCGCACGACCCAATTCGCTCGCGCAAACTTCTCCTTCACTCCGAGCAAATTCGTCGCCTTCAAGAGCGAATGGCAAAAGAACGTTTGACATTGGTGGCACTTTCATTGCATCTTCGCAAGGGCCGCGTGAAAGTAGAACTTGGGTTGGCTAAGGGTCGGCAAAAAGCGGACCGCCGCGAAGCAATCGCCGAAAAAGAATCTCAAATTGAAATTCGTCGTGCTCAGGGTCGCCAGCGCAAAGGCATGACTACTTAAATTGGCGCACCTTGCGAATCGAACACCCGTGCCGTACACTGAATGAGTTACGTAAGTTCACGGGGCTGACAGGTTTCGACGTCAGTGTCGCTGTTCGAGCGTGCGACCCGAGTTGCTCAGACTCGTTAAACAGGGCAAACATATAACTGCCAACAAGCAGTTCGCTCTCGCCGCCTAAGTAATTAGGGGGTAGAGAGCAACCGTGAGCCGCAAGGTCGCACGGGGCCAATTCACCGCAGCCCGGCAACAGAAGCGGGGAATGACGACAGGAAAGACTGTTGACGTTGGGAAAGACCGATGACCGCATGCAAAGACGTGCCGCGAGTTGTTACTTCGGTAGCAGCTAGCCGACCCGCCGGTGGTGCTGCGTAGCACCGATGTTGGGAATGGTCGTATCACGGGCGCTCAACGGCTGATGGACGGGGGTTCGATTCCCCCCAGCTCCACTTTTGTAAAGTCATCCTCAGCTCCACTAATTTTTCGGCACGCGGGTCCGTCCTGGCAAGAGACGCCAGAGTTTTCCTACGATCATTGCCGCCGCAAATAGACCAAGATAGGTGAGCGGAGTCCACGCGCCCCCAATTGATGTGCTGTCACCATCCACAAACGTGAAAGTGACTTCATCCAGCAAGTATGGGATTCCGTTCCAAATAAACGTTCCCGTGACATCCGGATTGTCGATGACGACGCCAGAACGAAAGGCAGAAGTCCCAATTTCCAAGAGCCAAGTGAAACTTAAGTAGAACAGGATCAAGCTAGTGAACCCTGCCACCCATGACGGTCGCGGTCCCCAATCGCCATATTCGGCGGCAAGATATTCGGCTGCCAACTTTCGTAAGTCGCCGAGCCGATGCAGAGCCTCCAACGTGCCGACGTCTTGTGCAGCTGCGCGCAAGTTGTCGCGGAGTTCGCGACGCTTCGCCACTCGGGTCCGTCGAGGCAAGTCTTGGATGCCACTGTCGACTGCCCAAACCGCACGCTCGATGCGCCACTTATCGGTCCGGGTCAAGGTTTTAGTTATGTTGTCATTCATTTCAAGAATCCTTCTTTTGTTGTGCATGAATTGGATTTGTCAATACCGGATTTACAACACTGACCAGAAACAGCCAATTGGCAGTCCCCTCAGCCAATGCCAAAAATCCAGATTCGTTGGGTCGGTAGTACTTGCGGGCGGGACCAGATTGTGATGACACCAACCGGGCGCTAACTCGACCCTCGCGCTCTAACCTTGCTAACGCTGGGTACACCGTGCCTTCGGAAATTCCGGAGAGGCCAATTTGGTGAAGATTCTGTACCAGTTCGTAGCCATAGGATTCCCGCTCCGCGAGAAGTTTGAGCAACAGCAGCGACAGAACGCCCTTAAGCAGTTGAGGGTCATGAGCCGAATCCATTTCGTCACACTATACCAACTACCATGTTTAGTCTAGTAGTGTGCATCGGCGCATGGGACCCGGGGAAATACCACTGATTGTCCCAATTTTCAACGGCGAGTGACTTCTGCATAGCGGATTAAATCCAGTACCGGTCTACCTACCAGCGGAATATCGCAGCAACTGGTCCCGACATAGCAGCAAGGTTGGGAACCACGAAGATCTCGGCGTCGGTTCGGAGCGCGGCGACGATTGCCGCGTCGATGACCCGAGTTCCAGTGAGGATGTCGGCGATTGTTCGTGCTGTCGTGGGCAGGTCGAGGTCATCGTCATGAACAAGCAACGTGTCGATTCGTCCTTCGGCCGCTGCCTCGAGTATTTCGTGGGCGTCGACACTGGCAATACCGTCGGCGATTCCAGCACGGAGTCGTTCGGCAAGTTCGGTGAAGTGCTCTGCTACGACGTTCGAAATTAGCCGCCTCGCGTGGTCATCGATTCCAGTCGGCGACCCCTCGTCGATTTTGACTGCAATATCCGATAAGTCACTCGGCAGTGCTGCCAACACGAACCCTTGCGCTCGAATATCACCGGCGACAACAATCAAACGTGCACCTACTTCTTGGGCGAGAATTGTTACGGCCTCGGCGACATCGTTCCCGTTGTGTTCCCAGACGCTTTCGGCCCGTCGCTTATATTTGTGTTGCGCCCACCCACCGAACGGACCACGGTGGATGTGTAGCGTCTCGCCCTTCACCTTCTCGGTGGAAAGAATTTCTTCACCGAGGAAGGCAGTGAGATCGGCACCAGCCCGATCAGTTTCGACAACAATATGAGGAATCTCTCGCTGCCTTGCCTCGATAATCGGGGCCAGGCGTGGTACCGATCCCTCATGGACTACGAGTTGATTGACTTGTTCATCGTGGAACTCTGACAGGGTAATTCCGTGCTGTCCAAGGACCAGCATCAACGCACCACCTCCATCGTAATGAAGTCGATCAATTTGGACATCGACCAACGCCAGTTCTTCGTCGGTCCACCTTTCCGAGAGTCGCTTTCGCGCGTTCTTCCACTCAACATCGAACCGATGGACAGAGTCATTGAATTGGCTGGGCGTAGGGAGCACGATCGTGGCGAACCATTCCGCCGAGTCGACGAGTTTCCTAAGGTCGCGGTATACGGTCATCGGTCATCTTCTTCACCTGTTGTCGACACTTCGTTGGCGACGTTGCCCGTCGAGGAGACCTCGGGCTGCTCCTGTGCCGACCGCTCCGCGAAAGACTCGTCGGTGACATCAGCATCAGCGAACTGGATTCCATGCGGTCGCTCCGGTGGAAAGTCAACTTCCACCTGATCGGAAGTAACTGGACTATCTCCACCGATCATGTCCTCGTCGAAACTCTCCGCCCAATCCTGTGGATCGTCGCTCATGGTTCTGACCGTATCTAATGTCAGACCTCGCAACATCACCCGAACGCATCCTCCATCTACGCTTGGATTATCTCCAACATGAATACTGACACTGACCGCTTTGAGCGTGCACTTAGTTTGCCGCATGTGACCGCCAGTGGCGTCGGCATCATCGTTGGTGCCGGCATTTATGTATTGCTCGGCCCGGCGACAGCACTAGCCGGTGGACTCGTATGGCTGTCGTTTCTCATCGCCAGTGCACTTTGTGCGCTCACAGCACTCAGTTACATGGAACTCTCATCGATGTTTCCGAAAGCTGGAGCCGAGCATGAATTTGCTCGGCAGGTGTTCCCAAATTGGGTGTCATTCACCACTGGATGGTCAATGACAATTGCGCTGGTAATTGCCGCGGCAACCGTTGCACTTGGATTTGCCCGTTACGCCGCAGATTTTGTCTCGATTGACCATCGAATATCAGCATTTGCGCTCATTGTTTTCGTCGGGCTCATTGCCTCTACCGGAATGAAAGGTGCGTCATGGATCATTATCGGATTGAGCGCCATTCAGGTCGGAGGATTAGTTCTCATCATTGGAGTCGGGATAAATCACGTTGGTGAAGTCGATCTGACTAGCGGCAATGGACCAGCTGGTGTCTTCGGCGCCGCCGCGCTCATTTTTTTTGCATTCATCGGTTTTGACGAAGTAATTACACTGTCTGAGGAAACCCACGATCCGCACCGCACGGTGCCTCGAGCCCTGATGCTCGCACTTGGTATTTCAACCGCTCTCTATATCGGGGTCTCGATTGTCGCCGTGAGCGTGCTTGGCGCCGACGGATTGGCGCTATCTCTGCGACCCCTCGCCGATGTTATGGCCGAATCGGTTGGAGGCGTAGCGGTAACAATTGTCGGCATCATTGCACTCGTCACTACAACAAACACAACACTGTTGGTGGTTACCGCTGCCTCTCGAATGATTTACAGCATGGCGGCCACAGGCAGTTTGCATAGCGGACTAAGTCGCGTCCACAATCGTCAGTCTCCATGGAGGGCAATTCTGTTGGTGACAATTGCTTCGGGAAGTCTCACTTTCATTGGCAATCTCAAACTTCTGGCCGCTGCAACTGACGCATTGATCTATGCAATGTTCATCCTGGTGAACATTGTCGTTATCGTGTTGCGCAAACGTCGACCTGTTGCAACGCGTCCATTTCGCGTACCACTTACCGTGGGCTGGGTTCCGGTAATTCCAATAGTTGGGATTATCGCCACTGTGGCGATGTCCAGTCAACTTGAGGTCTCGGCAATATTTATGGCACTGCTATTCATCGCCGCCGGGATCGTCATTTTTTTCGCTCGCTCAATGATCACTAATCAGAGGTCGTAAGTCTGGACGCCACGGACGGAATATAACTAAGTGCCAGTAATTTTTGCCAATATTTTTCCGACAAGCCCATTCATTGCGTTGGCCTGCAAGTCGGACCCGCATGATAAAAAGTCAAGTGGCGTTTTAGTTCGCATATATGTGACAATCAGGTTTTGCGAGGGAAAGCCAGCTGCAACCTGGCCGCAAGCCCCACTAGCCCAGAAAATATCAAGTGGAGCGGATTTATGTGGCGGTCCAGCGAGTTGCTGCGTGCTCCCGGGCAGCATCCAAGTGCCGGCTCGGTTCAGCCACCATAAGTACCCATAAGCGTTATTTAATTCAGTGGAAGAAGTGAGTGCTTCGCGGACGAATGCTTCAGAGACCAACTGAACACTCTTCCATTTGCCATTCTGCATATACAACTGCACGAGTTTGGCTAGATCACGACACGATGTTTGCCAAAATGCGACCATATACACGTTTCCTGCCAAATCGGTGGTCAACTCGGACTTCAAGTCGAGGGGCTTTAAGAGATACGTCTGGGCAAATGCCATGACTGAACCTTTAATTGCTCGTTCCAAAATCGTTTCAATCACTTGAGTCGCCGTGCCGTTGTATTCCCATATGGATCCGGGTGGCGCTTCTTGACCTCGTTTCAAAATATACGGCTCAACATCGGATTTGAGAGCCAACGTGACGGTGTCGGCATTGTCAAACGCCCTTCCCGAGTTGTTCGAGAGTATTTGCTTGATTGTTATCGACTCGCTTGGAGTTCCCTTCCATTCCGTAATGAAGTCCGAGGCTTTCTGGTTGATATTCAGTTTTCCTTGAGTTTGCGCGATTCCTATAAGCGTTGCCGCCGTCGACTTCATTGTCGAGAAACCCTCACTCAAGGTCGAAGGAGTGCGTCCATTCCAGTACCACTCGCCAACAATTTTCCCACCCTCTTGCACCACCATGCACGATCCTTCGTTGGCGGCTACATCAGCTGCCAATAACTCGTACTTCGGGTTAGGACCGACAGAAGCATCTTGCGTACTCTTCGCCACCACGGCAACCCAGATCAACTTGCTCTTTACTCGAGTGCAAACAACCCGGGTTGGCTTACCTTTCACCGTGATCTTGGTCTTGGCCCCGACATTTGTGCAAATATCACCAACATTCGCCGCTAAAGCGACGCCGGGAATGCCGAGCATAACGATCACAACTAATGCGACAACATGTTTACGAAGGTGAGACATTTCTAGCCTCTCAATATTTCGTCAAACTAGCCCCGTATGAAGGCTAATGAAATGATGGTTAAATTTTTGAAGGCGACATGGAGTGCACCGATGCGATACCGCTCAGAGGTCGTAAGTGTGAAACCCGCGTCCAGACTTGCGGCCTAATAGGCCGGCCTCGACCATCCGACTGAGCAGTGGAGGCGCGGCATAGAGCGGTTCTTTGAACTCTTTGTACAGCGACTCGGCGACGGCCATCGTGGTGTCAAGGCCGATGAGATCGGTCAAAGCGAGGGGACCCAGCGGGTGAGCGCAGCCTTGCACCATCCCAGTGTCGATGTCTTCGGCGGTGGCGAAGCCTGACTCCAACATGCGAATTGAAGCGAGTAGGTATGGGATAAGCAGTGCGTTAACGATGAAACCAGCCCGATCTTTGGAACGGATGACGTGTTTGCCAAGGATGTCGGTGGCAAAGGCAGCGGCCCGCTCGGTTGTCTCTGGGCTAGTCACCAGCGATGACACCAATTCAACTAGGGGCAGTACCGGTACAGGGTTAAAGAAATGGAGACCGACCACATGTTCGGGCCGACGAGTGACCATACCCAACTTCATAATCGGAATTGACGACGTATTGGATGCCAAAATGGCTTCGGGATCCTCAACGATCTTGTCGAGTGAGCGGAATATCGCCGTCTTCAAATCCTCCGCTTCGGTCACTGCTTCCATCACTAGTTGTCGGTCGGCCATCGCGCTCATGTCAGCCGAAAATGTGAGGGCCTCAAGCGCCCGCGTTTGGGACTCAACATCGAGCTTGCCACGACGTACCGCGTTGGCCAACGAAGACTCAATTCGTTTGCGTCCAATGTTCAATGCGACTTCACCGGCGTCGACAACCACCACATCGAGGCCGGCGCGGGCACACACTTCAGCAATACCAGAGCCCATCAGCCCACACCCAACAATTCCAACTCTCTCTATCTGCACGGCGGCGAGCCTACACCTGAGTATTGCAACAACTTCTAGCGATTAGATCCGAGCGAGCCGTACCGCTGTTGTGCCGCTTGCGCCGAGATACCCAACGTTGCCCCAATTTTTCTCCACGATAGTCCAGCCCCGCGTGCGTCCGCAACGTCTTGGGCAATGCGTTGCTCGCAATGTGCTCGTTCAATTGCATCTCGGATGAGTTTTCCTTCGGTCGGATCGAGACTATGGGCTAGTGACGGGTCGAAGTTTTCGAATCGTTTAGCAAGCTCGTCTGCGTGGAGAACTATTTCTGAAATTGACTTAGGCATATCGGATGAAGTTTCGAATAGCGTGGGGCATGTCGTTGTCGGTGATTCCGTGCTTGCGGCCGCTCGCCAGAATCAGCGGCTCCATGTTATCAACTTAAGTTGATATTTTGTAAACCACCGCTTCATACTCATGGCGTGTGCACGGGGCACACTTAGAAACCTCGCTAATTGCTTTCCGCGAATACGCCCTGCGCCAGAGTCACCAGGTAAGAACGATTTTTCCTCGGGCGTGTCCCTCTCCCAAGTAGCGGAAAGCCTCCGCTACTTCACTCATTTCGTAGCATTTGTCGACAACCGGAACGACTTTCCCCGACTCGAGAAATTCTCGCATCACCATCGTGTCGGCCCTATTCAACTTGGCAATGAAGAACCCGACCTTGCGGCTACTTCCTAACGCCGCTAGCCGTACTTTGACGATATGACTTAGCGGTCCGAGGAAACTACTGCCTTTTGGTGCTCCGACAATAACGAGGGTCGCTTTCGGTTTGAGTACGCGCCTGATCTCTGACCATGATCTGCTTCCGGCATTATCGAGCATTAGGTCGTAGCGCTGGTCGCCTCGGGTGAAGTCCTCCTTGGTGTAGTCGATGACATGATCGGCGCCGAGTGATCGCACGAGTTCGACGTTCCTCGTGCTGCACACGCCGGTCACCTCTGCTCCAAACGCTTTGGCGATCTGCACGGCAAATGTGCCCACACCACCCGACGCACCGTTAATTAAAACCTTTTGCCCTGGCTGAATCTTCCCTTTATCTCGCAAGCCCTGCAGCGCGGTAAGCGCCGCCACACCAATCGTCGCCACTTGCTCGATCGTCACGTTGGCCGGTTTCAATACGACAGCGTCGCGAACACACACGTACTCGGCAAGGGCTCCGCTACGCGCCCCGAATACTTCATCACCGGGTCGAAACTGAGTGACATCTTTGCCGACCTCTTCCACCGTCCCAGCGAAATCAACCCCCAGCCTGTTGCTCTTTGGCTTGCGTAGCCCCATCTGTGGACGGGCGACATACGGCTTGCCGGTCAGGCCGTACCAATCTGCCGGGTTGATCGAAGCGGCGTGGACTCGTACCAGCACGCCATCGTCGGTGAGTTCAGGTTTGTCAATTTCATGAATTTCTAGAACATCGGGAGATCCGTATTTGTTGTGGACTACTGCCTTCATGAATTCACTTCCTTTGTTCGGTCGCCGCTGACTGTCAGGACGACATTTCCGGTTTTCTGTTCGGTTCCCACGTATTTAGTCGCCTCGACGACTTGTTCCAAGGTGTAACACCTGTCGATGACCGCTCGATACTTCCCCGCTTCGATGAGCTCCTTGAGAAATAGAGTGTCCTTCTTCGTGTAGTGGGGCATTCCCATTTTCACCCGCTTGTTTCCGATTCGCGAAGTCCACAGAATAAGCGTGAGGTTCTCGATCATGAACCGACCCAGGTCGGTTGCGATGTACACACCGCCTGGCTTTAGAGATCTCCTGCAGTGCAAGAATGAAGTTTTGTCCACCGCGTCGAGGATGACGTCGTATGTCTCGCCGTTCTTGGTGAAATCTTCCTGCGTGTAATCGATCACGACATCTGCCCCGAGCGATCTAACGAGTTGGACATTCTTGGTGTTGCACACGGCGGTGACATGAGTATCGAAGTACTTGGCCATTTGCACGGCGGCCGTCCCGCAAGATCCAGATGCGCCATAGACGAGGATCTTCTGCCCCGGGCGGAGATCCGCTCGCCTCAAGGAAGCCAATGCCTGAAACGCTCCGTCGCAAACCGCGGCAGCCTCATCGAAATTCATGTTGGTCGGCTTAAGCGCCAGAGCGGCACTCTCCTTCATGCAGATGAACTCGGCATGGGCACCGAATTTGTGCGGGCTGATCCCAAAAACATGGTCACCAATTTTGAATTGGTTGACAGTTGCCCCAACTGTCACGACTTCTCCTGCCAGTTCGATGCCGAGAATCTTTCGCTTTGGTCGCAAGACACCGGCGAAGTATCTCCACATGAACGGCTTGGCTTGGCGAATGGCGCAGTCCGTTCGGTTGACCGTGGTGGCGTGGACCTTAACGAGTACCTCGTCTGCCTTAGGCACAGGACGTTCGACTTCTTGAACTCGCAACACTTCCGGACCACCGTATTTGTCGTGGACAACTGCTCTCATGAATTCATTTCCTTTGTTCGGTCGCCGCTGACTGTCAGAACGACATTTCCCGTTTTCTGCTGCGTTTCCACGTATCGAGTTGCCTCGACCACATCTTCTAGCGGGTAGCGGCGATCGATGACCGCCCGATACTTCCCCGTCTCAATGAGCTCCTTGATAAAGAGGACGTTTGCCTTCGTATATTTCGGCATCAAAAGAATCACCTTCTTGTCCCCTATCCACCGGGTCAACAAGGCCAAGAGTGGAACATGCCACATGAACCCCAAGTCAGATGCGATGTAGATTCCGCCCGACCTCAATGATCGTCTACACCGCCTAAACGAAAGCTTGCCCACCGCGTCGAAGATGACGTCGTACGTTTCACCATCTTTGGTGAAGTCCTCTTGCAAGTAGTCGACGACTCGGTCGGCTCCGAGCGATCTCACCAGTTCAAGATTCTGGGTATTGCACACCGCAGTAACGTCGGCATCAAAGTACCTGGCCAATTGCACGGTGGCTGTGCCGATCGAACCGGAAGCGCCATAGATGAGGATGCTTCGCCCATTCCAGAGCTTGGCGCGTTTCAGACCGGCTAGAGCGATGATCGCTCCATCGCATACTGCTGCCGCTTCATCGAAGGGCATGTTGGTCGGCTTGTGTGCCAGCGCGCCGCTCTCCCGAACGCAAACATACCCGGCATGTGCGCCCGCTCTTACGCCAAAGACTTCGTCACCGATCGCGAACTGGCTAACGTATGCTCCGATCGCTACAACTTCGCCGGCCAGCTCGCTGCCGAGAATTTTCCTCTTCGGTCGAATGAGACCGGTGACGAAGCGGGAGATGAAATATTCGGCGCTGCGAAGGCCGCAGTCAGTTCGGTTGACCGTGGTGGAGTGAATTTTGACGAGGACTTCGTCATGTTTGGGCACCGGACGTTCGACTTCTTGAAGTCGCAAAACATCGGGACCACCGTACTTATCGTGGACGACGGCTCTCATGAATTTACTTCCCGTCCTTCGCGCGTTGCGGACGTCGAATTGGTCCGCCGTGCTTCCATGTTCGTTTTGCTCGAAACAATTCGGCGGGCTTTCCGCCAGTAGAGCCTGACCGAGCTCGGCGACCGGTCGGGATGACCCAGCCATCTTCGGCTGTAACGCTCCGTCGGAAATTTGCGCCATCAAGTTGCACGCCCCATACGGCTTCGTATACCGCTCGCAATTCAGCCAAGGTAAACGTCGTTCCGACAAACGCGGTGGCAATTCCCGTGACTTCCAGTTCGACTCGAACATGATCAATTGCGTCGTGCACGATTCGAAAATGGTCGAAAGCCAGATCGATTCTTCCGTTGAGCACGTCGGTTACCGGAATCAAAGCAGCCGCCGCGGCATCGGTTCCGGCCATGATCGCCCCCATGTCGCGCAACACCGCCAGATATCCGATTGTCACGACGTTCATTCGAGGATCACGCTCCGGATCGCCGTAGGCGCCGAACTGAGTGAGCAAACTTGCCGCATCGACACTGGTTTCTTCAACTAGTTCCCGCTTTGCCGCCTCGTCCAGTGTTTCTGTTGGACGCTTGAAGCCACCCGGGATTGCCCACATTCCCTTAAATGGCGCCTCGCCACGACGCACCAGCAATACATGAAGCACGCCGGCCGACATCGTCAAGACAACAACATCAACGGTCACGGCAAACGCCGGAAACCGTGATGGGTCATAATCCATTGGCACATCCTCTGCATTGGTTTTAGTCGCCACGACTCTTACAGTACCAGCTGGTTATGGTCTTGTCAACCCAAACCTGACAGAGACTTTATTGACCCATTGCCAGACACAGTTCACCCAACTACTATCCGCATTAAGGAATGAACGAAGGAGCCCATCATGCGTGATTCAGATCTGGCGCAAATTCATAGGCAGGCGCTGACGGCGACCCGCAAAGTAGTCGCTGGAATAAAGCCGAACCAGTGGCACGATTCGACACCATGCGCGGAATGGGACGTTCGAGAACTGGCCAACCACGTGATTTCTGGAAATTGGTGGGCAGCGGAGTTGGCCAATGGAGCAACGATTGCCAGCGTTGGCAACCGACTTGATGGCGATGTCCTGGGTACCGATCCACTTCGCGCCTATGACGACTCCGCCGCGGTCGCAGCCGAAGTATTCGAACGCGAAGGTGCAATGTCTGCACCTTGTGCTGTTTCTTACGGACCGGTTCCTGGTTCGATGTACTGCGGTCACCGCTTTATCGATGTATTCGTACACGGTTGGGATCTGGCCAAGGCAACCGGACAATCAACCGATCTCGACCCAGCCCTGGTCGCCGCATGTTTGGAAGTCGTGAAACCACAAGCCGAGATGTTCGCTGGTAGCGGAATGTTCGGCGACGGTGCGCCTTCACCCGTCGCCGGGACTGACCCGCAACGCGAATTGCTGACGATGCTTGGTCGAAACCCTTAGTTCTGAGGTCGAATTCTCGAGGAGTATCAACTACGCATTAAACGAGCGATGGCCGACGTGGCTTCCTCGATCTTTTCTTGGGCCTGTGGCCCGCCCGCGTGAACGGCATCGACGACACAATGTTCGAGATGGTCGTGCAGAAGTCCAAGTGATACTTGTTGAAGAGCTTTCGTGATTGCCGATACCTGATCGAGAATTTCAATGCAATACCGGTCTTCATCTACCATCCGAGCAATTCCGCGCACCTGTCCTTCGATACGGGCGAGCCGCTTCGTGATATCTGTTTTCTGCATGTCATATGCGGCCATGGTTCTGCTCCTTTACATATGAGTGTCGTTGGCGAGAGGAATTTATCGCAATCACGAGAATCGGCGTAAGCGAAGACTGTTGGATACGACGAACACGCTGGAAAAAGCCATTGCCGCACCGGCCAACATCGGATTGAGCAACCCCGATGCGGCAAGGGGCAGGGCAGCAATGTTGTAGGCAAACGCCCAGAATAGGTTTCCCTTTATCGTCGCCAATGTCCGTCGCGATAACCGAATCGCATCGGCGGCGGTACGCAGATCTCCACGCACAAGAGTGAGATCGCTGGCCTCAATAGCGACGTCGGTGCCGGTACCCATTGCCAAACCGAGATCAGCTTGAGCAAGAGCAGCTGCATCATTCACTCCATCACCAACCATTGCCACCACTCGACCCTCGGCCTGCAGTCGAAGAATGACATCCACTTTGTCTGTCGGCAGCACCTCGGCAATTACCTCATCAATCCCCACTTGTGCCGCAATGGCATTCGCGGCGCGCGCATTGTCACCGGTCAGTAAAACAGGATGTAGCCCCAAGGCGCGAAGCGCAACAATTGCTTCTGCCGAGGTGTCCTTGATCGTGTCGGCCACGACGAGCATCCCCCGAACCACACCATCCCATCCGACGAAAACCGGAGTCTGGCCTGCGGCTTCGGACGCGTCGCGAGCAGTCGTCAGATCTTCGTCAAGTTGAAGCGACCAATCGCCAAGGAATCGCTCGCGGCCAACGATCACGGCATGACCATCGACAACTCCCTGCACACCGAGGCCCTCGGTGTTACCGAATGACTCAACGGCACCAAGGGTGATGCCGCGCTTACGCGCTCCTGACGCAATCGCCACAGCAATGGGATGTTCGGACGCATCTTCCAAAGAGCCAGCGAAATACAACACCTCATCGGTCGTCGCTTGGGAAGTTGCAACTACATCGACGAGTGCCATCCGACCCGTTGTAACCGTGCCGGTTTTGTCGAGCACGATGGTGTCGACCTTGCGCGTTGATTCAAGTACCTCTGGACCTTTGATTAAAATGCCAAGTTGTGCTCCTCGACCGGTGCCGACCATCAGCGCAGTTGGTGTCGCCAATCCAAGAGCACACGGGCAGGCAATGATCAGCACCGCAACTGCCGCCGTGAACGCCAAAGTTGCGCCGTCGGTGCTTGCTGCGGTGAGCCAAAACCCAAGTGTCATTGCCGCCAGCACGATCACTACGGGTACGAAGATTCCCGACACACGGTCGGCGAGACGCTGTATTTGCGCTTTCCCGGTTTGGGCATTCTCAACCAATAGTGCGATCTGAGCGAGGGCCGTATCCGCACCGACTCGTGTAGCACGCACGACGAGCCGCCCGCCGGCGTTCATTGTCGCACCAACAACTACATCGCCAGGTCCGACCTCGACTGGTACCGGTTCACCGGTTACTAACGACGCATCTATTGCCGATGTGCCCTCTTCAACTACTCCGTCAGTGGCAATTTTTTCGCCAGGTCGGATGACAAATCGATCTCCGACAACCAGTTGCTCGACGGGGATTCGGCTCTCCACTCCATCGCGGAGAACGGCGACGTCCTTTGCGCCGAGTTCCAGCAATGCACGCAACGCCGCACCAGACCGCCGTTTGGCTAACGCTTCGAAATATCGGCCGGCAAGAATAAACACCGTCAAGGCAGAGGCAACTTCGAGATAAATCTGACTCGAACCCATCCCTCTTTGTGGAGTGAGTGAGAAACCATGACGCATTGATAAATCACCTGCGTCACCGACGAAAAGTGCGTACAGGGACCATCCGAACGCAGCCAACGTACCGACCGAAATTAGCGTGTCCATCGTCGCAGTTGCATGGCGAAGATTCGCCCACGCCGCACGATGGAATGGCCACGCACCCCATACCACCACCGGTGAGGTCAAGGTCAGCGACAGCCACTGCCAGCCATCAAACTGCGATGCCGGAACCATCGTGAATAGCAGCACCGGAATCGACAAAACCGCTGATATCACGAGTCGCTGACGTAGAACTCGGGTCGGTTCATTCGGATCGGTGTCAACCGATTGGCCAACCACAGACATGTGGGCAAGACCTTTCGGTTGAGGAATTGCTGCCGTGTAACCGGCACCTTCGATTTGAGAAATGAGATCCTCGGTGGTCAAGGACGCGTCGGTGACGGTGATCCTTGCTTTTTCCGTCGAGTAGTTCACGGATGCGCTGACACCATCAAGTTTGTTCAGACGCTTTTCAATTCTTGCCGCACATGACGCACACGTCATACCGCCGATATCGAGTTGCACATCCGACACTGTCGGTTCGGTGATATTGATACTCATGTCGGTTCAATCTCGACAGTGAACGCGGCGGTGCGAATTCTGCCGGCATGGGCAAAATCAAAGAACAGTCGATACGTTCCCTCAGTCGGAAACTCAGCAATGAAATGAACCGAGCCACTCGTCCCATCTATCGAACGCGAGCGAAGGTACCCGAGATCATTCGACCGAATAATTACCAGATGGCCAGCAGCGCCCAGATATGTCTCAGTTGTGATGGGCTCGCCAGCGAGCGAAACATCAAATACGAGCATGCTTTCGCCGACCACATGATCTCCGGACAGTGTCACTGTGTAGCCGTCGATATCGACACTTGTCGCAATTTCCGAGACATCGACGGGAGACATCAATGAATGATTTTCAGAAGTACTCACATCGATCGGACCGATTGCGGCGCCTGCCGCTGCGGCGAAACCAAATGCGCCAACAACACCCAGCGCGAAGACGCCGAGTTTCCAGGCGGTTTTCACTTGACGACTGCGAACCCGGCTTCATCCACGGCAGCGGCAAATGCACCTGGGTCTACCGGCGAATTCGACTCGACCTTGACTGATCCCGTTGCGAGATCCACATCAACTTTTGTCACGCCACTCAGTTTTGACACCTCTTTAGTGACCGAACCAGCACAGTGACCGCAAGTCATTCCAGTAACTTTGAACGTTTCTACACTCATCTCAACTCTCCTTTACGAGACGGGATTGCCGGTCATCATTGATCAGCAATATACCCACGGGGGGTACCTATATCATAGGCATCCCTTCGTGGTATTGCAACCGCATCGATTGTTCTCGGTCAGTGATTACCGAGAAGGGCGACATTGGCGTCGCCGACGGCAAAGAACCCCAGCGCACCCTTCCCCACATTCGAGAACTTGTGGGTGACCATTGGATACAGGCCATCTTCGGCGAAGGAGAACTCGACAAAACCACCCTGTGATGGCTGGAGATCGAGTGCTTGGGCTCCACCCCGCCCGCTATCTGGCTGCAGTCGGTACGCACCTTCCTTGTACACGGTGTCAAATACCGTGCCAACGATGTGGAATGCGGAGTTTTCACTGGGTCCGTCATTGAGTACCCACATCCGGTAGCGCGTATTGGCATCCACTTCGATCGGATCGAACTTGTACTGGTTGTAGTACCCGTTAAAAACCACCGCATCCCAGTCATTATTCAGCATCTTGGTGAGATTCCCTGGCTTGCCATCGGGACCGAGGTACAACTCGCTTTGCATAACCACGAACTCTTTGGCCACCGGAGCGAGATCCGGCGGATCAATAATGATCACGCCATACATGCCGTTACCGATGTGATGCAAAACGGGTGCAGTACCGCAGTGGTACATAAACGCCCCTGCGAATTGAGCAGTGAATTCATACACCAGCGATTCACCAGTTTGGATCGTGCGCATCTCATCGTCCCAAGCCACCATGCTGGCGTGAAAGTCGATGGAGTGACCGAGGGCCCCGCTATTTACCAAGGTGACTCGAAATGTGTCGCCCACTTTGCCGCGTAGCACCGGTCCAGGCACTTGGTTATTGAACGTCCACATCTCCTGCTTCACACCCGGGGCGACTTCCATCACTATCTCGGTGACTTCAAAGGTGACTTCGTGGACTGTGCCGGATTCGACCGGTGGAAGGACGGGGTCTCGGCCCTGCCAATCGGCTGCTGGCATAGCCTGAGGATCAATCACGGCACTGTCATCTGCTGTGCCGTCAGTATGACCAGCTGCAGGCGCTGTGCCCGTGACATTAATGGTCATAATCATGCCTGCCTCTTTGTGTCCAGGTACCGAACACACCGCTTCGACGGATGCATCGAATGGTCCGAAGGTGACGGTCTCGCTGGCTCCTGGATCGAGCATCTCTGTGCGCTGAGCGTCACTCACCCACAGGTCGTGGGGAACTTTCCCGGTATTGGAGACCTGAAGTGTGATGGTCGCGCCGGGTGGCACATCAATGCTCGATGGCTTAATGAAAAAGTCACCGAGTTCGATATCGAACACCAGTGCATCGCCAGTTGTCACGACAGTATTGCTATCCGTCCCAGTAGTTTTGCTACCGCTACTTCCGGAATTACCGAATGCCATCAATGAGACGATCAGCGCCGCGACTGCAACAAGTAGGGTCATCAGCCAAACAGCTTCTCGATTAATTGCGGCATATGTGCGTGAGGGTTGATCGCTCATTTAAGCCTCCGAGCCTTGATGATGTCTTGTCCCCAACTTACACAACATCGTTGGTTGGAACTAGCTACGAACGAGACGAAATAGGTCACACGGTTAGTACCTTCGTCGACCCCATGGCGAACGGTCTCAGTTAAGCGCTCGCAATTCATCCAATGAAAGACGACCGGTATATAGAGCCATCCCAATCGCGGCATGAATGTTCAGTGAATTAAGTGTCTTGATGTCATCCAAGGTGGTGATTCCACCGGCTGCGGTAATTTCGTGGTTCGTTGCGGCTCGAAGTTGGGCAAACCATTCCAGATCGGTACCCACCATCAAGCCTTCCTTGTCCACATAGGTACACAAGAAACCACCACATGACGCGGCGAGGTCGGCCATCGCGTCGATTGCCGTAAACGCGGTCGACTCCTTCCAACCTTTGACAACAACTTTTCCACTTTTGGAATCGAGAGCGATCACAAGTTTCTCTACGCCCACGGCATCGACGATGTGGGAAAGATCTGGTGTAAACGCCGCCGTGCCGACAATTACTCGATGTGCGCCAAGCGCAATTAGTTCGGCGGCTCGCGCGGCGCTGCGCACTCCTCCGCCGACACGACAGCGAGCCCGCGCGCACAGTTGTTCGACGATCGTGGAGTTGTCGCCAGCCCCCATCGCCGCATCTAGATCGATGACCTGAATTTCTGGGAAGCCAGCGAAAAGTTCCAATGTGTCAAGCGGTGGTGCACCCTCAAGTGCTTTGCCTTGTCCCTGCACGAGTTGCACGACCTTGCCACCCATCAGATCGATGCAGGGAACAATCATCGGCGAACCGCGATGTGCTGATCAGCGAGAAAGTTCTTGAGTTCAGCGATGGTAAGTGATCCAAAATGAAATACCGAGGCGGCGAGAGCCGCATCGGAAACTAGCAACACATCGCGGAAGTCTTCCAGCGATCCGGCGCCACCAGAGGCAATCAAGGGAACCCGCGTTGCATCATGCACCGCCTTGGTGAGCGCCAGATCAAAGCCGCCCTGCACACCGTCAGTGTCCATTGACGTCAGCAGAATCTCACCGGCACCAAGTGCATCGCCGGATTGCGCCCAGTGCACAGCATCGATGCCTTCATCGTGGCGACCACCCGCGGTGAACACACTCCAGCCCGATGCCGAGCGGCGGGCATCGATGGCAAGGACGACTGCTTGACTGCCAAATTCCTCGCTGAGTTCATGCAATAGCTCAGGTCGACGAACTGCAGAAGTATTGACACTGACTTTGTCGGCACCAGCGTGCAAGATTTTTCGTGCATCTGCCACTGAACGGATCCCCCCGCCAACGGTGAGAGGAATGAACACCTGTTGCGCCGTGCGAGATACAACGTCGATCATGGTTTCGCGATTGTCGCTGGAGGCAGCGATGTCGAGAAACACCAATTCGTCTGCTCCTTCGTCGTTGTATCGCTTAGCCAGTTCAACCGGGTCACCTGCATCGCGAAGATTGACAAAATTGACACCCTTAACAACTCGACCATTGTCCACATCCAGACACGGGATGATTCGTTTGGTCAACATCTATAGCTCGACAAAATTCTGGAGCACACGCAACCCCGCACGACCCGACTTTTCGGGGTGAAACTGAACGCCAAATATGTTGTCGCACTCGATAGCCGCCGAAAACGACACACCATGTGTCGTGATGGCTGTCGTCGATGCAATAACGGGGCCGAAGTAACTGTGGGCAAAATAGAAATGCTCACCATCGTCAATATCCCGCAACAACCGTGAAGCGCCATTGACTGACACGCTGTTCCAGCCCATGTGCGGAACGCGTTGGGGAGCACTGAACTGCTCTACCATTCCGGCGAGAACACCGAAACCTACAACCCCTGTGGCTTCGGCACTGGCCTCATACAACACTTGCACTCCGAGACATACACCGATAAACATCGCACCCGATTCGATGCGCCCAACAATGGCATCTCGAAGTCCACGAGCATCCAGTTCGCGGGCAATCTGACCGAAGTGGCCAACCCCTGGCAGCATGATTTTGCCAGCCGAGTGAATGTCATCTGCATTACTCACCACTTTGAATGACGCACCCAATGAGGCCAGTGCGTTTTCAACCGAGCGCAAGTTGCCTGCGCCATAGTCGATGACTGCGATCACAACAGTCCCTTGGTGGATGGCAGTTGCTTCTTCAACTGGGCGTCCGTAGAACACGCATAGCGCAATGCTCGGGCGAAACATTTGAAAACACTTTCAATTTTGTGATGATTGGACCGGCCATACATCACCTTGACATGCACATTGGCCAAAGCATGATTGACAAATCCACCAAAAAAATCTTCGATGAGTTCTGTCTGCAAGTCTCCAAGCAGACGTACTTTGATCAGATCGCTGTATACCAACGCCGGACGTCCGCCAAGATCGACGGCACAGACGCACAGCGTCTCATCCATTGGCAAAACGAAATAGCCGGCTCGATTGATGCCTTTGCGCGTACCAAGTGCCTTGGCAAACAGTTGTCCAATCACAATGCCAACATCTTCAACAGTGTGGTGCTGGTCAATGTCCAGATCACCCGTGGCCTTGATCGTGAGATCAAAACCGCCGTGCCTGGCAAACAGTTCCAACATGTGGTCCAAAAACCGAATGCCTGTGGAGATTTCATATTTTCCGTGACCTTCGATCACCAACTTCCCGGCGATCTGAGTTTCTTTGGTATTGCGCTCGATCGTTGCTCGTCTCACAGTATGTTCTCCAGTTCATTGAGGAATTGCTTCATCTGCGCCCGCGTTCCAATCGTCACCCGCACACAACCAGAAATTTCGTAACTGCGATCGCGAATGAGGATGCCCGTCTGCGTGAGTTCATCGCGAATCGTGGTCGCTCGACTGCCAACATTGAACAGAATGAAGTTTCCAGCACTCGGATACCAGCGAAGTCCAAGTGCTGTCAGACCATCTTCAACGAGTGATCGCGTAGCCACCACTTCGTTCACATAACCAAGCACATGGGCTAAATCTCGTACAGCAGCGACCGCAGCGAGAACTGCCACAATATTCACGCTGTAAGGTGATTGGGCCTTTCGTATCCAGGCAACATTTTGCTGTTGGGAACATAGGCATCCGCATCGCAGACCGGCCATGCCAAATGCCTTGGAAAATGTGCGACTGACAAATAGTTGCGGATACTCGTCAAGCCAACTCATTGCCGTGATACCCGAGAACTCGACATAGGCCTCATCCACGAGCACTGCCGCATGTGGCGCAGCATCGATGACTGCACGCAGTTGCGCTTCGCTCACCGGCGTTCCCGTCGGATTATTTGGATTGGAAATACACACTGCACGAGTGTTTGGACCGATCGCATCAAGCACCGCTTCAAGTGGGAATGTCAAATCGTCTACCACCTTGTACTCGACCTGGCGGACCACGGCTCCGGCAAGTTCGGCATAAAACCGATACATCGCATACGACGGGGTAAGTACGAGCACTTCTGATCCTGCTTCGACGAATGTGTTGAAGAGCAACTGGATCGCTTCATCGGTGCCATTGGTAAATGTCATCTGGTTTTCATTGATTCCCAAAAATGACGACACCACGTTACGAGCCTCGGTGTATTCGGGATACATGCTGAGAGACTCCCCTGAGACGGCATCCGTGATTGCGGCAATGACCGCTGGCGAGCACCCCACAGTGTTTTCATTGAAATCGAGCCGCAACATTCCACTACGGCCGTTTTGTGGTGGCGAATATGATTTCATCTCTGTTACCGCAGTTCGTGGGACTAATTCATCTGTCACGACGCACCTCCACCGATCGGGCATGTGCTTCGAGCCCTTCAGCCCTGGCGATTGTGGCGATTGTCGGCACAAGTTCACGTAAGCCCTGCGCAGATAATTCCTGTACGGAGATGACTTTGACAAAGTCCGCCGCTGATAATCCGCCACGCACACGAGCCTGGCCCGAGGTTGGCAAAACATGGTTGGTGCCACTTGCGTAATCTCCGGCTGCTTCCGGACTGAATTGCCCGAGAAACACCGATCCGGCATTGGTGATGCCGCCAAGCCATGATGCGTCGTGCAACACCAAATGTTCAGGAGCGAGTGAATCGGAAAATTCGAGCGCCTGTGAGATTGTCTCGCACAGCACGATCGCACCGTTGTTGTCTATCGATGCACGGGCAGTTGGTGCTGTCGACAGATCAGTCAGTTGTGTCTCGATCTCGGCTTGTACCGCAGTTGCTAGCGATGCAGATGTGGTGAGCAAGATTGCTGAGGCATCCACATCGTGTTCTGATTGAGCGAGCATGTCGGCAGCAATCCATACCGGATTTCCATCTTCGGCAATGATCATGACCTCCGATGGACCGGCAATGAAGTCGATCGCACATTCACCAGCGATCAGTTTCTTTGCGGCTGCGACATAGACATTCCCAGGCCCGACAATGCGCTCCACACGCGGTACCGTCACGGTGCCGAAGGCGAATGCGGCAATGGCCTGGGCTCCCCCCATACAGAAGAACTTGCTCACGCCCAACTTGACCGCAGTGCCGAGAATTTCTGCACTTGGTCGCGGGCATGCGACGCACGTCATTGGCACCCCCGCAACTTGTGCCGGGATGATCGTCATCAACAGCGTGGACGGCAGTGGATAACGACTTGCTGGAACATAAGCCCCCATCGATGCGATGGGGCGAACAACCTGACCAAGGCGACGACCAGCACTGAATTCGAACATCGCTTCATGTGGAAGTTGCATCTGTGCAAATTGGCGAATGTTGTGTGCCGCATGTTCGATGGCTTGCTCAAATTCAGGTGCGAGTTCCCCCGTTGGCTGAATCTGGATGGAGTCGCCGTCGAAGCCGTCGAACTTTCGCGCGTAGTCGAGCAATGCGGCATCACCGCGGCGACGCACATCGGCAATGATTGGTGCCACCACCGCTTCGGCATCACTTAGCAGTCGTGTCTTGCGAGCACGCACCACACCCGCTTGAGAAATAGGCAAGATCCGAATCATCACATGACGATCTTGTTAAGCGGATATTCAACAATGCCACTCGCCCCAGCCGCCTTCAGCCGAGGGATAATGGTCCGAACCGTAGCTTCATCCAAAATCGTGTTCAGTGCCAGCCAATTCTCATCAGTGAGATCGGAGATGGTCGGTTTCTTGAGCGCCGGCAAGACTGCAACAACTGCTTGCAGATTCCGTTTTTCGACATTGAGCATTAGACCTACTTTGCCCATCGCGTTGATCGCACCTTCTAGCAGCATCTTGATATCCAGTAATTGATTGCGCTTGGCCTCGTCTTTCCATGCATCGACATTGGCAATGAAGACGGTGTTGGATTCGATCACCGTATCGACGATGCGCAGGTTGTTGGCACGAAGCGATGAACCTGTCTCGGTGACCTCAACGATGGCATCGGCAAGTACAGGGGGTTTCACCTCGGTGGCTCCCCAACTGAATTCCACTTTGGCTCGCACATTATTGGCCGCAAGATAGCGGTTTGTTGTTTGAACCAGTTCGGTGGCAATGATCTTTCCTTCTAAATCACGCACCGACTGCACTGGTGATGATTCAGGAACTGCCAGCACCCACCGGACTCGACCAAAACTCTGTTTGGCATACACCAGATCGGCAACGTTGTGCACGGTGGCACCACTTTCGGCGATCCAATCCTGGCCGGTGAGACCGGCATCCAGCACTCCGTCTTCGACATAGCGTGCCATTTCCTGGGCTCGAATGAGCATGCATTCAATGTTTGGGTCATCAATGGCCGGGAAATACGATCGCTCGCTTACCGTGATTTGGAACCCTGCCCGGCGAAATAGATCAATCGTGGCACTTTCCAGACTCCCCTTTGGGATTCCAAGTTTCAAGATTCCTGATTTCGGTGTCATTGTGTTCTCCAAGCGCATCATTTGTTGTATACGTCATCTGGTTGAAATGTTTGAGTTTCGGTTACTTCCCACTCGTCGTTTCGTAATTGGCGCACGAAACAACTTTCGTAACCCTCGTGGCATACGCCGGGACCAAGAGCATCTACGGAAATGAGCAGAGCATCGCGATCACAATCAGTGTTGATCCCGCGTACGGCAAGACGATGACCAGACGACTCGCCTTTGAGCCACAGGGTGCCGCGTGATCGGCTATAAAACACAACGAATCCGGTTTCGATTGTCTTGGTGACGGCTTCCTGATTCATAAAGCCGACCATGAGCACACGCTTGGTGCTTGCATCTTGGATAACGACGGCGATGAGACCGCTGAGTTTTGTGAAATCGAGTGATAACACTGACTTTGGTGAGATCGTATCTGTCATTATTTGAATCCTCATTTAGTCTGAAATACGGACCCTGAAAAACGAAAAACCCGCCGGTGAAACCGACGGGCTCTGAATCGGAAAGAAAATGGGTGCGTTACACGGGAGCCCTGCGTGTCACGTGATGAACGTGATGGTGGGCTACATGATGTATTGCGAACATGCTCGTCACGCTAGTGGGCAGCACGTCGATGTACAACTCCAACCCCTAGCCCATAATTTGGATTTGGCGAGTTCGTCGGGGTTCGACGGGCAACTCCGTCTGGCCTCAGCGAGAGCATCACAAAAGTGTTGCCGGCAGCGAACGCATTTCCAGGTGAAGGTCGCTCCCGGTATACGGGTTAGCCAGCGCAACTTCTTCGTTGAGTTCAACACCTAACCCCGGTTCAGTTGACGGAATGACATAGCCATTTTCGAACTGAATTGGTTTTTTCAAGATCTTGGCGTGAAATCCGCCCCAATCTTGGATGCTCTCCAGGATTAAAAAGTTTGGCGAACAAGTGCTTAGTTGAATGTTGGCTGCGCCGACGACAGGACCACTATACAAATGCGGCGCGATCTGAGCGTGAAAAGTTTCAGCAATTGAAGCAATCTTTTTCCCTTCCAGGATTCCGCCGCAGCGTCCGAGATTTAACTGAATGATTGACGCTCCGCCCGCTTGCAAAAGTCGGGAGAACTCGTATTTAGTGACTAGGCGCTCACCTGCGGCAATGGGAATACTTGTTCCGCGTGCGACCCGCGCCATTTCTTCGGGGCTATCTGGTGGAACTGGCTCTTCGAACCACATCGGATCGTAAGTTTCGAGTTGTTTGGCCATACGCAATGCGCCCGAGGCTGTGAACTGACCATGGGTACCAAACAAAATGTCGGCACGCGTTCCAACTGCTTCACGAATCGCGCGCACCATCTTTTCCGCCCGATCCAATGCTTCCAACGATGGCTGGCGGCCGTCATACACCGAATACGGACCGGCCGGATCGAGTTTCACTGCTGTGAACCCACGCTCGACTTCACGCACTGCGCATTCGGCGGCTGTGTCGGGATCAGAATACACCGGATCATCAGAGTGAGCGTCTCGATTATGCGGCGGATATAAATATGTATAAGCGCGCAATTTTTCGTGGACTCGGCCGCCCAGCAATTCATACACCGGCTTCTGGGTTTCCTTGCCGATGATGTCCCACATCGCCATTTCCAGGCCACTCACTACTCCACTCGTGGTGAGATCGGGTCGCAATGAAAATCCACGACCATAAACATTGCGCCACATATGCTCTATATGAAATGGATCGGTGCCGATCACATGTCGCGCCGCCACTTCCTGAGCCATCTTGGCAACCAGATGAGGTGAATAAGTGGCGGTATAAATTTCGCCAAGACCAGTGATTCCGCTATCGGTTGTTAGTTTGACAAAAATGAAGTAGCGGCCACCAATACGAGGTGGTGGATTACCGACAACAAAGGTTGCAATGTCGACAATTTTCATGTTGGTTTCTTCAAACTCAGAATACGATGACGTTGCGCAAGGCTTCGCCACGCTTCACTGCAGCGATCGCTTCATTGATTTCTTCAATCGGATAGGTCTTCGTCACCAACTCATCTAGTTTGACTCGACCTTGTTCATAAAGCGCAACCAAGTTGGGGATGTCTACTTGGATCCGCGACGACCCCATCTTGGATCCGAGAATGTTTTGACTGGACACCGCCATTGCCCCGGGATCGATCTCTGACATGACTCCATTTGCAGGAATTCCCACGAGCACCGCGGTGCCCCCTCTGGCAAGCAACTCGTATGACTGATCAAATGCAGATTTCACCCCAACGGTGACAAATACATAGTCGGCACCTCGACCATCAGTAATTTCGCGCACCCGGGCTTTCACATTTTCGGTTTTTGAATTTACACCATGTGTTGCTCCAAAGGATTTTGCCGCTTCGAGTTTGCTATCGGCGATATCTACGGCGATAATCGTCTGAGCCCCACTAATTCGAGCGCCTTGAATCGCATTTAGTCCGACTCCGCCTGTACCAATCACCACAACATGACTGCCTGGCGGCACCTTGGCGGTATTGGTGACTGCTCCAAAACCAGTGATGACTCCGCATGCCAGCAACGCCGCACTGACCATTGGTACCGAATCGGGAACAGCAACAATTTGCGATTCGTGGACCACTACATATTCGGCAAAACCACCGGTGCGCAGACTCTGCACAATTGGCTTACCATTTGAATCTGCGAGTGGTGTCTTGGCATCAAGTGCAAAAATAGTGTCGCATGAAACTGGGTTGCCCCTACTGCATTCACGGCAATGACCACATGAACGGATCAAAGTCACGACGACATGGTCACCAACTTTGACATTGGTTACGCCGCTTCCCAATGCTTCTACGACACCAGCGCATTCATGTCCGTAAACGGCCGGCAAATCCCCACCCCATGCGCCGTCGGCGTACAAAATGTCGCTATGGCAAATCGCCACAGCTTCGATCTTTACCCGCACTTCGCCTGGACCAGCATCGGCCAAACTGACTTCTTCGATGACAAGTGGCTTTCCGAACTCGCGACACACCGCGGCTTTCATTTAACTTCACGCTCCAATACAGCTAGACGGCCAAGTAATTCATCTCGCTCGATATAACAAGACTGTAAATGTCGTGCGCCACCCTCAGTGAACCCAGTTCGACCATGCATCACTCTGCGATTATCGACCATATACATGTCACCTGCGTTCATTTTGATTTGGATTCGATACTTCGGATTTTCTCGCATCGCCCCAAAGGTTGAGTATGCATCATAGAACGCCTCCATCTTGTCCGCCGGCATGAGAAATGGTTGTACCGAGTGATTCGAGAAGCGAACATAGCGAACCTCGCCGTCGGCATCAAGTTCGATCACGGGACCGTCATTTTCAATTTCTATATCCGCGTCGCGGAAGTGAAAGTGCAGTGAGGTGGTCGCCAACAAGTCGAACTTGCTCGGGTGCTCAGTGCGCAGATCATCGGCCACCTTGAACCCATCGACAAGAGTTGCCTCGCCGCCAACCGAATCGCAGACTAAGAAGTGCTGTAATTGCACGGTCGGAGTCGGGTCGCGATATGCCTCGTCGGTATGCAGAGCGAGCGGAAGGCTTGTGTAAGCCAACGAATTGGCGTCGGCTATCGATATCACATCGAATACTTTGCCCCAATGAGTTGTTCGTACTTCACCGAATGAATTTCCCAATTCCAAAACAGTTCCAGGAATAGTTGGAACTTCGGTGAGTATGGCTAAGCCATACTCACAAAAACCGCGCAACCATTGAACACGGCCGATCGTGTCTCCGAGCACGGTTTGGTAACTGGCTCGCGGCACATCACTGGCAAAAGTTCCGTCCCACAAAACTGATTTGCTTCGGTTCCGACGGCGGCCACTTGAATAATCATACTTTTCAAGCCAATGCGCGGAAAAAGTACTTATATGACCGTCGGGCCAAGTGAGTTGAAGATCCCCGCCGGATGTGACGTCAGCCGAGACCGGTGCAATATCGAGTGCGATTGCCGAAGTCTCGTTGACTCGATGATTTGTTTGCGGATGACGCAGTTGGGGACAATTGTCGCGGAGCCATAAGTAATGAAACGTGCTTGAATGACCATCGTTCCAGCAAATACTTAGTGAACGAGTTCCCAATTCAAGTGAAGCCAATTGCCCAATCAATAAAGACTCCTTAGTTTCGAAAATTGGAAGATTCGCTGTCAAGAATTTCCATCAGCGAGTTGAAATGCAATTCTGCCACCTGTGGATACTCCTGCCATTGTTTGCAAGCGAGTGAAGCAATTTCGTCAGGAATTAGTGCAAGCTCTCGACCGGTCGACAGCGCAATTACCTGCAGTTGAGCAGCCTTCTCGAGATAGTAAAGCTCGTCGAATGCTTGAGCAACTGAGGCGGCGATCACGATGACTCCATGATTGCCGAGGAATAAAACGCTTTTGTCGTCGCCCAGCAATGATGCCACTCGCTCTCCCTCGGTGGCATCGAGTGCCATGCCAGAGTAATGACGGTCATAGGCAATTCGATCGTAGAAACGACAGGCATTTTGATCCAACATGAGAAATTCAAATTCAAGCAAACAAGCAAGTGCAGTTGCATACGGCATGTGGGTGTGCAAAATACATCGGGCCCGCGGAACATTACGATGTAGGTCGCCGTGCAGAATCCAGGCGGTGGGATCGACATCGCGCATTAACGAATCAACATTCGGGCGCACCGCATTAACCACAACTAGATCGCTGGCCCGAATTTGTGAAAATGAACGACCTCGTGGATTAATTAGAAAATCTTGGCTATTACCTGAGACCGCGACGCTGAAATGATTTGCCGTGGCTTCGTGATAGTCAAGTCGAGCCGCCCACCTGAAGGCCGCAGCTAGTTCCGCTCGCAACTTTCGATCATCTGTCATTCAAACCCAATTTATACCTGTCTATTGCAGTTCGGGCGGAAACCCCGAGGCACGAAGATCGGTTGCCAGTGCATCTTCAAGAAGTTTCACGACTTGTGATGACCACGCTTGACCACCGTATTGAGCGTGTGCTCGAAGAAACGCTTGGTAGGTCATGGTTGCTAGATCGAGCGGTACTCCAAATGCTCGGCCGTACTCCATTGCGAATCCTAGATCCTTGAGGGCGAGATCCATGGTGAAGTTAATGTTGTAGCTCCCATTTAAAATTACTTGACTCTCAGTTTCATGAACGAAACTATTGCCCGACGAGTGTTTGATCGCTTCAAATGCCGTCGCCAAGTCAAGTCCGCCTCGCTTGGCCAGCATCAACGCTTCGCCCACTGCCACGAGATTGACGAATGCCAGCATGTTCGTAATCACCTTGATTAATGCCGCACTACCTAACTGGCCGATGTACAACACCGGCGAACCCATAGCCGCTAATACATCGGCGTGAGATTTATACACATCTTCGTCTCCACCGACGAGAACTGTGATGTCGCCACTGGCTGCCTTGTGCACTCCTCCAGTTACAGGTGCTTCCAGCATGTTCACTCCATTGCTTTTGGCAATGGCTCCAAGGCGCAAAGTTTCGCTCTGATCGTTGGTGCTCATGTCCACCCATGTGCTCGGCAAGGTCCGCCTGGAAAGCGAAGAGATAACTCCGTCTGGACCATCAACAACGGCTTCGATGGCACTAGGTGATGGCAAACAAGTGAATACCGTGTCGGACTCTGCGGCGAGTTCTCTAATTGAGCTCGCCCACTTAGCCCCTACAGCGATCAATGGAATAGCGGCATCTTTGTTGAGGTCGTACACCGTCACTTCATGGCCGCCACGAACCAAACTCCCCGCCAAATATTTTCCAATATGTCCTAATCCGATAAATCCACATCGCATGGTTCATGTATACCAAGAAGAGATGCCAGACTTTGCCCATGGCTACCTGGCCCAACAACCGAGACATGAGCAAGCCAGTCACTACCCGATTGCTTGTTGTTGCTTCGGTGGAGCGGACCGGGTCGACATTATTATGCTCACTTCTTCGCCAGACTGGTTTAGCAGGAACTCCGGTTGAATATTTGAACATTCAAACCCACAACTTTTCCAAGTTTCGCCGGCGCTATGGCGTGCCCAGATTGCGTTTCATATATCGCCCGTTCGGATGGATACGAATGCTGACGGGCCGGTTCGCTTGGCGCAATATTTCGTGGTTCGAACCAGTCTCATACCGTCAATATCTCGCCGAAATTGCCCGCGTCAATACCACAAGCAATGGCGTATTCGGAATCAAAATGCATTGGAATCAATACAAGCGGCACATGCTCGATCTAAACCTGACTGCCGACTTTTGGAATGTTCCGGTTAAGTGGGTCCGGATAAGTCGTCAGGACGAAATTCGACAAGCAATATCGTTCGTTCGCGCCGCACAATCCAATTCGTGGAATAGCAACATGGAGATTAAGCGGGATCCGATCTACGACGGGGCTTCAATTGCCGCGGCACTTGAGCGGATCACTTCAGAGAACGCTGACTGGCAAACATACTTTGAGCAAAACAACATTCAACCGTTAAACATCAGTTATGAGCAATTGACCAGAGAAATGGATGACACTGTTCGCCGTGTCATGGACTTCATCGGAACGAGCATCGACGTTGTACCGAGCCCGCAGACCAAGCAACAGTCAGATTCGACCAGCAGTGAATGGGCAACACGTTTTAGTCGAGAATTCCCCCAATACGCACATCGAGCCCAAATGCCTCAACTATGACGATTAGAGCTCCGCAGACTTAAGCAAATCCCTGCCGGCCCCGAAGTTTGCTTCGGGCTTCGGCCCTGCGACAATGGAGAGGTGAGCACAATTGACGCCGTCTCTGACATATTTGACTCGAGCTTGTGGACCCAAGTACCTGGCTTCAAGTTCAGCGACATCACTTACCATCGAGCCAATTCTCACGGCACAGTCCGCATCGCATTCAACCGCCCGGAAGTTCGCAACGCCTTTCGTCCGATAACCGTAGATGAGCTGTTCAGCGCCTTGGATCATGCCCGACAAACAGTTGACGTCGGATGTGTAATTCTCACCGGAAACGGACCATCACCGCGCGACGGAGTCTGGGCTTTTTGCAGTGGTGGCGATCAGCGCATTCGCGGACGTGACGGTTATAAATATGCCGAAGGCGAAACTGCGGCAAGCATCAATCCGGGACGCACCGGACGCTTGCACATCCTTGAAGTTCAGCGCTTGATTCGATTTATGCCCAAAATTGTAATATGCGCGGTTTCCGGTTGGGCTGCGGGTGGCGGACATAGTCTGCATGTTGTTTGCGATCTCACTTTGGCGAGCAGAGAGCATGGGCGCTTCAAGCAAACTGATGCTGACGTCGCGAGTTTCGACGGAGGTTTTGGATCGGCATATTTGGCTCGACAGGTAGGTCAGAAATTTGCCCGTGAGATCTTTTTCTTAGGTCGTGAATACTCGGCCGATGACGCCCACCGAATGGGCATGGTGAATGCCGTCGTCGCTCATGTCGAACTTGAACAAACCGCGCTTCAGTGGGCTAAAGAAATTAACTCCAAGAGCCCAACGGCTCAGCGTATGTTGAAGTATTCATTCAACCTCATTGATGATGGTCTAGTTGGACAGCAATTATTTGCCGGGGAAGCGACACGCTTGGCATATATGACTGACGAAGCCCAAGAAGGTCGAAATGCATTTCTGGAGAAACGTGATCCCAATTGGGAAGCATTTCCTTGGCTCTACTAAATAGTTGCTGAGATCCAGTGATTGAGATATTCACTGCCGATGACTCGCGCCTTGACGCGTTCCGCTGGCGGGAGCGACAACTCACCACGATCGCTCAGCGCAAGGCTGGATTGAGCGCCGGCCACTTCATCGCCGAGGGAGACCTGGTGGTTCAACGCGCATTGGATGCGGATTGTGTCCCGGATACTGTGCTGTGCGATCCAAAACAGGCCGCAACATTCAACGCCCAAGTAACCAAAAGTGGTGGCCAACTATTTGTTGCATCGGTTGATATCCGGCGTGAAGTCACTGGATTGGGGGTTCCGCTGGATGCAATCGGTCTCTTCCACCGACCAATCGCCGTTCGCGCCGATGCATTAATCGAAAATTGCCGACGACTATTGGTGCTGGATTGTATCGATAACCCGAGCAATGTCGGTGCAATAGTCCGCACGGCTGTCGCACTCGGATGGGACGGTCTATTGCTCGACTCGTCCTCAGCCGATCCACTCTCTCGTCGCGCATTGCGAGTCTCAATGGGAACTGCACTCAATATCCCCTTTGCCCGCGTCGACGACATCGCCCGCACCCTTTCCGACCTACGCGACCGAGGAGTGACAACAATTGGTCTGACTCCGGAACCTAATGCAATAGATATCTCTAATGTTCAGATTCAACCAATTGAGCGTCGTGCTCTCGTGCTCGGCGCGGAACGAAGTGGTTTGAGTGAATTAACGCTTGCCCAGTGCATGTTGCATGTAAACATTCCGATGATAAGTGGAATTGATTCTCTCAACGTTGCTGCGGCGGCAGCCGTGGCGTGTTACACGCTTGGCGGTTGATTTACCAAGTGAGTCGCAGCATTTGTCACATACTCGGTGAGCTGTGACCGAATTTCGTCGTTCGGCGAAACTTCGTCGATTGCCCGATACATATGAGTCAACCAATGATCCTTTTCGCGCTCGCCAATCGTGAACGGAAAGTGACGCTGACGCAGACGGGGATGCCCACGTTCATCGCTATATGTCGTAGGTCCACCCCAGTACTGCATCAGAAATAGCGTCAATCTTTTGCGCGCACCCGAAAGATCGTTTGGCTCCGGGTATAAACGCAACAACACATCGTCACCAGCAACGCCTTCATAAAACCTATCCACTAACCGTTCAAAAAATAATTCGCCGCCAACTGTTTCATAAAGTGAAGTCACGAAAATTGAGGCTCGTCCCAATCGGGAAAGATGTCCGGAAAATCCTGCGATACAGTCATTCCAAATTCGGCGGGCCGTTTTTCAAGAAAACTGATGACGCCTTCTCGCGCATCATCGCTTCGACCGAGAATTTGGATACCCCGCGAATCCACTCGATGTGCATCCATCGGGTGATCGGCGCCAAGCATTCTCCACAACATTTGACGCGATAACGCAACAGATACGGGCGCGGTGTTGGCGACTATTTCGCGGGCGATACCACGTGCCACGTCCATCAATTGAGTCGGCTCGTGGATGCTGCGCACCAATCCACCGGCTAGGGCTTCGGCGGCGTCAAAGACTCGACCCGTGAAGACCCACTCTGTGGCTTGGGAGATTCCAACCAGTCGAGGCAAGAACCACGATGAACATGCTTCGGGCACAATCCCTCGACGTGTAAAAACGAAACCAAATTTAGCGTCTTGCGACGCAATCCGAATGTCCATTGGCAAAGTCATTGTCGCGCCTACACCGACGGCCGCGCCATTAATCGCGCCAATAACTGGCTTCATGCTGTTGAACATCCGCAGGGAAACAAGACCTCCACCGTCGCGGCGCAATTTAGATTGCGAACCTCCCGTTAATTTACCGTAGTTAAAGGTGTCGGCGCCGGCCGAGAGATCAGCGCCAGCGCAGAATGCTCGTCCCGCTCCAGTGATGATGATTGCTCGAACATCGTCATCGGCATCGGTACGGTCAAAGACTTCGAGCAATTCACGAAGCATCACGACAGTAAAGCTGTTGAGTTGATCTGGACGGTTGAGCGTGATCGTGGCGATGTTGTCGTTCACGACATACAAGATCTGAGAATACGTCATGAATAATTACCTCGACCTAATAATTTAGACTTCAAGAAACCGCGAGGCGGCAATTGCCGAACCCACCGCACCTGCAAGCGATCCAATCGCAAGTAAAACGAGCATTACGCCACTGAGATAACTAGACGGAACCACAAGCGAACTGATTCCTGTCCCAGGGGTGAACTTGGACACTCCGTTAGTCCATGCACTATTGAGCAGCCATAGAAAGCCGCATGAAACGGCGCCTCCGATGAAGCCCTGCAACAGTCCCTCAAGCATGAAAGGAACGCGAATGAACCAATTAGTGGCACCCACGAGTTTCATCACTTCGATTTCGCGACGACGAGCAAACATGGCTGTGCGAATCGTGTTCCAAATAAGGCCAACGGCGACGACAAGCAAGACTAGTGACATCACCAATGTAACGACGCGGATGAATCGAGACAGTGTTGAAATCACTTGAAACTCATCTTCTGCAAGCGCCACCTGTTCGACGCCCGGTAACGACCGATACTGTTCACTCAAACTTCTCACAAGTGTCGCATCGTCGGTGAGAGGAACTACTTTGAACTGGGACGGAATCGATTCCGGTGTGAGCAGACTAAGAGTGACAGGATCGGCGGCGAAAATACGCTTTGCTTCCTCGTAACTCGCCGCTTTATCGAGATAACGAAGTTTGCTTAGATCGATAATTGTCGGCGATGATCTGATTGTTTGATCAATAAGTGAGATTTGTTCCGCGGTTGCATCGCTCCGAACAAACACGATCATTTCTACGTTTCCACTCCATTGGACCAGAAGATTTTCGAATGCACGCTGGATCAGAAATGTGGTACCCACGAGCAATAGTGCGATCGCCGAGGTTAGAACTGCGGCGGCTGTCAGGGTGAGGTTCCGGCGAAAACTGGCCCACATTTCGCGGAATGCATAACCGACGCGGGCAATCATTATTCGTACACTCCGCGCTCTTGATCACGGACGATGACGCCGCGATCGAGCTGAATTACTCGCCGACGCATTGCATTGACCACACGATGGTCATGTGTTGCCATCATTACCGTGGCACCTGTTTGATTAATGTCGTCGAGCAGGGCCATGATCCCTTCACCGGTTGCTGGGTCGAGGTTTCCGGTTGGTTCGTCGGCCAACATGATTAGCGGCCTGTTGACGAACGCTCGCGCGATAGAAACACGTTGCTGCTCACCTCCCGACAATTGATTGGGGAATCGGTCGGTCTTATCGGCAAGTCCAACCATGTCCAAAACCACAGGCACTTGTCGATCAATCACATGCCGAGGTTTTCCAATAACTTCGAGAGCGAAAGCTACGTTTTCGAAAACTGTCTTGTTTGGCAGCAACTTGTAGTCCTGAAACACATTTCCCATGTTTCGGCGAAGGTATGGCACTCTCGACTGCGGAAGATCATTGATATTGCGACCGGCCACCCAAACTTCACCTCGTTCTGGCTTTTCTTGACGATTGATTAGCCGCAACAGGGTTGACTTTCCAGAGCCCGATGGACCAACGAGAAAGACGAATTCTCCCTTTGGAATATCAAACGAGGCATCGCGAACTGCAACCGTTTCAGTCCCATATCGCTTTGTGACGTTCTCCAGCCGGATCATCAATCTCCTCTCGGGCCCAAGTCGAAACAGTCTATGCGACACTCCGTCATTTGTTCAGTCGCCTGCCGAAAATGCGATGCACTACTACGCACAATTCGCTATTCAGAATTAGCACGCCGCCAGCGCAAGAATCCTTCCATAAATAAATCCAAATCGCCGTCGAGAACCGCGACAATATTTCCAGTTTCGACTTCAGTGCGCACGTCTTTGACCATTTGATATGGCTGCATAACATACGAACGAATTTGACTTCCCCAACCGACTTGTGCCTGTTTGCCGGCAATTTTTGACAACTCTTCTTCGCGCTCTTCTTCGACTCGCGCCGCGACCATCGTTTTGAGACGCTTCAATGCACTTTCTCGGTTTTGTAATTGCGATCGCTCCTGCTGTGAAGTGGCAACCAGTCCGGTTGGTTCGTGAATAAGGCGCACTGCCGACGATGTCTTGTTCACATGTTGACCACCTGCACCAGAGGCACGAAATACCTCCATGCGAATATCACTTTCGTTGATCTCAACGTCAGGCTCGTCAAGTATCGGCCACACCTGCACATTGGCAAAGCTTGTTTGTCGGCGACCTTGATTGTCAAACGGGCTGATACGGACCAAACGGTGGGTGCCCCGTTCGGAAGTGAGCATGCCATAGGCATATCGCCCTCGAATGGTCACATCGGCCGACAAAATCCCCGCTTCGGTTCCTTGAGACACATCTCCAATTTCGATGGTGAAATTTTTTCGCTCCGCCCAGCGTGTGTACATCCGTAAAAGCATTTCGCTCCAATCCTGGGCATCGACTCCACCGTCTTTGGCATTGATCTGTAGAATCGCATCTGCTTCATCGTGAATTCCGGTGAATAAACTGCGCAACTCAAGTGCATCCAACTTTGACCTTGATGAATTAATCCCCTGCTCGAGGTCTGGTTCTTGACCTTCATCGTCGATTTCGCGTGCCATCTGGTGCAACACTTCCAGATCATCAATAGTCGCTGACATTGATGCAAATTCATCCAAATCGGCTTTGAGATTTGAGTATTCGGTATTCACCTGCTTAGCGTGATTTTGATCATCCCACAGGTCTGGTCGGGCAACTTCGATTTCAAGTTCAATCATTCTTGTCCGGCTCAATTCCACCTTTAAGTACACAAACGCTTCGTCAATTCGACGTCGAATTTCATTTAAGTCGTTAGAAAAGTCTCGCATTGTGTCAACTTGTATTGGCGTTAAATCGTGCGCCCATGACACATCTTGTATTTCTTTCCCGATCCACACGGGCATGGTGCATTTCGCGGCGTTTTGGACCAATCATCAGCCGACTTAACAATCGTCTTTTGTACTGGTGGCGGCGCAATACCATCGGATTCGCCTTCGCTTAACCCGGCAAAACTCTCTGCGGCCTCAGTATCGAAGGACGTTTCCTGCAAATTCTGAACTCGAATTGGGGCAACTTCGTTTTTGACAACTTGAACATGCATCACATATTTGACGAAATCTTGAGCAATACCTTTCATCAAAGTGCCAAACATTTCGAATCCTTCGCGCTGCCATTCAGTAAGCGGATCTTTTTGACCTACTGCTCGAAGATTTATTCCCTCCTGCAAATAGTCCATTTCTTCGAGATGTTCTCGCCAACGCTGATCGATGATTCGCAGCATCACTTGTCGTTCGACTTCTCGCATCGTCGATTCGCCAAGTTCAGTTTCACGTGTGACGTAATAGGCCGAGGCATCAGCCATAACGATGTTGTACATTTCGTCCGTGTCAGCGCTGTTCGACAACTGTTCGGTGGTGATCGAACTTGGCCAAAACGAGACGAGTTCTCGAGCGAGCCCATCCAAGTCCCACTCATCATTGGCCTCGGCAACGCAATGACTCTCGATAAGCGAATCAACCGCTTCGGCAAGGTACACCATCGCTGCGGCTTTCAGATCGAGACCTTCGAGAATTTGATCTCGACGCTGATAAATAATCTTGCGTTGTTCGTTCATTACTTCGTCGTACTTAAGTACATTCTTTCGAATTTCACCGTTGCGTTGCTCGACGGTGCTCTGCGCACGCTCGATTGCCTTGGTTACCATCTTTGCTTCGATCGCTTCATCATCAGGCAACGCTCGTCCCATGACCCATGACAACGCACCCGTGGCAAATAGTCGCATCAGTTCGTCATCAAGGCTGAGATAGAAACGACTCTCACCGGGGTCTCCTTGACGACCTGCTCTACCCCGCAATTGATTATCAATTCGACGACTTTCGTGGCGCTCGGTACCGAGCACATACAGGCCGCCTAATTCGCGAACTTTGTCACCTTCTTGCCGACATGAAATATTGAACTGCGCAAGCAATTCTGTATAACGGGCCTGGGCCGTGGAACGGGCGGCTAAAGACTCAGGCGACATCGCGCTGAGCGGTACGGACAAAGCAAACTCATCGAGAAGAGATTCTGAATCGTGGCCTTCGCTGAGCACTTTCTGGCGAGCAAGACCTTCCGGATTGCCACCCAGCACAATGTCGACACCTCGGCCAGCCATGTTGGTCGCAACTGTCACGCTTCCCAACCGACCAGCCTGAGTAACAATCACGGCCTCGCGCGTATGTTGTTTCGCGTTCAAAACTTCATGATTAATTCCGTGCTGTTGTAACTTGCGGGAAAGAACTTCGCTCTTTTCCACGCTCACCGTGCCAACCAATACTGGTTGGCCCACCTTATTGCGAGCGACGATGTCTTGGATGACAGCATCGAACTTGGACACCTCAGTTTTGTAAATGAGATCGGCTTGATCCACCCGAATCATTTCTTGGTTGGTCGGAATTGGAACAACTTGAAGTCCATAAGTGTTCATGAGTTCGGCTGCTTCGGTTTGCGCCGTCCCGGTCATTCCCGCCAGTTTCTTATACATGCGGAAATAGTTTTGCAACGTGATCGTGGCCAGGGTTTGATTTTCTTCCTTTATTCGAACACCCTCTTTGGCTTCCACCGCCTGGTGGATCCCCTCACTCCAACGGCGTCCCTCAAGAATGCGGCCAGTGAATTCATCTACAATTTTTACTTCACCGTCTTGGATGATGTAATCCTTGTCGCGGTGATACAAAACTGACGCCTTGAGGGCAACCTGCAACTGGTGAACAAAGTTTTGTTGCACTTCGTCATACAAGTTGTCAATTCCCAGTTGTTGTTCGACCTTTTCTATCCCTGCCTCGGTTGGTACGACAACTCTCTTGTCTTCTTCTACCTCAAAATCTAAATCGCGCTTGAGAGATCGAACTATGGATGCGAATTGGTAATACAACTTGGCAGCGTCGGCAATTCGACCAGAGATAATGAGTGGTGTGCGAGCTTCGTCGATGAGAATCGAGTCGACCTCGTCAACAATTGCATAGTGATGGCCGCGCTGAACCTTTTCGTTTGTTGTGGCTGCCATATTGTCTCGTAGATAATCAAAGCCGAATTCATTGTTGGTGCCATATGTGATATCGGCGCCGTAGTCGATACGTTTTTCGGCAGGTGTTGTGCGCGAACCCGGCACAACCAGACCAACGCTGAGACCTAACCAGCGATGAATTCGACCCATCCATTCGGAGTCACGTCGGGCCAAGTAGTCATTAACGGTAATGAGATGGACCCCTTTGCCTTCAAGCGCATTCAAATACGCAGGAAGCGTTGAGACAAGGGTTTTGCCTTCGCCGGTTCGCATTTCGGAAACCCAGCCGGCATGCAGTGCCGCACCGCCCATCAACTGCACGTCGTAATGACGTTGACCGATTACCCGACCAGCTGCTTCACGAACCACCGCAAAGGCTTCTGCGAGTAAGTCGTCGATGGTCTCTCCACGCTCAAGTCGTTGTCTGAACTCGATGGTTTTGGCTTTCAACGCATCATCGCTTAACGCACCAATTTCCGAAGTCCACGCGTTGATGTCAGGAACAAGCCCAGCCAGCGCTTTTACTTTCTTGCCTTCGCCGGCGCGGAGAATACGATCTAGAAGTTGCATGCGACCTTTGATGCTATCTGCGCGATGAGAGTGCGGGAGTCGCAGCCACAGCGATAGTGCTAACCCGTAACGCTCCTGCCATGTACAAAGCATTTGCCGCAGCGCGAAGAGTGGCGCCCGTGGTCACTACGTCATCAACAACCAAAACGTGACGAAACTTGCGAGATCGACGGGCTCGATATCGCGGACCAAGTAGTCGCTGCCGACGACTCGAACCTGTTTGAACACTTTGACTCTGATGCATAAGCAGTGAACGACAAGGACGACGAATCATCCGCGCGACTGCACGAGCAATGAGTTCAGCTTGATCATGACCGCGTTGCCGCCGACGTCGTTTGCTTGTCGGTGCCCATGTGACTACGTCAGCATTTCGATAATCAATATTTAGCCGATGCACCAATACAGTTGCCAGCAAGTGAGCCGTCGCTCGTTCATTGCGATACTTGAGACCGAGTATCAATTGGCGAGCACGACCAGCGTAAGCAACTGCATAGACAACCGATTCAGGCGCTCCCGGCACCTTTTCAACGGTAGATGCCCATAACGCATCTCGACAATTACTACAGATGGAACGAATTAGCGAACCACAGCCGCTGCATCTGGTTTGAAAAATCATTGTCGCTCCGTCAATAATTCAACGAGTACGGTGGTCAAGTGTCAAATTCATTCACTGCACCACTTAGGGATAGGCCTGTTCAACGAATCGTCCGCTGCAGTAGTGGTCTTGTCCTATTCGGTGCTGGAATTTCATTTTTGGTGCGGGCGCGATTTGGACTCGCCCCGTGGGATGTGTTCCATCAAGGCATAAGCGAGCACTTAAATATTCCGATTGGAACAATAATCGTGCTAACTAGTCTCGCTGTAATGCTGCTGTGGATTCCTCTAGATCAACCTTTTGGACTAGGCACAATTCTCAATGCGATCGAAATTGGTTTGAGCGTGAATCTCATCTTGCCGTTGATACCTGAGATTCACAGTATTGTCACACGGATCTTGATGATGTTTGCTGGTATCGGAATCGTTGCAATTGCGTCTGGGTTGTACATTGGCTCAGGGCTTGGTCCGGGACCACGCGATGGTTTGATGATGGGACTTAACGCCAAGGGCTACAAAATTAGTCGAGCACGTACGTTTATCGAAGTGTGTGTACTTATTGCCGGTATCGCCCTTGGTGGCCAAGCAGGAATCGGTACGGTGTTATTTGCCGTCGGAATCGGGCCTTTGGTGGCGCGAACGCTTCCGGCTTTAAAGATGGATGCCCGACCTTCGACTTGACCTATCTAATAACGATATGACTCTGATTTGAATGGTCCGCTAGGCGAAACGCCAAGGTAATCGACCTGTTCGTCGGTGAGTTTTGTCAATACCGCGCCTAGCGCGCCAAGATGCAGACGGGCGACCTTTTCATCCAAATGTTTGGGCAACACATAGACACCAAGCGGATACTTTTCGGTATGTGCAAACAGTTCCATCTGGGCAATGACTTGGTTGGAAAATGAACAGCTCATAACGAAACTCGGATGACCGGTTGCACATCCAAGATTAACTAATCGACCCTCGGCAAGCACGATGATGGCATGACCATCGGGAAAACTCCACAGATCAGTGCCAGGTTTCAGCTCATCTCTCGATGCACCACTTCGTGCCAATCCCGCCATATCAATCTCATTGTCGAAGTGACCAATATTGCACACGATGGCGTTGTGTTTCATTCGCGACATGTGCTCAATTGTGACGATATCCGAGTTTCCAGTAGCGGTTACGAAAACATCTGCGATCGGAGCCATCTCCTCAAGAGTGTCAACTTGGTAACCCTCCATAGCCGCTTGTAGGGCGTTAATTGGATCGATCTCTGTGACGACGACTCGCGCACCTTGACCGCGCAAACTTTGGGCACAACCTTTACCTACATCGCCGTAGCCGCATACCACGGCAACTTTTCCAGCCAACATGACATCGGTGGCGCGATTGATTGCATCGATTAGTGAATGGCGACAACCGTAAAGGTTGTCGAACTTACTCTTTGTCACGCTGTCATTGACATTGATCGCAGGAAAGAGCAATTCATTTCGCTCAGCCATTTTGTACAGCCGTTTCACGCCAGTTGTGGTTTCCTCGGTTACTCCCCTAATCCCCTTGGCCAGAGTGGTCCATTTCAAAGGCTCGGCTTTCAGTGATCGTTGCAATAGTCCAAGCACAATTGCCAACTCTGGGTTCGACGCCGTAGTCGGATCCGGAACTTTGCCTGCCTTTTCAAATTCAACACCTTTGTGTATCAACATCGTGGCATCGCCACCATCATCGAGAATCATGTTTGGACCATTATCTCCGGGCCATGACATCATTTGATCGGTCGCCCACCAATATTCTTCGAGCGTTTCGCCCTTCCAAGCAAATACCGGAACTCCATCTGGCTCGTCAACAGACCCAGTCGGTCCAACGACTACTGCAGCTGCTGCATGGTCTTGAGTTGAAAAAATATTGCAACTTGCCCAGCGAACTTCTGCACCGAGTTCGGTAAGTGTTTCAATCAGCACCGCTGTTTGAATTGTCATGTGTAGCGAACCTGAGATTCGAGCCCCTTTGAGCGGCTTCGATTTTCCGTACTCGGCGCGCAAAGCGCGTAATCCAGGCATTTCGTGTTCGGCAAGATGAATTTCCTTGCGACCAAACGGCGCAAGCGACAGATCCGCGACCCGATAGTCGCGGCGTTCGGCAAAGGTTGAACTCATGATGCCTCCTCGTGGAATGTCAAGGGAATTAACTCGGCGTCAATTCGTTCTTGTAATAATCTGCGCTCGGCATCATCCACCGTCAATGATTCCTCGATGAGCATGATCGGTATACCTTCGCGAATCAAATACTTGCGTCCGAGCCTCGGATTGTAGAGGAACTCATCACTCTGAAAGTAATAGAGGGCGCCTTTATCTTCGGGGCAAGCCAAAATCCCAAGAAGTTGAGCATCCAATGTCATTGGGTGATGGTACTTCGCTGTCGCTCACGCTGACGTGATCACGGACAACAATTCAACTACATGATTGTCACACTCGTCACGAGTCGCCGCTTCCAAATTCAGTCGGAGTAGCGGCTCCGTATTGGAAGGGCGCACATTAAACCACCATGATCCACAGTCAACCGTGAGTCCATCCAAGCGGTCCTGCGAATATTTTGAATAATCGTTCGCCAGCCGTTCAATTACCTTAGAAATATTTGGGACTGTGGTGTTAATCTCGCCACTTGAGGCGTATCGCTCAAGCGGGATTCTCAATTCGCTAAGTGGCTTACCAGTTCGACACATTTCGCCGAGAACCGTCATCGTCGCGATGAGTCCACTATCTGCTCGGTAATTGTCGGCGAAGTAATAGTGCCCCGAGTGCTCGCCGGCAAACACGGCACCGGTTTCAGCCATCACTTGCTTCATATAACTGTGTCCATTTTGGGTGCGGATTCCGATACCGCCCATTTCGGCAATTACTTCTGGAACCGCCTTCGAACAAATCAAGTTGTAGAGAATGGTGGAACCCGGCTTTTTTAGCAAAAACGCGGTCGCCAGCAAAGCAGTCGTCGTACTCCCCGACAATCCGCGACCTAATTCATCCACAAGGAAAACACGGTCGGCGTCGCCGTCAAATGCCAAGCCGACATCGAACCCACCGGCGACAACGCGCGCCTGAAGATCCCGCTGATTCGCCGGTTGCAATGGATCTGCCGGATGGTTTGGAAACGTTCCGTCAAGCTCGCCATACATCACTTCTAGTTCGAATAATGGCAAGTGCTCAAAGATTGCAGGCACGACCAGGCCACCCATCCCATTTGCGGTATCAGCGATGATTCGCAATGGTCGAAGATTGTTCTGATCAATAAAGCCCACAACGTGGTCGGCGAATTCGGCGAGCAAATTGCGATTACTCAATTCTCCGACTCTAACTTTTGGAGTTGGACTTGTGTTGTCTAGCACCGCTTGCGCAAGTGCCTTGATTTCACGAAGACCATTGTCGATGCCGATCGATCGTGCTCCAGACAAACACAATTTTATACCGTTATATTGCGCCGGATTATGTGAAGCGGTAAACATTGCGGCGGCAACATCAAGTTTGCCCGATGCGTAATAGAGCAAGTCGCTACTGGCAAGTCCAAGATTGACTACATCAATTCCTTGGCTTAGTACACCTCGTTGAAACGCATCTACTAACTCTGGTCCGCTCGGACGCATATCGTGAGCGATCGCAATTGTCTGTCCACCGGCAAACTGGGCGAAGGCAACGCCTAAGGCGCGCGCAGTATTTGCGTCAAGTTGATCAGGAACAATGCCACGAATGTCATATGCCTTGACAATGGCATCCAAATTTGACACGAGTAAAGATGCTAGTCAGCAAAACTCGTTTGACGTCGTCGATATCTGAACGCAACTCCAATTCCCAGAAACGTCAGTAAGTACGCGAGAATGTCTAGCGACGAGCGACCATAGGAGAGGTGAACGTCCGTGCTTGTGGGGATTACCACCATCATGTTTGGAGCGACGCGGTATGGACCTTTAGCTCCACTCACATCCCAATTCGGAAAATAACTCACCCGAACTAGAACTGGAATTCCGATCTGGTCAACACTGAATTTGACATCTGAATCGCCAATTTGAATATTTGTAATATTCACCGGACTGAGCGGAACGGAACGAACTTGCTCTACTGGCACAACGATATCGAAACGTCGACCGGAATCGCCCGGCTCCCCGATACGTCGTGACAAATCGACTTTGACTTTGACTCGCTGCCACTCGTCTGGACCGTCTGCAACTGGAATCGCCGACCAATCTTGGGGATTTTGAAACCAACTCATTCCCACTTCGAGCCACCGTTCGCGAGGATCACCACTTCCAGCTTGGACCACGACGGGCTGTTCGTTAAGAGGAACCACAAGCGCGTCACTTCCAGCGACTTTGTAGATCACCCATGGACCAGATCGCGCAATTTCGGTCAGTTCAGACTGAGCCGAGGCTTGATTGATGGCTTCAGGCGTAAAGCCCATGAAATATTTGACGCCAAGTTGCTGAAGGTAGCGAACACCCTTTGTCGCATCGTTGTTGTCATATCGCAGTTCGCGGACCGGGTTGCTACTTTGCTTGGACATAGCCGCCGCAGTTACAAAATGATACGGAGTTGTTCCAGCCGCTTCGAAGAAAAGCCCTTCCATGGAACCAATGCAGCCATCGGTCCAAAACGGAAGCAACATCAGCGACATGGTTGTTCCATATTTATTCAACTCGCTGCTGTTCTCCCATAACGCACGGCCGCAACCAAAACTGGGGTCCTCGCCCAATTGCTTCATAGTTTGAACTACGTCGTAATACTCACCGTATGTTGCCTTGCCTTCGTATCCCTGAAAATTCCAGCGTGCCCAGCCATCAACAAAACCGTCATTGCTCAATTTTGTCTTCAGCGGACCCCACTGGTACATCGCCGTATTGTTTGAATTCGTAACAACCTTGCCAAACGGAAGTTCTTGAAAGTGAAACCCGATCACAAGTGCGACAGTGAACGCCAAGCTTGCCGCGATCGCGACATTAAATACCGGTCGAGAACGAATAGGTGAGGGAACCGAAACGACAACAAGTTGTTCAGACTTCGCCACCGACGTACGACCCAACTCTTCAAGTGCGACAAAGCGTGCAATTCCGGCGACCGTCTCGTAGATGCCGATCATCATCAGCATGTATCGCACAAGATAGAAAAATGGAAGAACTCTTGGATTCCACAGCAATCCAATCACCGGCAAACTGTCGCGCGAAATAAATACGAAAATGGCGAGTACGACGCAGAATAATCCGAGCCAAATTCCGATGAGGTGTCGTCGATATATGCACACTGCAAAGCCAATGAGTGCAAAAATCATGATGGAAATATTCCAAAACCCTGGAAGCGGGAAAAACATATTCCAAAATGAATCGGAGGCACCGCTTGGTCGCGGCTCATACTTCATATCGGTCATATATGCATGACCTGAGATGAAAGGCACTACCCAAAATGCCGACAGAAGCGCCGCAATACCGACGACAGACATTCCCCACTTGATTCGAAGGCGATCCCTCCACACGAGCATCATCAATCCAACACCAATAAATACAAATATGAGTACGACACCATGACTAAGCGCCGCCAGCGCAATAACAACGGCAGTAAGCATCCGCCGTTCACCGGTATACAGACCATTTGCAAATAGTCCAAAACCGATCACCGCCAAGGTGAGCGCAATTGAAAACGAGAACTCCCCAGCCATTGTTGAGGCGATATTGCCACCGTAGATGGTGAAACTTTCGTCATAGAGAAATATCGTGGCGGCGAGCACCAGCAACTCTGGAATTGGAAACGCAAATCTTGCTAGGCGTCCAAACAGCCACGTTGCAAATGGCAATGTCAGAATTCCAATTACCGCAATAATCTTTATCGCCACTCCATATGGCACGACAAGATCGACCAACAAAATAAGCAAGGCCGGCACCACCATGTAGAAGCGATACGCCGGAAAACCGGAATACCAATCCATGCTCCACCCAGTAAGCCTCCAGTTGCTGAGCAGGTGATCGCGCAAATACGCCGGTCCCCACACATGGGCGCCCATGTCTCCGCCTGTTGGAGTGTTATCACGAAAAATGAGACTGAGGTGCAAGGTCTTTAGTAGAAACACAGTGGCGCCAGCGACAATGACTATCGACACAATTCTTGTGTACAACGCAAATCTGTCGGGAGCGTCGTCACTGCCCGGCAAGTCCTGCTCGCTAGTCATACTTTGATCGCTAGTCATATCAATTGTCATGCCAGGTGCCATCTTTACATTATTTGACGGGGAACAGAGTTCACTGAATTATAACGAGCAATAAGGCTGTGGCATTGAAGGCCACATGTGCCCATACCGACATCCCCAATCGCTTGGTCTTCATGAAACAAATTCCCAGCACTACGGCAAATGCGAACAATCCGGGGAATTCAATTGGATTGGCATGGACGACCGTGAACCAAATCGCACCAATGACAAGCGCCGTGATTTGGTGAAATCGCTTCTGCATTCCTCCTTGGATAAATCCACGAAATACAATTTCCTCAATTATCGGCGCACCGATCATTACGATCATTGCCAGCAAAACGATCCAAAAGCCGTGTGCAGCGTCCACCAAATTGGTCGCTCGTTTATCGATGTTATTATTTGAATAGGCGTCCGGAAACATTTGTCTAAATGGCCAAGTAACTATTCCTACCAATAAAAGCTGACTCGCGATTCCGATAGGAATTCCCAAAAAGTCACGGCCACGGAACAAAAACGAAAAGTCGCGGCGAAAATTTCCCGTTCCGCGTCGATTCGAAACGATTACTAGCATCGCCAAATTAGGAACCCAGAGTGCAAACGCGGCAACCGCAAATGCCCACGTTGGCGCATTGTCGCCAGTTATATCCGTAGAGCCAACTAATAATTGGAACGCGACCGCAAAGAGAGTCGCCAGTAGGTATGCACTAAGCCAGGCGACAACGATATAACCAACGCTGAATTCGCCGCTCTGGAAATTGGAGTCTGGTAATCCTTTGCCGACGGGTGGACCCCACGGCGTGTGATTCATCCGGCAAGTCGGTTGGGCACAACCACTCGGAATCGATTACGACGATCTTCCAAACGCCAACCTGTTGGAACCGTCATCCGCTGTCCATGACGCTCGCACAAATCATACGAATGCGGATCGCGTTCGTAAGTCAAATCATCGATCCACGCAAGCGCGCGGCTGTACTGAAACGTAAGCGTTATTGTTGATGCTTCGCTACATGAGTTTTTGCAACATTGTCGAGCCACGCCGTACACGCTAACCAGCCACACATTTCCAACGGTGGATTCCCTTGGATAGAAACGACGGCACGCAGTAGGCGAACCTGCCGTATCATGTTGCTGTGCCACAATTACCCCCTCCACCCCCACCATCGGCGCCAAAGCGGCCAACTCGAAAACCATTGATGCGTGGCCCTGACAAAAGTGGTACGGGCGATTCACGACCGTCAATGCCAAGGTGGGCGATATGGGCGCTCGTCGCAGTTGCCGGACTTCTTATACTCGGGCCGCGTTTATGGCCAAGTTCCGACGCCACAAAAGTGACCTACACGGAGTTCCTTGATCTCGTGAATCAGGGAAACGTGACCAAAATCAAGATCAACAACATCAGCAATTCAATCTCTGGCACCATGGCCGATGGCAGCACATTTGAAACGACTGGTGCGGCGACTCTTTCCGATGCTGATGAGCAATTGCTCAAGGCAAAGGGCGTTGACTACGACTATTCGGCACCGCAAGGCAACTTCTTCACCAATCTGATTCCAATTTTGCTCCCGTTTCTATTAATTATGGGATTCTTTATTTGGATGCAGCGACGGGCAATGGGACAAGCGGGAAGCATTATGTCCATCGGTCGCAGTCGCGCTAAGTCGTACAACGCGGACAAGCCGACCACAACTTTTGCCGATGTTGCCGGCTACGAAGGGGTAAAGCAGGAAATCAAAGAAGTCGTCGACTTTCTACGAATGCCAGAGCGCTTCAAAGAAATCGGTGCGCGGGTCCCAAAAGGAATTCTTCTCATTGGTCCTCCGGGAACTGGCAAGACGCTTTTTGCACGTGCAGTAGCCGGTGAAGCAGGTGTCGGTTTCCTTTCGGTGACCGGATCTGACTTTATGGAAATGTTCGTTGGCGTTGGCGCGAGTCGGGTTCGAGACTTGTTCCAGCAAGCAGCAAAAATGGGACGAGCAATTATCTTCGTCGACGAAATTGATTCGATCGGTCGTAAGCGAGGCGCCGGACTTGGCGGTGGACATGATGAACGCGAACAAACACTCAACCAAATGCTCGCCGAAATGGACGGTTTTGAAGCCACGGAGGGAATCGTCGTTCTTGCGGCTACAAACCGACCCGACATTCTGGATCCGGCATTACTCCGTCCAGGAAGATTTGATCGTCAAATCATTGTTCCGCTGCCGGAAGTTGGGGAAAGGCTGGCGATCTTGAAAGTGCATTCGGTCGACAAACGCATGGGATCGGACATCGATCTGGAAACGATGGCCAAAGCGACGCCCGGAATGAGCGGTGCCGACTTGGCAAACCTGGTCAACGAAGCCGCGTTATTTGCAGTGCGACGATCCTCAACCCAAATCGAGCGGATCGATTTTGAAAACGCGCGCGACCGCGTCGTACTTGGTGCGAGTCGCGAGAGTTTGGTGTTGAACGCGGAAGAAAAACGAGCAACGGCCTACCACGAAGGCGGTCACGCAGTTCTTGCAACCGTGCTTCCACATAGTGATCCATTGCACAAAGTCACCATCCTTCCCCGTGGCATGGCACTCGGCGTTACATGGACACTTCCCGAAGAGCGGCACACGTATTCGCGTGAGTTCTTCGAAGACGTGATCTGCAAAGCAATGGGTGGGCGAGTTGCGGAAATGATCGTGTTTGGAAGCCTTACAAGCGGAGCGGCTAATGATCTTGAACAAGCCACTGCAATTGCCCGACGAATGGTTCGCGAATGGGGCATGAGCGATTTGATCGGACCAATGGCCTGGACTGGTCAGCAACAAGTGTTTCTCGGAGAAGACCTAATGACAAGCGGTCGCGAATATAGCGATGAAACTGCCAGAAAAATTGATGAAGAAATTGGCAAAATTCTGCACACCCAACAGGAGCGTGCCCGAGTCACGCTCATCAAGCACCGCGCTGGTCTTGACCTGGTTGCCAAAACACTTCTGGAACAGGAAACAATTGACGGTCCAACTGTTGCACTTCTCGTACAGCAGGGACTCGGTGAGCCAATTCTGAAATCAACTTCGCCAAGCGATACGGCGGCCGCTGGCGACTAGAGGTTTCAGCCTCGAACCCGGGCTAGTGCGGCCCAAAGATCGGTTGCAGTTACCGGACCCAAGAAATTTTGAACCACCACGCCTTCGCTGTCGACCAAGAGCAATGTGGGTACAGCATCGATGTTGTATTTCCGGTGTAGATCTCGCTGTGCACTGAATTCCGAAATGTGTACCGCTACTAATTCGCTTTCTAATACTCGGGCCTTAATTTCGATATCTGCGCATGTGTGGCACGTTGCCGATGTGAACGCGACGACCAACCACGGAGTTAAGGGATGGGCAAAATCGGTGCGATCAAGCTGAGTTGGGGAGGCATTTACCGATTGAGTTGGAGCATCTCGACGACGCCGAGACAATATTCCAAGTCCTGCAGCGGCCCCGGCAACACCGAAAACGACAAGCAAGCGAATCACGGCCCAGTGACTGGCGATGGAATAATTGGCAGAGCCATCACCGCACTCCTACCGAAAAGATCGTGACCGCGAGTAAGCAGTCGCTGAATGATTACTGGTGACGTCGCTCGAATAATTAGTTCGCCGACGGGAAATCCGAACGGAACTGTGATTAACACAAGTCCACTCTCCGGAATTGCAATGCTTTCAAGTCCAGATACCGCCACTGCCCCGGCTGGACCAACGGACTGAACACTTGCAGTCGCCGCATCTGAGGTGGTGTTCAACACGACAATCGTGCCTTCGAGGCCGGAGGTAGTTCCCGATACGGCGACCCATGTCGTGGAAGCCGCCGCCGCCGGCATTCCGAGTACTACCGATGTACCAACGGTCTTACCATCGCTTCGATTAATTACCTGTTCTACAACAACATGATCGGAACTGCTGACTGTTCCGAGGTCCGTGGGTATATCAACGGAGGCAACCAAGATTCCATAGCGACCATCTGGCAGTGAGGGCAAACTCGCGGTATTTAGCGTGACTACTCTTCCGGCCGATGCCGTGATCGTGGCCGGCTCAATACTTGAATTCGCCTCACCAGAGGTGATGAATAATACGCTCAACGTGCGATCCAAATCACCTGGATTAAATATGACAAGTTGCTCGACAATATTGGGGTCTTTCTCCCCATCGGGAAACCACCATTGGGCGCTTGTTGACGAAGCACCAAGTGACATCGTGTAACCCAAGCGACCTTGGCCAAGATAATGCTGTGATCGACCGGCGATTAGACGTCCGGATGACGCTCGGACCGATACTGCAACTACTTTTTCGTTGCGCGCACCTTGTTCGGCCATTGACAAGATGGTTACCGATTGCGGAAGAAGCACAAAGCCCTGCAAGTTTGCCGGCTCACGCTTTGTTTCGAGAGTGACAAAACTGATATCTACGACAGTGGAATCGGTGTACGGATTTGTCAAGACAATTTGTTCAATACTGTCCGCCCCTGTAAATCCATCGGCAAAGAACCATTCCTGAGCAGGTGAATTCGCACAAAGTGCAACCGAGTCGCCAGCGGGGTGAAAGATTTGTTGCTCCACCGATCCGATACCACCATTGATCTCGACCATGGCGCTCACAAACGTCGAGTCGAGTCCACCGATTGCGTTAACTGAAATACTCGAAAGCGCCGGCACCGACACAGAATTTATGACAGGTTGTTGTTTGTCGCTGAAAAACGTGATCGTGCCAGTTATTCCCGAGTCTGACGAATTAGAAACGATGATCGCCCCGGTAATCCCAAGATCATTGGCCGGCACTCCCGGGCAAAACCACGACGTAGTCAATCGCGATTCAACGCCGATAATCGGCACCGCAAGAGATTCGTTAACCACGTCAATGGCTGTTTGCGTCGATGAAGTAGCGCCTCGAGTCGCCTGCAGAGCAATCAATGACCCCACGGCACCAATAACAAGAAAAAAAACGAGGATGCGGCGAATTTTCATGGAGACCCTGGCTCACGAAGGTTCACATTGATTCGTTGAGTTCCACCTCGCCAACGGCGACGAAGCCGGCGTGCATCAATGGCGATTGCAATCAATACACACCACATCGCCGCTTGCAGCAATATCAGCGCAAAGTGGGAAACCGGAGTTGAGTAAATCAGTACTGCTTCGCCAGCCAGCGGTACATCAAACGCTGTCGTACCTCCAAACGCGACTCGCGGCTCAATTTCAGCGCCCCCCACACGCAGTCGGACGTTGACGTTAAATGGCACCGCAAGATGAACGCTCCCAGCATCAACTACACCAAGCGATGTATTGTCAAAATTTCCGGCAAACGGTAACGGAGTCGCTGCCCGCAGTGAACTTGACAATAAAACTTCATCGCCTCCTTGGGAGCTGATCATTGCGGTTTCATCATCCAGTATCGACAGTGTCGGAATCCAAGCGCTATTTTCAAAGATCATCAAGTCGCTGGCCGAATAAACCCTGCGGAAATCAAGTTGATCCGAAAGCGCTTCGACCAGTCCAGTGGGAATCTGCAATTGGTTACTATACGAAGAAACCCCACCATCGATCAGCGGAACGACGATGTACCTCACCGCCAGTGGGGCAAGTAGTCGGCCGCCACGCGATGTGGATTTGCCAATGATTGCATCCATCGCTCGAAAAAGCGATGCAGTCATCTGCGACTTTTCACTCGGCCAGCGATCGAGAATCGTCAACTCGCCGTCAGCGGCGACGGCAAAAGAGATTTCACTATTGAGTTCGGTACTTGGAATTTGCAACACTCGCGGGTCACCAACGAACACGGTGTTGTAATCACCCTCGGCTGGGTCGGTTGGCAATTGCACGAGCAATTGCGCCAGCGAGGTTCGCGGCTGGTTCCATCGGCCGTCTGCCGCATTAACCACCGTGGGGACGATCGACAATACGATCGCTACCGCGACGATCCAGCCCAGTGGCTGTCGCCAGCTAAACGTGGTCAGATGAAGATCTTCGGTAATGGCAGTGGCACAAGTTGCACTTGCCAATGCCAGTCCACAAGCGACAACGACGAGCAGTATTGCCGGCTCCGGAGTTGACACACTAAGAGATCCGTGATCGGCAATGACGGTGAGTGAGCCGGCGCCAACGACAAGTGCGGCCGAACGCGCCGCCCAAATAAATCGTTCCGATTTTACGATCGCAAGTCCAACAACTACTGGAAGATACATGGCCAAAACGACCACTCCGAAGCGCAAGGACCCAAAATCAAGCTGGGCCAAGTTTTTTATTCCAACGTTGTCCCCCGAGCCAGCCGCTGAACCGGTGAACCAAGTCCAAACGTCACCGGCGACCATGTTGTTCAGCCAAGGGACCTGCACGATTGTTGCCCCAATCGGAACTGAAATTGTAAATAATCCGGACCACAGCATTTGCTTTCGGCTAGCGCCACCCAGAACATCGCCCACCAGCCACAAAAACCCAACGAGTGCCACGAGAAGCGCGAAAGAAGGCACAAATGCAACAGTGACACCGGCAATCAGTATCGCTCTAGCTAATAATTGACTTCGATTATTCGACGACTGTGAATTTGTAGACATAGAAAGGAACCGCAGCATCCATGGCAACGCCGCATAACACAGCAGTGCACCCAACCTTCCGTAGGCAATTGATACATACGGCAATGGGACTGCCGCGTACACCACTACTCCCACCAATCGAGCCCGGGAGTTATCGAATATCGCGCCAACACTCGACATTCCCAAACATCCAATCGCAATTGCGCCAACGACGCACAGAGTTTGCAGCAAAGCAAGTTTTCCCAACACCAACAATCCGCCAAGTGCGACAAACACATGCGCAGTTGGCTGGGCACCGACGCGTCCGAACCCGACGGAAGTCCAGTTGGTGAGATAATTCGCAAGCAATCGAGCAGGAGTTCCGGTACCTGAACGAAGTGGCAGGAACTCGCCCACCGACGAGACCCCACTACCGATAAGGCCACGACTTCCGATAAGAATCACGAGCGCGACAATGAGGGCAATGAATCCGATCATTCGTGTTCCGCCAGCAAGACGGAAGCCACGCCGTCGGTCAGCCTTCACTTGCTGTTGAGCAATTGCGCGACGGTGTCGCAAGAAACTTGTAAATCGCGCGCTGCCGCGCACCTGAAGAAAATGAATCTCGCTGGCGGCAATTCGTCGGATCGGCCGAACTTCACCGCGTCGTCGCACGATGTATCTAGTATCCAATAACACCGCGATCGAAGCGCGGAGTGTGGCAATAGAACGTCTGAGACCACCCGTGAAAACGCCAACGATAGTCTCGATGAGAGAAGTAACAAATAGTTGAATCATCACGCCTGGTAATTGCAATCGACCAGACAAGGTCGCCACAGTTCGGACTCGGTGTCGCGCCTCTAAAGCCGGTCGTGCAATTTCTGGATTTCGTTCGTCAAATTTCTCACGATGTCGAACTACCGCTGCTGGCACCACAAGCACTCGAGCACCGCTGAGATGTGCACGCCAACAGAATTCAAGATCTTCGCCGAAAAACGGAATATCTGGGGCAAATCCGCCCAACTCGTGAAAGAGATCCGCTCTCACCACAATGCACGCCGATGGCAGGAATAGCACATCTCGCACCGCGTCATGTTGCTCTTGGTCCCGCTCTTCAAGTTCAATCAGTGAGTCGATCTCGCCGATCCGATCGGCCCCGAGTCCGACATGTTGCAACACGCTGGGGTCATCCCACTGCACCAATTTTGGCCCAACCACTCCGGCATTAGAACGAAATGTCTCTTCGATTAGCTTGGAAATAGTGTCTGGGCGGAATACGACATCGTCATGGCTGAAGCAGAAAAAACCTCCGACTCCTTCCACTATCCGCTGAACTTCGTTCATCACCGGACCAAAACCTGGATTGCCCTCAACTATCCGGATGACAGCCTCTGGAAGTACCGCGAGGATCCGGTCACTGATCTCTTCAACGGGTGACGCCGAAGTGAGAAAGGCGATCGTCTGTACTCGCGGATAGTCGTGACTTGTCAGACTGGCCAGTGTTTCCGCGAACCACGATCCCGGTTGATCGACTAAGAGCGCCAATACCACCGGTGGCGCACCACTGTGGGCTAAGTGCTCGGCTTCCAGCAAAGGGCTCATTTCTTGGGAAGTCACGACTTTTCAAGGATACTTCCCCCACCCATGGCAGGTTCCGTCGAGTGCTTGCAAAAGTTAGCAAGATCAGATATGATAGTTAGCGAACAACTATCCAAATATTTCAATCACACCTAGGAGTCGTTATGCCAGCAATCAAATTCCCGTCACTACCAAACATCGATCTCACTAAGTTTGATGTGTCTAAGGTTGCCACCAAATTCCGCTTGCCAACGCTAAATGCAGAGCCGGTTATTCAATTCGCCAAGGATGCCGCATACGTCACTATCGGAGTTGGCGTTTTGACGTTTCAAAAGACGCAGGTGCGTCGCCGTGAAATCACATCGGCGGTCAAGGACTCGATGCCAAAAATTACCAATGAGGCAATTGCTCAGGCCGAGTCAGCAGTTAGTAAGGTCATCAGCTTCGTCAACACTCGTTTACCGAAGAAGTCGACCTCCGTCACAGAATAATTCGTGAAGTAACCTAGAGGGCAGTGACAACGCTTTCAACCACTTCATCGCGCACCCCACTTCCCCAAGGAACGGCCGCAGTTGGCGCAGGTCTATTTATTGCTGGCCTGTCGGCGTACGCATTTTTCAAAGTCGGACAGCAGGCACTGGGTCAGGACGGCTTCAAGCCCATCGTTGCAATGTGGTTCGTTGCATTTACTTTTGCGCCTGGGTTTTTCCTCCCTCTCGAACAAGAGGTGAGCCGGGCAATTGCCCACCGTCGTGCCCTCGGCCAAGGCGGGGCGCCAATAGTGCGACGAGTTATCCCACTTGCCATCGCAGTTGTCGCTGTGTTGACAATTATTGCCGCATTTGCCAGCGGATCAATTACCAAACACCTCTTTGAAGGCAATGGAGTAGTCACCCTCTGTCTTGCTCTGACACTTGCCACATACGCACCATTCCACTTGGCGCGCGGAATTTGTTCGGGATCCGGTCGCTTTGGTTACTACGGCACCATGATCGGAACCGATGGCGCCACTCGCGTAATTGGATGTGCTGCCTTGTGGATTGGAGGCGTGACAACTGTTGGTGCCTACGCCTTAGTCATCGCACTTTCCCCGCTTGTGGGAGTACTTGTAGTTGGAATGCGCGGTGGTCTCCAGAGTGCGGACGGACCACCTGCCGCTTGGTCTGAAATCACCCCAAATCTCAGCTGGCTCCTTCTTGGGTCGCTCTTTTCCTCCGCCTTGGTGAATGCCGGCCCAATCACCGTCGATCTGCTCGCTACCAATAATTCGGCATCGGTAGTTACTCGTTTTGGAAACGCCGTCATCTTTGCTCGAATTCCGCTTTTTCTGTTTCAAGCCGTGCAAGCCGCGCTATTGCCTCGACTTGCCCGATTGGCCGCCAAAGGCGACCTCGGTGAATTTCGAAATGGATTGAAGCGACTTTTAATTCTCATTGGTGCCGTTGGATTCATTGGTGTTGTTGCGACTTACGCCGTTGGATCACAAGTATTGAATTTCGTTTACGAAGGCCGCATTGATCGACGGACTTTGACAATGCTGGCATTGTCAAGTGCTCTATACATGGTCGCCGTTGCCATTGCTCAAGCAGTTATTGCCTTGCGCGGACATGCCCGTGCTGCCATCGGCTGGGCGCTTGGGTTTTCAACTTTTGTGATCGTGGCGTGGTTGTCGAGCAGTGATCTGTACCTGCGAGTGGAGCTTGCATTAGTCGGAAGTTCACTTGTGGCATTGATTAGTTTTGTGATCGCACTACGAGTGCTGTTGCGGCGCGGTGTGACCCCGGACGCCGAATCGATGCTGGTTGCACTTTCCGAAAGGCCGCTAGATAATTAGAAATTACTTCTTTATGCGTGCCGACTCGTAGGCCAGGTCGTGGGCGACCATCATCTCCACGAGTTCAGGGAAGGTAACTTCTCGCGTCCAACCCAATTTTTCGCGAGCCTTCGTCGGATCGCCTATCAATAGGTCTACTTCTGCAGGGCGAAAAAATTTCCTGTCTTGACGCACATGCGGTCGCCAATCTCCAAGACCGGCGTTGCTAAATGCCAGGGTCAAAAACTCTTCGATCGAATGGGTCTCACCAGTGGCAATGACATAGTCATCTGGTTCACTCTGCTGCAGCATCATCCACATCGCTTTGACGTAGTCACCGGCGTAGCCCCAGTCGCGCTTGGCATCCAGATTGCCGAGCACAAGTTCCGTATCGATACCAAGTTTGATTCGCGCGGCAGTATTGGTAATTTTGCGAGTTACAAATTCGAGCCCTCGGCGAGGTCCTTCGTGATTAAACAAAATTCCGGAACACGCAAACAAGCCATAACTTTCGCGATAGTTGACCGTGATGTCGTGTCCGTAGACCTTGGCAACCCCATACGGCGATCGCGGATGAAACGGGGTTCGCTCTGTTTGAGGTGTTTCGCGAACCTTTCCGAACATTTCAGACGATGATGCCTGATAAAAACGAATCGGGTTATTTGTTACACCGCCCACCATGCGCACCGCTTCGAGTGCTCGCAATACGCCAAGCCCAGTGACATTGCCGGTGAGTTCTGCTTGATTGAATGACATCGCAACAAACGAAATTGAGCCCAAGTTATAGAATTCATCCGGCTGGGCATACTCAAGTGCCGTCACGATGCTGGTCAGATCAGTGAGATCGCCAGGGACGATCTCGATGTAGGGAAATTCATCGCGCAGCAATTCCGCGCGTGGATTGTGCTGGCCTTTCATCATCCCAAAAACCTTGTAACCCTTGCCGTGGAGGAACTCGGCAAGGTGTCGACCGTCTTGTCCGGTAATCCCAGTGATAAAGGCTTTACGCATATGCGTCCTAAATCTATCATCGGCCCTGTAAACAACTCTGCTAAGGCGATGCATCCTTTACGCTAAACGCCATGATCACAGTTCTCGCCGGTGGAGTTGGCGCAGCTCGATTTCTTTGCGGACTCATTGATGCAATCACACCGAGTGATGTGACGGCGATTGTGAATACTGGTGACGACACCGTTTTGCACGGACTCCATATCTCGCCCGATATCGACACCGTCATTTACACACTGGCTAGGGCAATAGACCCGGAACGTGGCTGGGGACTTAGCGATGAGACGTGGTCCGCAATGTCGGCATTAAAAAAATATAACGCGGTACGACCGGCCAATTCGATTGCGGCACCCGATTGGTTTAATTTGGGCGATCATGATTTGGCGACGCACTTCTATCGCACCGCTCGGCTTTCCGAGGGTGCGACTTTGAGTGAGGTCACCACAGAAATAGCAACAGCATGGAACGTTGCGGCTCGCATTGTCCCGATGTCAAATGACATTGTGACCACACGGGTGACACTGGCCAACGATTGCGATGCCGGAATCGCTGGAACCACAATTGGATTTCAAGAATACTTTGTCAAGTATCGCCATTCGATCGCTGTAAGCAAAGTTGAATTTGTTGGTGCCAGTTCCGCTCGACCACTTGCTCTAGGCGAACTTCGTGATTCCGACAAGATCATCATTGCCCCGTCAAACCCGATCGTATCGATTGGTCCAATTCGGTCACTTAACGGTATCGATGACATTTTGGCTCAGCGCCGCGAATCAGTTGTGGCGATTTCACCAATCGTGGCTGGAGCGGCGCTGAAAGGACCGGCCGATCGAATGATGGTTGAACTGGGATACCAGGCAACAGTTGTGGGCGTGGCAAAAATGTATGCCCCAATTTGTGGAACTCTGGTTATTGATAACGCCGATGCGCATTTGTCTGACGCAGTCGAAGATCAAGGAATGAGATGTGTGGTGACCAATACGGTGATGAGCAACCGTGAAATCGCCAAACGACTCGCCCAGATCATTATTGGGGATAACTGATGAACAGGATGCAGATTTGGGGTATCGAAGGAATCGGCGAAATCGCTCCTGGCGATCAAATTGGAGACATCATCGTCGAGGTTTGCCGTCGGTCCCCAAATGGTCCATTGTTAGATGGAGACGTCTTAGTCGTTACTCAAAAGATTGTTTCCAAAGCCGAGGGCCGCCTTGTTCAAATTGATCCAGATAATCCACTTAGTCATAAACAACTCGTTGAAGACGAAGCCGTCCGAATAGTTCGCCGGCGAGGGGATCTCATCATCACCGAAACAAAGCATGGTTTCGTTTGTGCAAACTCCGGAGTCGATTTGTCGAATGTTGAGCGTGGTTACGCGGCATTATTACCAATCGATAGCGATCGTTCGGCGCGACGAATTCGCGACATCGTATTGGCCTCATTGAAGGTAAGGATTGGCGTTATCGTTAGCGACACCTTTGGTCGGCCATGGCGCAAAGGGCTTACAGACGTGGCAATTGGAATTGCGGGTGTGGCCGGAGTCGTGGATTTGCGAGGCACACCTGATTCGCTCGGTCGAATTATGCAAGTCACCGAAGTCGCGGTTGCCGACGAATTGGCCAGCGCCGCGGAATTGGTGATGGGAAAATCGTCGGGAATCCCGGTTGCAATTATTCGTGGTGCTGACGAATCATGGTTCAGAGATTCTTCGATGAGTGAAATTGTGCGACCACCACAAGAGGACTTATTTCGCTAATCAGATTTCAAGATCAATCTTTGAGTAGTTCGTCGAGTCCTTTGGTTAAGGAAGTCCACGGGCTCCAACCCAGTTGGATTCGTGCCCGCACTGGTGAAACTGCAAGGCGTCTCAAATCACCTGATCGGACTTTCTCTATTCGAGGCTGCAAGGTTGTGCCAACAGCCATTAAATTCCACAATTCCGTAATCGACGTCTGAATTCCAGTTCCGATGTTGATCACGAGACCGCCGCCTTTGTGGTGAGCACGGGTGAGCGCATCAATTACATCGTCGATAAATATAAAGTCCCGAGTTTGCTTACCATTACCAAACAAGACTGGTCGTTTTTGATTTACAATGGCCGACGCAAACGCCCCAACTACGCCGTCTTGCGCACGTTGCCGGGGCCCGTACACGTTCGCCAACGCCAATGCGGTGAATTCCAAGTCGTGCGACTCGCGATATACCGCCAAAAGATCAATAATTGCGTTGGCCACCACATGAGGAACACCAATTGCCGTGGATGCTCGACCCTCTTTAACGGGCAAATTTGACATCGGCACCTCGCCATAGAGCAATCCGGCTGGAATTGCAACGACAACTTTCGTCGCCGTATGAATTCGGGCGGCTTCAAGCACCGCCAGCATGAGTGCGGCCGAATGGAGCGCCAAGCTAGTTGCAGTGGCACTTGGCGGAAGAAGCGCCAGATGATAGATCACCTCTGACTGGCGCAACCCAACGAGATTTGCAAACTCGGGATGCATGACATCTAGGTGATGAAACTTGACGCCAGCGTTCATTGACCGCGCAACGGACAAATTAGACAACGATCCAGTGGAAAGATCATCCACAACATCTACGAAGTGTCCTTCGGCTAGTAGGCGCTCGACCAAGTGGGATCCGATGAATCCAGCACCACCACAAACCATGATTTTCATCGGCGTCACTTTTGACGTTGGCATTAAGATAACTACTTGCCGATGGGTGCCGGAACCCGTTGGTCAGTCAAAGATGCTCCAGCACTCACAATTCCGTCGATTCCGATGACGCACCGCACAACATTGGCATCCCGATCTACAGTACCCATCACCGCGCTATCCACGACGTGAGCACGATCGGCAACGATTGCACCACTTAACAGCACCGAAGACTCAACGACCGCATCTGCACCAACTCGGGCACCGGCGCCAATAATGCTCTTCCGGATTTGAGCAGATTTTGCAACCTGCGCAGTGGCGTGAATTGTTTCGCCGACCGTCGCCTTGCCTCGACTCACCCACTCCAAGTTTGCCCGAATATATGTGTCCGGTTGTCCGGCATCAATCCAATAATCGTTCGTTGCCAGTGCATACAAGACACCATCGCTTGCCATTTGAGGAAATACATCACGTTCAATTGACATCGGTGCCGTTCCCGGCATTCGTTTTAACGCCGACGGTTCGAGAACGTATGTGCCGCCACTAACTTCGCGACTAGTGGTGTCGCCTGGCCGTGGTTTTTCGATAAACCGCTGAACACGTCCGCGGGAATCGACCTCGACAACGCCATATTGAGATGGATCCTCAACCGGAGTGAGATGGAGTGTGCCCTCAGCTTGCTGTTGACGATGAAACGCAATCAGCGTCGCCACATCCAGATCGCAAATGACATCCCCATTGGCGACCACGAATGTTTCACTTATATCGGCTTCACGCGCCGCAAAACCGATCGCGCCGGCGGTATCCAACGGAGTATCTTCCACTGCATACATCAATCGGACACCTCCACACATATCGTCTGGGAATGCGTCACGAAATGGTTCGGACTTGAATCCAAGTGATAACACCGCATCGGTGACTCCCCCAGATGCAAGTGAAGTCATCAATCTTTCAAGAATTGAAACATGAACAATTGGGAGCAGTGGTTTAGGAACAGTCAACGTCAGCGGTCGGAGTCGGGTGCCGAATCCACCGACGAGCACTACGGCATGCATTCCCGCTATTAGTTAGTTATCAAAGTAGCCAGGTCGAAACTCGAGGCAGGCTGAGGAACTTCAGCGTCCTTGGCGACGAAGGCAAGCGCAATCGCCATACCATTTCCAGTCAGGCGTACTCCATCAAGATTTGCTACGGAAACCTTGGAAGAACCTTCCTGGGTGTAATCATCCCACACGATTACTTCCAGTTGCGCGTCTTTGTCACCACACTTTGTGTCACCTTCAGTGAGTTTTTCACCACCATTCACAGAAGCCGGAAGGGTCACTGAATCATTGGTGACGGTAAGACCATAGAGCTCAAAGAAAGTACTCAAATTTGCTTTTCGTTCGCCGGCCAACACTTGGGGTTTCCAACTCACGATCCCTTCGAGGGCAATTGTTGCTCCAGCCTGAATTAAGGCAGGGTCAGTATTGACCGAACCTATGGATGGAAAACCGGTGACGTAGGCATCACATTTGTAGACCCCAAAGGCCGAGTAGTAAGTGGTGTCAGCAGTGGCACTAATCGTTGAACCTGCATTGCTCTGTCGGGCATACGCAATTAACGCAACTCCCAAGATGCTCACAACGGCGACAACGGTCGGGAATAGAGTTCCGCCCTGAAAGCGAATTTTTCTGCCTCTGCCCTTGGCAGCAAGGCGGGCGACTTTATCTGCTGATGATGTTCTGGCCACGAAGACGAAATGCTACCGCTGTTTAGGCTCATTTACGAATAATGCTTCATAGGCAAGGGCTACCGCCAACGGTGATACATGCTGCTCGACCCAGTGACGCCCTTTCTTTCCCATTTCCACTCGTAGATCCGGTTGATCAACAAGCCAACGCAAACCAGAAATAAAATTCACCGCATCTTCTGGCGGGACAGTTATTCCGGCACCACTTGAGGCGAAAATACGCGGGATCTCGCTATCTAAGTCGATCGCCGCAAGCACTGGACGACCGGCAGCAAGAATTGAATACACCTTAGATGGGACGCTGATACTTGCCAATCCGGCCCGCAGAGGTACGACATGAATATCTGCCGAAGCAAGAACTTCGCCTAGGCGCTCGATCGGCTGATATTCGACAAAGTGCACATTTCTACAATCACCGGCCATCTCTTGCAGTGATTTTCTGGCAGCACCATCGCCATTGATCACGACATCAATGTTTGGAATCGCACGGGCCGCTGCAATCAACAATTCGATGGATTGAGAGAATCCGACATTTCCCGCATACATGACGATGACTCCATCGCCAATTCCAAGTTCGCGACGGTAATCAGTCATTCGACTTTGTGGTGTAATTGCGACCGTATCCACAAAATTGGGAATGACGTGAAGTGCCGAACGATGCGACAAAGAAACTTTTTTCTCGACGTTGTGGAATAGATCATCAGAAAGCAACACCACTGCGTCGGATGCTCGGTAACTCACTCGTTCCAACCATCGGGCCGAGGCGATAATCATTGGATTCGTGATCGATTTAGTTTGAATTGCTGCATCAGGGAACACGTCCTGAATATTGAATACAAGTCTGGCGCGGCGCAGGGTGGCGATAAATCGACCAGTGAGTCCAAGCGTGAGTGGAGGTGACATCGCAAGCACACCATCAATTCGGCCCCGCCCAACACGCAATCCGCGCAAGCCGACAATCAGGCTGAACAATCCAAAGCCAATCGCCCGGCGCAGAATGTTTCGTTTAGTTTTCCCAGGAAATGGATGCACGCGAGTGATTGATCCCCACGATGTAATTTCACTACGCCATATCCGGCCGTTCCAACCGGGTTCGATGGCATGTTCGCGATACCACGGCAACGACGTGACGACATGTATCTCGTGTCCGAGTGCAGCGAGTTCGTGAACTATTCGCGTCATAACTGCTCCAGTTGGGGCGATGTCGGGTGCGAAGTGCGGGCACACAACGACGAGACGCAACTTTTTAGTATTCATTGACGACGTGAACCACGACTTAAGGCTCTCTCGTAGGCCAAACATAGATCTTGGGCTGATTTAACATCGGTGAACTCCGTCGCCCGTCGATTACCAAGTTCGACCAATTCGCGGCGTCGTTGACGAAGTTGATCGATCGCCCCCGACCATGCCTCGATTTCGAGAGGTAGCACCAACCCCGCATTGCCGATTACTTCTGGGAGAGATGTTTGGTCACTTGAAATAACTGGTGTACCCAATTTCATTGCTTCGAGCACTGGCGCCCCAAAACCTTCATACGAACTTGGAAATACGAGTGCAAGCGCCATTTTGATCAGTCCGTCACGATCATTTGGTACAACACGACCAATTCGCACAACCCGATTAGCAATGCCAAGTTCAATAATTCGCTGTTGAATAGCAATTTCTGAACGGCCTTCGCCACCGGCGAGCACCAGTCGCAAATCTGGCGATGTCCACTTGCTGGCCAACAGCTGCAATAGAAATTCGTGATTTTTATGCGGGTGGGTAATCGCTGGCATAAACAGTATTTCGGCGGTTCCAAGTCCAAAGCGTTTTCGCAGTTCTGCTTCTGAAGTTGCAAATTTTCCGAGAGAATCGGACACGCCGTGACGCACAATTTGAATTTTGTCTGGTGAAACAGAAAATGATTTGACGAGCGTGGAGGCAACATAGGCGCTTGGAACTGCGACCACACTTGCTCTCGAAATTGACGACGGCACACGGTTTTGTAAATACTTCAACTTGTGCGCACTGAAATATTCGGGGAAGGTGAGATATTGAACATCATGCACGGTGAGCAGAGTTGTGCGATGTGCCCGTGACGGTACGATCCCGCCACCGTGGTGAACGATCTTGCTTTGTCCAATTTGACGAGCCAACCATGTGTGTTCGAGGAAGATACGAATTTCACGCCGGAGACAAGTTGAAGGCGCTTCGATGACTTTGTGTATCTCTGCAAGATCTGCGTGCACGGCTCCAAACCCCCGAGGTGCATACACGGTGACGTCAAAGTCTGAATCAATCGCGGCCAATCCGCTTAGTTGACGAACCAAATATTCTTCACTTCCGCCAACGTCACCAGGAATGCACCACAGCATGTTTACCGCTACAGAAGTAGAACGATTCATGCCAGCACTTCGTCATAAACCTTGGCTGTGAGTTGAGCGGTGTGCGACCAAGAAGCGGCGCGAGCGCGGGCCCTACCCAATTCACTTAACGTGTCGTGGTTTTCCAACGCGTACTGAATTCCGGTCCGAATACTTTCTAAATCGTACGGATCCACCAAAACTGCGGCACTATTTGCCACCTCTTCGGTGGATGTGCCACGACTAGTTACCACTGGCGTTCCCTGGGCCATGGCTTCCAGAATCGGAAGTCCAAAACCTTCCCAGATAGACGGATAACACATCGCTCTGGCTCCGGCATACAGACCTGGCAACAGTTGTTCATCAACAAAGCCGATGAACTGAACTCGGCCATCAGTTGGAATATTCACGTCACCCCATCCGGTCGCTCCGGCGATAACCAACGGAGGTGCATACGGTAGATGTTTGAGCGCCTCCACAAGCCGCGCAAGATTCTTGCGAGGCTCCAGTGTGCCGACAAAAAGCAAGTAGTCGGTTGGTAAGGAATACGCTTGCCGAGCGCGACGAATGTCTTCAACCGTCGCGCTATGAATACGAACTCCAAGAGTGACGTGTCGCACCCGATCTGGTGAAAATCCCAGCTCCAGACAATCATTCACGGTGGCAAACGATGAACACATGATCATCGCCGCACGTTTCCTTAGCAATTGGATACTCCGACGAAACACTGAATTACCACGCCGAGTAAAAAATTGCGGATAGTGCAGAAATGCACAATCATGAACGGTGGCGATGATCGGAGCCCTGGACGCAAACGGAATGACTGTAGTGCAATGCAACAAATTGAGAGTTCCGACGGTACGTTCAACCCGCGGCCATCCGAAGCGCATTGACGATTCGTACAAAAGTCCTCCTGCTACGGGCAGATGTTGAACTTCACAAGGTGGCACAAATGCGCTGGCTGGTGCCACCGAATGTTTTCCAGCAATGCCAACTAACTCGATATCTGACCGCACAATAGGAATTTCGCGAGCTACTTCCAGTGCGGCAACAGCGGTGCCGCCAGGTACTCTGTGCCAGCATTGCTCAAGTGTGTAGCCGACCCGCACGCCTACCATTGTGCCAAGTGCAGCACTCGACACGACGACCTTTCGTTTTGAGCAGTATGTGCTTTGACTCTCGTGGACATCCAAAACAGGGTTGGCGACTTCGGTATCGTCTATATCCATGAATGAAACGCCGCCTAGTTCTGGATCATCGTTCTGGAGCAATCGCACAGTTGTTGTAACTGGAGGAAATGGATTTCTGGGCACACATGTTGTCAACAAGTTTCGCGCGGCCGGAGCAAAAGTAATCGCCCCGGGCCGCCACGAAGCCGACCTCACCAAATATGGTGTCGCCGAACAACTATTTGCCGAGCATCGTCCAAGTCATGTAGTCCATCTTGCGGCCCGCGTCGGAGGTATCGGCTACAACCAAGTTGCTCCGGCTCAGTTGTATCTCGACAACTTGTTGATGGGGACACACACGATTGAAGCGGCTCGAAGCATCGGAATTGAAAAAACCGTCTTACTCGGAACCGTGTGTTCGTACCCAAAATTTACACCTGTCCCGTTTCGCGAGGAATCGCTTTGGGACGGTTATCCAGAAGAAACGAATGCACCTTATGGAATCGCCAAAAAGGCGTCGCTAGTTCACGCCCAAGTAAACGAAGCTCAGTATGGTCAGCATTTTGCGTTTCTCATTCCGACGAATTTATTTGGTCCGGGCGATAAATTTCACGATTCTGTTTCGCATGTAATTCCAGCCCTGATCAAAAAGTGTGTAGAGGCAATGGAAGCCAATCTGGACAAAATTTCGGTATGGGGATCAGGAACAGCAAGTCGCGACTACTTGTACGTGGAAGACGCCGCCGAAGCGGTGATTCTTGCCGCCGAATTACGCGACAGTTCGGAACCACTCAATCTCGGCAACAACCGTGAAATCACGGTCCGAGAAACCGCCGAGACCATTGCCCGTGTAGTTGGATTTGGCGGCGAATTGGTGTGGGATTCAACCAGACCCGATGGCCAACCTCGCCGTCGAGTAGATGCAACGAAAGCAGAACGAGAACTCGGGTGGCATGCCCACACCACATTCGAAGATGGACTTCGTCGCACCGTCGAGTGGTACCTATCACATCGCAGTGACGCCGAGAAACTGCCACACTAAACCCGTGAGTTTTCCTCCACCCGCGGTACCACCACCGCTTCCACGCTCAAACGGAACACCACCACCCTCGCCGAGAGCCCGCATTCGACGACCAAGCATCCCAACACGAGCACCGCTGCGTCGATCTCGACAATCAAACAATCCATTCGTTGTCACGAATGCAATTATTTCGATAAATGTCGGAATTTTCTTGTGGATGGCTCTCTCCGATCAAAACACCCTTGGCATGAATGGCGCGTTGTCGAAGCAAGCCACACAACTCGTGATGTCTCGCCAATTTATCGAACAGGGTGAGTGGTACCGCCTGGCGAGTAGCGGATTCGTCCACTTTGGTTTTTTGCACGTGGCAATGAATATGTACTTGCTCTATCAACTTGGCAGAATGCTTGAACCGGTACTTGGCTCGACACGATTTGCTCTGGTCTATTTTGCATCATTGCTTGGTGGATCAGCCGGCGCACTGTTGCTTACTCCGAATGCTCTCACCGGAGGTGCCTCGGGTGCAGTGTTTGGCCTAATGGCAGCTGCCGTGGTGGGTTTACGTCATCGTGGAGTGAATCCATGGCGGACAGGTCTAGGTGCGACTTTTGCCATCAATATTGTGTTCACACTTGCAATCCCCGGTGTATCCGTGGGCGGACATTTCGGCGGCGCAATCGTCGGCGCGGCGTGTGGCACGGTGCTACTTGCTCCGGCCCATTGGAGGCTCCCTCGATGGACCGGATTCGCAACTCCTATCGGATTGGGACTTGCTTCAATCGCGGTAGTTGCTCTATTTGTGGTTCGCTAACAACCCTGGTACACCCGCTCACTACTTTCGCTCAAACGGCGAAACCATTCTGGAGGAAGCGTGTTATCTCAACTTGTATTGCCCATTGATGTTCCTCGCGCACATCGTGACCACATCACCTCGGCTACTCAAGCGTTGTCGATATTTTCACTCGCCATCGCTCGGCCACTACGCCCCGAGACACTCGTACTAATGATGAGCGACGACCATCGCGGAATTGGACTAATCGCAATGAATACCGGTGACGACCTTCGATCGCTCATCGACCATATTGTCGGGAAATGTGCTGCCGAGAATTCGGCCACGGCGGTAGCAATTGCTTCAGTTCGTCCCCAATTACAATCACAACTTCACTGTGCCATTGAGTGGACAAAAGCGAGCGAAATTTGTCAACGAGCAGGAGTGCAACTCGTTGATTGGTTCATCGTCGGTCGTAGCGGTGTAAACCGTCCGCGAATTTCTGCCAATGAACCAGATGCGTGGCAATTCCAAAACTAGAGCAACCGATTAAACAGTCGCAATCTGCGATTCAATCAACTGGCGATCTTCTCGTGACTCTTCAGACGCGAGCTCCTGGCGTGCCTGTGCAATATGTTGCGCCTTTCCACCCTGATCACCAATCGCGACACAAGCCCGCGCCATCCCCTCGTGCATACTCGCCCGCAACCAGGCTGGTGAGTCGTCGGCAACACCATCAAGTGCGCTCTTGGCAAAAGTCACGCTCAACGAGCCTTGACCAACTGCGGCGGCACATCGACTGACCATCCAATCGGAAATGACCCACTCCGTTGGGCCACCTGCCTTGAGCCAGTGGTAACGCGAAGCAAATGCCAGCGTCATTAGATTGCGATCTTCCTCGGGCGAGCGGACTGAGTCAAGCAGATCCCAGCAGTCGCTATACGTCGAAATCGCAAGTGTGCGATGATCATGATCAGCCATTGGTCACTCCACTCCGACGCAAAGTTTTAGTTAGTGACAGCCGCAACCGGCACCACAGCCGCGCGCCGGGGACGCGGCCGAAGAACTTGACGGCGATGTCGAAGCGCCAACCGAAGCAAACACACTCAGTAGCCGCACCGTGTTGTCGTGACCCTCGGGGCATGTGGCAGGGTCGTTGGCCTGAGCCATCGAGCGCCGCTCCTCAAAGGCTGTGTCACAAGTTCGGCAGCGAAACTCATACGTTGGCATATGGCAAGTCTAGGTTTATGTTGTGAATTCCACCCCTGTTCCACTGCGCACTCTGCCGGCAACTACTCGACCAGTTCTTGAGTATGTTCCCGAAACCGATGAACCGATCGTGGCCCATATTGTCAAGACCAAACCAAATGAAGATGCGGCGGCCAAAGTGCTCGAGGCGCGAATTTACGGCACCCCATTGGAAGCATTGTGCGGTCATGTGTGGATCCCCTCGCGCGACCCCAAACAAGTACCGATGTGTCAGGCTTGCAAAGAGATCTACGAAACGTACCGATTGTTCAACGAAAATCTCAACGAAACTCCAAGCGACTAGCGGTAAGCGACTAGCGAAAGTTGCGGGCAGACGCTCGTACCCCAACAATAAGCGACTTCATGTGCTCGGCAATCACGTTGATGACGCCCTCATTCACCTCTAGGCGACCACGCAACAACAACGCCGTCGCCCCACTCGCTTCGCGGCGATAACGAACCCAACAACCCTGCGAACAAACAACGTTGATATGTCCGGTTTCATCTTCAAGATTCATGAAGGTAACACCACGCGCAGTTGACGGTCGCTGACGATGGGTGACGATTCCAGCCACGAGAACTTTGCTTCCGTTTTCACAATCCCACAGATCTTTCTCTGTCACGACTCCCATGCGCGTAAGTTCGGCACGAAGAAATTCAGTCGGGTGCCCATTGGGGGCGATACCCGTGGCCCACATATCGGCGATCGCTTCTTCCACCGGCTGCATTCCCGGCAGATGCGGCGCACCAACACCCGTGGTGACACCGGCAAGTCGATCGGGGCGCGATTGGATGACCGCCCCCGCCGCCCACAGCGCATCTCGACGTTGCAGATTGAAGCATTGCGTAAATGCACCGGCCGTGGCCAGAGCTTCAAGTTGAGCAATATGCAACTGCGGTGAACGTCGAACGAGATCTTCCATATCGACATACGGTCTGCCCGACTGAATTGTTTGAGCAAGTGGGTCGCCGACTCCGCGAACAGAACCAATACCTAGACGCACCGCCAGCCCCCCGGCAGAGTCTGCACATTGTTCGAGTGTGGCATCAGCACGCGAAGCGTTGATGTCGGGCGTGAGCACCACAACACCATGCCGACGAGCATCCCGCACAAGTGAATGCGGGGACCAAAACCCCATTGGTTGAGCGTTGAGCAACGAGGTATAGAACACCGCCGGTTCATGAAACTTGATCCACGCCGATGAATACACCAAATAAGCGAAACTCACCGAGTGACTTTCGGGAAATCCGTAACTGGCGAACGCCGCCATTTTTTCGTAAATGAGATCGGCAACATTGCCGGTGATCCCACGTTCACTCATGCCCGCGTACAAACGGTCACGCAACTTATCCATGCGCGCATGTGAGCGCTTGGATCCCATTGCTTGTCGCAACTCATCGGCTTGTGTCGGGGTGAACCCGGCAACATCAATGGCCATCTGCATTAGTTGCTCCTGAAATAAAGGCACGCCAAGGGTCTTGCCAAGACTGTTTTCCAGCAACGGATGCAAGTACGTGACCGGCTCTTGACCGTTGCGACGACGAATGTAGGGATGCACAGAATCACCTTGAATGGGACCAGGTCGAATCAGGGCAACTTCAACCACAAGATCGTAAAACCGACGGGGTTTGAGTCGTGGCAACGTGGCCATTTGGGCACGGGACTCAATTTGAAATACGCCCACCGTGTCGGCTCGACACAACATTGCATACACATCGTCTTCTTGGGGGATCTCGGCGAGATCCAGTTGCACATTGCGGAACTCACCGATGAGATCAACCGCGTTGTGCAACGCCGAAAGCATGCCAAGACCGAGCAGATCAAACTTCACCAACCCAGCAGTGGCGCAATCGTCTTTGTCCCACTGCAACACACTGCGACCTTCCATTCGTGCCCACTCAACCGGGCACACTTCACTCACCGGACGATCACAAATCACCATCCCACCCGAATGAATACCCAAATGTCGTGGCGCATCTTCAATTTGCACCGCCAGCGACATCACCGATGCCGGCACACTGTGGTCGGATTCGCCGCTCGTCCTAGACAGCGAACCCCACGCATCTACCTGCTTGCTCCATGCATCTTGTTGTCCGGGAGCAAACCCCAGTGCTCGAGCCATATCGCGCACCGCCGAGCGGGCCCGATAGGTAATGACATTGGCCACCTGTGCCGCATGATGGCGGTCGTAGCGCTCAAACACATACTGAATGACCTCTTCACGACGACCACTTTCAATATCGATATCAATGTCGGGTGGACCGTCGCGTTCTGGCGACAGGAACCGCTCGAAAAGTAACCCGAGCGATACCGCATCTGCTTTGGTGATGCCAATCGAGAAACACACCGCACTGTTGGCGGCACTGCCCCGGCCTTGACAAAAAATGTTTGAGCGTTCACAGAACTGAACGATGTCCCACACGACGAGGAAGTAACCGGCGAACCCGAGGGTGTCAATGACCTCGAGTTCATGATCAATTGTGTGCCAGGCGCGAGCACGAAGCGATAAGTCGTCGTGAGTCACGGTTGGGCGCGATCCGTATCGGCGCGTGGCGCCTTGTTCAACAAGTTGTCGCAAATACGACATTTCATCCATGCCGTCGGGACACCGAAACGGCGGAAGACGGGGCGCAACCAGTGAAAGGTCAAAGGCCAGTTCGGTAGCCAGTTCGGCGGCCAGATTGACCACACCCGGATAACGCGCAAAGTGACGTTGCTGTTCGGCGCCGCTGCGTAAATACGCCGCACCAGCCGGTGGCAATTCGTGATCGATGTCATCCAGACTGCGTCGCTCACGCACTGCGGCAATCGCGGTGGCAAGTTGATATTGCGAAGTGACGGCATACAACACGGCGTTGGTGGCAACACATTGCACATCGTTGTGGTGGGCAATGCGTACCAGTGCATCGTTACGCACCGAATCGAGTGGGTCTCCGTGATCCCACAGTTCAACGAACACATGATCCTTACCAAAGGCATCCACGAGTTGTTGCACTTCGCGCTCGGCGGCAGCCGGACCATATTCATAAAATGCTCGTGCCACCACCCCACTACGACTACCGGTGAGCACACGCCAGTGATCGTCGCAATGTGATGCGAGCCCGGTAAGCGTGAAGACGGGCTCTAGCTTTTTGCCAGCCAGTTGACCAGCGGTAATTGCCGACGACAACTTGGCGTAGCCCTGTGGACCCTTGGCCAGTACCACAATGTCGCCATGTGCACATGCAAGTTCTGCGCCAAACACCGTTGGCAACCCAACAGCGCGCGCCGCTTGAGCAAATCGAACCACCCCGTACAAACCGTTGCGGTCGGTGAGTGCTAATGCACGTAGTCCAAGTTGCATCGCCCGTTCCACGAGTTGCTCGGGATGCGATGCACCGATGAGAAACGAAAAATTTGATTTACAGTGCAGTTCGCCGTACGACGGATCATCACCCACTGGATTAGCGTAGCGAACATATGTTCGCTTTTGCCCTTTGGATCAGCCTATAAACCAACCCCACTCAGGGTTCGAGCAACACCTAATGCACCACGTAAGCCAACATCGGCGATTCCCACCGCCTCATCCCAGGCGAACCAAGCCGCGTCTTGGCTCTCGCTTTCAGGTGGCTGCGGATCGACATCGGGTCCATTTACTAGGTATCGCAAATCTAAATGTCGGTGACCGCGAGGTCCCGGATGAACATCAAGATGAAATAATCGTGGCCCGCCATCGGGATGCGTCGCGCGCAAACCAGTTTCTTCAAATGTTTCACGCAGTGCCGCATCAGCGGGAGTTTCACCGACGTCGATGTGTCCACCCGGTTGCAACCAGATTCCAAGTCGCTTGTGCAGGTGCAATACAACTCCGCGAGAGCCGACAACAATTGCTGATGCAGTGACATGAGTGATATTGGAATGTTCATCGAACGGTGCCACAAGTAACGGCGCCACGGCAATGAACTCGGCGATGGAGCGCGCTTCACGATCATCACATGGCTGGTGTTGAGCGAAGTACTCGCACAACTCGCCGACGAGCGCCACACTTTGTTGCTGATTCACGTCACAGAAACTACAACAGAGTCACGATCGGCAGAACTCGAGCGTTTTCCTATCGATTCGTGGAACAGAATGCATTCTCTGTTCGACGAGAAATCAATCAACCAATCGGCCGACAAATTGAGACTGAATCATGTGTCCACAATCGACTAGCTCATCAATAAAATCGTTCTCTCTCATTCTCAATTGTTCTATGTATTTGTCATCACGACATACATCAAGCGTAATAAGTGGTTCATGTGGTCTGTACGCAGCAAATGTAATTGACTTAAGTTGAGTAACCATCAGAATGTGCTGCAACTGCGCAACATAATAGCGAGGAACTTTTTTTGTCGCACGTGTGTACTCATACGTCTTCACACCAGCCTTGATTTCAAAGATTTCTTTGTAGCTGGAACATATCGCATCGAGACTTGCTGCGAGATATGGTTCCTCAGCGTCTTGAACAATAGTCGGATTTAGACTTAAGTTGTATTTGCTTGAAAGCAATGCCCTTGCTGGTTCCTCGAGATTTCTCCCTTCGATAGTCGTTGCATTTCCACCGAACTCACTTACTAGCCCAAGCTTTTCTTTCATTAATCGAGAGCGACTCGCCAATCGGTTTTCTCCCATAATATTGTTTGCATCAGACGCCCCAATAACGCGTCGACGCCAAGCATGCCATTCTGATGATCCTTGTTCTAGATCTTCAATCAGATAGAAACTCATCGACGTATTTCTGCATAAAATGCTGTTGCCTGAGGATCAACTCTTATATCTCCCGCGCGAACGGGTCGAGCGAGTGACAGGGTCGCAATAGATCGGCAGCGAGAAAGTGCGACGTAGGTTTGACCGGATTCAAAGGCACCTTTTCCCAAATCAATATGCACTCGCTCAAGAGTTAAGCCTTGGCTTCGATGGATCGTAATTGCCCATCCAAGAATTACGGGCAGCTGAGAATAGGTTCCAACAACGTCTCGTTCAATCTTTTTGGTCTCATTATCAAACTTGTAATCAAACTGCTCCCATAGGTCAATTGGCACCTCCACAGTTTTCTGAGACCTTATGAGCATTACCTTGACTCGATCATCGAAAATCTCGCTAACTGTACCAATGTCGCCATTTACATAATCGTTACTGCCCTTGGCATTCTTGGCCAACATCACCTGCGCGCCCACCTTCAGTTCAATACTGATTGGCACTGGCAAATGTCTCTCGTGGAACTGACCAGTTGTCTTTCCTTGGAACATTGTCACTTTTCCAGGAAGTCTCCCTAGCCGATCACTGTTGATACGTTCAACATCCGCATGGCGAGGTGACAATGAAATGGTGCCAGCGTCGGGATCAGTAGCTATTTTGCAAGAGGCATTTAAGGATTCCAATGTCGCTTGGATATTCTTCCCCTCTCTAATGTCGGATAACAAGTCAGCAAAACTTTGATCCACTTGTCTGAATGTCTTTGTTAACTCAATCACATGAAATTCAGATTGAGCTATTGCATTTGCAGCAAAAAATTTTGGTGACTTATAATTTGCACTAAATAGATGTTCTGTACCGTTTGAGATAATTGGTGGCAATTGAAAGAGATCTCCCACCAGAACAACTGAAATGCCGCCAAATGGTTTCGTATTTCCCCGGTTCAGACGGAAGAAACTATCCATTGCATCCAATTGATTGGCGTTGACCATAGAGATCTCGTCGATAATGAGGATCTGTGCATGTCGTGCGAGTGACCTCGGGTGTGATTTAATGTCTGAATCAACAATCCAACTTGGCGGAAGTCGACACAAAGAGTGGATAGTTTTCCCCGCGATGGTAAGTGCGGCAATACCAGTTGGGGCACAAAGCAACGTTTTTCCTCTGAACTCATTATCTATCCAACGAACAAATGTGCTTTTACCGGTCCCCGCTCCTCCAGTTACAAAAATTAGTGGAAATGATTTTTCTATCAGTTCTTTGACTTCGCGATATTCCGGCAGCACATCAAGTTCTCCGAGATTTTCGTCCAGCAATTTTGGATTTATGACATGAGATTGAGAACTTTTGACTTTGGGGGAATCGGCAATTGATTGGTTGATTTGCCCGAATGTCTTACGCACTCCTTTTAGGTACGCTTCAAATCGACCCAGCGCCATGAGTTGAATGTAACGGCTATGGCGCCCTGTGCTATGTCCCATTCATGACTTGAGTAATGGCGTTTGCAGAATCCTTTAATGAATCCAGTAGTCGTGGGCAGTGGGCTCACAGAAATTGCAGACTAAGTGCTACCAGGTAGTACCACCACCGACACCTACTCCTACGCCAATGGGTCTGCCCAAGGATTGGTTGACTATTTTTGTAGCTGTTTTTAGGCTGCTTTCATTTATTGCTACTCAGCCAAACCCCTACCGGGTCAACGTGTGCGAATTTCGTGCCACCCCCACCTCTATCCATACGTAGCAGTGAGCCACCACTGACCATGTTCGCAGGCCACGATCACTGCTCGAGTTATGTCACCTCGTTGGATCACCAACTGCAACCGTGCCAAGCGACGCCGTCGCGTCGGATCCCACCAGCGTTCTTCAACGGGCCACGGGCCGGCCCACGACACCACCTCATACGGTGCGCCATGCGCATTGGCACTCGCCATGCGCATCGTTGCCGGTGAAGCGCTGAGTTCATGGCGACCGGTTACCAACAACGACTTGCCGTCATCGTCTTGGACGATCACGGCGATTGGTTCGTCATACACAAGTGCGGGAGTTGGTGTTGGCAGTTCTCCGCACCAACTTTGCTGTCGCGCAGTGACCTGTTCTTTGCGTCGTTCGAAGTCGGTAGATGCGGCCGAGACGAACACGAATGCTTGCCCGGGGTCTCGACCGCCACACCACTCAGGAACCACAACCGACTCACTTCCGATGAGCGCACTCACCCGAGTGATTGCTCGCTGGGCCCATTCATCGGCTTGTGTTGAGCCTCCCCACAAACCCATCTGCTTACCCTCGTTGTGACGCAGTTGATCTGGTGCCAGACGCAACGTCACGATGCCACTGGTGAGAGTGTTTTGAGCAATCAATGCATCCATCTGCCAACGCACGCGCTCAACCATTGCCGCGATTGATAAACCTTCGGGCCGATACCACACTCGTTCAGAGCGTTCGCCATTTTCTGACTCGATGCGCACATACAAACGCACGCACATCACCCCGTTGATCATGAGGTGATCAACAAGTTGTTCAGCAAGTTCATGGGCCACCGCCACCACGACCGCGCTTTGTTCAACGGGAGTTTCAAAAATGTGCCGACACGCCCGATCAGGTGGCGGTGCAATAGCAATTGGTGGATGTTGATCACACCCGTGACTGAGTCGATGCAACTCTTGGCCAACTGGACCAAACCTGGCGACAAGTGTCGCCATGGAAAGTTCCGCCACAGCACCGAGTGTGGCCAACCCAAGGCGCTCAAGCAGCGACACCTGATCGGGCGTGTCGGCACATTTTTGAAACTCCCGTTGAACAAAGTGCGGTCGTGGTGGCGGTGGCCCATGAACTTGCTGAACAACTTGTTGATCACCTCATGATCAACGGGGTGATGTGCGTGCGTTT
>JANNRJ010000018.1:0-70453 GCA_031401235.1 Actinomycetota bacterium
GTGCATCTGGCAGTTCATCAGCCGATCGATCTAGCAACTCTGGGTTGTGACGTACTGGCGTGTTCACCATATAAGTGGTATGGACCCCACGCCGGGGTGCTGTGCATCGAACCCAATTTGCTCAACGAACTTCCCGTAGCCAAGGTGCGACCCGCCAGCGACATAGGTCCATCACGGTTTGAAACTGGTACACCAAATTTTGAAGGCATTGCCGCAGTTGATGCCGCGGCCCGATTTTTGATCGAGGAAGATATGACTCGTGTCAGTCAACATGAATCGGAGGTATTTGAGCCGCTATTAAATGGACTAATTGAAACTTCTGGCGTGCACGTATGGGGATGTCAAACGATTGAAGGACGCACGCCAACTGTCGCCTTCACAATCGATGGATTCTCGCCATCGCATGTTGCTCAAGTGTTGGCCGCGGATCGCATTGCGGTGTGGGCCGGACATTCGTACGCCGTTGAAGCGGTCGATCAATTGGGTCTCGCCACTAGCGGTGGCGTCGTACGCGCCGGAGTCGTGCGATATGTAAATGATGATGACGTGGCGCGATTACTCAACAGTGTTCGCACTCTCGCGTCTCTTCGTTAAGCCGCATCGCTAGGATGGCTCATCCCGGGGAGTGGCGCAGTTGGTAGCGTGCCTGGTTTGGGACCAGGAGGCCGGGGGTTCAAGTCCCCCCTCCCCGACAATTTTTGTCTAATCGCATTTTTTGAAGTTGTTGCTCGCTCATTGGGTGTGGAGACAAAGCGGAGTTTCCTTCTTGGCTATTCTGTGGGTCATTACGAAGCCACAAAAGCAGCCTACGAATCCTCGCACGGTGAGTCCGCAATCGGCGGACTCCCGCATCGGCGATGCTTCGGTCTGCACGTGGGTGCATTGGACGTGACTTCAAACATCAGCGACGCAGCCCACAACGGCGGCGATTGTATTGCCGCCGCGCTCCAGGCGCACGGCGTGCGCTGTGTGTTCACACTGTGCGGCGGGCACATCTCGCCGATCCTGGCATCTGCCAAGGCACGCGGCATTCGAATCGTCGACGTTCGTGACGAAGCCACCGCAGTGTTCGCCGCCGATGCTATGGCGCGGTTATCGGGCGTGCCGGGCGTGGCCGTGGTGACTGCCGGGCCCGGCATCACCAACACCATCACTGCGCTGAAGAACGCGCAGCTCGCGCAGTCGCCGGTGATCCTGATCGGCGGTGCGGCACCGACCACTTTGCAGGGTCGCGGTGCGTTGCAGGACATCGACCAGCGTGCACTTGTCGAGCCGCATGTCAAGCACTTTCACAAGGTCCGGCACGTGCGCGACCTGGCCGGGGTCGTGGAGCAGGCTTTTGAGACTGCACAGTCGGGCGTGCCGGGTCCGGTGTTCATTGAATGTCCGCTGGATCTGCTGTATGACGAAGCAATGATTCGCCTGTGGTACGCGGACGCCGCCGGCAAGGGCACATCGGTGCCCGACCGGGTGCGGCGCCAATATTTGAACCGCCATGTGCGGCAGATGTTTGCTGGGAACTGGCGCACCGCCGCTCCGGTAGTGCGCGCGGTGACACCGCCTCGTGCGCCGAGCGACATCGTGAACAAGACATCGACGGCGCTGACCGGAGCCGAGCGTCCGCTGCTAGTGATCGGCAGTCAGGCAGTAGTGCTGTCGAGCCAGGCTGATGCACTGGCCGATGCGGTGGCGCAACTTGGTATCCCGGTGTATCTGTCGGGCATGGCGCGAGGCCTACTTGGGCGCGACCATCCACTGCAGATGCGCCACCAGCGCCGCCAGGCGCTGCGCGAATCCGATTGCGTGCTGCTGGCCGGCGTGCCTTGCGACTTTCGCCTGGACTACGGCAAACACGTGCGCCGCAACGCCACGCTCGTGGCGATGAACCGCAGTGCGAAAGATGCGCGATTGAACCGCAAGCCAGACATCGCCGCCATTGGCGACGCGGGACTGTTTCTGCAGGCGCTGGCGCAGGTCGCATCGAGCATGTCCACGAACAGGTCCGAGGGTTGGACCGGCTGGGTCGCGCAATTGCGTGGGCGCGACGCGCAGCGCGAAACCGAGATCGACCGACAGGCAGCCACGACTGGCGAGCACGTGAATCCGATTGCGTTGTTGCGCATGCTCGAACGCGAGGCAGGCGAGAATGCCCTGCTGGTGGCCGATGGCGGCGACTTCGTCGCTACCGCGTCGTATGTTCTGCACCCGCGCGGTCCGCTGAGTTGGCTCGACCCGGGGGCTTTCGGCACGCTCGGCATCGGCGCAGGATTTGCACTCGGCGCAGCGCTGGCGCGACCTGACCGCGAGGTGTGGATCATCTTCGGCGACGGCGCCTGCGGCTTCAGTCTGACGGAGTTCGACACTTTCGTTCGCCACCGGATTCCGCTGATTGCGGTGGTCGGTAACGACGCCGGCTGGACGCAGATTGCGCGCGAGCAGGTCAAGATGCTGCATGACGATGTGGCCACGGTGCTGGCCCGCACCGCATACCACGAGGTCGCTGATGGTTTCGGCGCGGCGGGACTGCTGGTCACGCGGATGGATGAGGTGCCCACGGCACTCGCTCGCGCGCGCGAACTGGTGCGACTAGGCCGGCCCGTGTTGCTAAACGTCTGGCTGGACAAGACCGAGTTTCGCGAGGGGTCGCTGTCGATGTAGCGCGGCGCCTGGCGATACCGGCACGGTGATCAACTTTTGTTAGAACTTCTCGAGGTCGGCACCGATTTGACTGGTGAGGAGATGCTCGATGCCTACCTGTCCCGTGCCACCTTGAATGGCGCGAATCTCACCGACGCAAATTTGTCAGTGCGCGCTCGGCTCGTCCAGTTCTTCGCGGAGAGTCTCAATTGTCCACGTAGGACAGCCACAACCAAGGAAGTCGTGGTCGCCTGTGAGAATGCCTGCGTCGAGGGCTAGAGCAAGAGCGACAGGCGCCCAGTCGTTGGGATCCCGTGGGACCCGTCGCCGAGCGCTTACCTCCATGTGCTCGTATACCGTTCGAGGGATGACCTCAATTACCCGATCATCAATGAGAGCATGAATGGCGTCTTGCAGCAGTTGGGCTTGCTCACTGGTCAAGCGACCCTTACCAGCTATGGCGGCCACTCGCTTCTGTAATTCGTGATTCGCCTCGTCCCACTGCTCCTCGGCAACCACGCACCGAAGTTCAGGATGGGTGAACAACTCGCGACCTCGCTTGCGGAGCAACTCCGCCACGAGAACACTCGCGTCCACCACTATGATCATCCAGGCAGCGCCCGACGGAGGTCGAACAACATCGCCAGTTCGTCCTCAGACATGCCGGTCTCTTCGAGCACCTTTTCGACTGAGCGCCCGAGGTTCTCAATCGCCCGCTTGGCTTGTTCCGAGTCACGCTCAACCGGAAGGTAGAAGCCGATCACTTGGCCATGTTTGCTCACAGCGATCGGATCGGATCCCGACAAGTAGGTAGTGGCGTGATCTCGGAATTCTCGGACTCCGACGTTTTTGAGTTTTGTCATTTGTGGTCACCTCGTGGTCACATTATACGCGCGTGGCTACGGACTTACGTTTTCCTCGCCGAATGCTTATGCCATAAGGGATCACTTGGCAAGAACAGCGCTTAGGAAACGAGCCCACTCACCCACTGGCCGAAGAACTCGACTTCGACCGCGGTTCCGGACTGTGAGTGCTCAATCGGTAAATACCCAAAACCAATTGCCTTACCAATCGTGAAACCCTGACCGCCGCTTTTCACTCGACCAACGATTTCGTCGCCGATGCGAAAGGGCTCATTGCCAAGTGGCACACGACGAATGTCATCAAAGTGCAATGCGACGAGTTTCTTGGTCTCCTTGCCCTGGGTTGCAACGAGTGCATCGCGGCCAATGAACTTCTCTTTGCCAAGCGCAACGGCGAATGCAAGCCCCGCCTCCCACGGAGTGGTTTCAGAATTGATCTCGCCACCCCAGGCGCGATATCCCTTTTCCAAACGGAGCGAGTCAATGGCCTTGTAACCACATGTCATTAATTGATGCGGCTCGCCCGCTTGCAGCAATACATTCCACAAAGCGGCGCCATATTCGGTGGAGACGTACATTTCCCATCCCATCTCACCGACATAGGTGATTCGAGTTGCTCGCACCGGAATATCACCAATCGTGATCTCATGTGAGTGCATGAACTTGAATGCCTCGTTACTCACATCGGTTGGTGTGATGTCGGAGAGAATCTCTCGTGCCTTTGGTCCCCATAATCCGAAGCAGGCATAGGCACCGGTGACATCTTCAAGTTGAACGTGCGGATAGCCCAACTCTCGGCGTTGTTTTTTGAGCCAACCAAGATCGTGAGTTCCGAATGCGGTGCCGGTGACAATGAAAAATGAATGTTCACCCGTTTGGGTCACCGTAAAATCACATTCAATTCCGCCGTGCGAATTGAGCGCCTGGGTGTACACCGTCCGATCGATTCCCCGCACGACGTTGTTAGCGCAAACGATATTGAGAAATTCTCCGGCACGTTCGCCGGAAACGATAAATTTGGCAAAACTTGATTCGTCGAAGAGACCGGCCGACTGGCGAGTGGCATGGTGTTCGGTAGCAATTGCCGATGACCAATATTTCCCTGCCCAACCATATGGACGAAGTTTGTCGTCGGTGGCATGCGGCTGGTAATAGTTGACGCGCTCCCATCCGGCCTTCTCACCAAACATTGCGCCAGCCTCGCGGTGCCACGAAAACACAGGTGAAGTCTTGAGCGGTCGTGCACTCTGGCGTTCCTCACCTGGATAGTGAATGTCGTAATAGGTCTCATAATTTTCTTGCACTCGCTTCATCGTGAAAGACGGCGACTTGTACGCCATACCAAAGCGGCGAATGTCCATGTGCCAGAGATCCGTTTGCGGCTCGCCCGACACGACCCACTCGGCAACAACTTTGCCGATGCCTCCGGCGCCGGCGATGCCATGGGCACAGAATCCAGCGGCCACGAAGAAGCCACCTATTTCAGTTTCGCCCAGACAGAATTCGTTATCCGGTGTAAAACCCTCCGGACCATTGATGAAGTTTTTCATTCCGATTTTTTCCATGATCGGTACCCGTCGTTGCGAGTTGATCGCTATTTCTTCAAATCGATTCCAATCTTGATCCAAAAGTCGCGAATTGAAATCTGCGGGAATGTCATCGACCTGCAAGTGACTGGCAGTCCATGGCTGGGAGTTTCGTTCGTATCCTCCCATCAGTAACCCACCAACTTCCTGTCGGAAATAGATCAAATTGTCAGGATCGCGCAGTGACGGCAATCGCCGCACCGTCGGGTCAAGAAAGTTCTCCGTGATCATGTACTGATGACTCATCGGCACAATCGGAATGCGCACCCCCACCATTCGCCCTATTGACGGGGCATACATGCCTCCACAGTTCACGACTACCTCGCATTCGATATCGCCACGGTCGGTGATGACTTTCGATACACGACCGTCCACAGTGAGAATCTCGAGCACTCGCGTATGTGTGGCTATTTGGACTCCAAGGTTGCGGGCTCCATTGGCCATTGCTTGTGTAAGTTGCGATGGATCGACTTCTCCGTCTGAAGCCATGTAGCAGGCTCCAACTACTCCGTCCAGATCAAGCAATGGAAAAAGTTGCTGAGCTTCATTGGGTGAAATCTCGTGCAAGTCCAAACCAAAGGTACGAGCCCAGCCAATCTGTCGGCGAATTTCCTCCATCCGTTCGAATGAGGAGGCAAGTTTGATACTCCCGGACTCTTTCCATCCCGGTGGTGAATCCGTCAATTCCAGGTGCCGGTAGAGATCAACTGAGTGCATATTCATTTTGGTCAAGGTGGGATCAGCTCGAAGTTGGCCGACAAGACCGGCCGAATGAAATGTTGAACCGCTCGTTAATTCATTTCGATCCAGAAGCAGAACATCACGCTCTCCAAGTTCGGCCAAGTGGTATGCCACCGAAGTCCCGCCGACTCCTCCACCGATGACGATTACCTTGACGCGTCGAGGCAGGTTCGATGAAGACATGAACAAAATGTATCCTGTCGATGTGAGCGATGTATCGGACGAAGGAATCGACGCGAACTACCGACAGCTACTTGATCGGGTGCCCTTGCTTCGGGAGCGAACTGGGATGCGTGAACTTTCGGGTGGATTAACCAATCGCAACTTGGCAATCGACACACCGACAGGCAAATATGTTGCTCGAGTATCTAGCAATACATCATCGATGTTGGCTATAGACCGAGAGAGCGAATACGAGAATTCAAAGATTGCCGCACTAGTGGGTATTGGCGCTCCGGTCCACGATTACATACCCGGTCAAGGATTGCTCGTCATTGGTTATCTTGAGGGACGAACATATTCAGCCAACGATGTGGCCAACAATCTTGGTCGCATCGCCAAGAGTTGTCGGATTCTGCACAGCGCCAAACCGTTTGTTAGCAATTTCAATATGTTTGATATTCAACGGCGCTATCTCAAAACCGTTCAAGACAACGGCTATCGCCTGCCCGAAAAGTACATGTCATATCTGCCCCAAATTGAACAGATGTTTTTGGCACTGCAAGTTCTTGATGAGGGAACAGTGCCGTGCAATAACGATCTGCTTCCCGCAAATTTCATTGACGATGGTACGAAGATTTGGATCATTGACTACGAGTACTCAGGCAACAACGACGCCTGTTTTGAATTGGGCAACATTTGGTCCGAGGCCTCACTCGAGTTTGAGTATTTGCAGGAACTTGTGGATGCATATTACGGACGTCACCGACCCGAAAAACTTGCTCGCGCTTGGTTCCTAGCTTTGTTGGCCAAATATGGCTGGACGTTGTGGGCATCGATCCAACAATCCATCTCCACATTTGAATTCGATTTCTGGGAGTGGGGCATGGAGAAGTATGACCGAGCAAGGTCGGACTTCGAAAGTGCACGATTTCCAGAAATGCTCGAGTTAGTTTCTCGACGCGTCGACTAGATGGTCGGTATCGCGATACTCTCACGGCGCAAAACCATTGCATCCAGGACTTCCGTTATTGGGGTGACTCCAATCCCATTTCCGGTTGGTACCTCTATATAGCCGTTATTCAGCACAAATGGTGCGGTTACGTCCTGGGCGAAATATCGCGCCGAGGCAGATGTATCTCCGGGCAAGGTAAATCCTGGCAGGGCCGCCAACGCCAAATTTGCGGCGCGGCCAATTCCTGTCTCGAGCATCCCGCCGCACCACACCGGAATTCCCCGCGAATAGCACAGATCATGAATCTTGCGCGCCTCAAGGTATCCACCGACGCGACCAGGTTTGATATTGATAATTGAACATGCGCCAAGGTCAAGTGCTCCACGGGCAACCTCGCACGAAATAATTGACTCGTCCAAACAAATTGGAGTGGACATTTTGCGCGACAATTCAACATGACCTGCCAAATCTTCTTCCGGCAGCGGTTGTTCGATCAGCAGCAATCCAAACTCGTCTAATTGCGCTAAGTGCTCGGCATCGGCCACCGTGTAGGCCGCATTGGCATCTACCTGCAACAACATATCCGAACCAAAAGTTTGGCGCACGGCCCGCACCGATTCGATATCGTTTCCAGGTTCGATTTTTAGCTTGATCCGCACATATCCCTGCTTCAGGTACATAGCGACAACTTCGAGGAGTTCCTCAATCGTCGATTGAATACCAACTGACACTCCGGATGCCACACGAGTTTGAGTTGCACCCAAATACTCGGCCAGCGAAGTTTCGGCAACACGAAGCTGATAATCGAGCAATGCCGTCTCAAGTGCGGCCTTGGCCATGAAATTGCCGCGAATTGGTGCGACTGCATTGGCGAAAGATTCTGCGGTGGAAATTGAATTCACAAGCGGCAATAAGTAACGACTTATCACCGCTTCACAGCCATCGACATATTCGGCGGAATACAGCGGGTCGGCCATCGCCACGCATTCGCCCCATCCTTCGTGATCGTCTCCCTGTACATGGACGTAGAGCAGATCACGATCAGTTTCCACACCAAAGGAAGTGCGAAAAGGTGCGACCAGTTCAATATGCGCGCGGACTATTTCAATACAATTAATTGGCACTACAACATCTTTTCATGATCGTTAGAAATTACGTAGGCAGAATCATCAGATAGGCCACGAATGCGAACACCGGGTTGCAACAGCACTTTCAATGACTCCCGCTGCCGACTGCGCCACAAGACGGCCTCACTTCGGTCAGTACGGCGAAGAGATTCAATGTCGTGGGGTGTCGGCACCTCAACATCGCCCCCATTGGCAACTACAGATGTCCCCGCTTGCGGTTCGCCGGTTGCCGAGACATTCCACTTTACGTAGAGCCTGTCGCTGCGGTCACCAGCATTTAACGGATCTGTCCACTCACCGTAGAAGTTTTCGTGGTATGACACCACCTGAGCGCCGAGTTTGACCAGGTTGAACCAAGCATTTCGTCGCACCAATGGGTCAAATGTCCATCCGATCGCTTGGTACCCATGTGACTGCGCCCAAAACCACTGATGCCGCTTCAATTGCGCACCAATTCCAGACCCGGCATGAGCACGTGAAACTCCCGTGACATGTGAATGCAAGGTCCCATTATTAGAGGCCAGCCCGAACGAGGCACCGACAACCTCACCATTGAGACGAGCCAGCGAAGAGTATCCGCCGCTATGTAAAGCCGCGACGATTACTTCCGAGGGGACCATGTTCGTTATTTCCCAGACTTCATCAAATAACGCCGATGCTTTGTCCGCCTCGGCAGGAGTCACGACCAATTGGACATCAATATTTCCCGACATTGGTGCTCACGCTACCAATAGGCAAAGATAGGGACTATGGCCGTACACGTCACCATCATTGATCATCCCATTGCCGCTGAGGCCCTCACCCACCTGCGCGACATCAATACGTCGAATCAATTCTTTCGCGCCGAGATGCGGCGATTGTCGCTCATAGTTGTGGCTGAAGCGGCGCGAGCACTACCTGTCACAAAAGTTCGCGTCACCACTCCATTGGCTGAAACTAGCGGTGCGAGAATCTCTCACCGACCGGTGCTTGTCCCAATTCTTCGAGCGGGTTTGGGTATGTTGCCAGCGGCTATGGAATTACTGCCCGACGCCGACATTGCTGTCGTTGGAGTTCAACGCGACGAACAAACTCACGCTCCAAGTGAATACGTTGCAAAATTGCCATCACGATTAGATGGTCGATATTGCATCGTGCTTGATCCGATGCTTGCTACGGGAGGTTCATTGGAGCATGGTTGCCGGTTACTCGCTAATCGAGGGGCTCCCCAACCAATCATCATTGCTTGCGTACTCGCGGCTCCCGAAGGTATCGAATTCTTGAAAAAGTCAGGGATGGATCTGCACATCGTCACCGCTTCAGTTGATGAGCGCCTCAACGAACATGCATTTATCGTGCCGGGTCTCGGTGATGCGGGTGATCGTCAATTCGGTCCACCGAACTAGAAACGAATTGCGCTAACCAAAAAATGTGGCGGCGACATCATCGAACAAGTCAAGGTCGACTGTTCGTGTTTTGCCTTGGGTGACAATCATCGACTCACGCTCGATCTTGCCGCAACGCAGTACGACCATGTCACCAAACGCTTGATCATGAGCGGCATCAACCGCGGCCAAACCAAATCGTGTTGACAACACTCGGTCATATGCACACGGAGTTCCTCCACGCTGAATATGACCTAATTGCACCACTCGCGATTCGTAGCCTGTTCGCGTGGATAATTCTGGACCAACTATGTGAGCGATGTCGCCAAGCAATTCGTGTCCATACTGATCTAGTTTGCGCGTTGGCACCACAAGTGTTCCAGCAATCGGTAACGCCCCTTCGGCGACGACTACTACGGATGCGTATCTGCCACGAGCATGTCGACGTGACACAATTTTTGAAAGTTCATCGATATCAAATGGCACTTCTGGAATCACAATTGCAGTCGCCCCTCCAGCAATTCCGGCGTACATAGCGATCCAGCCCGCATCGCGACCCATCACTTCGACGACCATGACTCGATCATGGCTTTCCGCCGTGGTATGCAATCGATCGATGGCATCCGTTGCTATTTGTACCGCCGTCTGAAATCCAAAAGTTGAGTCTGTGCCGACCACATCGTTATCAATCGTTTTTGGCACTCCGATTACAGGTAGTCCATGTTGCTGGTGCAAGATTGAAGCCACGGTGAGCGACCCATTGCCACCGATGACGATGAGAGCGTCAATGTCAAGGGCGACCATCGCGGCTTGGACGCGATCCACCCCGTCGGGAGTATCAAGTGGACTGCCCCGACGAGTCCCAAGGATGGTTCCACCTTTTGGAAGTAGACCCCGTACCAATGACATGTTGAGTTCGGTATATCTCTGTTCCATGACACCGTCCCACGAGTCATAAAATCCAATCACGGAATCACCAAATCGTGATTCTGCCTTGCGCGTGATCGCGCGAATGACCGCATTAAGTCCGGGGCAGTCACCACCACCTGTAAGGACAGCGAGACGCATGTCATAAGGATACGGGGCTATGGCGAACGCTATTATCGGACAAAGGTCCGACATCACTGAAGAAAGACGTCTAAATTAGATATATGCCATCAAACATCACCGAAGCGCAACTTAAACGCAATGTTAAAGGCATGCGTCTCCGACTGGCCGAAATGCTGTACGAACTTCGCCAGGATAAGGAACTCAGCCAGGCTCGACTAGCAGAAATCGCTGGCGTAGACCGCAAAACAATCAACCGCATTGAAAATGGTCACTTTTCACCGGCTCTAGACACAATCGTCCGGCTATCTACTGCACTTGGAGTCAAACCGTCAGAGCTACTCAAGGGTTAGATTCTCACAAATCACTGGCGCGGATATAGGTTCTGAGACTACGGTTACATCCAATACGCCAAATTCATAGGGGGATCCGTGTCAGAATTCGAAAAGCAAATTGACAATATTGTGTCAACACCGGGCGGACTGTCACGACGACGCTTTATTCAAGGTGTTGCAGCAGCCGGATTGGGAGCAGGTCTCCTCGGTCTCGCCGCATGCAGTAGCAATGATGATGTATCAAGCAGTACCACTGCTGGTACGGATACCACAATTGTGCCAGAAGTTGCCCAGGGTGGCACCCTTCGAGTTGCGGGTGGTAAACTTGCCGCGGCGCCAACACCGTTTACCACGGCCGACGAAGGCAGCTTACAAATTCTCTGCGCAGTAGGTGAGTACCTTGCCTGGGAAGACGACAAGGGTGAACTCGCTCCTCGTGTTGCCGAAAGTTGGAGCAGCAACGATGGTGGTCAAACTTGGACATACGTGATCCGTCAGGGCATCACCTTCCACGATGGATCTCCCCTATCCGCCAACGACGTGGTGTGGACAATAACTAGCCACCTAAACCCAGACAATGCCTCACAATCTGCGGGTAAGTTCGCTGGCATCTTGGAGGCCAATGGCGTCACCAAAATCGACGATAATACGGTGCAGTTCGCACTGCTTTCGGCGGTCGGTAGCTTTCCGAGCATCCTCAGTTCTACTAGCTATGGCTTGTTCATCTTCAAAGATGGCGAGAGCGGTGGCGAAGGCTGGCAGACCACGATGAACGGTTGCGGTCCATGGGTGCTCGACAAATACACCGAAGGCGACCGCACCACCTTCACTCGCAACGACAACTATTGGGACTCGTCTCGCATCCCGTCGTTCGATTCTCTAGAAGTTATTCAATTTGAGTCAGCAGAGTCTGCATTAGCCCAGCTTGTTACCGGTCAGATTGATGCCGTAATTGGTGTCACCCCAGCCGTCGCTGCAACGGTTGACCTCAGTCGGGCCGATTTGGTTCAGGTGGCGTCTTCTGGTCATTTAGCCGTGCACATGCGCAACGACTTTGGTCCGTTCCAAGACAAGCGCGTCCGTCAGGCCGCCGCCTTAACGCTTGCCCGTCAGGACTATGTGGATGGAGTGCTCAAGGGTTCGGGCATAGTTGCAAACGACAGCATTATGGACGCCTATCCAACCAAAGACACTTCGGTGCCACAGCGCGAGAAAGATTTGGAGAGGGCGAAAGCCCTCATGGCCGAAGCAGGAGTGGCTGACGGATTCGAAGTTGACTTGTCCAGCTTTGCTCGCGACGACATCAACTTGCTCGCGCCATTCCTACAATCCTCACTTGGTGAAATCGGTATCAAAGTCACCGTCAAGTTGGCCGACTCGTACTACTCGCCACCGTGGACCGCACAGGAAGCCAAGCCGGTAGAGAACAACATCTGGCTCGAGTCCAACTTTGGTATCACTAACTGGGGACACCGCGGCTCACCAGCCGAAATTCTTACCCGTGCATTCAAGTCCACTGGTGACTGGAACGCTGCGCACTACAAGAGCGATGCTTTCGATGCGGCGGCTGACGAGTACATCTCGGCAACGACTGACGATGCACGCAGGTCGGCCAGCACGAAAATCCAAGAGCTTTGCTTGGAGGACACACCATATCTGTTCCTGTACTTCGGTACCCAGACAGCGGTTGTTCGTAAAGGCCTCGCAGGCTTTTATGCAAACGGCATGCAACAATTCGAATCTGCGGCCGCGCGCAACGTATAACAAGTATTGGTTTAAATGCCGGTGCGCGAATGCGCACCGGCATTTTTATTTCCCTCGCTGCAACTCATCGTGGTTCTGCAACTGATTTGCGTCGATTCCTCGCCTACATGAATAGACGCCTAGAGTATTTGCCGTGGGGGGCTACATATTAAGGCGAATTGCGCTTGCTCTGATTACGGTGCTCATTGTCACCGCGGCAATTTTTTTCATGACTCACATCCTCCCGGGCAATGCAGCCGAGCGAATCCTTGGCAACCTTGCCGAACGCGAAGCGGTATTAAAACTCGAGCTGAAGCTAGGCCTCGATAAGCCAATCGCGACACAATATTGGCACTGGCTTAGCGACACACTTCGCGGCGACCTTGGTGACTCTGTGCAATTCAAAGTGCCTGTAACAAAAATTCTTCTACCCGCAATTGGTTACTCGTTCCGTCTTGCGGCGATGGCTTTTTTGCTCACCATTCCTCTCAGTATTATTGCCGGAGTCGTGGCCGGCATCAATCGCGGTAAACCAGTCGACCGGGTTATCACGGTTGGTGGACTTTCGGCGGCGGTGGTACCCGAATTTGTGTGGGCCGTGCTGTTGGTGTTGGTGTTCGGCGTCAAACTGCGATGGCTTCCGGTCAATGCGTTTCCCGGCCAAGACGCAAGCCTGATTACCATCATCCACCACCTCATCCTTCCCTCGATCGCGCTGATATTGGTGTTGTTTGGCTATATATCTCGTATCACGCGCGCGGGCGTTATCGAGGCATTCGATTCCGATTATGTGCGCACCGCATATCTCAAGGGTCTTACCCAGCGCGTCACCGTGTCGCGACACATTCTGCGCAACGCATTGCTACCTACAATCGCCGTGGTTGCATCGCAAGTGCCATACCTCATTGGTGGGCTCGTGGCCGTTGAACGCGTGTTCAATTATCCAGGCTACGGAACCCTGCTGCTTAAGGCAGTGCAATTTCGCGACTACCCCGTACTGCAAGCTGCGGTACTGATCGTGTCCGTCGTCATTGTGTCCGTGCAACTCATCGCCGACATCTTGTTCGCGGTCCTCAACCCGCGAATTCGACAGAGGATTGAAACGTGAGTGACACGCCTGACCTTCGTCAATCTGGTCTAACCGAGCGCACCAGAGTGCGCCGAGAACGATTTACCCAATTGCGACGCAACAAAGCTTTCGTTGCCGGTTCGATCATCTTGGGCTTTTGGATACTGTGCGCTGTATTCGGCACCTTGCTAACTCCAAATGATTACACGGCAGTCAATGTCTTAGTCAGCGATAGGTCACCTTCTAGAGAGTTCTGGTTTGGCACCGACGGTTTGGGTCGGGACGTATTTGCTCGCGTAATTGCGGGCACCCGACCGATCATCATTATGGCGGCAGTTGCCACCATCCTCGGCACAGTCTTTGGTTCCATGCTTGGCCTTGTGACCGGCTACTTGAGGGGCACGTTCGATGTCATCACGATGCGCATCTTGGACGCTATCTCGGCCCTTCCCGTTTTGGTGATCGCCCTGCTCGCCTTGGCGGCAGTCGGCGGTTCGTCATCCACCATCACAGTGATCATCGTTGGATTTGTATTCACCCCGATCATTGCGCGAACTGTTCGAGCCGCAGTGCTTAACGAAGCCGAACTTGATTACGTGGCCGCCGCCAAACTGCGCACTGAACGTATGCCTCACATATTGCTAGTTGAGATTCTTCCCAACGTGTTGCCACCAATCATTGTTGAATTCACAATTCGACTTGGATATGCCGTGTTTGCGATCGCCACCCTTTCGTTTCTAGGCGTGGGTGTTGAACTTGGCTCGCCAAACTGGGGCTCGCAGGTAGCAGAAAACTACACACGTATATATGGCAACATTTGGTGGTCAACCATTTTTCCGGCTGGCGCAATTGCAACCCTTGCTATTGCCATCAACCTCATTGCCGATGGTGTCATGGAGGCATTCGAGCTGTGAATGAGCAACACCCGACACTCGAACTGCGACAACTGCAGGTTGCCTACCGCGTTCGCAGTTTTGATCGCGCGGTGTTGCGCGACGTGTCGCTCAGCATCGCTCCGGGCGAGTCGTATGGGTTGGTTGGTGAGTCGGGTTGCGGTAAATCCACTGCAGCGTTTGCCGCAATGCGATATCTGCCTCGCAACGGTGTCATTTCGGGCGGCTCAATTCACTTCGAGGGTCGCGACTTGACCAATGTGAGTTGGAAAGAGATCCGCAAGTTGCGCTCCAAAGCCATTTCTATGGTGTACCAAAATCCAATCACCGCCCTTAACCCCACAATTCGAATTGGTAATCAGGTGGCAGAGTCCTTCACACTTCTTGGCCACAGCATGAGAGATGGCATCGATCTTGCCGAAAATGCGCTTCGCAAGGTGCAGATCGCCGACCCGCAGGTCGTGATGCGTCGCTACCCGCATCAACTTTCAGGCGGCATGGCTCAGCGAGTAGTCATCGCGATGGCACTCGCATCCAATCCTCGACTACTGGTGTTGGACGAGCCAACTACCGGACTAGATGCCACCGTGGAAGCGGAAGTACTCGATTTAGTTCGAACACTACGTAAAGAAACTGGTACGTCGGTGCTTTTCATCAGCCACAATCTCGGCGTGATTCGCGCAATGTGCGACCGAGTCGGAGTTCTGTATGCCGGCACAATCGTGGAAGAAGGCGAAACGCATACAATTCTCTCCAACCCCAGTCATCCATACACGGTCGGATTGCTTCGCTGTATTCCAAAGGGCGGTTTACAGAAGCGTCAACATCGGCTCGACACAATTCCCGGTGCACCACCGACACTTGGATCGAAATTGCCGGGTTGCGTATTTGTCGATCGGTGCTCACTTGCTGAAGATATTTGTCGACTAGAACCTCCGCCATTGTTTGATCTAGGTGACGGGCATTTCAGCCGTTGCTATTTCCACGAACGAGCAGTCAATTTGCCACGTAGTAGTGAAGGTACAAATAGCGCTCCACGCGCAAATAATTTTGTTGCTAATACCAATTCCCCATTGCTTCAATTAGATCATGTAACTAAAACATTTAAGCAGGATGGCAACGACATCCGGGTGCTCACGGATATTGCACTCCACTTATCCACTGGTGAAACACTTGGACTCGTAGGTGAATCTGGTTCGGGAAAAACAACCCTTGCGCGACTAGTGCTCGGCCTGACTAATCCCGATGTTGGCAGCACCATTTCCCTGGAGGGAAATCCGCTTGGGGCCACACTTGCCGAACGCAACGCCTACGAAGTCGGATCTGTGCAAATCGTTTTCCAAAACCCAGACTCGGCTCTTAATCGACGCCACTCGGTGACTCGCATCGTTTCACGCGCTGTCGAAAAGCTTGCCGGAGTGTCAAAAAATGCGTCTGACGAACGCGCTCGAGTGTTGCTTACCGATATGAGTGTGGATCCACTTCTCCATAGCGTAAATCCGTCTAAACTCTCCGGAGGACTCAAGCAACGAGTCGCAATCGCCCGATCCTTTGCCGGCAATCCCAAACTTGTGGTCTGTGACGAACCGACTTCAGCGTTGGACGTTTCGGTTCAAGCCACAATTCTCAACTTGCTCGCCGATCTGCAGGCAAATGAAAACGTGAGCTATCTATTCATTTCCCATGACCTGGGCGTTGTCCGTTACCTGGCAGATCGGATTGCCGTGCTCTACCTTGGTCGAATTATGGAACTTGGTACAGCCGAAACTGTCTTTAATGGCCCCCATCATCCATATACCGAGGCGCTCGTATCATCGATTCCGGCGATCGACGGCAGTGATCGTCAACGAATTCGTCTCGGCGGTGAGATCCCCAGCCCAGCCCATCCGCCGACTGGTTGTGTTCTCAACCCGCGCTGCCCGCGGATGGTCGGAAGCGGAGTCGAACAGCTGTGCACCAGCCAAGAACCAGATCTTCTGGAAGTTGAACCAGGACACTTCATGCGCTGTCACATACCGGTCGAAAAATTGCGTGAAATTCAACGCTGTTAGGTATCACTAACTCCAGCATTTAGCCCACCCGACTTGATCCCGCACTTCAACAGGCTTAATGTCGTAATTAATTAACTGGTTGATATCTAACTGATATCCACCTCGGATGGTTGGAGGAACGAAATGAAATATCTTTTCACACGCGGTCGGCGCAAGGTTGCTGCGATTATGGCAATCGCACTGGTCACGTCGCTCAGTCAAGTGTCGCCAAGTGGAGCAACGTCAGTAGTGTCGGCCAAATACGGCGGAACCATCAAGGTCGGAATTTTCGACTCGTTTCCTGGCTATTGCATGGCCGATGTGCTTGCTAACTCGGCACTAATGGGAGCCCGTACGATTTATGAAACTTGGTTTGAACAGCGCACCGACGGGAAGATCGTGCCATACCTCGCCAAGTCGGTCCTCCATAGTGCAGACAACAAGACCTGGAAAATCACCGTCCGTGATGGAATCAAATTCCATGACGGCACCCCAGTAGATGGCGCGGCACTCCTCACCAACCTTCAAGCACTTCGTGGAGTGCTTACATTGCAAGGTAAAGCACCTTCCCCCGGTACCGCCGGTGGTTTCACTGCCAACATAAGTGATGTCAAATTGACCGGTCCAATGGAAGTTACCGTGTATTTGTACAACGCAGACTCCACGTATCCGGAATCTCTGTACGCCTCTGGCCGATTTTTTGCTCGTGCTCCAAGTCAGATTCTTAGCGGCGCCAAGTGCTCAACAACGCCAATTGGTACGGGAGCATTCAAGTTGGTGTCAACCAAATTGTCTGAACTTGTCGTAACAAAAAACACCGACTACTGGCGCAAGGCACCAAATGGCGACAAGTTGCCATATCTCAATGGAATGACCTTCACGTTCTTATCCGAGGTGTCGCCTCGTGTACAGGCGGTGAGAAGTGGTTCGCTTGACGCTGTGATGTTCTCATCGGCATCCGAAGCCAAACAGATCGTCGACATTCAGAAAGTGACCACGGTTAAAACAATCCTTTCACCGGCGGACTATTACCCGTCGATTTGGTTGAATCATAAAATTGCCCCGTTTAGCAGTTTGAATGCGCGACTTGCATTCTCTTACGCCATGGACCGAGCAAAATTCGTCAAAGTCCGCCAAAAGGGTTTGGGTGGCGTGCCAAAAAGCATCGTTGGACCAAACAACATTTTGTACAACGTGAATGGTTTCTCCAACTTTGACCTTGCCAAAGCGAAGAAGTACGTGGCGGCTTACAAAGCAGAGACTGGCAAGGCTCTGGAGTTCTCGATGCCATACACAAGTGGTTCGGTAGAATCGCTGGCCAACGGTCAAATGATAAAGGCATTCGGAACCGCCGCAGGAATGATCATCAATCTCACACCTTTAACATTTGCTGAAATTCTTACTCGTGCCTTTCCTCAGCAGTTTCAGGCCATGGCATTAGTGGTGATGGAAGGTACCGGATCGAGTTTTATTCTTCCATTCATCGTAAGCGACATGTCGGGTGGCAATCCGAAAGCGGTGCTGAAGGGGACACCGTTAGCAATTCTTTTCGGTATTTTGAACCTATCTTCCTTCAGTGACCCAGTGAGCGAAAAGCTATTGGTTGCCGCAAGGGCTGAGCCGAATGCGATTAAGAAATCAAATCTGTTCAAGAAGGCGACCCTTCAGATCCAGCAACAGGCACATTTGACCAACGTGAGCTACCTCCAATACGCACTCACCTATGGCAAGAAAGTCCAAGGTGTGGGTCTACTCCCCCTGGCTGCCGGCGGTCAACGACGCCTGATGACGAATTTCGGCATTGACTGGACGGGAGTCTGGAAGAGCAACTAATTCGCAGGCATTGAACGAAACAATCGCTCCCAGCCGTTCGGCTGGGAGCGATTGGGTGTAGTTACATACCGATAGGTCAATTACGGATGATTCAACGCCCTTCGTCAGGGGCTCCCCCAGCCAACGGCGCGTTCCCAAATCGGTAAAGTTGAGCCAGCCAAACGTGACTTGCAATGTCTAAGCCCACTACCTAAAGTTCACCAATCAGTTGACATCACCGTGGTGTCATTTTTGGGGAACAGGGGAACTAGATGAAGTATCTCTTTAGAGGCGGTCGCCGCAAGGTAGCTGCTGTTATGACAATTGCGCTTGTCGCGTCACTTAGTCAAGTGTCGGCAGGTGGAGCGTCGCCAGTAGTCTCGGCCAAATACGGCGGAAATATCAAGGTAGGTATTTTCGATTCGTTTCCTGGCTATTGCATGGCGGATAACCTTGCCAACTCGGCACTCATGGGTGCCCGAACAATATATGAAACTTGGGTTGAACAGCGTTCGGACGGAAAAATTGTTCCATACATACTTAAGTCGTTTGCGCATAGCGCAGACAACAAGACGTGGAAACTCACCGTCCGAGACGGCGTCAAGTTCCATGACGGCACGGCGGTAGATGGTGCGGCATTACTCACCAACCTTCAGGCTCTTCGTGGTGTGCTTACCTTGCAAGGCAAAGCACCGTCTCCTGGGACTGCTGGTGGATTCACTGCCAACATCAACGATGTCAAATTGACTGGTCCAATGGAAGTAACGGTGTACTTGTACAACGCTGAAGCTGATTATCCAGGATCGCTTTACGCATCGGGTCGATTCTTTGCTCGTGCACCAAGCCAGATTTTGAGTGGCGCAAAGTGCTCGACGACACCAATTGGCACCGGGGCATTCAAGTTGGTCTCCACCAAGCTGTCTGAACTGGTAGTTACCAAGAACACCGACTACTGGCGCAAAGCACCAAATGGTGACAAGTTGCCGTATCTCGATGGAATTACCTTTACCTTCCTCACCGAGGTATCACCTCGTGTTCAAGGTGTCAAGAGTGGATCGCTCGACGCAGTGATGTTCACATCGGGCGGCGAGTCCAAGCAGATCATTGACATCCAAAAGGTGACAAAGGTCAAGACCATACTTTCTCCTGCGGACTATTACGGATCGATTTGGTTAAATCACAAGATTGCGCCGTTTAGCAGTCTGAATGCGCGACTTGCCTTTTCCTATGCGATGGACCGGGCGAAGTATGTCAAGGTGCGTCATAAGGGCTTGGGTGGCGTGCCAAAGAGCATCGTCGGACCAAACAACATCATGTACAACGAGAATGGCTATGCCAATTTCGACCTGGCTAAGGCGAAGAAATTCGTGGCGGCGTACACGGCCGAGACCGGTAAGGCACTTGAATTCTCGATGCCATACATCAGCGGTTCGACAGAATCACTGGCCAATGTTCAGATGATTAAGGCCTTCGGCGCGGCAGCGGGATTTACGATAAACCTCACTCCGCTCACGACGGCTGAAATCATTACCCGGGCATTCCCGCAACAGTTCCAGGCGATGGCCCTGTTGCTGATGGAAGGTACGGGAACGAGCTTCATCTTTCCGTTCGTTGTCAGCGATATGTCTGGTGGCAATCCAAACCACGTATTGGCCAAGACACCGTTGAAAATTCTTTACGGCATCTTGAACCTTTCCTCATTCACCGATCCAGTGAGTGAAGCATTGTTAATTGAGGCCCGAGGGACGTCAAATCTGACCAAGCAAAAGGCGCTGTATAAGAAAGCGACGTTGCAACTTCAGAAAGAGGCGCACATGACCAACATTGCCTACACACAGTACGCACTTACCTACGGCAAGAAGATTCAAGGGGTTGGAGAACTTCCTTTGGTTGCCGGCGGTTCACGTCGTTTGGTAACAAACTTCGGTATCGACTGGACTGGTGTCTGGAAGATCGGCTAGTTCAAATTGCAATAGACTAAGCAGGAACGGCGACGGTGTTTGCGCACCGTCGCCGTTTCATTTATGTGTTAGGTTTTTTCATTCGACACGACATGGGGTAAATTGGGGATCAATGTCACGCGTTACTTATCTACTGCGTCGCCTCGCCCAACTATTTTTGGTGTTGTTGCTCGTCACCTTTGGAGTGTCACTTCTAGTGCGTCTCATTCCGGTGGATCCGGCCGAAGTTCTGCTGCCCGTCGGTAGCCCCGAGGAACGGGAAGCGCTTCGACACGCAATCGGACTCGATAGAGGAATCTTTGGCTATTACTGGAAATGGCTCAGTGGTTTTGTGCGCGGCGACTTTGGCAAAATCTATTTTTCCGGCGGGACCGAAGAGGTATCCACCCACATTGCTTCGGCGTTGCCACGGTCTCTCCTATTGATGATCTATACCGAAGTGGTCGCTTTAGCGATTGCCATTCCCCTAGGAGTTATTTCGGCCTATCGCGCCGGCCGCCGATCGGACCGAGCAATAGGCAACACGTTGTTCACGTTTTCATCGATTCCGTCGTTTGCCATCGCCCTCACCCTGATCATCATTGTTGGGGTAAAATTGGCTTGGCTGCCAACTTTGGGTTACGCACCAATTTCTGAAGGTGTCTGGGAACATGCCAAATACATGATCATGCCGGTGGCTAGCCTCAGTCTCGGGCTGATCGCGGTGTACACGCGACTCCTGCGCGCCGACATGATTGCCACCTTGCGAGAAGATTATGTGACGATGGCTGCCTCCAAAGGACTGTCAGATCGTCGTATCTTGTGGCGACATGTGTTTCGTCCGTCAAGCCTTACGCTGTTTACCTCCGCGGCGCTGAATATGGGCGGGCTCATCGGCGGAGCAATTGTGATCGAGAGCCTCTTTGGCACCTACGGAATTGGATTCGAATTGTTTGCCGCCATTCAAGGTCGACAATACATTGCGTTGCAATCCTTGGTGGCGATCATTGCTGTGTTTTATGTGGCCTTTAACCTAGTGGTCGACATTGGCTCAGGATTCGTTGACCCAAGAACGCGCGACAGGCGGATTAATGCGTAAATTTACGATTCCGACCTGGTTCACAATTGGCTGGATGGGATTTGTTATCCTCCTCGCAATTTTCGGTCCACTACTGCCACTTAGGCCATGGGAATACGTGTACGAAAATGATCTTGGCGTTGTCCCCTTTTCTCGTGGTCACCTACTTGGCACCGACACCAACGGTTTTGATCTGCTCTCGTCCGTAGTCAATGGAGCGCGACTCTCATTGTTCATCTCCATCACTGCGGTAGGAATTGGCGGCTTGATTGGCAGCATTTTGGGTATTACAGCGGCATACGTGCGGGGCAAGTTCGACACTCTTGTTGTGATGATGTTCAATGTGGCTTTGTCGGTACCTAATCTTGTGCTCGCCCTGGCCCTCGTTTCGGTTTTGGCTACCAACATTGATGTCAACTCTCCGGTACCGACGTGGCGTCGTGTCGTGGTTCTGACCGCTGCCCTCACCATTGTCATCATTCCGATTCTCGGTCGTATTTCCAGAGCCGCAACTTTGTCCTGGACGAATCGTGAGTTTGTCGTCGCTGCGCGGTCAATGGGTATGCGTGACCGGAACATCATTCTTCGCCATATTGTGCCCAACGTGTTACCAGCGCTAATTGCCGTTGGATTTTTGGCCATTGGCGTCGTGATCATCGCTGAGGCGGCACTTTCACTGCTTGGTGTTGGCGTGCCCGATGGCGCCAGTTGGGGCGCGATGATTGCCCGCGGTCGCAATGACCTTGAATACAGTCCCCATGTGCTTTATGTACCACTAGTCTTTCTTGCACTCACCGTCATTAGCACCAACCACATGGGCGATGTGATCCGCTCTGGGCTCGATCGTCGCGAGTCAAAACTCTAATGCCCTTACTTAGCGTCAAAGATCTCAACATTTCATTCGACACTCCTCGAGGAATGCTCGAAGCGGTGCGCCACGCCGATCTTGAAGTCCCCCTTGGCGCCAGCGTTGGCGTCGTCGGCGAATCAGGTTCTGGCAAGACCGTCATGTCACGTGCTGCGATGGGACTCCTTCAGGGCAGCAATGTGCGACGCAGTGGAACTGTTGTGTTCGATGGCCATGAACTCACGGCGCTTACTCGCGTGCAGGTGCGCGAGTTTTTTGGCACCGGCATGGCGATGATCTTTCAAGATCCGATGACGGCTCTCAACCCCGTCCGCCGAATCGGTTCTCAAATTTCTGAAGGTCTTCGGGTACGACTCGGCATGGACAAAAAAGCGGCAATGGCCCGCAGTGAAGAACTGCTTTCGCTTGTTCGAATTCCCGACCCAGGGACGACTTTGCACAAGTTTCCATATCAACTTTCGGGCGGTATGCGTCAGCGAGTGATGATTGCCATTGCCATAGCCTGCAAGCCGAAATTGCTATTCGCCGACGAGCCAACAACTGCATTGGACGTCACTGTGCAAGCACAAATTTTGCAATTGCTCGGCGACCTACGCCGCGAGCTGGGTATGGCAATGGTACTTGTGACGCACGACCTCGGTGTCGTGGCTGGAAATACCGACTTCGTCGCCGTGATGTATGCCGGCGAAGTGGTTGAACAAGCGCCAACCAAAAGTTTGTTCGCCAGAATGAGAATGCCCTATACCGAAGCACTACTCAAATCAATTCCAAAAATCGACACGCCGAGTGGCAAACGATTGCAGGTTATTGAAGGTCGACTTCCCGACCCAACCGATCGTCCAATCGGGTGCAGTTTCGCAGCTCGCTGCATGTATGTGCAACCAAAATGTCTCGCCGAGCATCCCCCGCTCACTCACGACGGAGACGGCCATCTGTACCGATGCTGGTTCCCATTGGACTCGAAGTAATGGCTGGCTCCGGCACCGCGCACATGCGCTCGAATGATGATGTCATTCTCACAGTCAACAATCTGGTCGTGGAATTTCACGTTTCCAGACATCACACCGTTCAGGCCGTTTCGGGGATCAGTTTCGACATCGTAAAAGGCGAAACCTTGGCCATTGTTGGCGAATCTGGCTGTGGCAAAACAACGCTGGGTAAGGCAATTTTGCAGCTGCCGCCGCCAAATTCAGGAGAAGTAATTCTTGAGGGCACAGATCTCATGAAGTTGTCCAGAGAAAAATTACGAGCGGCCCGAACATCAATTCAAATGGTGTTTCAAGACCCAATTTCATCGCTGGATCCGCGAATGACGGTCAGTCAACTCATTGAAGAACCTTTGACTATCTGGGATCGAGGAAATGCCGATGAGCGAGCCACTACCGTCAACAAACTGCTCAACGACGTGGGGCTGGACCCCAAAATTGTGCTTGATCGTCGCGCCTATGAATTCTCGGGCGGTCAATGTCAACGAATCAGCATTGCTCGCAGTCTTGCTCTCGAACCACGGATGCTCATTTGTGACGAGCCGGTCTCGGCGCTCGACGTAAGCATCCAAGCTCAAATTCTCAATCTGTTGCAAGACATGAAAGATCGTTACGGCCTAACGATGATCTTCATTTCACACAACCTTGCCGTTGTCAAAGCGGTAAGCAATCGGATCATGGTGATGTACCTGGGCAAAATCTGTGAAGTTGGCACTCCTGATGCGATCTACGCAAATCCGGCCCATCATTACACTTCGGCTCTCATTGACTCAGTGCCAATTCCTGATCCAACCCGCGCCGTGCCGAGGGCCTTGTTGCAAGGCGAACCGCCATCACCAGTTGACCCACCCTCAGGATGCCGCTTCCGTACCCGCTGCCCTGCCGCGACCGAAATCTGTGCAACGGACGAACCGCAACTGCGCGAGATTCGCCCGGGTCAATTCGTGGCCTGTCACCATCCCCGTTCGTAGCAGCGCGCAATGACAAGCGCCGACCGGCCGGCGGCGTTAGCCACCGGCGTTTCACAATTACTCGGCATTGACTATCCGATCCTCCAGGCACCAATGGGTTGGATCGCCCGTTCGCAGCTGGCTTCAGCAGTTTCCAACGCGGGAGCACTCGGGATTATTGAAACTTCCTCTGGTGAATTGGATGCAATACGTGTCGAGATCGAACTGATGAGTGGACTTACTAAATACCCGTTTGGGGTAAACATTGCCCAAGCATTTGTGCGCGATCCAAATATCGTGCAATTTGTCATCAAACAGGGAATTAAATTCGTCACGACTTCGGCTGGAGACCCGACCAAATTCACCAAGCAACTAAAGGACGCCGGACTCGTGGTGTTTCATGTAGTCCCAACACTGAAGGCAGCTCTGAAGGCAGTCGCTGCCGGAGTCGACGGACTCGTCGTGGAAGGTGGAGAAGGCGGTGGCTTCAAGAACCCGCAGGACGTGTCGACGATGGTGCTATTGCCACTTGTGGCTTCCAAAGTGGAAGTTCCAATTATCGCCGCCGGTGGAATCTGTGATGGGGTGACGATGGCTGCTGCATTCGCTTTGGGGGCCCAAGGAGTTCAAATGGGAACTCGGATGGTCTCCGCCGCTGAGTCACCTGTACATGACAACTGGAAGCGCGCCATCATTGACGCCGCCGAGACCGACACCGTGTTTCTTAATCGATTCTCCAAGCCCGGGTTACGAGCACTACGAACCGAACGAACGACCAAACTAGAACGCGATGATCATGTCGGAATGGAACACTTCGGCACGGCCAAAGACTTGTACTTTGGCGGCGATATGGAGTCGTCAATAGCCCTGAGTGGCCAAGTTGCCGGTCGAATCAGCGAAGTTCTCCCGGTTAGGCAAATAATTAACGACACTATGCGCCAGTTCTACGAGGCCTGTACAAAAATGTCAACATTCATATCATGACTACATATGAAGATATGTCGAATCCACCGGTAACTCTCGACGAGATTGACCTCTCCTCGCATCTCAACTTCTGGGCGCGCGATCGCGAATTTCGTGACGCCGCGTTCAAAGCCCTTCGAGATGAGTCTCCATTTCAATTCTTCAATGAGAGGGTCATGGAGGGATCTCCATTTCCACCCGGACCCGGGTATCGCGCGCTCACCCGCCACGATGATATTTGGCATGTGAGTCGCAATCCACAACTTTTCTGTAGCGGTCGAGGTTCGAATATTGGCGATCTGCCCCAAGAACTGAACGAGTTTTTCGGATCAATGATCAACATGGATGACCCCAAACACTTTCGTCTCCGCTCGATCGTTTCCAAGGGGTTTACTCCAAAGGAGATCTCGGGTCTAGAAAATATGGTTCGGGCGCGCTCGGCAAAAGTTGTTGATCGACTTTTGGAAGAGTTTCCTGACGGATCATGCGACTTCGTTGAACATGTGGCCTCTCCTCTACCGTTACAAATTATTTGCGACATGATGGGAATTCCCGATTCTGATGTCCTACAGATCTTTAATTGGACAAACATCATCCTCGGTGTGGGTGACCCAGAATTCGTCGGCACCTACGATGCGTTGCTCAAGTGCGCCCTAGACATTTTTGCCTACGCCCAGAACCTTGGCGAGGACCGAGTAAAGAACCCACGAGACGATGTGACGTCGGTGATGATGAATACAGTCGTTGATGGCGAACGACTCACTGCCCAAGAATTCGGTTCGTTCTTCATTTTGCTGGTTGTTGCCGGCAATGAAACGACTCGAAATGCAATTAGCCATGGCATGAAATTGCTCACCGACAATCCTGCTCAGCGCAAAATATGGTTTGACGATTTTCCCAGTCATAGCAAAACGGCAGTCGAGGAAATTGTCCGACTTGCATCTCCCGTTATCCACTTCCGTCGAACCGCAACCCAAGATACTCAAATCAATGGTCAGCCGATTAAAGAAGGAGAAAAGGTCGTGATGTGGTATTACTCTGGTAATCGCGACGAGCGGATGTTCGACAATCCACTTGCCTTCGATGTCACTCGAGCCCTATCACCGACGCAAATTGGCTTTGGAGCCGGTGGTCCGCACTTTTGTCTCGGCGCGAACTTGGCGCGACGCGAAATTTCAGTAATGTTTGATGAGATTCGTCGACGAATGCCACTAATGCGCATCGTTGGCGAACCGGCTTATCTTCAAAGTGCGTTCATCAATGGAATTAAACGGATGCCGTGTGCGTGGAAGTAACTCGACGATTCATGATCACGCCCAGCAGAGTTACAACCGCGCCGATCACCGTGATAACGATTGTCCACACGATCAAACGATTGGTAACAAATAACACCAACGCTTCGGCTATTCGGCTGCTGCTCTCGTCGCCGAGGGATACACTGCGAGCAACATAGGTCAGAACAGTCAGTGAGAGACCGGCCAGGAAAAATCGCGCTCCAATGCGCCGAACCCGAAGCCATGTTTCCGCCACACTCATCCACCAAGAAGTTGCCACCAGAGCGAGACCAACGACCAGCAATGTCCACGGAACTAGGCGAATCCGGGAGCGAATGCTGGCCAGATCTGGAGTGCCATTACTTCGTGAGACCTCTATTGGATTTAGTTGAGGCGAAACACCGTCTGGAATCGATGGATCAATTAACTGCATCACTCCAAACGCTTTATCAGCAAATATCTGAATATTTACCGTGGTCGGCGGTAACCCCTCGAGGTAGACACCATAGAAGGAAGCGGCAGCGTTGCCAGCAGCGTCACGTAGATTGCTATCACCAAGGCTTTTCTCCACCGCATCCACAACCTTGTCACGGGCAACATGGACAATAATATTTGCACCTACATCATCACCATTTTGCAATCTGTCGACAAGTTCTTCGGCGATTGCGCGGCGCACATCTTCTTTGCCAAATGCCGAACGCACCGACGATGACACTGAAGCACTCGATCCAACAAAGCTCAGCACTAATAAACAAAACAAGCCGACCATCACCGCAATCGTGCCAAGCACACCTGTGAGGCTTGACGCAATGCGCCTACCGCGATGCGTCGGTGGAGTCATAACCGATTGATATTACCCCTATATCTCCATTGCCAGTAATGTGGTACCGAAGATGACCAAGATTGTTGATCTACTCGCCTGCGGTCGCACGTATTCATTCGAATTCTTTCCACCCAAAACAGATGCCGCACAGCTGTCACTTTTGGAAACCATCGCCCAGCTTGAACCACTACATCCAAGTTTCGTGTCGATCACCTACGGCGCCGGGGGCTCGACTCGCGAACGTACCCGCGATTTGGTTGCGTGGGTACGACGTGATACCTCGATAACACCGATGGCTCACCTGACCTGCATTGGGCACACGAAGTCAGAAATTGACGAAATCATCTCCATGTATCTGGAAAATGGAGTTGACAACATTCTGGCACTGGGAGGCGATCCGTCAGCCGACGGCGACCATGAACGACCGAGCGAGTTCTCTTATGCTCGGGACTTGGTCGAACATCTGCGCTCTAACGAAAATCTGTCGATCGGCGTTGCCGCTCATCCGGAAGTGCACCCACGTTCCCCAGATCGTCACTCTGATCGAACACATCTGGCGGTAAAACTTCGAATTGCCGACTTCGCCATTACCCAATTCTTCTTTGAGGTCGATCACTATGTTCAACTTGTCGCCGAGCTCGCAGACCTCGGTGTGCACAAACCGATCATCCCCGGCATTATGCCGATCACCAATAAATCACAGATTCAACGCATGTCGCTTATGTCCGGCGCCGCCTTCCCATCATGGCTAGCCGATCGCCTAGCCGACGTCGATGATCCCGACGAGGTGCACCGCATAGGTGTCGAGATTGCCACACAGCTATGCACTCAACTTTTAGAAGTTGGCGCCCCTGGGTTGCACTTCTATACGCTCAATCGATCTACTTCCACTCGCCAAATCTACGAAAACCTTGGTCTCAATCGCACCTGACTTTCCGCAGTCAGAAAACTATGTCATGGTATTGCTATGACCAGATCAGGCAAAGCATCTCTCACGATTATCATCGTCATTCTTTTTATCGGAGGACTTTCCCTGTTCGCATATAAAAACAACTCCGACAGCAGCTATTCATCCAATGCACTAATTCCCGAACAATCCATTACTCATGGCCACGGATTAGCCGTTGACGTCGATGATCCCGGCAAACTATACATCGCTACGCACGAGGGACTCTTTGTTCTAATAAACGACAAGGACCTTTTCCGAGTCGGTGAAAGTACAGACGACTATATGGGTTTCTCGCCACACCCCACCGACGCAAACATTTTATTTTCGAGCGGACATCCGAGTACGGGTGGCAATATCGGATTTCAAAAGTCTGACGATGGCGGATTCACGTGGGTGAAAGTTTCGGACGGTGAAAATGGTTCGGTTGACTTCCACGCAATGGCGATTAGTCCAGTGAACTCGAAGCTTATTTACGGTTGGTACCAAGGCGGTCTTCAGCGAAGCACTGATCAGGGAGACAATTGGGAGATCGTAAATAAGAATATTTCGCCAATATCGCTTGTAGCGGATACACGTGACGAAAATATTCTGTACGCAGCCACAGCGGCGGGACAGGGAGTAATAATTAGCCGGGACAAAGGGGTTACCTGGACACCGCTTTCACCAGCTCTTGAGGGAGGTGCCGTATCAGTCATTGCGGTGGACCCCAAGGACTCAAATACACTCTTGGCGTTCAGTCAGGTATTGGGGGGACTTGGGAAGACCACCGATTCTGGTAAGACTTGGCGGAAAAATGGCGAGGGCTTTCATGGAGAAGTAGTTATCTACCTCACATTTAGCAAAACAAATCCAAATATTCTCTATGCGCTCACCTTGGGGAACCGGCTATACAAGAGCTCGAATTCGGGTGACACTTGGAATCAAATTCGATAACTCGCTGGGACGACCATGGCTTACTCTGCCTGGCTCGGATCTCCCATAGTGGTAAGGAAATATCGGATTCCTGATATATATGACCATATTAGTCGGGATTACTGCTATAGTGGTCCAGAACCCTTACTTAACTACCGAAATGGATCCAACTATGTCAACACTCGCTCTTCAGCCGGGATATACACCATGCCGCTTCGCAACACCTTCACGGTCGACCGGATCGGCCTGTGCAAATCGGCTAATCAATTCCCGTCGCAGTTCCTCAAAAGGAACGACTGCATCAATTACTAATTCACTGGCCAAATGTGACAACTCCACATCTTTTTCGTACTCACGTCGTTTGTCGTCGACGAATTTAGCGCGCTCGACCGAGTCGCTGATCTCGGCAATGCGATTTGCATAAACAGCGTTAACCGCCGCTTCTGGCCCCATTACGGCAATCTTTGCCGTCGGTAACGCCAAAGTTGCAATCGGGTCGAAAGCCGGACCGCACATCGCATAGAGCCCCGCTCCGTAGGCCTTGCGCACAACGACACAAATTTTGGGAACGGTTGCTTCGGTGACTGCCGTAATCATCTTGGCACCGTGCCTGATAATTCCCTGTCGTTCGACTTGAGTTCCGATCATGAACCCCGGAACATCGGCAAGGAACACAAGGGGGATATTGAACGCATCGCACAACCACACGAATCGTGAGGCCTTGTCCGCAGAATCAATAAACAGCACGCCGCCTTTGTTTTGTGGATTACTGGCGACAATCCCCACAGAGTTGCCATCCAGACGGGCAAACCCGGTGATTAATTCAGTCGCCCAATCTGGTTTTATCTCGAAAAATGAATCGCCATCCACAAGTGCATCGATGAACTCGTGCATGTCGTACCCGGCCGCTTCGATTTCCGGAAGAATGTCGCGACGCAATTCCTTCGGCGGCGGCGTCGACTGAAAACGAAGCGGTGTTTCTCTCCAGTTCAGCGGCATATACGAGAAGTACAACTTGGCCTGTTCAATTGCTTCCGTATCATCCGACACCAGATTGTCGGCACAGCCAGAAATTGACGTATGCATTCTGGCCCCGCCCATTTCTTCTAAAGTCACCCTTTCGCCGATTACCTCTTCGGCCATTCGCGGCGAACCGAGATACATCGACGAGTTTCCATCAACCATAAATACGACATCACAAAACGAAGGTATGTATGCGCCCCCGGCCGCCGAAGGCCCAAAGAGGCAGCAAATCTGTGGAGCCTTACCGGACAATTTCACCTGATTCGAAAATATCCGACCGGCGCCACGTCGCCCCGGAAACATTTCCACCTGATCGGTGATCCGCGCTCCAGCCGAATCAATCAGCCAGAAAATTGGAAGTTCGTGTCGTAGCGCATATTCGGTCATTCGGATAATTTTCTCGACGGTACGAGCCCCCCAAGATCCAGCCTTGACGGTTGAGTCATTGGCTATTACGCACACTGGTCGCGAACTCACTCGTCCAATTCCCGTGACCACTCCATCTGCCGGAAGATCGGCGGCCAACATATTGGCGAGCAATCCATCTTCGACAAAACTTCCGTTATCAAGTAGAAGCGCCAGCCGATCGCGAACAAACAACTGTTTCCTCGCCGCCAACTTGGCACGGTCTTTTTCCAGGTTGCCCTGCAATGCTCGGGCAGTCCAGTCCGAATTCATGGGCAAATCCTAACCAACTGGTAATCCGAGGCTTCGGGCGATGACCAGTCGCTGGATCTCGCTCGTACCTTCTCCAATTTCAAGAATTTTCGCATCGCGATAGAAGCGCGCAACGGGCAAGTCTTCGATGAACCCTGAACCACCGAATACTTGAGTCGCGAGACGAGTGGCCTCTACGGCAGTCTCCGTTGAATACAACTTTGCCATCGCCGCGATCTCTTTGAACGGTTTGCCTTCGTCTTTTAGTCGCGCCGCTTTATAGGTGATGTTTCGTGAATTTTCTACGCTTACGGCTAAGTCAGCAATGGCAAATGATATTCCCTGGAATCGTCCGATTGGTCCGCCAAACGCATTGCGCGTCTTGGCGTACTCCACCGAGAGATCCAGACAAGTCTGGGCTAATCCAAGTGCCAGGGCCGAAATCGCAATTCGACCGCCGTCAAGCATTGTCAAGAAGTTGTGAAAACCCTGACCAGGTTTACCGAGCAGATTCTCTTCAGGTATCTCGCAATCGACGAAGGTTAAGCCATGAGTGTCACTGGCATGCCATCCAAGTTTCCGATAGGACGGTTCCACGATGAGTCCGGGTATTCCGGCCGGCACCAAGAATGCGGAAATTCCCCCATCGTCCGTTCGGGCAGTTGCTGTGATCACGGAAGTGATCGCAGTCCCAGAATTTGTAATGTATGCCTTGGAACCGTTCAGGCGCCAAGTTTTCGACGATTCAGAAAACGTGGCCCGAGTTGCGGTAGCTCCGGCGTCACTACCACCATCTGGTTCTGTGAGGGCGAATGCTCCCAGAGCTCGACCACTCACCAAATCGGGAAGAAACATCTTCTTTTGTTCGTCCGAACCATAAATATAAATGGGATTAATTCCAAGTCCGACACCGGCAGAAAGTGTGATCCCAACGGATTGGTCGACGCGACCCAATTCTTCGATGGCGATACACAACGAAGTGAAATCCCCGCCCCCACCACCCCATTCCTCGGGAAAGATGAGACCAAAAAGACCTAGCTCCCCCATCTTGGCAATTAGCTCAATTGGAAATTGGCAGTCGATGTCCCATTGAGTGGCAAACGGGGCGATTTCCTTTTGCGCAAAGTCACGAACTACCAGACGGAATTCGTCATGTTCCTCCGCAGTTATCAAGTTTTGACGATTATTCATATGGTCTCCATTGACACACAATTGAACTTAGGATTATCCATCCTTCGCACACGAGATAGTACCCATAGGCTTCTCGGCGGAAACTATTCTCGATGACTTCCGCGACATCCACGTCGATTTGATTTTCGTATGGTCCGTTAACCTAAGCAACTATGACTTTTGTGTCTATTTGGGCACAATAGTTGAATCTGGCATAGTGTGCCCAACTAGGCACATTCAATAGAAAACTGGATTTGTGCCCAATCAGGCACAAATCCAGTTAGACTAAACAGCACCGAAAACCGCAGGGAGGCTGAAATGAGCAAACATCGATGGACTGTGCATTCAGGCAGTGACCTTGGACGCGCAGTGGCTGATATCCGCCACCTCCGAAATCGCACACAGGCCGAGCTCGCGACCGACGCGGGAATTGGCCGAACTTGGTTGGCCAAGTTCGAAGCGGGGAGAACTTCGCCTGTTTTGGAACACCTGTTGAGATTGTTGCGCAGACTCGGAGCAAGTGTAACCATCACAATCGATGACACAGAAAAACCGGATGCCTCGTAAAGAACCGCTCAAGGTGTGGTTGTACGACCGACATGTCGCCACACTCACTACAAAGGGACAACCTGGCGAAGTCACTTGTACTTACACATCCGAAGCGCTCGAGATTTGGCCAGCAAACACGCCATTGCTGTCCTGCTCCCTGCTTGTTGGTCACCGACCGATGCCAGCAAAACCATTCTTCCGCGGGTTGTTACCAGAAGGGGCGAATCTCCAAGCTCTAGCTGCACGAGCAAAACTTTCGGTCTATGACACATTTGGGATGCTTGCGCGGTACGGTCGCGATGTCGCCGGGGCACTGGTCATTGACACTCAACCTCCTGGGTCGCGCGACGAGCGCGTCGAGCCATACAGCGACGAGACACTTGCCAATGAGGTTTCCGCGCTTCCTGAGCAACCACTCGGTGTGTACGACGACAGTGAACTTTCAATTGCAGGATTACAAGGAAAACTCTTGCTTGTCGCTCTGGCTGGCGGGAAATGGGGTCGTCCAATCCACGGAATGCCATCAACTCATATTCTCAAAGTAGAGAATCTACGCTTTCCAGGAATGGCAGAGATGGAGGTTGCAAGTTTGTCCTTAGCCAAACAAATTGGTCTAACAACAATTGATGCGACCTTAATAACAGTTGGCAACACACCTTGTCTGGTGGTATCCCGTTTTGACCGCGTGGTCAATATAGACGGAACTGTCAAATCTCGTATTCACCAAGAAGACACGTGCCAGGCACTTGGACGAGACTCCGACGCTAATGGCGGCACCGGCAAATACGAACGGTCTGGGGGCCCAAAACTGGTCGAGATCGCTCAATTGCTCGATCGCTATTCACACGACGGAGAGCAGGAACTAATCAAATTGGTCGAAATGATTACGTTTAACACAGTGATCGGCAATGCAGATGCACATGGCAAAAATGTCGCACTACTCCATAACCCCGACGGCACGATTCAGTTGGCACCTCTTTACGACACCGTGCCCACAATCCTCTACCCATCGTTGAGAACCAACGCCGCGATGTCGATTTCTAATAATCAAGACTTGTACACAATTTCTGTAGATGACATCGTCGAAGAAGCGACTCGCTGGCCACTTTCAGAAAAAGTCGCAAGACAATCAGTAATCAACCTTCTTGACCGACTTGCTACTGCTCTTGATGCCATTCAAATTCCTAATGAGTTGGCCACCCTCATACGAGATCGAACTAAGCCACTCCTAAAACACTAGTGAACTGACACCATGTTGAATTCGGCGAGCGCCAAATCACGCTCGGTGTAATACCGTTCGAGCGAGGCGCGCTTGACGCCTTCGAAACCACGAATCAATTCTGGTGATTCCAATACTCGTTGTGCCAATATGACATTTTCGCCGGTTAACTGTGTGCTTATAGCGGCGATCTGCAGGCAGAACTCCTCCACGAGCGAGCGCTCCAGTTTGCGCATTTCGGTCCGACCGAACGGATCGAACGAAGTGCCACGAACGATTTTCATGGCGCGAAGCAAATGGAATGTAGGGTGTGCGAAAAGTGGGTGCAGGCGTGTCTTGCGCTTCATCCCTAGAGACTTCAGTACCGGTGGTTGTAGCAAATAACGCTTCTTGTGATTGTTCGAAACCATTCGACCGATATCAGTTTGAAACTTCGGGTTGAGGTGTAGTCGCGCCACTTCGTATTCGTCTTTATATGCCATCAATCTGAATAAATGCAGTGCCGCAGCCTTCGATAATACCGACGATCCCGGAGCCACAGAAATTTCCTGGCGCACAAGCGGCGCTAAAGTAGTCACATAACGCTCGGCCAGAGATTGATTCTGATAATCGATGAGTTCGGCAGCGAGAAGCGAAACGAAATCTGCAAGCGCTTTGTCTGCCTTTCGAGGCAAACTCGCGGCGAGCAAAGCCTGAGCCTGCACGATGGCGGTCGGAGATGGCGAGGGATCCATACTCCCCGGACGTGAGGCTGAAAACCGACGTTCAATCAATTGGGGATCGGCGACAACAAGTCTCCCCAACCGAAAAGCGAGCAAACTCCGCTCCACAGCGGCCCCGTTCACCGTAATTGCGCTTTCAATGGATTCTCGTGAAATCGGCAGAACACCGAACTGATACGCCGCGCCGAGCGCAATGAGATTTGCTGGCATGTGATCCCTAAATACATGCTCGGCCAGCGACACAAAATCCACCACTAAGGCGCCGCCGGGCATTACGGAATTGCGCAAGGATTCAATAATTTCGGCAGAATCACCAAACTCTTGGGCGGTATCAATCACCATCGAGGATGTCGCCACCCGTGATGACGAAATGATCGCCCGTGTTCGCTGTCGATTGAGTTTGGCTCGGTGTTGTGGCTCGTTTGCCACAAGCATGTCCAAGGCAATGAGCAAATCCGTCGATTGTTCACTTATCGAGCTAGCCAAGTCTAGTGAAGATCGGCTGATCTTGATATGTGATACGACCGGCCCACCCTTTTGAGACAGTCCGGTTTGGTCAAGACCGATCACATCAAGCCCATCAAACGCGGCCGCTGTGGCAAGTATTTGGTTCAGTGTAACTAGACCAGTTCCGCCGATCCCAACGGTGAACACACCGTAGCCATCGGCAGGAATTTCTGGAAGTTTCGGGTTCGCAATCTCGACTGGGAGATCAATATCTGAAATTTTGACTTCGTCATGAGCAACGATGTCCACCGTGACGAAACTTGGACAATCTCCGTCTAGGCATGAGTAATCGGTATTGCACGACGCCTGATGAATCTGAGTCTTGCGTCCAAGAATGGAATCAACTGGCTGAACGGAAAGGCATGTGCTCTTTGCTCCACAGTCGCCACAGCCCTCACATATGGCCTCGTTAATAATGACACGTGTTTTTCGCTCGGGTGCAAGTTTTCGTTTGCGGAGTCGACGCATTTCGTTGGCGCATGCCTGATCGTAAACGAGCACGGTGACACCATTGACCTTGGATAGTACCACCTGTGCCTCATCAAGTCGGGAACGATCCCACACCTTGACCGATCGCGGAATCTTCCATAGTCGCGCCGACCATTTATATCTGGCCATGTCGTCGGCGATGATAATTATCTTCTGCACACCCTCGAGTAGCAATGTGCCGCACAATTCAGGTATCGCCACTTGCCCAGTGGGGTCTTGACCACCGGTCATTGCCACGACACCGTTATAAAGGATTTTAAATGTCATATTCACTCCGGCAGCGACCGCGAACCTCGGCACCAAGCAACCGGAGTGGAAATATGTGCCATCTCCCATGTTCTGCACAAAGTGTGGGGCTTCAACGAATGGCGCACGACCTATCCACTGAGCACCTTCACCACCCATCTGCGTATATGAGGTGACACCACGGTCCATCAACATCACCATGGCGTGGCAACCGACTCCACCGCCGACAGGACTGCCCGTTACATCTTGGGTGGCACGATTATGCGAACAACCTGAGCAGAAATACGGCGTTCTGGCGGCGGCATCGATTCGGTCTAGAGTTCCCGCAGTTACCGGAATTTGTAATTTCTGACTTGCAGCGAGATCAGTGAAACCAAGTGCCCGAACGATCAACGGACGGATCCGGTCCGCGGTGAGCTCATTATCCTGCGGAAAGAGAATCATTCCGGCGGTATCGCGCTTGCCTTCGATGACCGGCCGCTCGCGATGCTCGTACAACAACTCTCGAATCTGGCGCTCAATAAATGAACGCTTCTCTTCGACCACGATGACCCGCGTTAGTCCGCGTACGAAACGATCAAGAATTCCAGGTTCAAGTGGATAAGGCACTGATAGTTGAAGCAGTCGCACACCTCTTGAAGAAAGCTCTCGGTCGGTCAAGCCGATTTCGCCAAGTGCCTGACGCAACTCGACATATGTGCGCCCGCTTGAAATTATTCCGACCGTGTCGCTGGCAGATGAAACTGTGATGCGATTGACGCCATTGGCGGCGATGAAATGGAGTGCCGCCGGAATCCGTCGCTCGTAGAGTTCCTTTTCCATCGCCAAGGTATCGGGGATGAAAAAACGGGGGCGCTGCTCATATTCCCATTCCGCTCCATCGATTCGAAATTTCGAATTGGTGACGAATTGCTTATGACTGTCCACCTTGGCGATTCCGAATCCGTCGGCCACGGCAGTGACAATTTTCAATCCGGCGTAAAGGCCTGTGGCTCGCGACATTTCGAATGCACATCTGCCCAGTTCAATCACCTCTTGTACGTTTCCCGGTGAAAAAATTGGAATAGCCAGATCTAATAGCGCGTGCTCACACGCCCCAGGAAGTGTTGAAGACTTCGATGACGGGTCATCGCCAACGGCGAGCACTACTCCGCCATTTGCACCGGCCCCATGAAGATTGGCGTGTCGCAGAGCATCACCGCATCTGTCCAGCCCAGGCGTCTTGCCGTACCACAATCCAATCACGCCATCCAGATCCTTCAGTGGAGCGAGATGGTTTTGCTGACTTCCCCAAACCGCAGTTGCGGCAAGTTCCTCATTCATCCCACTCACATGCTGGATATTGAGTTGTCCCTTATCCATCCGATCCAGCGCCATATCGAATCCACCAAGGGGCGAACCTGGATATCCAGAAACGAATGCCGCGGTATTTAGTCCGTGGGAACGATCGGCGCGAAGTTGATCCACCAATACCCGAACCACCGCCTGAACGCCGGTGAGCAAAACGTCGCCGTCCTGACGTTCATATCGTTCTTTCAGAGTGAACGAATCGCGGTCAATCGTCACGGCGCAATATTACATCAGGAGGACGCGTCAAAAATCAGCGTCCCAATGTCCATAGGCTTATCCAATGATCGACATCCGTGAGGTGGGGCCACGAGATGGATTACAAGTCGAAAAGCCAGTGACCACCAAACAACGCATCGAATTCATCCAACAATTGATCGCCGCAGGCGTCACTCACCTCGAAATTGCGTCATTCATGCGCGACGATCTAGTGCCGTCGATGGCAGGAGCAGAGCAGGTGGTATCCGGAGTTGCGGCGAAAATCGGTCTGACCCGAGTTGGCCTAGTGGCTAACACGAAGGGCGCTCAACGGGCGATGTCCTGCGGGCTGGATGAAATCACCATCACGGTTTCGTTGTCCGAAACGTACAGCCAAAAGAACACGGGGAGGAGTCGCGGCGATGCCGTAAGAATCGCCGCTGAGGTCATCAATTTCATCGACGGCAAAGTGCCAACCGATGCAGTGATCTCGTGCGCCTTTGGATCCCCGTATTCCGATGTTTCGATGCACAACGACCTCCCCAAGTTCGTCAACGAACTCAAAAGTCTGGGATGCAGTCGAATCACTCTTGCTGACACCACGGGTGAGGCAACACCGCGACTAATTCGTGAGGCACTTGCCCTTGTAGGCACCGATGTCGGTCTGCATCTTCACGAGACGCGCGGGACCGGATTGGTCAATGCCCTTACTGGTCTCGAAGTTGGAGTTCGTCGCTTTGACTCTTCACTAGGAGGCATTGGCGGATCACCCTTCGCCGACGGCGCGGCCGGAAATATCGCAACTGAAACTCTGGTTTATTTGCTTCACGACTTGGGGTACTCGACGTCTATCAATCTTGAGAAACTGCTCGCCGTTACTCCCCTGCTCGCCCAAATGATTGGTCATCGACTGCCATCGGCACTTGCTCAATTGCACTCGACCTGATTTGCCTCAGTATTTCGACGTGTTTCAAAGTATGAGCAGCACAACTCCCACCAGCAGAAGTGCGTCGGCGAGATTGAATATAGGCCATCTTCCGATGCTTATGAAGTCGATGACGCTGCCCCCGATAATCCGGTCAACGACATTGGCAATCGCGCCGCCAACGACGAGTCCAGCGGCAATTGGTGGCCGAATCGCGCCGCGCCACGCCGAAATCGCAACCGCGGTTGCGATCGACGCCGTCAACACGATTATCGCAGCGGCCGGTAAATATGCACCCATTCCCAACACGACACCGTGGTTGTGGACAAGGCGCAAAGTGATCGAACCGATCCTTTTGCCATGGCCAGCCAACGTGTCCAATGCCCAGAACTTGGACACAATATCAATGCCAAGGGTTACTGCCGCTGTTGCGACGAGGATGATTCGGGATCGAACTGACGCGCCTGGCATTAGATTCTCCAGGTCGGCTGGCGCTTTTCTAAATAGGCGGCGATCCCTTCTTGGGCCTCAGCGGATTCAAACACACGTTCCGAGAGCCTGCGCATCTCGTCAAGATTTGTTTCGTAGGCATCGTTTGCGGCGCGACGCAAAATCTTGATCGTCATCGCCACTGCCTCCGGTCCTGCTACACAAATTGATTCAACAAGTCCTTGTGCCGTGATGTGCGGATCTTCTGAAACATGAGTTACCAATCCGATTGAAAGCGCGCGAGTAGCACTAAATTCTTCCCCAGTAATAAATGCTGATGCTGCGCTTGACCATCCGACTCGCGCCAAAATAGGAACCGAGATTGCCGCCGGTACGGCACCCAACTTCACTTCAGTAAATGCAAAATTGACGGTTGGAGCCACAACGACCAGATCACATGCCGCCATAATTCCTAAACCACCTGCCCGAGCGGAACCTGTTAAAACCGCGATTGTTGGTTGCCGAACCTGACGAAGTGCGAGAAACACTTTGGCTAAACCACTGAGGTCGATTGGCCCATTGGCAAGTTGCTTTAGATCAAGACCCGAACAGAAGATGGGCGGTGTGTGAGTGAGGATTATTACACGACTGGTGGACTCGCCAGCCCGTTCGATTGCGTGCAGTAGTTCCCCGAGAAAGTCTGAGGATAAGGCGTTGCGGGTATTTGGAGAATTGAACGTGATAGTTGTCGCCCGTGGCGTGACTTCAAGAACTATCTGCGCATCAGTCGACGAGTTCACTCACAGCAGATTACTTGACGCACAGATGACATACTTCCGAGTATCCTGTTCTAGTTCCCGATATGGGTTTAGGTAAATTTGCGGGTGTAGCTCAATGGCTAGAGTTCCAGCCTTCCAAGCTGGCTATGCGGGTTCGATTCCCGTCACCCGCTCCATCGAAGACTCCCCCTCAAAATCACTTTCTGAATTTCGCCCATTACAGCACGTATCCTCATGTGCACTAGAAATATTACTGAAGATACAGAATTGAAAGCGTCGGTTCAAACATCAATTCACAATGGCCCAATTTTACCGTCACAGCGCGTCGCAGAATGCCCAGAAACCGACGGTACTACAATTTAGCAAACCAATTGTGTTTCTAATTTTTCTGAATTCATATGCGCTAAACTCGCGAGCAAGAAAAAAGAGGAATAGCGAGGCGCAATGCCAAAGCGGACGAATTTCCATCAAGCCATCGTTTATTTCGTCAAGAAGCAAACGGCGGGTGATGAAGCGACAGTCACCGAATCCAAGTTGCTCTTAGACTCTTCCACTGGCGAATTGAGGGAAGTAGACGTTGTAATCGAGGGTGCCATTGGTGATGATGTTGTCACTATCTCAATTGAGGTCACATCCGGAGCGCGGCCAGCGACCGTTGAATGGGTTGAGCGGGAAATCAGCAAACACCAGCAAATGCCAACGAATTCACTTCTTTTGGTGAGCTGGTCGGGATTCACACCACAAGCGATCAAGAAAGCACAAGCACAAGGAGGACGCGTTCAAACGCTAACTCCAGAAGTCATACAGAGTGCGAGGGTTCCCGATCTCTATATCGATTCGTTTGGTGCAACTCCGGAACGATTCACTCTTCTACTGCGGGATCCCGACGGATCTGAATCGCGGGGTGACGACTTCTTGTCAACGGCAAATATTTACAGTGGGCCAACGCACGATGATTACCTGTGCACCCTTCAAGACTTGACGCAAAGAGTGATTAACGCGAATTCGGACTCGATAGAAATAATAGCGCATGCGCGAGAGGACAAGAGCGAGATCTCTCACTTTTCAATTGAGCATAATGATCTGGAGAAAATTGGTTTGTACATTCTAAGGAGTGACACGGAAGAGTGGTACCGGATTCAAGGACTCTATACCTCTGGCCCGTTCCACTTAGTTCAGGTGAAAACGGACTTCACCGTGATGCGACTCGGAACGACAAACTTCGCGATGACAAAGGTCTTACTGGGTGGTCAGCCCGCCGTGTTCGTGCTGACAGCAAATCCGGATAATAAGTCATCCACCGTTTCCTGGCGATTAGTTTGATTGAAGCGATAATGGTCGGTCGACGAAGCAGCGGCAACGTTCTTAACCAATAGGCGAAAATAGTTCATTTAGGTGGAAGCTCTTTGCTGTGAACCGCTTCAAAATATTCCAAATTCACAATGCGGCTGTAGCCAACCGCGCCACTTCGGTCACTTACTTCGGCATCTCCCAGGGTATTTGAGGCAGGGCATGGCCAGTTTCAATAAACGATTTGAGATTGGAAAGCACGGCTGACCAGCCCTCGGTAACTGCATTAAGTTCTGCCGCGTCGGCGAGATTTTCATGATTGACAGTGAGGCGAACAATGTTTAGGTACGAATCTATTTTTATTGTTACTCGGGAAGGTTCATGACTATGCACGGCATCCGGTTCGGTCCAAGTGAACGAGAGTCGAGTAGGCATCGAGCAATCGGTGACAATTCCCACGACATCTACCGCGTGTGTTTCATCACCGCGTTGGTGCTCCCACTTGGAGCCGACCCGCCAATCCGAAATATTGTTGTGACCCCAAAATTTATGTGTCACTTTGGGATCGGTGATCGCCCGCCAAATATTTTCAGCCGATCCATTGATAAAAGTGACATATACAAAATTGAGATCTGTTGACATTATGTTGTAGCAACATCACGTTGAGCGAACAGAACCGTGGCGACAACCACTATGGGGATCAAGTATCCAATTAGAGTCAGCAATGCGATTTGAGGCGATCGCTCAAAAGCGGCGCCTCTCATCTGCTCCCAGGGGACGACGATTCCAACATTTTCGGCGATCATGAATCGTCCAAACTTTGGCCAGAAACCGGCAATCATACGTTCGATAACCAATGCCCAAGTCGCCAGCGCCACCAATGCAGCGCTTGTATTGCGCCCGATGGTGGCAATGCTCACTGCCAAGACTGTTACGAGCAAGGTGATAAACGAGATTCGAATCATTGCCAACAGCAACGCACCCCACCACGATGCACTGGTTCCTTCCGTATCTCCATGGACAACAACCGCGGGAATCGCTGATGCGAGGTACACAAACTGGAGCAAGTAACTTATCACAAACGACAGGATTGCGGCGGAGAGTGTGCGTGCGCCGTGAAGGCGTAGGCGCGACGGAACCCATGTCAGCATCGTCGTCATGGTCCCCGCCTTCCATTCGGCTCCTACGACAGATGCGCCACAGATCACGGCCCCAACGACGAGAAACAACGTTCCTGGTAGAAGAAAACTCTCCTCACCACTGCCGCGAGTAACCCACCAATTCACCATATGAGCGGGATGTCCCGTGTCATGGGCGAATTTAACTGGATTTCGGCTAGTCAGAAACAACATAAGACCGATGCCACCACATCCGACCAGGGCAATGAAGATCATCCATCGAACAAGTCGGCGATGAAGCGCTCGCCGCATTTCCACAACTACCAGGCGCAAAAATTTCACAACGGTTCGTCCGCGTGGTTGGTAATACTCAAAAACAATTCTTCGAGACTGACCGACTCCGCCCTCAGTTCGTTGAGGTATAAACCGGCATCGGCCAGCAATTTGGTGACATGTGCAGCATCGGACGCGGGCAATGCAACACGAAGATAGGTGACGGCAATCTCTACGGTCAGTCCTGCGTTTCGGAGTGTTGCCGCCCCGACGGTTAGATTGTCGACCCCGACAATCAGCGATGGACGAGATGCTTCGGCCAAGACTTCATCAACTCGGCCGCTCAGCATCAATTTGCCACGATCGATGATGGCGACCCGATCACAAATTTGCTCAACCTCGGTGAGTAAATGACTGGAAACGAAAACCGTTCGACCCTCGCTCCCCATCTGTCGCAGGAGTTCCCGAATTTCGCGCATTCCAGCCGGATCCAAACCGTTTGCTGGCTCGTCAAGAACGAGCAGCGCAGGATCTTTGAGCAATGCGGCCGCCAAACCGAGACGCTGACGCATTCCGAGCGAATAAGTTCGCACCTTGTGATCGGCGCGATCGCCCAGCCCAACTTTCTCTAAGCTCTCGATGACTCGTCGTTTGCCGATGCCATCCACGGCACCTAAAAGTTGAAGATTCTCGCGAGCCGTCATCGTCGGAAACATCGCTGGCGTTTCCACTATTGAGCCGACCTGGGGCATGACATCCGATAAATCGGATGGGGTTGGACGACCGAGCACGGCCGTCGTGCCCGACGTTGCCGATACCAATCCAAGCATGCATCGAATAGTCGTAGTTTTGCCCGAACCGTTGGGTCCGAGGAATCCGAATACTCCACCTTCCGGAACAGACAGATCTAAACCGTCCACCGCATTTACCCGTTTGCCGTGACGCTGTCGGTACTCCTTACGCAAGCCGGCAATTTCGATGATCGAAGTCACGAATTATACGGTAACTCAGCGGATACCGGTGTCACAAAAGATCTCGGCTACTGAATCAGCATTGGCTCGCACTTCAACTTCGACTTTTGAACACGTTGGAAAAATATTGTCGCCGGTATCGACGGTTACGGTGTATGTGCCGACCGGAATCTCAATAGCAAAATCTCCGACGGCGTCAATAACGACGGAGCCAACTACACGGTCACCCTTTCTGAACTGAACTATGCCCTGCACGGGCTTCGGCTCACAATTTAGAACGCCGGGTTGCTCGACCGGACATGTTGGACCAGCCAGGACGCGACCACTGACTTGGCCACTGGGTCCACCAATGGAATGATCGCCATCGCAACTTGTTAACGGGGACAGTACAAATGCCACAATCAGAATAGTCGGCTACGTGTCACTCATTTTCAGCCACGGCCGACTCAATGGGTAATGTCGACAGAATGGTCAATGCCAATCCGCCCGCCGAACTTAATGCGGTAGTTGATCGTCTGCGGAAGCAGTTTCAATCTCCGGACTTGCGCCTCGACGGTCCGCCGCAACGGCTTGGCGGAGGATTTTGGGCGGAAATTTGGTCGATTTACTTCGCTCCTGACTCGGTGACAGCTATTCCATCGCGGCTTGTACTTCGACTTGCGCCAGATCCGCAACTCGCCGCGTGGGAAAATACAATCCAATCGGGCGTTGCCAAACAGGGTTACCCAACTCCGCAAATCTATTCGTCGGATTCGGCTCATGACGACCATCGAGCCTGGTGTGTAATGGACTTCGCCGTCGGGCAGCCATTGCTTTCCGGACTCAATGGCGTGCGGGCCTTGGCGACCCTTCCACGCCTCGCAATCACTCTTTCAGATACCCTTGCCCAGGCCGCGGCCGATCTTCACAAGCTCGACATTGCTCCTATCGAATTTGAGATATCCAAACTGGATCACGGACATATCCGCGCCGACGATCTCATCGACAGTTACCTTGATCGCATTGATGAATTACCGGACCGTTCACTACAACTCGGTGTTGAATCGCTCGCTGCAAACCGCCCAGTTGTGCGAACCAAAGTGATCTGCCACGGTGATCTGCATCCATTCAATGTGTTGTTAAACGATCTCGGGTACACCGTTCTTGATTGGACCTCGGCTCAAATTGCAGATCCCACCTTCGATCTCGCCTACACCTATTTGCTCTTGGCAAATCCGCCTCTCGCCGCCCCCCGTGCGCTGCGTCCGATAATTAATTGGTTTGGACGACGTCTCGCCAACCGATTCATTTCCTCCTACTTGAAATTCAGTAAGAATGAAATCAATTTCGACACATTCGCTTGGTACCAATCTCTCCAGGCGTTTCGAATCCTGTTCGATCTCGGCTATTGGCGCGCCAATGATTCTGCTGATACCCGCCGAGGGCACCCGTGGTTCATAATGGAACCTGAACTTCGCAAACTCGTCGAACAATCTCAGTGACGCACTTTCCCGCCGACCAATGAAGTGGGTGACCTGGGACCAGGCCGCACTTCTAGCACTCGTCAGTGCAGTTGTCGCTCTTCTTCTGCGACGACTGCCACCCACTCGAATTCGTATGACGCTTCTAGCCGTGGCCCAAGAGCTGACATTGATGGCATCGCTGTATGCCATCTGGCGCCTGGCTCGGGTTCTACCTCTTGACCGATCCAGCGGAGCCATCGAACGCGCTCGCCAAATAAACCAACTGCAACGTGACCTCTTCTTTCCGTCCGAGCTCTCGCTGCAGCATTTCGTTTTGGATTATGAGTGGCTGGCGCGATTGACAAACTTTTATTACGCCGTTGCTCACGTACCAACAATGCTCGTATTCCTCGTGTGGCTATTCGTTCGTCATCGAAATGCGTATCCACGATGGCGCAATTGCTTGGCGATTCTTACGGGCTTTTGCCTGCTAATCCGCTTCATTCGTGTGGCGCCACCGCGCTTTCTTCCCGACCTTGGTTATATCGATCTCGCTACGCGCTTTGGCTTATCAATCTATGGACCAGTTGGCACCGGCGTCTCAGATCAATTTGCGGCCATGCCGTCGATCCATGTGGGATGGGCCGCGATTGTCTCATTTGGCATTATTGCCGCCGGGACAAGTCGATGGCGGTGGTTATTTGTCATGCACCTAGTGCTGACGATGCTCGCCGTCTCAGCGACAGGTAATCACTGGTGGCTCGACGGCATTGTCGCAATATTGCTGCTTGGCGTGGCCTTGCGCATCGACACACTTGGCCGACGTGTCTTCAAATCTGGAATTCGGATCAGACCTTCGGTCCCTTTGCACCGGTGAATTTTTCCAACTGAATCGCGAACTCAGCAACATTGCAACGCAACCATTCAACGAGCATCGCCGCATGTTCCATTTCATCGTTCATGTTGTGAATGAGCACGGCCTTCAACTTGGCGTCGTCGCAATCATCGGCTCGTTGTCGGTACCAGTCCATTGCTTCGAGTTCCTCCATTAGCGAGACAATCGCTTGATGGGTTGAAATAGTTTCTTTTGTTAGCCGTTCTCGTGGAGCGTGTAGATCTTCACTTGACATGAAATTCTCCTAAGTTTCAGACTTAAATGGTGTGGTTGTTGCGAGCAACACTAAATCTCTCGGCGATGATTTCCCAATTGAGATGTTCGATCACCGACTGAACCCAAGTCGCACGATCATTTTGGTTTGTCAGGTAATAAGCATGTTCCCAAACATCTACAAGGGCCAACACTTCGGTATTGGCGACAAGCTCATGTTGGTGATCACGAAGAGCGGTCGTTCGTAGAGTTTTGCTTGTGGTGTCGTACACCAACGCTCCCCAACCAGACCCTGGGATGCCCACACATACAGCGGTGAGCATGTCATGACACCTAGTCGTCGAACCGAAGTCGGCATTGATTCGGTCAGCAAGCAGTGCAGTTGGTGATGTGTTGTGCGGCGACAAGTTTGACCAAAAGAGCGAGTGCAGGACATGCCCACCTAAATTGAAATTAAATGCGGCCTGCACGCCGGCTAGTCGGTAAGAATCAGATGGATCGATTGCATCGAATTGCGCCGCCGACTCGTTTGCGCCATGAACGTAAGCCGCGTGGTGCTTGGCATGATGTAGGTGCAGAGTTTCGGCCGGACACCACGGATCGAGCGCGTCGTAGGCATAAGGAAGTACCGGCAGGGTGTATCGATCTGTCATATCAACCAATTACCCATGTTGGACTAGGTCCAGACATACAGCATCGCAGTGCGATGGGGGTCGCACTGCGATGGTGTGGTTCGATCGGTCGAATCTCCATAGGGGGTGTGATTCGGAGCTTCGGTCTTGAACCTCGATCTGTTTATCGACGTACTAGTAAGACAACTACAACGACGACTAAAATCAAAACAACGAGTCCGCCTGGGAAATACATGGATCCTCCTCCGTTAAACATATTTGGCTATTTGCCTAGTTCTGAGTAATGGTGGTCGAGTTTTTGTCATATCGGGGTAACAACAATGCCGCCACGACGATGATGCTTCCAGTGGCGACCGCGATCCAGCCCATTCCTGATTCCAGGGCGAGTGATTTCTGAAACGATTCAGTTTGCACGGCACCAACGAGCCCGGCGATACCGAGAACTGCTCCGAAGAATAACTCTCCGCTGCGAGATCGAGCAGTCGCACTCAACAACAAGCAAAGTCCGATTCCAATTTCGATGAGACCGAGAGTTGTGGTGTAGGTAAAGCCAAATGCTCGTATAACCGGCTCTGACATTGGACCTGCGAATCCACCGCGGGTAACCACGATAAGACCGACAACGAGCATCACCAGACCGACAAGTCCAGTGATAATTGAATCTGGGGCGAATCGAGATTTGGATGTAGTGCGAACTTGTTTCTCGTGAACAACTTGTGGACTTTCTATTACTGCCATGACTTGACTCCTTGTGGGGTTGGTAATTTCATGATGCCCACCGGACGCCCTCTTTAAACCAAGTTAATTTCCAGCAACAAGCTCCACGCACATCAATGCCAAGTCGTCGAATCGGTCTGTCACCTTGGCAGCAAGGGCATTCACGAACTCCTGCGGATGGAGTGTGGAGTTGTCCTTGGCCAGACGAGCAAGTCGAGTTAAACCGACGTCTATGTTCTCGCGTCGACGTTCCACCAAACCATCGGTGAACATCATCACCCGATCACCAGGAAGCAACTTGGTTTCCGATGATTCGTAGTGTCGCGCGCCGAATAGAGCCAGAGGTGGTCCAGAACGCTCCTCTAAATAGGTCGATCTGCCATCGGGATGAAGAATTAATGGTGAAAAGTGCCCGGCCTGGGCCCATTTCAGTGTCTTTGCCCGCAAGTCAAGCACCGCGTAACAACAAGTCACAAACGGACCGCCCTCCTCGTTTAATTTGGTGGTGACATTGTTGGCACGGATCATTACTTCCCCAGGCTCAGCGTGTTCAACGGCCAACGCCCTGAATACATTGCGAACTTGGACCATGAAAACGGCTGCGGTGCGACCGTGCCCAGCAACATCAGCGATGACGAGTGCCATGCGTTCATCATCAAGGGCAAACGCGTCATACCAGTCACCTCCGACGGGCTGGCGAGGATCTGCGGGTTCGTAAACGGCCGCAATCCGCACCAGTGGTGACGATGGCAACGAATTGGGCAAGGCAGCCGATTGGAGAAGCTGGATGGCAGTGCGTTCAGTCTCGATCTGTAATGCCAGGACGAGCTCTGCTTTGTCGGCTGCAACCAAATTGCTGACATCCCGACTGGCTGCGATGTAGCCGTCCCCCAGTTTGGCAACCTGCAAACTCATGAATCTTTCACCAGAATCATCGAGATCAAGAATGTCAGAGAATCGCATCCGGTCAACCTGATACGGCACACTGGTTTCGACAACATCTCGGAGCCGATCAAACATCCCTGAAACTCGCCAGTTTGGATAAACGTCGCACACGAGTCGACCTACAATCAATCCGGCATCGCGCCTAATACCATCAATACCGCTGCTATTGGCGAACTCAATTCGAAAGTCGATGATCTCACCGTTGTCGGATCGTACGGAACGCGCAATGATCACGTCGTCGAGCATCGCTTCAAGTGAATGTCGAAATTCATCTCGATGAACCAAATTGGAGGCGGCGATTCGGGCTAGCGCAAGAGTTGTGAGTGATGACACCGTCCCCAGAACAATTGTTACCGCTGCATTAATCGGACGCGACGTCTCCCATCCGATATACATCGCCCCAACCGCCTCACCGGAATCAACCAAGCGAATTGGTACCGACACGCTTTCGGGCTGAATAATGGTTCGATTCGTCACAACTGCTTCGTTTAGAGGGGTGTTTTCGTCAATTCCCCCATCGGGCCTTCGCCAGCGGCGCTCATCGTTTTCCCCAAACCCAGACAGTGCATGGATCGCAACACCTTCGTCTTGACGAAATGCAACGGCGGATCGACCGTGAAATGCGTCGACAAGAAATGAACAAATGCTCACCGCGATCTGCTTGTCATCGAAAGCGGTGGATAGTGACTCCGCGAGGTGAAATAACTGTTCGGCATGTAGCAGCGTTTCAGTTTCCTCGGTGACATCCATAATTGTGACGCCAACTCCGACGACTTCTGAATCTTGATTATTCAATGGTCGGATATTCAATTTCCAATCTCGCTCATAAGCGACGTCGGGCAAGGAGATTCTCAAACGGTGATCAATAATTGGCTGTCCACTGTCCCTGACTCGCACGAGAAGGTGTTCGTACATTTGTCCTGCAATCGGACTGAGGTCGCCCGGTCGGAGCCCGACATGTTCGGAAATTGACCGACCATTCATCTCTGCCATTGGTTGGTTAACGCGCCTAAATTTCAACTCGCGGTCCAACACCGCCATCGCCATTGGCGAATCTTCAAGTAGCGAGTCGCTGAATTGACGCTCAAGGCGCTCCCGACTTCGAGCCTCATTCAGTCGGAACACAAGCAAAATCACACCAACATTCGCCACGAGATAAATTCCAATTCCAACCGCGTCTGCTCTTGTCGCAAAAATCCATGAATTTTCATTTGGGGTAAAGGCCCACCACAAGGCTGCGGTACTCGCAACACTGGACAAGATTGCGGCTCGTAATCCACCGAAGACTGCTGCGAACACACACCCCATAAGCAAAATTGATCCTGGGCGATATTTGGCGTAATCGTCGACCGACCTCAAAATCACCATGATCAACATCGGAGGTCCGGCACCAAGAATTAGCTCTCGCATTCGAACAAATCGACGCGGGTCGACGAATATTTCCTTCAGGTATTGACTTGATGTTTCACTTTTGTCGACAAGCGATTCACTTGCCGACCGACCGGCCAGTCGGAGTGCCCCACTCTCTACATAGTGAAGGTCGGCGGCGGTATATGGAATTGTGGTCGACCTACGGACCGTGATCAAAACACCTGTTGTACCATCGTCGAGGAACGTAGGTACGGCAATGATTCCGACCGCTGGATATTGAGCAAAGTATTCTGACCATGACTCCGAAATAATTTCGACTGAATTCGTAATTTTAGCGAAATGCGAAACGAGGCTGGACTTCCCGGATCGGGCGACTCCAGTTCCCAACCACTCCGGCGGTGGCGCGTCACTTGCACGGAGTCTCTCGACGAAGCCCTGTGCTGTCGGATTCGGGTCGACCATGTCGATCAGCGTTGCCTGTCCGGTATTTTGATTTACCCGAACCCAAAGGACAAGGTCGCCCCCCAGCGTCGCCCCGATTACGTTGAGTAATCCTGGCACGAGATGTTCCGGTTCATTGCGCCAAAGCATCGCAAATCGGCCAAGCATCTGCTCCACAATAGTTCCTGGTTCGGTGCTCTACATCGCCATCTGGCAAAGGAATTTAGGTTAAAGGCGACTTGGTTATGATGTTTGAGATTCGCTTCTCGGGGGAACAAAAATAGAGTCATGAACATCAGCGCCGTAGATCGCGAGCAGCAGATATTCGATGCGGTACCGGCGAGCGCCAGCGCCGCGCGAAAATTTGTCGGCGAGATCCTTCGTGTCAGAGAAGCCCCTGTAGCGGTAGTACTCGATTTCAAATTGGTTGTCAGCGAACTTGTTGCCAATGCCATCGAACACGGGGACGGCGACAACCTAACGGTTCGCGCCAACTTCTCCGACAGTCAGTGGTGGGAAATTGAAGTGATCAGTGGATTAGTGAAAAACGGCACCAAATTGAGACAACCTAACGATTGGACAGTTGCCGGCAACGAGCACTCGTCAGGACGCGGTCTTGGAATCGTTCGAAAACTAATGGACGACGTCGTCACCGAAATATCAGATGGTCTAGTTAACGTCCGATGTCGACAGAGGAGAATAGAAAACTAGTTATTCGGTTCCGCGCTGTGGAGTAACCCGATCCCTTACATTGTCGATTACTTCTTTGGCCTTACCCGCCAATTCGTCAATTTTTCCTTCACGACGAAGTTTGTCGTTGTCGGTCAAGTCCCCGACTGCTTGCTTTATTTTTCCCTTTGCTTTATCAGTTTTTCCACTCATGAGATTGTCTCCTCGATAACTCGGGTGATTCTGTCTAGTTTGACTATGACTCGTTGCGTACTCCGCCTTGAAAGTCACGATTACTAGTACCCCATTCTTTGACTGACTAGACCAAACCACGAAAAATCTGGCAGACTTTGCCAATCACGTTTGACCATAGGGGGCGCTCGAGTGAATGATGCGGGAAGCAACGATTCTCTGACCGTAGATATAGGTTCGGACGGAGCCATTGTCGTCCATGGCGATATTGACATAGCGGGAGGTCCCATATTGGACGCAGTTATTTTGTCGCGAGAAAGTATCCAACAGATCGTTATCGATCTAGCCGATGTGTCGTTCATCGACTCATCTGGATTACGAAGCCTGCTCGGTGCAAGCCGCCGGGCGCAAACTCGCAACTCAACGGTCAAACTACGCTCGGTTGGACCGGAGATCACCCGACTTCTTCAAATTACGGGTACATCTGATCAATTCGACATCGAGAGTAGCCGTGACTGAATCAGGATTCATTGGTCCTGTCGAAATCCGAGTTCCGCCCGATCCATCCCTTTCACGAGTCCTACGTCTGGCGGCCAGTGGTATCGCGTCGTTGGCTGGGTTTACCGTTGACGAAATTGAAGACATAAAGGTCGCAGTGAGCGAGGTGCTCATTGCCCTTATTGAGCACGGCGGGGGTAAGCCGGTAGATATGCAGTTTGAGGTCGACAGCCATTCATTCAAGCTTCGGGGCCGGACAATGGTCGTGAATTTCGATATGAGTCATCCAGATCTCCTCCTCTGTCGCTCGGTCTTGACAGAGGTGTGTACTAGCCACACAATCGATCTGGTCGATAATCAAGCGCACATATGGGCTGAAGTAACTCACTCCACGATCGAATGATTCCCGATTCAGCCCCGTCCGCGGCCGACGATGCATGGCTCCAAGATTCGCTTGAGCTGTTCGCAAAGAATCGCGACAATAACATTCGAGATGAAATTGCAAAACGGACCTCATGGATTGCGGTTCGCAGTGCCCGTCGTTTTTGGGACCGCGGAGAGCCATTTGAGGATCTCGTCCAAGTGGCACAAATCGGGCTGCTGAAAGCGATCGATCGATTCGATCCAACTCTTGGAATACACTTTGGCGCCTACGCCACGCCGACGATTGTTGGTGAACTTCGCCGACACTTTCGAGATTACACATGGAGCGTGCACGTTCCTCGGCGAACCAAAGATATGCGGGTATCTGTGAATACGGCAAGGGAAGACCTAACTAAAGCGTTGGGCCGTTCCCCTCTAGTATCGGAAATCGCCGCTCGGCTCAAGGTATCGGCTGATTCTGTAATCGGAGTTTTGGAGGCCAATAACGCTTACCGCGCATATTCCCTCGACAAAACCGGCACAGATCGGGCCCACGGAAACGATTCGAAATTCGACGAAGTTTTGGATCGCGAGGTAATTTCACACCTACTAGATCAGCTCCCTCCGCGTCAACGCAAAGTCCTCTACCTTAGGTATTTTGAAGAATTAAGCCAAGAACAAATCGCCGAACGGATCGGCACAAGTCAAGTCCACGTGGGTCGATTGATTGCAACGAGCCTGGCCCAGCTGCGCAAACAGATGGCGGAAAAACCCACAAGCCAAACATGAGCAATTCCACTCTGGCGTAGGTCTGAGACGACGGGTGATCGGGTATAGCTGTTGTTACATGATTCCACGACCAATCGCCCGCAAAATTCGACCGATTTGGGTCGCCGCCATTGCTTCGGCCGCGTGGGCAAACCGAGACGATCTTCGTCGCTGGGTGAAATTCATACGCCTCGCCATCGACGAGCGTAAAATCCGCACAATTCCAGACCTTTTCACGGAAGTCAGGGTGCGAGCAGCGGTTTCGGCGAATCCATTACTGCGACGTGACCCGGCGCTCATAGATCTCACGGTTAAGAGTGGCGTTGTCACCTTGCTGACTGCCGATGCCGATTGGCCCGAGCCTCACAACAATCAGATTCGCCGGCTCAAGAACGTCAAGGGAATTAGCGAAGTTATTTCCCGGCCCGAATAATTAGGTTTAGTGAGTCGTGAAATGGGGTAATCCAAATACATGATTGTTACTGGACTAATTCTTATGCTCATCGGACTCGTTTTGAACATCGGTATTCTCTCCACAGTGGGCGTCATTTTGCTCATCGTTGGTGCGGTGCTGATGCTGCTTGGAAGGTCTGGACGCCCACTTGGCGGCCGAAGCCATTATTGGTAGACCGTACGGGTCCTAGTACGTAAATGTCATAATTCCGTCGTCAACTCGACCACGAAGGAACATCTTCTTGTCGTGACCGTAGTTCTGCGGATTGATCCAAGGTTCTCGGTCACCTTGACGGGGGAATATGTGCATCACCCTCTTCATGTAATTCGGTGTGAACCCGTCAATCCAATCGCGTTCCGGCATCGACAAATCGGTATCGCGTAGACGTGGCGTGCATTGAACGGTTCCCGTCTTGGCCATATGGTTAAGTAGACGGCAAACATATTCACAGGTCAAGTCTGCCCGCAATGTCCACGACGCGTTTATATAGCCAAACGAAGAAGCGAGATTCGGGATACCTGAGTATGCAAATCCCTTGTAGGTCCATGTCCGTGAGAAATCAACGGGCTGACCGTCGACGTAGAAGTCCATCTCGCCAAGAGTGACTAATTTCAGACCAGTGGCCGAGACGATGAGATCGGCTTGGAGATGCTCCCCCGACTCCAAGGTGATGCCTGATTCGGTGAATGTGGAAATCTGATCGGTGACAACTGATGCCTTACCCGAATTAATCGCCTTGAATAGATCGCTATTTGGCAGCAAACAGAGTCGCTGATCCCACGGGTTGTATGTCGGCGTGAAATGTTTCTCGACGTCATAGTCCGGTCCAAGTTCCTGGCGAACCATGCCGAGGAGCAACTGACGAACCTTGTCCGGATCGGTACGAGTTTTTTTGTACACCAACTGTTGTCGAGTTATGTTTTTCCAACGAGTTAATCGGTAGGCAATGGCGGCAGGCAAAAACCGTCGTAAATTGTTTGCAATTCGGTCTTCGTCTGGGCGAGACACCACATAGGTTGGCGAGCGTTGAAGAATTGTGACGTGACTTGCCTCCGTGGCCATGGCCGGAACCAAAGTCATCGCCGTGGCTCCCGAGCCAATTACCACGACTCGCTTTCCTGAGTAGTCAAGATCTGTTGGCCATTTCTGGGGATGCACAATTTGACCGGCAAAGCGTTTCATCCCAGGAAACTCGGGTTCATAACCGCCCTTATAGCTGTAATAGCCGGAGCACATGAACAGATAGCCGCAGGTAATTGTGACGTCTTGCCCCGTTTCGTGCCGATGGGAATGGACAGTCCATTGATGGTCGTCACTCGACCACTCGGCCTTGGTGACAAGGTGTCCGAATCTGATGTGTTTATCGAGATTGTTTTCGGTCACTGTTTCTTGGAGATATTCAAGAATTGCCGGACCGGCGGCGATTGATTTTGTTGCAGTCCAAGGTTTGAACGAGTACCCAAGCGTGTGCATGTCGCTATCGGAACGTACCCCGGGGTAACGGAACAGATCCCAGGTGCCGCCGATACCGTCACGACCTTCCAAGATCACAAACGATCGTTTTGGACATTTCTTTTGTAAGTGGTATCCAGCACCAATGCCGGAAATGCCCGCGCCAACTACGACGACATCAAAATGCTCAACAACCATTGAAATCCCCCATGAGTTCGATCTCGACAAACTCCGAGCCTAATATCTACTCCACATGTCGGTACTCGTCTTTGCCATGGTCGGAGCACTCGCCCAGCTCATTGACGGAACTTTGGGGATGGCATTTGGAATCACTTCCAGCAGCCTTCTCGTTGCGCTAAGTGCAACCCCATTGGCAGCAAGTGTCGCTGTGCATTTTGCCGAGCTCGGCACCACATTTGCATCGGGCGCATCACACTGGCGCGCCCGTAATGTCGACTGGCGAATCGTGCTGCGACTTGGTATTCCCGGAGCTTTCGGCGCCGCGCTTGGAGCTACCGTCCTCAGCCGCTTTTCACTCACCGATGCCAAGGTATGGATGTCATGGCTACTTTTGGTGTTGGGACTTGTACTTATCGCCCGATTTGGATTAGGCAGACGACTAATTCCGACAATTGCAGGTCAACCGACATCGGGATTGCTGATTCCACTTGGTGCCTTTGCCGGATTCATTGACGCCAGTGGCGGAGGCGGATGGGGTCCCATTACAACTCCAACTTTGCTGTCCGTGACAACCGTCGAGCCACGTCGTGTTATTGGCACCGTCAGTGCTTCTGAATTTTTAGTTGCCCTCGCCGCCAGCGCCGGTTTTATCGGCGGCTCAGCCACGGCGGATCTCGACTGGAAGGTTGTTACTGGCCTACTTCTCGGCGGAGTGTTGATGGCCCCGTTTGCAGCACTGTTGGCCGGACGCTTACCACATGCTCCGTTTGGGACGTTGATCGGCGGGGTTGTCGTTATCACGAATGCACGCACCATCATGACCACCAACAACATGTCGACCGGCGTGATTGCCGTTGTGATCGTCGTGGTGGCCTGCGTCGTGGCCACTCTTACGGTGGTCGCGTGGCGTCGCGAACATCGGATGGGTGTGGAGCACTCATTTTTCGAAGAGTCGGTTGACTAAGTGCACATCAGTGCCGAACTCATCGGCCACTATCAACGAGATGGTGTGGTGATCTTGCGAAATTTAGTAAGTACTGACGCATTGAACAAACTCGCTGACGGCGTGGAAATAAACATGTCATCGCCGGGTCCTTGGGCCAACGAGTACACCCCCGCTGGAGCCACGGGACGGTTCTTTGATGATTATGTCAACTGGCAACGAATACAACAATTTGCCGATGTTGGCACCGCCGGATCAGTTCCCGCCGCCGCACTTCAACTTATGGGCACCCGTGAGGCTCGCTATTTTCATGATCATGTGCTTGTGAAAGAGGCTGAGACGAGCGAAGTAACCCCGTGGCATCACGACGATCCATACTACGGAATCGATGGATTTGACAATGTGAGTATTTGGATTCCACTGGATCCGATTGCCGAAGAAATTGCACTCTCGTTCATTGTGGGAAGTCACCGCTGGAATAAGCGCTTTATCCCCCGCCGCTTCGCCGATCAAACGGACTACGTGAATTCCGCACTCGATTTTGTGCATCTCCCAAGTTCAGATGAACTGCTTGGCGAACCAACTATCACATGCCCAGTTCAACCTGGGGATGCGGTTGCGTTTCATTTTCGCACTCTTCATTGCGCCCCGGGTACCGCCGGTCATAATGTGAAACGGCGTCGGGCGGTAAGTTTTCGTTACGTCGGTGATGATGCACGCTTTGCCACGCGGCCTTGGCGCACATCGCCACCACTTGAGGCCCATGGTTTGCGACCTGGCGATGTCCTAGATGATCCGCGTTTTCCGGTTGTCGCCCGGGCCTGATAAACCCGTGAGACAACCAAGGAGCATTCTTTATGGCAACACTTGTAAATCAATCCGTTAAATTTAATGCCGGCGTTGAGCGCGTATATCAGGCGATTGCTGACTCGACCCAACATTCGGCATTTACGGGCGCATCGGCACTGTTGTCCACCGAACTGGGTGGACCGTTCACTACGCACGGTGGGGCAATCGAGGGACGCATCCTAGAACTCATCCCCAACGAACGAGTTGTTCAGGCGTGGCGAGTGGCGGACTGGCCCAAAGGTGAGTATTCGATCGTCCGATTTGAATTTTCCGGCGATAGCAACCACTCCGAAATCAAGCTGACCCATAGCGGAATACCCGAAGATGAGACCGAACACATCGCTCAAGGTTGGCAAAACATGTACTGGACTCCACTTGCGAAATATCTCACGAAAAAGTAACCCAATCTTCGTTTAGTTGGTGTCTTCGCCCTCGTCGTTGTCGTGATCTTTGTCGTCGTCCTTGTCATGGTTCTTGTCGTGATCCTTGTCATGATCCTTGTCATGATCCTTGTCATGGTTCTTGTCTTCGTCATCGTCCTTATCATCGGCAGCGAAGTGGGAAACGCATTCACCCTGATTTTTGAATACTGGCGCGGTCGACAACTTCCAACCGCCGTCCTTGCAAGCTTTCTTGTCTAACAGAGTCACCGCATTTTCGAAGTTATAGGTGACCGTATTTCCACCACTCGAAATCGATAGTGCGTCAGCATTCACTACTCCAACGATCGTTGCCCGACCAAGGTTGAAGCCGATACCGCCAACAACAGTTGCATTCGGGAACATCTGCATCATCCGGTCCCATGTAACCGGTAAATTCTGTGAACCTTCACCAAGAATACCCGTCAGCCATACTTTTCCAGTTGTACCCACACCCGCGGAGTATTGCTCCCAAACATTGTTGGTCGGTGACACTCCCGCATTCAGATACGGCTCAACGTTTACGGTGGAGAACCCGGTTGTCCCGTTGCGGTAAATTTCCATTTGAAACGATGCAGCCACCGGAGAAATCGTCGTGTACGACAAAAATGAGACGGACTCAATCATCGAAAGCCGGACGCCAATCCGGTCGTAGTTGAAGAACGTTGCTTTACCGCCAAGTGCTGTTGCCGTCGGTCCAGGCTCGGTTGTCTTCAGCGCCAGACTACCCGTCCCCAACGGTGCACTACCAGGACCATTGACGAAGTACACAGCCCCATCGGTCAGATTACTGGTGACATTCCAGGCAACACCTGCCACGTAACGCTTGTACCACGCACCAGGAATCAGGCTGGTCGGCTGGCCAGAACCAGCAACCGAACTCTCTCTGACAATGATGACGTTAGAAATTGCTGCGGCGGGTAATGCTGAAGCAAAAACTGTGGTGGCAACAAATGCTGCCAGTGAAAGTAGACGAAACTGTTTCAACGTGTGCTCCTTTGGCTGGACACCCATTTATCTCTTTCTGCCTCACTAACTAACTTCAACAATTGTACACAATTGTACCAACCAATTATCACGCAGGACTTCGTGGCCCGCCCGATCCACCGGCTCCACACCAAGTGGAGCAGCAGATAGTGTTCAGATTATGATTCGCGCGCGATGGAACGGTGAAATTATCGCCGAAAGTAACGACGCGACATCGTTCTACGCGAACCCCAGTGCCGAGGCGAGCAACATCGAAAATAGTGTGGCATTCTGGCAAGGTGTGACAGTTGAAACCGAAGCGTGAATACTCCTGAAAGAGTTGATGTCGTCGTCATTGGCATGGGTCCAGGCGGCGAAGAAGTAGCTGGAAAACTCGCCGAAGCCGGACTGACTGTTGTAGGAATTGAAACGGCGCTCGTCGGAGGCGAATGTCCCTATTGGGGATGTATTCCATCGAAAATGATGATTCGAGCCGCAGGTCTCCTCGCCGAGGCGCGCCGAATTCCAGGCATAGCCGGCAATTCAATTGTGCAATCTGATTGGGCGCCGGTGGCGGCACGAATCCGCGACGAAGCAACCGACGATTGGGACGACACCGTTGCCGTCGAACGATTCGAAAAGAAAGGCGGTCGATTTATTCGGGGGTTGGGCCATCTCATTTCTCCGGATGTCGTTGATGTCGGCGGTCAACAATTTCGAGCGTCAAAGGCAATTGTGATTGCGACTGGTACTTCACCCGCGGTCCCACCGATTCCCGGTCTCAAGGACACACCGTTTTGGACAAATCACAATGCAATCGAAGTGAAGGAGCTACCTGATTCGATCCTTGTGCTTGGTGGCGGTGCAATCGGCGCTGAGCTTGCACAGGTTTACGCCAGGTTCGGAGTTGTCGTCACGATCGTCGAAGCTGCCGCCCGATTATTGCCATTGGAAGAACCCGAAGCCGGCGAAGTACTTGAAAGGGTTTTTCAAAACGAAGGAATAAAAGTGATCACAGGAACCAGCGCCACCGGAATCGAGCACGAAGGCACTCAGTTTCACGTTCATCTTGCCGACGGACGACTCGTCCAGGCCCAACGACTGCTTGTCGCCACTGGACGGCAAGTTGACCTCAAAGCCTTTGGCGCGGATGTATTAGGGATCGATCCGTCAGCTCGTGCACTGCCGGTCGACGAACGACTGCGAGTCGCAGATCGGGTCTGGGCAGTCGGCGATATCACAGGTAAAGGTGCATTTACGCATACTGCGATGTATCAAGCTGGCATCGTCGTTGCCGACATTCTTGGTAAATCTCACCTGGCGGCCGATTATCGAGCACTACCGCGTGTCACGTTCACTGATCCAGAAGTTGGCTCGGTCGGCATGTCGCAACAGGCTGCAATCGACGCTGGAATCGACGTGGCGATCGGCCACACGCTCGTGTCAACGACTGCGCGTGGCTGGATACACAAGGCCGGAAACGACGGGTTTATCAAACTCGTTGTAGATCGAAAACTAGACATACTTATAGGTGCCACATCCATGGGACCAAACGGTGGAGAAGTGCTTGGTCTACTTACTTTGGCGATCCATGCTGCCATTCCAATCGACCAACTTCGCTCGATGATCTACGCCTATCCCACGTTTCACCGCGGGATAGAAGACGCCCTCCGAAACCTCACATGACACTTCACGTCGGCGTGATTCACGACACACTGCAGTAGTTTGATAAAACTCCAGAGGCCGGCAAAGGGAGAAGAAAATGGCACACGAGGATGATCACGGTAGATCGTCCATCGCAACCGCACTTATCGAGGCCGGTGGTTTGCAATGGGCTAGTGAAAAAAATGTGATCGAAAAGGCTTTAAAGAATCGTCCCGGGGTAATTAGTGTTGACGCCAACCCAGTCGCTCAGACAGCAACCATCACGTACGACCAGTCCGTCACCACGGTCGTGGATTTGCGGAACTGGGTGCGCGAATGTGGTTATCACTGCCGCGGTCAATCAGTGCCTTCCCATATCTGTGATCCGCTAATTGAACCCTCCCACGACAAACACGCGGCACATGTTCAGGTCAGTGATAGTGGCGCCGACCACAAGGGACATGATGGTCCGGCGGACCTGGAGAATCACGCAAGCCACAAAGCCCACGCCGACGAGGTTGTGCGCTCACCGCACGAGATGATGGGCCACGGCGGCCATTCTGCGGGGATGTCGATGGCTGGCATGGTCAAAGATATGCGCAATCGATTCTTAGTTGCCGCGTTATTTTCGGTCCCAATCCTGTTGTGGTCGCCAATTGGGCGTGACGTACTTGGTTTCAATGTGGATTCGCCATTTAACCTCCGCGACGATATTTTTCAACTGATCTTGTCACTACCCGTTATCGGATGGTCGGCTTGGATTTTCTTCGATGGCGCTGTCCGTGCGTTACGGGCTCGCACCCTAGACATGATGGTGTTAGTAGCCGTTGGTGTTGGCTCGGGTTGGTTGTACTCGCTCGGTGTGACTCTCACCGGTGGCGGCGAAGTATTTTATGAAGCGGCAACCGTATTAGCAACGTTCGTACTACTTGGTCACTGGTTTGAAATGCGTGCCAGGGGCGGAGCCAGCGAAGCGATTCGTAAGTTGCTCGATCTGGCCCCGCCTCAGGCAGTTGTAATCCGCGATGGCCAACCAATAGAAATTCCCACCGCCGAAGTCCAAGCAGGTGATCTTCTTCTCGTTCGTCCAGGCGCCAAAGTTCCGGTTGATGGTGTCGTCGAAGATGGCGAGAGCGACATCGACGAGTCGATGGTTACTGGGGAAAGTCTGCCAGTGCATAAGGCACCGGGCGTGGAGGTAATTGGGGCGACGATCAACACCAACGGAAGTCTGAGAGTTCGGGCCACAAAAGTTGGAGCCGACACCGCGTTGGCACAGATTGTCAAACTCGTTCAAAGTGCCCAGAACTCCAAAGCACCTGGTCAGCGTCTAGCCGACCGCGCAGCATTCTGGCTTGTGTTCGTTGCTCTCATCGGCGGCACTCTCACTTTTGCAGTTTGGCTTATGGCCGGACGTTCCACTTCGGAAGCATTGCTGTTCGCCATAACGGTAGTTGTGGTTACTTGTCCCGATGCCCTCGGCTTGGCGACCCCGACGGCGATCATGGTCGGTGCCGGACTCGGGGCCGGCCGAGGGGTGCTGTTCAAGCACGCCACGGCAATCGAAATGGGTGCTCGGATCGACACCGTTGTGATGGACAAGACAGGCACCCTGACCAAAGGCGAGCCTGAAGTTACCGACATCATCGTCGATGACTTCGATGAGCGCGAGATGCTCCGCTTAGTCGCTGCAGTTGAACGTGAGTCAGAACATCCGCTGGCCCAAGCCGTCGTCCGCTACGCCGACGAACACAAAATAGAACGCGTTGCTGCGACCGAGTTCGAGAATATCCCTGGTCATGGAGCCATTGCGATGGTCGACGGTCACAAAGTTGCTGTGGGCAACCCGCGATTACTCAAGCGCGAAGGCATCGACCTCGCAAACCTGGTCGCCCGACTCGAGGTGATCGCGAACGGCGGTCGCACGGCTGTTACGGTCGCAATTGACGGACGTGCCGTCGCTCTGATCGGCCTTGCCGACGCCGCCCGTCCTACCGCTGCGGGAACCGTCAAAGCGCTACATGGACTGGGCATTCAAGTGGTGATGCTCACCGGCGACAACGAAGCAACCGCTCGTCGGATCGCCGGACAACTTGGCATCGACACGGTCATCGCCGAAGTTCTTCCGGGCGACAAAGCGGCGAAAGTCGCTGAGTTGCAAGCAGCCGGTAAACGAGTGGCCATGGTCGGAGACGGTGTTAACGATGCCCCGGCCCTTGCCCAAGCCGATATCGGTATCGCAATTGGAGCCGGTACCGATGTGGCGATTGAAACTGCCGACATTGTGTTGATGCGCTCCGATCCCTTCGATGTTCCGATTGCCCTTCGAATCGGCCGCGGGACACTCCGCAAAATGCGTCAAAATCTTGGCTGGGCCGTTGGCTATAACGCATTTGCCTTACCGATTGCCGCCGGCGTTTTTGAACCTGCCTTCGGGCTCATACTCCGCCCAGAAATTGCCGCTCTGTCAATGTCAGGTTCCAGCCTTATCGTCGCCGTCAATGCCCTGCTGCTCAAGCGCCTCCACCTTCCCACCGCCGACACTGTGGAATTGATCCAGCAAGCGCCGGCAGACCACGAGGACGCCTTAGGGAAACTCCTAAACCCGCGCTAAAGAATTGCTGTTAGTAAGAGTCGTGACGATGGACCCAGTCCATTTTCCCGTCAAGTTCCGACTCGTCTCGGCCCTTTGGTGCCATGTCGAGCAAGTGATAGGCCCCGTTGAATGCTTCGAGCCCACGTCCGTAGGTTGAGTAAGTGTGGTACACAACTCCGTCGTCAAGGGCGAACACGCTCAGTCCGGGTGACTCACCTACTGGTGCCTCGGTCTGGCGAAAGTTGTAACGGTTTGATCCCGAGATTTCAAAGTCCAAGTTGAAGGTCGTTCCTGCAGTAGATACCCACGGGAATGACCACTTCATTCGATTTCGATAGGCGAGAATCTGTTCCAGCGGGGCGATCGAGGCGGCGATAAACGTGACGTCGCGAGCGCCAAGATGAACGCTGATTCCATCGAAGTTATCGGCCCAAAACGAGCAACTGGGACATCCCTCTCCCCAACCAGCACCAAGCATGAAATGGTAGATAATTAGTTGCGTGCGGTCTTCAAACAACTCCAATAGCGAGCGCGAACCGTTTTCCGTGTCGAAGACGTACTCACGTTCTAGGCGCACCCACGGTAACGCTTGACGCACTGTGGCGAGAGCGTCGGCTCGCTGGGTGTGTTCTTTCTCTTGCGCCAGCAAAGCGAGGCGTTCCGTTTCCCACTCCGCCTTAGTGGCGATTCGATGTTTCACCATCACACGTCTCCTTTATTTCAATCTGCTATTTTAATCTGCGCAGATTGAATCGTCTAGAGATTGCTACTAATAGTTGCTCGGGTGAATTGGCTGACTAAACGGACGCACTCCAAAGCGACGGGCGATTTCTAGATATCCACCGCGATACAGCAATCCGGAGCGCTCGGCTCGACCAAAAGCGTCAGTCCGCACGGCAAGTTCCGGCACGTCGTACCAAGCCACTCCAGGTTCATCGTGATGGGCGACATGCAAATTATTGTTTAGCATTAGCAAACTCATCACCGGACCAGCCTGAACCATGGCAGTGCGCAACTCGGTACCTTCTATCCATTCGTGTTCGGCGAACGGGCGCAACATATTAAGGATTCGCCCGCCATAAATAACGCCTAACGCATACAGCCATAACGGCATGCCAGCTAGATAAACAAATGCAATCACGCCGATGACACCGATCAAGTGCAAAGTAACGGCCTTGCGTGAATCGTTTTGCCCGAGAATGGCTTCCTTGAGTTTGACAACGACGAATGCAATCGTATTGATAATGGACCACACTAAAAGTCGAAACAAAAGGGTGCGATTTGCCTGGTAGATCATGCGCATTATTCGACCAGATGAATGCCATTCGTCCGCAGAAACATAGAAACTTTCGGTATCAACTTTAGGAATTGTAAGAGGGGCGGCATGATGTGACAAGTGTTCGCGTTTGAAACTGAAATATGGAATCCACAGCGTGAGCGGAATCGACCCAACTAAATCATTTAACCACGTAAAGCGACTGGGGTGACCATGGACGACTTCGTGTTGCAAACTGAGATGCCATGCGCCAAACCAAGCCAGCAATGCCACGTTGATCCAAACCGGTATCGAGCCATAACTAAGCAAGACTGCAAGCCATCCGCCGTACACAGCAACGGCGATCACTACCGTGCGCCACTCTCGGGGATTTCGCAAAATCAATTTGTCACCGGCCACTTTCCGACGACAAGAACACCACCTCGGACCACTGCCTGTACTTGTTGCACACCTGGCCGATACGAAAGATATGTGTGGCTCGGCGCATCAAGCACTATCACGTCGGCGCGCTTCCCGATGCTTAATTGACCGATATCGGTTCGACGAAGTGCTGCTGCCCCACCGGCAGTCGCCGACCACAAAGCTTCTTCTGATGTCATTCCCATCTTGATAACAGCGAGGGCAATAACAAGTTGCATAGACGTAGTATACGACGACCCTGGGTTGCAATCAGAGGCAATTGCGACGGTGACACCCGCATCAAGGAATCTTCGCGCATTTGGAAATTCAGAACGTGTGCACAATTCGGCTACGGGCAACAAAGTTGCCACTGTGCATTCGTGAGATCCAGCCAAGGCGTCAAGATCAGCATCGGTTACGTGTGTGCAGTGATCACACGATGCCGCGCCTAACTCCACCCCGAGACGCACGCCATCACCATGTTGCAATTGATTGGCATGAATTCTTAACCCAAGACCGGCAGCTTTGCCCGCGCTCAAAATTTGGCGGGACTGATCAACATCGAAAGCGCCTCGCTCACAAAACACGTCGATCCATTTTGAAAACGGTGAGCATGCAGTCAACATTTCACCACAGACATCCGCCACATAGTCATCAGCACTTGTGCCGCTCGGAACAACATGTCCGCCTAGAAAGGTAGTTTCGCTAGTCGTCGTACGCGCCGCGGCTAATGATCTAACTTCGTCGCGAACCGACAGTCCGTAGCCGGATTTCACCTCCAAAGTGGTTGTTCCCGAACGCAATGCTTCGTTCGCAAGTAGCTCTAGATTGAAAATTAGTTGCTCATCACTGGCCGCACGCGTTGCTGCCACCGTTGATTGAATTCCGCCGGCAGCGTACGGTCGCCCCGCCATTCGCTCTTCAAATTCGGATGAGCGATCACCGGCAAAGACCAAATGAGTATGGCTGTCGACAAAACCAGGAATTACTGCCCGCCCAGCGACATCTATCGGCGCGATGTTGCTGTGATCGGTTACTTCTTTACTATGGCCCACCCACGACACGATCCCATTTTCAATGACAATTGCCGCATCATTGATGACCCCGAAGCGATCACCATGAATTGATTTATCATTTGTTACAAGTTGTCCAATTCCTGATAGTGCAAGCATCACATTCCGTGTATGGCCACGAGTGCCTTCACTCGCTCAACGAACGCGTCGTGATGGAATCGGTCAAAGGAATCCCAAGTAGTGAGTGTTCGCGAATCTATGACTCGATCGAGAAACAGCAGCCCGTCCAAATGATCGACTTCGTGCTGATAAGTGGCGGCTGTAATGCCCCGAATTTCAGTATCGATTTCATTGCCGTGCCGATCCATCGCTTTGACATGAATCCGAGTGTTTCGTAACACTCCACCGCGAATCCCAGGGACCGAAAGACATCCCTCCATGTTGAGGAAGAGATCATCGTCGAGAGCCGTAAGCACTGGATTTACCAAAATCGTTAGCGGCACCCGTGGCTTATACGGGTAGCGGGGATTGTTGTCCACCTCCACGACGCAAATGCGTTGATGACGGAGTACTTGCGTTGCGGCAAGACCGGCGCCGTTTGCGGCACGCATCGTTTCGACAAGATCATCAATGAACGTTTGGGTCTCAGCCTTGGCCAGATCATGACGAGATACTTCAGAGGCAACGATTCGCAGTTCTGGATTTCCAACCGTTGCAATCGGTAGAACAGTCATGACCCTTAAATTCTAGCGACTTGAGCAATTGCATTTCGGAGTCCGCCCACCACATCTTCGATTTGCGTATGCAGTCCGTGTTCAACGATTCGATTACCACTCACCCACACATCACGTACATCTGCGGGAGCCGCGGCGTACACAATGCAAGCGGCGGCACTTTCCGCGCTAAATGATGCCAGTCGTGTTGAATTCAGCGAAATCGCAATGAAATCTGCCGGGGCGCCGGGCTGAATACCGGGCCGTCTTTCATGTTCAGCCCAACCGAGCGAATGAGCGCCGCCACTCGTGGCGGCCGCAAGTAGGTCACAGGGGCGATGCAGACCGCGTCGAGAAGTGATGAGTCGTTGGTTGAGCTCGACGGCGCGTGCTTCTTCAAATAAGTCAATGACCGCATGCGAATCCGAACCGAGCGCGAGCATGGCGCCGGCATTTACAAGGGCTGATGCCGGACCAATGCCATCAGCCAGATCTCGTTCAGTCGTAGGACAAATACATACGTTCGTTTTGCTCGTCCCCAGAAGTTCAATGTCAGCGCCTGTGAGATGTGTGGCGTGTACTGCGGTGGTAAATGAACCAAGAAGTCCGATGTCGGCAAGCACTGCGGTTGGAGTTTTGCCGGTGGCGGCAATGCACGCGTCATTCTCCGCCGGTTGTTCGGATACATGGACATGCACAACACGTCCGTATCGCGCCCCGACAACCTCATCGAGTTCATCGGGATAAACCGCACGAATGCTGTGGGGCGCTAAACCAACCGTCCAATTGTCACCTCCTTCACCCATTCGATCGACACGATCCAACCAAGCATCGATATTTTTGTCGGCAAAACGCTGTTGCTCTGGGAGCGGAATGGGTTGATCTAATCCAGCATGCAAGTACGCCACATCAAGTAGCGCCAGACGAATGCCGGCTCGGCGAGCCGCCTCTACTACCGCAAATCCCATTTCGTTCGGATTGTCGTATGGCGATCCACCAGGATTGTGATGCACATAATGAAATTCGCCGACACCGGTAATTCCGGCAAGAGTCATCTCGGCAAATACCATCGCCGCCAACTCAGAATAATTTTCGGGTGTTAATACATTGGCAATGTCGTACATCGGATTTCGCCATGACCAAAAATCACCATCACCGTTTTGGGTTCGTCCACGCAACACTCGATGGAATGCATGACTATGTGCATTCACCAATCCTGGTATGACCACCCCTGAAATTTTTTCGTCACCTGATCGAGGGGCGACTCCCTCGGTGACCTCGGCGATGACTCCATTGGTTACTTCAATTCGCACATTGGCTACTACCGATTCACCACCCCGCCATGCAAAGTCGGCGTGATATTTCGCTGTCATTGATCGTCACTTTCACGCATCGGCAATCGAACCCCGCGCTCGTCGGCAACGGTGATCGCCCGCTCATAGCCCGCGTCGGCGTGACGAATCACGCCCGTTCCGGGATCACTCACCAAGACGCGAGAAAGTTTTTCGGCAGCCAGATCGGTGCCGTCGGCGACACAGACCATGCCGGCATGAATACTTCGTCCGATACCCACGCCGCCGCCATGATGAATACTTACCCATGTCGCCCCACTTGCAGTATTTAGGAGCGCGTTAAGTAACGGCCAATCAGCGATGGCATCGGAGCCATCCAACATAGACTCGGTTTCTCGATACGGCGATGCCACCGACCCAGAATCCAAATGGTCGCGACCGATAACAATGGGTGCTTTCAATTCACCGCTCTTGACCATTTCATTGAATCGCAGGCCAAGGCGGTGACGCTCGCCGTATCCGAGCCAACAGATTCGCGCTGGAAGACCTTGGAATGCAATTCTTTCACTGGCCATCCGCATCCAACGAGCAAGCCCTTCGTCGTCGGGGAATTCTTCAAGCACTGCTCGATCAGTCGCCGCGATATCACTTGGATCTCCGGATAGTGCCACCCATCGAAACGGTCCCTTGCCCTCGCAAAATAGTGGCCGAATGTAAGCGGGCAAAAACCCCGGATAATCGAAGGCACGATCGTAACCACCCAATTGAGCCTCACGGCGTAACGAGTTGCCATAGTCAAACACTTCTGATCCGGCATCTTGGAATCCAACCATGGCTGCACAGTGAGTGGCCATCGCCGCGCGTGATCGCCGAATATATTCAGATGGATTCGTGGTGAGCAGATTCGTTGCCGCATCGACGCTTAGATCGTTGGGAACGTAACTCAACGGGTCATGAGCGCTCGTTTGATCTGTCACGATGTCGGCCGGAAACCCCATTGATAACAGTTTTGGAAATAAATCTGCGGCGTTTCCAACGAGACCAATCGACAGACCGCGTCGTTCGCCTTTGGCGCGATTGCATCGCTCGACCGCATCATCAAGAGAATCGGCAACTTCATCCAAGTATCGGGTTTCAATTCGACGATTCACTCGCGACGGATCAACATCGATGCACAGCGCTACTCCACCGTTCATCGTGATCGCAAGTGGTTGAGCACCACCCATTCCGCCAAGACCAGCGGTGAGGGTGATTGTTCCGGCCAGAGTGCCACTAAAGCGACGACGAGCAATTTCCGCAAAGCATTCATACGTGCCTTGCAAAATTCCCTGGGTCCCGATATAGATCCAAGATCCGGCAGTCATCTGACCATACATAGTCAGACCGGCGGCTTCTAGGCGACGAAATTCGTCCCATGTCGCCCATTCGGGAACAATATTTGAGTTTGCCAATAACACTCGCGGAGCCCATTCATGAGTGCGAAACACCCCCACCGGCTTACCTGACTGCACGAGCATCGTCTCATCGGGCTTCAAACTCTTCATTGTGCGAAGCATCGCATCAAAGGCTTCCCAACTTCGTGCCGCGCGACCGGTGCCGCCATACACCACTAGATCATCGGGTCGTTCGGCAACTTCGGGATCAAGATTATTTTGCAACATTCGATATGGAGCTTCAATTTGCCAATTCGCGCAGTGCAACTTCGACCCCCGAGGGGCTCGCACCGGACGCGGACCGGAGTTACTCAATGTGAGGCAACACTAGTTCAGCACGAACTACGAGGTCATGAATCAATTCGAAATCACTGCGGTCTCGGTTCACATATCCGTCGATACCAATTTCGTGCATCGCGGTGGTGAGCGAATCAGTCCCAACCACGCGCTGCAACAACTCGCGCAAATCATCTATCGATGCGTTACGCGTTTTACTAACAATGATCGGTGTCGCCGGTATCAGCGGTCCACTGCCGATGATCCGCAGGCCGTTCACTAGTGCCGGACGATGACGGCGAAGCAATTGAAATGTAGCCGAATCGACGGACGCGACATCGGCGGCACCGTCTTGCAGTAGTTGCAAACTCCGCGCGTGGTGATTACTAATGAGATACGGCCGCACAAAATCAGGATCAGCAGTGACTTCGGCGAGCGCACAGCCGAGGCTGCACCAGCCACTCAGGCTCTGGGGACTGTTGATTACTGGACGGGCGCCGCGTAGTTCGCTGACATCCGATACACCAGAGTCGTCGCGCACGAGAATATGAGTTCGATAGTTTCCGAATTCATCGCTAATCCCGCTCCACACGAAGGTCCCCAGGACGTCCGCCGTATCGTTTAGTTCTCTAATGAACGGTTGACCACACGACTGACTCATATACATTTCGGTTCCCAACCATGATGACAATAATGACTCGTGCTCAGATTTATTTGGGTTGCCAACAACAACATCTTCACCAAGTTCTCGCACTTCACGCGCAATCGCTTCGAGTAATGCGCCGGTCGAAGATTGCACTTCAACAAAGTCGTACATCGGAAGTGACACGTATCGCGACATGCGTGCGCCGAACTTCAACAACTACTCAGATACGAGAAATTTCGGTTTACCAAACACCGCTCGTAGTCGAGATTCAAAATGCTCGAGAGGCAATGTGTCATATGACGGATCGAATGCTTTCTGATCCCACTCATCGGCAAATTTTGCGGCCAACTCGTACGAAGGATGTCCTTCATACTTTTTCCGTGCGTCGGGATTCATGCCGAAATGACCATAATAGTGCTTGCCCTGAAAGTCCTGATGCGCTTCGATCATAAAGTGCACTTCGGGTCGCACATATGGCTTCAGAATCGCGGCCGCGATCGCCGGATGATTGGGAACACTGATTGCTTTGCCAATGTCGTGACAGAGAGCCGCTACTACGATTTCGTCGTCAGCACCTGCTCGCTCGGCGAGGGTTGCAGTTTGCAAGACATGGGTAAGTTGGTCGGTAGCAAATCCATCGACAATGTTGCTCAAGGATCGCAACATTTCAATAATTCCCTCGGCGACCCGAGGCTGATTTTTAGCCGTTTCGGCACCAATGACTAGCCATTCATCCTTCGTCGATACATCCATGCTGGTGAACGTCGCATTAGCCATGAAGACACTCTAATTGACGGATCCAGTGCCATCAGATAGCCGTTGGGCGAGCCAGGCGATTGGCAATGAAATGAACATCACTACTGTCGCCACAACGGTCACATACGGCAAGACATTCGGACGTGAGAAATTATTGAGTATCCACTGGGGCAGGGTTTCAACTCCAGCACCGGCTGTAAATGTCGTGACTACGACTTCGTCAAAACTGAGGGCGAAAGCAAGAATCCCGCCGGCGAACACTGATGACCGGATCAGCGGCCAAGTGACGAGGCGGAACGTTTGCCATCCATCTGCTCCTAGATCGGCGGAAGCCTCCCGCAGGTTTGGCGACAGCCGCCGCAAGCGAGCAACAATATTGTTGTACGCAATGACGATGCAAAAAGTTGAATGACCGACGACGACGGACATCAATCCAAGGTCCCAGCCAAATCGAACAAATGAATTGCGCAGGGCAACGCCCGTGACGATACCCGGAAGGGCGATAGGTAAAACAACGAGAAAACTCACCGCACTTTTGCCAAAGAAGTCAAAACGCTGCAAGGCAAAGGAAAGCATGGTGCCGAGCACGATGGCAATGAGCATGGCAATAAATGCCAGGCGAGCCGAAGAGACAATTGCGTTTCGCGCGCTCTCCACATGCACAATTCCCGTCCACCAATTGGTTGTGAACCCTCGCGGCGGCCATGCCAATGATTTAGCTGAATTGAAGGAAAGAACCACGACCAAAAGCAATGGCACATATAAAACCGTGATAACCGAATAAGTAATGACTCGCATTGATCCGTGAGCGGTACGCGACAGTTGCATTAGAGGTTCTTAAATGCGCCGAGACGCCCCATCACAATGAGATATACAACCATGATCGAAATTGGCCACAAGGTAAAGGCCGCAGCAAGTGGTTGGTTTGGCGCCAGCAATGCGCGTTCGATGATATTGCCAATCATTTGCGAGGTGCCCCCGACG
>JANNRJ010000019.1:0-28044 GCA_031401235.1 Actinomycetota bacterium
CAAACAACGCCTCTAATCGTTTTCCTCTTTGGGGGTGGGTTGTTTGTGACTGGGGCGCCACGGGTTCCGCGGTCCGACCCTCTGGCTGCCTCAGAAGAGGCATTAGTCATGTTGGATCAACCGGCTGGAATTTCGCCAATCACACCTTCGACGAGAAACTGCTGGCCGAGCAGATCACCGAGTGGTGCAACGACGCCTGCGGCAATTTGTTCCGTTCCGGTGTTGTCCTTGATCGGACCAGTAAACACGGAAAATGAACCATCAATAATTGATGCCTGCGCAGCAGCGATGAGTGCCTGAGTATCCGCACTTACCGATGATCCAAAGACGCCGAGTCGGACTGTGCCGTCAGCCAGGCTGCCGTAAAACTGATCGACGAGACATGTACCCGCTATCAGTGATTCTGCCGCCTTGATGTAATACGGACCCCATTCCCACACCGGAGCAGTTAACCACGTGTCGGGGAAATCGCCAGCCTTCGTGTCTGAATCGTTGCCAGTCCACTTGGCACCAGCTTCCTTTGCCGCTTCTCCAGTTGCAGTCGAGTCTTGATACATGCCGAGGACATCGACACCTGCATCAAGAAGCGATTGAGCCGCTTCCTTTTCTTTGGCTGGATCAAACCATGTGGACGTCCACGTCACTTGCACGGTCGCATCTGGATTCACACTTCGCGCACCAAGCGTGTAGGCATTTATGTTGCGCACAACTTCTGGAATTGGGAATGCGGCCACATAGCCAATTTTTCCGGTTGGGGATGCCGCACCAGCAGCGATACCGCTTAGGTACGAAGCATCTGAGTTCGCCCCAAAGTATGTGCCCATGTTTGTCGAAGTTTTGTAGCCAGAGTTGTGCTCAAAGCAAACATCCGGATACTTGGCAGCTGTCTCCAGCATTGGGTCCATGTAACCGAACGATGTTCCGAAAATGAGGTTGTAGCCATCACGGGCCAATTTGTCATAGGTGGCAGTCGCTTCGGCACCCTCTGGAATATTTTCCAGACGTGTCACGGTGATGCCAAGGGCGGCCTCGAGTTCGGCAATTCCCTGATCGTGTTGATATGTCCAACCTGCATCGCCAGGAACACCGATGTACACAACGGCCACTTTTAGTTCCACTGCCGGTGCCACTGTGTCGGGCGCAGCAGTATCGGTTGGCGCATCTGTCGTCGCGGTGTTATCACTTCCGCCACAGGCCGCCAGTCCAAGGATCGCCGCTACTGCAAGGGCAAATCCCTTTACATGTTTGTTTCTCATGTACCTATTCTCCCCCTATGCGTGATGCATATGCTGATCTAATACTCCGCGCCCCAATGGCGTGAGACGACAATAACACGCCGACAATGCCCCACATCCCGTTGTTGGGAACCGGTTCACCAAATTTTTGGTGCATTCTCAACTAGCCTTACAGGGGTGAAAACCGAACTTGGCAGTTTGGTCGACGAGTCAGTCACCATTATTCGCGAAGTTGCCGCCGAGTTTGAGCACCCCGTCTTGCTCTTTTCTGGTGGCAAAGACTCGGTCGTGATGCTCCATCTTGCCGTCAAGGCGTTTTCACCAGCACGCATTCCCTTCCCTGTCATGCATATTGATACCGGTCACAACTTTGCCGAAGTAATTGAATTTCGCGATCGATGCGTCGCCGAGATGGAAGTGCGACTGATTGTCAGTTCAGTGCAGGCATCAATCGATGCCGGGCGGGTAGCCGACGTGAGTGGACCTCGCGCCAGTCGCAACCCACTCCAAACGGTCACTTTGTTGGATGCAATTGCCGAGCATCGATTTGACGCCGTTTTTGGTGGCGCTCGACGCGATGAAGAACGTGCTCGAGCCAAGGAGCGAGTATTCTCACACCGCGATATATATGGCCAATGGGACCCCAAAAATCAGCGTCCCGAACTTTGGGGCGTGTACAACAGCAAGCACCAACCAGGGGAACACTTTCGCATCTTTCCCCTATCAAACTGGACCGAATTGGACATTTGGCGATACATCGGCGAGTACGACATTGATCTTCCGAGCATTTACTACGCACATCGACGCCAAGTATTTCGTCGAGACAGCATGTGGATGGCGATCACGCCGTTCTTGCAACCGGAAAGCAATGAAACCGTGAGCGAACAGATGGTGCGTTTTCGCACCGTTGGCGATGCAACATGCACTGCGGCAATCGAATCCGTCGCCGTCACCGTCAGTGACATAATCGCCGAAACATCCGTGGCCAGAATTACGGAACGTGGTGCGACACGAGCCGATGACCGAATTTCGGAAGCCGGAATGGAAGACCGTAAACGGACTGGCTACTTCTGATGGAACGACTGCGATTTGCCACGGTTGGTTCAGTTGACGACGGTAAGTCCACACTTATTGGTCGGCTCCTGTTCGACTCTAAGAGCATTTTCGAGGATCAACTTGAGCACATTGAAGCCGTGAGCAAACGACGAGGAGACGACTACGTCGATCTCTCATTGCTTACCGATGGATTGAGGGCCGAACGCGAACAAGGCATCACGATTGATGTTGCCTACCGCTATTTCGCCACGCCGAAACGATCCTTTATTATCGCCGACTGTCCAGGTCACATTCAATACACGCGCAACATGATCACTGGCGCATCAAATGTGGATTTGGCAATCGTCCTGGTGGATGCCAGAACCGGAATTGTCGAACAAACTCGCCGTCATAGTCTCCTCGTGTCCTTATTGGGAGTACCTCACTTAGTAATTTGCGTAAACAAGATGGATCTCGTCGATTACGATCCAGACATTTTCAACTCCATTCGCCAAGAGTTTGAAACATTTGCCTCCCGACTCGAACTTCAAGATGTGACGTTCCTACCGATAAGCGCACTTGCCGGTGACAACGTGGTAAGTAGATCGGTGAATATGACTTGGTTTGAGGGACCGACCTTGCTTCATCATCTCGAAAACGTGTACACGGCAAGCGACGAGAACCGTATTGATACCAGATTTCCTGTGCAATGTGTGATTCGACCACAACGAGCCGACATTCCCGACTATCGCGGATATGCCGGGACCGTCGCCGGGGGCGTGATTGGTGTTGGAGATGAGATCATGGTGATGCCCTCAGGACTGACCACTAAGGTCACCGCAATTGACTCACCGTTTGGACCACTTACGGAAGCGGGTCCTGGCCAGGCAATCACACTTCTGCTCGCCGATGATCTTTCAATTACACGTGGCGACATGATTTGTCGTCCGCATAATCGTCCTCGATCATCGCAAGATTTGGAAGCAATGATTTGTTGGATGGACGATGTCAACCCAATGCAAATCGACAAGATCTATACGATCAAGCACACCACAAATGTCGTCAGAGCAAAGATCACGTCTGTTTTGTACCGACTAGATATTTCGCATCTTCATCGCGAAACCGGAGTTACTTCCTTTGTAATGAATGAAATTGGTCGCGTCACTGTGCACACAACATCCCCTTTGTTCTACGACGATTACCACCAAAATCGCACCACCGGGTGTTTTATCATTATCGACGAAACTACGGGACAAACGGCGGGCGCTGGCATGCTGCTATCGCCACGGTCATAGCCGCCAGAGATTCGACAATGACTAATCCGATTTGGCACGAACCAACTTTGTCACGGTCCGAGCGTTGGAGCCTGCATAATCTGTTTGGAGTAACAGTCTGGTTGACGGGACTATCCGGCTCAGGCAAGTCAACAATTGCCCACGAAACGGCACGACAAATGCATCATGCCGGATTTCTCACCTACGTACTTGACGCCGACAATGTTCGACATGGTCTAAATAACGATTTGGGATTTGGTGACGCCGATCGTGCGGAAAATATTCGACGAATGTCAGAGGTTGCGCGTTTGTGCAGCGACGCCGGGTTAGTCACATTTGTGCCAATCATTAGTCCATTTTCGACAAGTCGCGCCCACGCTCGAAAAATTCATGCAGATGACGGCGAACTCGCATTCATCGAGGTCTACGTCGCAACACCGTTGGCAGAATGTGAGCGTCGCGATTCAAAAGGTCTATATGCCAAGGCTCGGTCCGGCCAGTTAATCGGCATGACCGGGATTGACGCCCCTTACGAAGTTCCCCAACAGCCGGAAGTAATTCTTGGGGCACATGGCGAATCGCTCGAATCGAGCACCAATACTCTCATCGAAGCCATCTCGGCACGACGTAATCTGAAAAACTAGATAGACGACATGGCAAATCCACTCCCGCAACTTCCCGATCTCATTGGTTACGCACTTGTGGCGCCAATACTCAAGGTCATGTACGTTCCGACAACCAAGGTGGCCTGCAGCAGTATCAAATTATTGCTTTCACTGTCGGAAGGTTCATACAACCGCGAAGCAACCCAAATTATTATTACACCGAACATCTCGCAAGAACAAACGATTCACAACTATCGAGTTCACGGACTTAAGCGATTTTTTGACCTATCAAAAAATGAGCAGTGGCACATCATCACATCCCCCGAATGGATTCGCATTGCGACCTTGCGCGATCCGCTTGCGCGCGCCTATTCATCGTGGGAAAATCGTGTTTTCCTTCGCTCACCTGGCACACCTGCAGTAATCATTGAGCGTTCGCCAGATGTACTTGTCGATGGAAAGATCGATCTTGCGGCATCATTCAAGAACTTCGCTCAACAGTTTGCACAGGACAATCCGGCATTTATGGCTGACGATCACTTCAGGCCTCAATTCAATACCTTGTACCGCGATCAAATCGACTATACCCACGTGGTCCGTGTTGACAAGTCGGGCGAAATGGATCGCTTGGCACAGATACTGAATGATCGGTCAGGAAAAAATCTGCGGCCTGAGCGTCTCAATAGTGGTCTCGGAATTACTCCACAACAGGTATACGACCGCGAAACTGCCGACCTCATAGCCAATATATATGCCGAGGATTTTCGCTGGTTCGACTTTGAGCCGCACAAGTTCACCCAATTGAAGGTTTCTCTCCCGCTTGATCCACTGCAAACTGCACTTCTGCGCAATTTACGTGAAACTACCGAACGACTCACCTACATTTCTCGTTCTGCATTTGGTCGAGTTGGATTTCGCTATGGCCTCTCCCAATTACGCAAGTCACTGTGGATTCGAATCACCAATCCAAAAGCCAAAGGCGATACTCGACTCCTCCAGTGGTAGTTTCCTGTGGCATGTCGACGAATCACAACCCGGCCCGAATCGGGGTCGTTACAGTTTCAGACCGTGCCTCAGCCGGAACGTACGAAGATCGTGGCGGACCCGCGATTACTTCGTATCTGACGCAACACTTGATAAGTCCTTGGGTATCAGTAGCCCGGCTGGTAGCCGATGAACTAGACATCGTTTCTGGCACGCTTACCGATCTTGCCGACAAAGAAGGTTGCTGTCTCATCGTGACTACGGGCGGCACCGGACCAGCACCACGGGATATCACTCCGGAAGCGACGGAGAAAGTATGCGACAAGATGATGCCGGGTTTTGGTGAACTAATGCGCTTGACGTCACTCAAGGTAGTACCTACCGCAATTCTGTCCCGTCAAACGGCCGGTACTCGTGGCTCTTCTCTAATCATTAACTTGCCAGGTAAACCGTCTTCGATTGCCGAATGCCTTGACGCCGTACTCCCCGCGATTCCCTACTGCGTAGATCTCATCGGTGGACCGAGACTGGAACTAGGTGGCGGATTGGTCGGTTTCCGTCCCAAAGGGGCATGAAATTATTGCGCGTCGTATGGCTGACCCTCAGCTTTAGGGGGTCGGCTACGAGCGACAAATCCGGCCACTACAACAAGCGTCACCAAGTACGGTGACATCAACAAGAATTCGGACGGTATTCCCGTATTGAGGTTCGACAATTTAAGTTGAATGGCCTCGGAAAAGCCAAACACCAGTGCCGCGCTCAACGCCCCAACTGGATGCCAACGGCCAAAAATTACCGCCGCCAAGGCGATGAATCCCCTACCGCCGGTAATGTTCTGATCAAATCGTCCGACCGTACCCACCGGCCACCATGCCCCACCAAAACCGGCAACGGCTCCGGCGATTAGCACGTTGCGATAACGAAGTTTGATTACATCCACGCCCAGTGTGCCTGCTGCTTTTGGATACTCTCCGATTGCTCGAGTACGCAAACCCCACCGAGTTCGAAATAATGCCCACGTGGTCACTGCCACGACTGCAAATGACACGTACACAAACAATGTTTGGGTGAAAAAAATAATGCCTATCACTGGAATATCTGAAAGTAACGGAATCTCATACGGTCTAAATGGTCTAACCGAGTTGTATTGCGGATAAGGAGTCAAGACCCGCGACGTGAGAAAACTAGTTAGACCTAGTGCAAAGAAATTAATCGCAAATCCAACGATGACTTGATCAACGCGGTATTTGATGGAAAACACGGCAAGTATTCCTGATAGAGCAACGCCCATCAGTATTGCTGCAGCGATTCCTGGCCATGCTCCGAGAATCGAACCGACCACACTTCCAGCGAATGCTGATCCTAACAATTGACCTTCGATGGCAATGTTTATAATTCCGCTTCGTTCGCAAAGAATCCCGGCGATCGCCCCCAAGGTGATTGGCACACTTCGTGCCACAGTGTCTTGCAGCATTCCGGTCAAACTGAAAGAACCCCCAGAAGCGGCCCACGTCAAAAATCCGACAACGAAGCTCATCGTGGCAATCGTGAGCACGACATTCGTCCATCGCCCTAACCCTCGCAATAACTGGGCCGCACCCAGCGCAACAAGAACGATTGCCAAGGCGGTCGCAAACGGTCGAGCAGGAATCACGAAAATGAAATCGCTCTTCAACTTAAAACCTGCATCGCCGGGCCGGTTAGTAAATATCACCGCCGACACCAATCCGAGTACTACATATGCGAAACCAACATTTCTGGCGCGCTTTCGCTGTTCGGCTGACAATTCAACAACTAGTCCTTCTGGTGTATTCATCCGCCCCATCCTCTAAAGGTTTGCCCTTCGGCGGTTTGAGCCGATTTCACTCGCCAAATTGACTTGACCAGAAGCGGCGCAGCAATGAACATGACAATGAGCGCCCGAAGTACAACAATCAAGTCAATGGGCACATCTGTGTTGGCTTGCATTTGCCGACCACCGGCCTGCAAGGCACCGAATAGCACGGCAGCAAATGCGGTACCAATCGGCGTCGAACGTCCGAGCAAGGCAATTGCTATCGCGTCAAATCCAATGTTTCCAGCGAAGTTTTGCGAAGCGTAACCGTAGGTGCCGAGCACCTCACTGGCGCCGGCCATCCCAGCGAATGCTCCGGCAATCATCATCGCCGAAACCATCAGTCGCTTGGTATGCATCCCGGCGTATTGGGCGGCATCGCTATTCAGACCAAACGCTCGAAACTCAAATCCGATTGTGCTGCGTTGCAACAACCACCAAAACACGATCACGGCGAGAATCGCCACGAGAAAGCCGGTGTGGGCGAGCAAGTCGTTGCGTCCGTTCAAGAAACCAAACATTCGTGGCAATTTCCCTGCTGGACTGACCACTTTGGAAATCGGATCGGTTCGCCCTTCCCGCTGAAATATCGCCGTTTTGAGAAGCCACAGAACGAGAAATGCCGCCATGTTATTAAGCATGATCGTGGTAATAACTTCATGGGCTCCGGTTCGAGCTTTGAGAATTCCCGGAATTGCCCCATAAAGGGCACCGCCTAAAGCCCCAGCCAGAATTGCCAGTGGCACTTGGATGATTCCAGGACCATTCATCGAGAATCCCACCCATAAGGAAAACATTCCACCGGCCAACATCTGTCCGGTTGCCCCGATGTTGAACAAACCCGCCTTAAATGCGACAGCCACAGAAATACCGCAAAGCAAAAGAGGTGTTGTGCTACTAATCGTGTTCGACACTGCGCGAAGCGAACCAAACGAACCAATAAACAGGGCTGAATAGGCGTCGAACACGGTGCCAAATGCCGTTCCAAAGTCGCCGTTGCGCAGGGAAGTGATATCGGAAAGCACGATGATTACTGCTCCAACAATCATTGCTGACAGAACTGCCAGCAGCGTGAGGCGAATTGAATTTGTTCGTGCCAAACGCTCCATCATTCGCTTGGCGTAATTTTGGCTGGTCACGACGCCACCCGTTGGTCGGGTGAAGACCCCGCCATATACAACCCAACGTCCATTGCACTTGTAGTCCGAGGGTCAACACTGGCGACGATGCGACCTCGGTACATGACCAGCAAACGGTCAGCCAATGTCATGACCTCGTCAAGTTCTGTACTCACAATTAGAATCGCAGTGCGGGAATCTCGCTCTTCGACAATTCGCTCGTGGATGTACTCAATTGATCCCACATCGACACCACGGGTTGGTTGGGAGGCAATCGTAAGTCGTAGATTACGACTCAGTTCTCTGGCCACGATCACCTTCTGCTGATTCCCACCGGACAACGTATTGGCCAACATTTCCGCCGACGGTGTACGAATATCATATTTTCCGACCAGTTCCGCCGATACTCGCCGAGCGTTATCCCAATGCATCATCACGCCATTACTGAACTCTTTATCGTGGTATCGAGTCAAAACAAGGTTTTCACTAATTGTCAGTCCGCCGATCAGTCCCTGACGAAGTCGATCTTCCGGAATATGGGCAATACCCATTTCGTGACGCCTGCGGGGTGAAGCATTGGTGATATCTACTCCATCCAGTGTGACAACACCCCCCGATGCCCGACGCAAACCGGTAAGTGCCTCTACGAGTTCAGTTTGACCATTGCCTTGCACTCCGGCAATACCAACAATTTCACCTTCCCGAACTTCAAAACTAACATCTTGCACGAGTGCACGACCATTGGGGTCAACCACCTGGAGACCTTGCACACTAAAAACGGTTTTTCCTGGATGGGCAGGTTTCTTTTCCACAATCAATTGCACGGCCCGCCCGACCATCATTTCGGCAATTTCGCTTTCAGTAGCCTGGGACGGCACGACTTCACCGACAACTTGACCGCGGCGCATGACAACTATTCGGTCTGATACCGCAAGCGCTTCCTTCAGTTTGTGAGTGATAAATACCACACCACGTCCCGCATCAATGAGCGTTTTGACAATTCCAAAGAACTCGATGATTTCACTCGGAGTAAGAACAGCAGTCGGCTCGTCAAACACAACTATTTGAGCGTCACGCAATAATACTTTTACGATCTCCACACGTTGCTGGACACCGACCGGAAGGTCTTCAATAATCGCATCTGGATCCAGATTGAGGTGATATCTATCTGAAATTTCGAGCACCATTGATCGCGCCTTGTCAATATCCAAAATGCCGTATCGGCCGGTGGGTTCGATACCCAAAATCACATTCTCGGCGACGGTAAAAACTGGAACGAGCATAAAGTGCTGATGCACCATTCCGATACCTGCGGCAATGGCATCGGCCGGTGACAAAAACTGAGTTTCCAAGCCATCCACGACAATTTGGCCCTCATCGGGTTTATACAGTCCATACAGCACGTTCATCAACGTGGATTTGCCGGCCCCATTTTCACCAATTAGCCCAAGAACTTCTCCGGTTTGCAAGTTGAGATTGACGGAATCGTTGGCAACAACGCCTGGAAAACGTTTGGTGATTCCCCGCAGTTCCAATTTCACTCACGCCCCCATGCCATGCAATGAAACACTAACCGCACTCGCCATCTCAAGCGAACTCAAGCTGGGTGACCGATTTATTTCGTGAGCAAAAAAGAAAATGGAGGCCACTTTAGTGGCCTCCATTTCCAAACTACTACTAGATGTTTACAAATTTATGGTGAAAAATCACCAGGTAATTGAACCGTCGATTATTCCGGCTTGGACTGCATCAAGTTCCGCCTGAAGTTCCGCAGAAATGGTGCTCGTTACCGCAAGACCCACACCGCCGTTATCAAGGGTACCGACATAGTCGGTTCCGCCACCTTCGCCATTGAGCGCACTTCCGACAGCGGCAACTACGGCAGCATCAATCTTCTTCAAGACTGAAGCGACATAGACCGTCGCATGATCTGGGTTTGACACCGACATGTCGACGTCAACACCGATGATCTTCACTGCGCCTGCAGTCTCCAAGGCATATGCCGAGGAGCCAAGACCGACTGGGCCGGCAACTGGGAAGATGATATCGGCGCCTTCATCGGCAAAACTCTTGGCGATGTTCTTGCCGTCATCCAAGTTGTTGAAGTTTCCGGCAAATGTGCCGTCCTGAGCAACTGGATCCCAACCGAGAGCTTTCACTGAAGTTCCTTTTTGAGCGTTGTAATACTCAACACCCTTGACGAAACCCTGCATGAAGATTGTCACTGGCGGAATATTGATACCGCCGAATGTGGCAACGATGCCTGTTGTCGTGGTCGCAGCGGCCAAGTAACCGGCCATAAATGATGGCTGATCAGTGGCGAATGTGAGACCCTGAACATTTGCCGCCGAGGTATTCGAGTCGACGATGGCAAAGTGGATATCTGAGTTTGCTTCAGCGGCTGCCTTGGTTGCATCAGCAAGCAAGAAACCGACGGTGACAATGATACTGCAACCCTTATCAACGAATGACTGAATATTCGGCGCATAATCGGCGTCGGTTACTGATTCCAGCAAATCGGTGGTGACGCCAAGTTCTGCTTCGGCCTGCAAGAGACCTTCGTAGGCGATCTGGTTGAAGCCCTTGTCATCGACTCCACCTGAGTCAGTGACTTGACAAGCAAGCCCTGTTGGTGCCGGTGCTTCGGTTGTATCTGATGCCGCCACTGTCGTGTCTGTTGAAGTGCTATCGCTTCCGCATGCTGCGAGACCGAAAACTGCAACGACACCAAGTGCAAGACCTTTTAGTGTCTTCCTTCTCATTATTTTCTCCCTCTCATGAACCTGATGGCCCATGTGTCTATTTGGTGCAAAAAGTCTACTACATTCTGGGCCAAGCAGAGTTCAGCCTTGATTGCGTTACCAAGTATCAATCATCGGGCGTTTTTTACCGCTTCTGGGGAGTGGAGCCGGACATAAATTCAATGTGGAAATTAATCGCACTCGGGTTTCCGCTGGATCAATTACATCGTCGATCTCAACATGGCTCGCCATGTTCAGCGCACTTCCACGAACGTATGCATCGGCAATCAATTTTGCTTCCAATAATGCTCGCTCTTCAAGGTTTTTGGACGCATCAAGTTCCCGTTTAAAGCCAAGTCGGACAGCTCCTTCCAAGCCCATTCCGCCAAATTCGCCAGTAGGCCACGAAACAATCATCTCAGTGGCGTGAAAACTTCCACCGGCCATAGCTTGGGCGCCAAGACCATAACCCTTGCGCAGAACAACGGTAAGCCAAGGGACAGTGGTACTGGCCGAGGTGACAAACATTCGTGAGAAATGTCTGACTTGGGCGTTTCGTTCGGCATCCGGGCCGACCATAAACCCTGGCGTATCGCACAAGGAAATGATCGGAAGATCGTAGGCATCGCACAATTGAACAAAACGAGCCGCCTTATCGGCTGAATCGGAGTCAATTGCTCCCCCAAGATGTGCAGGATTATTGGCAATAATTCCAATTGGACGACCCTCGAGTCGGGCCAATGAGGTCACTATTCCCACTCCGAATTCGGAACGCAATTCAAGCACGCTTTCGATGTCGGCTAGATGCGTGATTACGGTTCGAATGTCATAGATCCGACTTCTTTGTACCGGAATGAGCGACCGTAACGATTCATCCGAATGTCGTATCCAATTCTCGGTTGTTCCCTGAAAGAAGGCCAGATACTTCTTGGCCACAGATACGGCAGCCACCTCATCGGCGACACGAATGTCGACAACTCCGTTTCGAGATTGAAAATCAATCGGTCCAATATCAGTTGGTGACACAACACCGAGCCCACCGCCTTCAATCATTGCCGGACCCGCCATACCGATATTTGAATTTTCGGTGGCGATGATCACGTCACAACATCCAAGCAAAGCGGCGTTGCCAGCAAAGCAATAACCGGATGCGATTCCGATCGTTGGCGCTAGACCCGACAAGCGAGCAAAATTAGCAAACGACATGACATCCAAGCCGGCCACACCAGGTGCATCCGTGTCACCTGGTCGACCACCACCACCTTCGGCAAAGAGAACCACAGGCAATCGCAACTTCTCGATAATCGCGAACAGGCGATCCTTCTTTCGATGGTTGATGAAACCCTGGGTGCCAGCGAGAACCATGTAGTCGTACCCAACGAAGGCACATCGAGAGTGCTCGAGATCAAACAACTCGCCATTCACCGTGCCAAGACCGCTGACTAATCCGTCTCCTGGAGTTCGGTCAATAAGTTCATCAATGCTTCGACGTTGCCGTTGGGCGGCGACGGCAAATGCTCCGTACTCAACGAAAGATCCCTCGTCGCAAAGATCGGCGATATTTTCTCGAATTGTTCGCTGACCACGTTCGTGTCTTTTGCGCACTGCATCCGGTCTCGCCGTATCGGTGGTCCGCTGACGACGAAGTTGATAATTGAGAAGATCATCACGCTGATCTTCCACACTTTCGCTTGAGTGGGTCTCAGGTGCCCGTTGACCAGACGTAATTGAACTCGGCGATAGGACTAAGAGAGTCTGGCTGCTTGCAACGGCGTCCCCAACCGCTACTAATACTTGAGTAACTATGGCCGAGACCCCGGCGTGCACGGGATGTTCCATCTTCATTGACTCAATTACGATGAGCTCACTACCCAATTCAATTTCGTCGCCCACTTTCACCTTGATAGCGACAATTGTGCCGACAAGCGGCGAGCCAACAACGATCACAAGTTTTGGTTGCGATTAGTTATCGCCTGGCGAAGCTCGGCTAATTCAGTTGTGAGTTCGGTTATATGAACCTGTAAGTCCATGTCCGGTCGCAACGTAACAACGACGCGGCCGTTGGCCCCGAGAACCGCGCTATCGACATCGCTGAGACTTCGCGCCCCCTGCTCACTCGCATCCTCGAGCAGATCTTCTTCACTTATTCTCTGACGACGCAATGCTTTATGATTCACGACACCAGCAGTAATGAGACTTGCCGGACGACCGATAATGAATTGATGCAACCATCGACTTCGGCTTACCGAATATTCAAGCAACCAATTCACTCCAAATAGTGTGGTGGCACCGATGAGGGCGCCGGTGATCGAAAAGTCTTGACCGATTATTCCGTTTTGGACGGCATTTGCAACCGCCAGCAGAACGACAAGCTCGAGCGCATTGTGTTGCCCAATTTCACGTTTTCCGCTGAGTCGAAGCCCGATCACAAGAAACGTATAGATGATTAATGGGCGGACGATTTTCTCCGCAATTGAGAGATCCAAGTGAATGATCGAATTCCACATGACCACAAAACTAGCGGTGTACAAACATGCGGTGGGCCAGGTAGGGATCGAACCTACGACCAAGGGATTATGAGTCCCCTGCTCTGACCACTGAGCTACTGGCCCCTTCGCTACTCATTGTTGATCACAAATTCATGTGCCTTCTTTGAGTTGCTCCGGGGGTGGGGGTCGAACCCACGACAAACGGATTAACAGTCCGTTGCTCTGCCAACTGAGCTACCCCGGAAGGTAGACCGCTAAATCCTACCGATACTCATGGACACCAAGACGAATAGGATCGATCAAGATTGACATGAAATTACCGACAATTACAACGATCGCTCTCTCCCGTGAGGGATTGCTCGTCACGTTTGACTCGCGCCAAAAGCCCGAGTTCTATTCGTGGTTTTGGTTGCAAGACCACAGCAAAGATCCCGCGCGATACGACATCAAAACTAATCAACGCAAAGTTGACACGTTTGCAATCAATCTTGATATTCGAGGCATCGACGCCACGATTGTGGACGACCATATCCACATCACATGGTCGGACCACTCCGAGCCTGGCGTATATTCGACACTGCTACTCGCCGATGTCGCTGGTCTTGTCGATTGCGCAACTCCAACCAAGCTTTGGTCAACTTCATCATCAATCCTAGATCTTCGGCAATTGACTTTCGATAACGTTGTTTCAACAGATGACGGACTCACAACCTGGCTGAACAATGTGGCAATGTTTGGGTACGGACTCGTGCGCGACACGCCAAGCTCACATGCCGGAGTAGAAACACTCGCTCGACGGGTCGGGTATCCGCGAGAGACAATCTTTGGCGGTCTGTGGACGCTTTCCTCCGAGATGTCTGATCACAACGATTCGGCCTATTCACAAACATTTCTGGAACCTCACACCGACGGCACTTACTCGAGTGATGCGCCCGGTTTGCAGATGTTCTGTTGTATCGAGCGCGAAGGTAATGGCGGCGAAAGCATACTTGTGGATGGATTTGCGATTGCCGATCTGCTTCGCCTAACTGACCCACCAGCATTCGAGACACTTACCCGTGTTGCCGTGCGGTCACAATATGTAGAGCCAGGAGTCCATCTCACCGCCAAACGACCGGTGATCCGACTTGATCATGCCGGAAATATTGAGCAAATTTCGTTTAACAATTATGATCGGGCACCATTTCGACTCCCGCCTAGTCAAGAACAAGAGTTCTATCGCGCATATACAAAATTTCACGATCTGCTGAATGACCGAAGTACATGGCGAGTTGTCCGCTTGGAACCGGGCGATGCTGTTCTATTTGACAATTGGCGAATTTTGCACGGACGAATGGCATATACGGGCCGAAGGGTTTTTATCGGCTGCTATCACAATCGTGAAGATTTTGAGAGTCGACGACGCGTGTTAGATGTATCTAGTCGCGAAGCTCGGGCCTAGCAACAATTGCATCAATCGTTTCCGGATTTGCAATCGATTCTCGGTTGCGGACCGGGCGACCGTTAACCGCATCGCTTACCGCAAGTTCCACCAACTTGTTACTCCGAGTTCGGGGTAAATCGTCCACTTGTAAGATGATTGTCGGAACGTGGCGAGGTGTACAGGACACTCGAATTTGCTGTTTGAGGTCCGCCACCAGCGAATCTGTCAATCGAGCCGACTCGGTAAGTCGGACAAGCAAAACGATGCGCACATCATTTTGCCACTCTTGACCGAAAATCAAACTCTCCACAACGTCTGGGTGTTGTTCGACTACTCGATAAATTTCAGAAGTGCCGATACGCACGCCACCGGGATTAAGCGTTGAATCGCTACGACCTTGAATCACAAAACCACCATGATCCGTTCTGCAAGCGAAATCCCCTTGCGTCCAGATACCAGGAATGCCAGGGAAATGCTCAAAATATGCGGAATGAAATTTAGGTCCAGGCTTAGTTGGTGCGGGTAAGCCCATAGTTTCGTCATTCCAGAATCCAAGTGGAATTGACGGAAATGGTTGCCGACATACAAGTTCGCCGGAGATTCCAGGTTGAGTGGCCAGAGACATGATGCTGTCGTCCACCACGTCGCTGTCCATACCGAGAACCGGACGTTGAATCTCCCCCGCGTAAACAGGAGATGTCGGATCGCCGCCAACGAAACATGAACAGATATCTGTTCCGCCGGAAATTGATGCCAGATGTACGTCGCGTTTCACCGACTCATACACCCACTCAAATCCTGTCGGGGCAAGTGGCGAGCCGGTGGAGCAGATAGTTCGCAATGATGTCAACCGATGAGTGTCAATTGGTCGGACCCCTGACTTTCGCAGTGAATCGATGTACTTTGCCGAAACTCCAAGCAAGGTGAGTCGTTCAGCATCGACGATGTCAAATAACCGAGTGACAGTCGGCGACATTGGTGCTCCATCGAACAACACCGCAGTTGCACCACTGGCCAATACGGAAACCAGCCAATTCCACATCATCCACCCTGTCGTGGTGAAGTACATCACACGGTCTCCAGAGTCAATGTCGCAATGCAACTGATGCTCTTTCAAATGTTGAAGGAGGACGCCTCCGGTCCGATGCACAATGCATTTGGGCGCGCCGGTCGTGCCAGATGAATACAACACATACCAAGGATGATCAAATGGAAATCGTGTCGGCAATCTCGGTGTCGCGGCTCCGGAGGCCACGAAATCTTCATACTGGGTATACGACTCAGAAGCATGTGAAACCAAACCGGTTGAGACAAGCACGGTGTCTACAAGCGACGGCAACCGTCGTTGAATTTCGGCAAGCCGCTCTAGACAATCAAATTTTTTGCCGTTGTATCGATATGCGTCAGCGGCGATCAGAACTTTAGGTTCAATTTGGCTAAATCGATCAAGAACACCAGCCGCCCCAAAATCCGGCGAGCACGAGGAAAAAATGGCCCCGATCGAAGTCGCGGCAAGCATGACTTCCACGGCTTCAATGCCATTCGGTAGCCACACCACAATTCGATCACCAGCCTCTACTCCGCGCTTGGCGAGAGCACCTGCCAGATAGGAAACCCGTTGGGCAAGTTCATCCCAAGTTCGAACTTTTCGATTGCCTTCTTCGTCAATGGCAACAAGTGCCTCTTCGCTACCGGTGCGCCAAAGTAAATTTTCGGTAACACTCAAGGAGGCATCGGGGAAGAATCGTGCCGAGGTCATCACAGGATCAGAGACAAATATCCGCTCACCTTTGTCGCCTCGCACGCCGCAAAAATCCCAAATCGACGACCAAAAATCGTCAATGTGTTCAATAGACCAATCATGAAGTGTTGAGTAGTCAAGATTCGCACTTTCGCGATGTGACATTGTCCAACGGGCAAATTTACGAAGTCTGCTTTGCTCGCAACGCTTTTCGGAAGGTGTCCAAAGAGCGGTTTGCGCTCCCATTAATTGGTGTCGCGTCGCCGAATACGACCAGAAGCCTTATCACTTGGTATCGAATTTATTAGCGGGCCAATTTTGCTAATGACATCTTCAAGCGTGGGAGGTAGTCCAGGTATTCGATGATCCAACCCGTCACGCATGGCGGCCACGTGAATTGGGGTCGTTCCACAACAACCGCCGACAATCCGCGCGCCGGCGTCGGCCGAAAGCATGGCATATTCTCTCATCAATTCTGGAGTTCCTGAATAGCTAATCGTGGTGCCCTGAAATTTTGGAATACCACAATTGCCCTTGGAGACAAGAAAATTCTGGAAGTTTCTCATTTCGCTAACTGAAATGAGCACATCGGAGGCACCAACCCCACAGTTAGCCCCGATGGCTAGGGGCGGAATTGATAGCCCTTCAAATACCGACTCTAGAAGATCAGGTTTGAGCCCCATCATGGTTCGGCCGGCCGTATCAAATGACATAGTCGCGATGTATGGGATTCCAACATTGATTGCGGCCTGGGCAGCGGAGCGTATTTCTTCTGCCGCGGACATGGTTTCGATCCACACCACGTCGGCACCACCATCTCGAAGTCCGGCGATTTGCTCGGTGAATGTGTCGATGGCTTCAGCATCGGTAAGAGCCCCGAGTGGTACGAATAACTCTCCGGTTGGTCCGACCGATCCGGCCACAATTACCGGACGATCAGAAGCGTCAGCAACTTGGCGCGCTAGTTCGGCGGCGCGCTTGGCAAGTTCGTGAACTCGCGATTGAGCCTTATGCAACTTGAGACGGTGGCGGTTACAGCCAAATGTATTGGTAAGAATGATGTCGGCACCGGCATCCACAAATTGCTGATGTAATGATACGACGCGGTCTGGGTGCTCGGTGATCCAAAATTCGGGGGGTTCGCCAGATTCAAGCCCCATTGCAAAGTAGTTCGTTCCCGTCGCGCCATCGGCTAGCAATACTTGGCCAGAGGAAAGTAGATCGCTAAGTGATGCACGCACGAGTTGAGTTTACCCCATCACATTGCCAGAGGTAATCCCTTGAGAGCGAAGCCGCGAGAATGCCGACAAGTCGATGGCACGACCGGTACGGGCACCGACGAATTGCACGGGATTTTTGTCGTGATCGCGACCGGCGGCAGCAGCATCAATTAGCGCTCGAATAAATTGACCAACTAATGGAGAATTCTTAAACTGATTTCCACTCGTACCACATGCCATGAAGTACCCACCAAGATTGGACTTGTCATAAATCGGAATCCAATCATCAGTGGCGTCATACAGCGCACCAATTCCCGAAGGCTTCAGAGGAATACCGAAATTCGGAATTCGACGCGCCAACCGGTACATCGCAGTTTGCCAAATTTCAATCGTGGTCTCGTGCTTCCAGACGTCGGCATCTTCGATCCAATCAAGCGGGTCGCATTCCGGTTCCGTAGCCCCAACATTCAACGTGTCACCCATATGCGGACGAAAGTACTGACCAATGTCCAAATCGGCAACAATTGGGGCGTTATCTTGTAAACGAAAACCAACTGGTGCAGGCGGTGAGAATACTTCTTGTCGAAGAGGGCGATGCCGCACCTTCATTTCGTCGGAGACTCCAGCGATCCGATTAATTTTTGCTGCATGTGGTCCCGCGGCATTCACCACAATTGACGCATTGATCGTCTCACCTGAACTAAGGATGACTCCAGTTACTTTGTCAGCATGGCGAATAATCTCAGAAACTTCCTCATGAAATCGAAATTCGGCACCGTGCGATTTAGCCGCATGAGCGAAGTTGTGGGTGGCCAACATCGGGTCATCAATGAATCCACTTGTCGGGTCGTATAGCCCCGACAAGTAGTCGTACGGATCATCGCCAAATGCCGGATCGTCGATGCGTTTTGGGGGCCAAAATTTGCCTGGATCAAGGGATGGAAATCGCTCCCGAATTTGTGCGGCACTGAGAACCTCATATGGAATGTTGAACTCATCCCATAATTCACGCACTTTGACGCCGTCATAGCCCTCGGTGAGAAAAACTAAATAGCCGGTCTTGATGAACTTGGCCATGCCATCGGGATCATTGACTCCGAGAAAATTATTCCAGTCAAACCAGAAAAATGCCGATTCCCACGCCATCAAAATGGTGTTGTAATTCGCATACGTAAATCGGATGATCGCCGATGATGCACTGGTCGAACCTGCGCCCGCGGCCCCACCCTTGTCAATGCACATCACTTTGCGACCGGTTCGAGACAGTTCGAACGCGATCGAAGCCCCAATCACCCCGGCGCCGATGATGACCACATCGACGGACTTTTGTGATGGCAATGAACTCACGATTGAGAGCCAAGAATGGCTCGCTGCCACGATGCAGTATCGGCGGTGCTGTTGAATGTGAATGAGTGAATGCCGACAATTCCCAGTTTCTCTGCATCAGGGGCCAGTTCGACAAGAAGTTTGGTCGGGTCATAACCACCCGGTGCAAACATCCGGGTGATGGATCCCTTATTTTTGCTCAAATAGCGCATTGATGCGCCGACGCCTAGGCGCATCCCCATGGTCATCAACTTGGTGCGGTCGACAACACCGGGCAAACCGAGGCTGACCGGAACGGTAAAACCCGATTGTCGTTCGCCACGTAGCCAGGAACGAATCTTGTCGGAGTCAAAACACATCTGTGTCGAGACCAAGCCCTGCACCCCGGCGCTGGCGAGCAATGCTTGTTTTGCCCGCAATACATCGTGCAATTTTGATTTTTCGATTAGCGCATGACCATCTGGATAAGCCGCAAAGCCAATTGTCTGTACTCCTGACTCATTGGCCAAAAAATCTTTCATGAAGGAAAGCGCATCCACATAGTGACTTGGTGTTTCCGAGTCTCCGCCGATTATGAGCACTTCCTTGATCCCGTGTTGCATGACCCAAGCAGCGAGTTTTTCCGTGTGCTTGGGTCCGTCCACCAATCGAGCCGCAAAGTGTGGGACTGCGTAGTGTCCTCGATTGATCAATCGCACGCATAACTCCTGTGTGGCGGCTATTCCTTTGACCGGAGAGCAAGTAACCGACACCGAAGATCCCGCCGGAAGATCACTGATGGCTTGGTCTGCGGACCTGAGCGGAACGAGTTCGTAACACATTTGGCGCACAAGTCGCTGCACTTCCACCGTTGGCGCACTTGATTGACGTGCGAAACCGATGATGTTATTAAAGATGCTCATTGAAATGCATCCGGAAGCACCGCTTTTCGACGGGCGATAAATTCTTGCAGTTCAGCATCAATTGCTTCGTCCAATGCCGGCGGTTCGTATGATTCAAGCCGATGCTTCCACAGTTTGTTGGCACGCTGTGGTGCATCCAAGCCGCCGTCTTCTAACCACTGCTCGTAGCTGTTGTTGTCGGCGATATCAGATCGGTAAAACGCAGTTTCAAAATTTGCCAAAGTATGTGCGGTTCCCAAAAAGTGCTGTCCTGGAGTATTTTCACGCATTGCGCTGAGGGCTTGACCATTTTCTGACATGTCGAGCCCTTTGGCGAAGGTCATCATCATTCCCAACTGGTCGCAATCAAGTACAAATTTCTCGTAGCCGATCGCCAACCCACCTTCTAGCCATCCAGCGGCATGCAAAACAAAATTAGTGCCAGCCATGATCGTCGGAATTAACGTGGCGGCACTTTCGTATGCAGCCTGGGCATCGGGAAGTTTGGACGACGTGAGCGATCCACCGGAGCGGAATGGAACGCCGAGTCGTCGGGCCAGTGCGGCGACCGTGTACAGCACCAAAGCTGGTTCGGGGGTACCGAAGGTGGGTGCGCCAGTAAGCATCGACATCGATGATGCAAACGATCCAAATACGACCGGCGCCCCTGGGCGTACGAGCTGGGTGAAGGCCATTCCTACTAATGACTCGGCAAGAGTCTGAGCAATCACACCCGCTGATGTCGTCGGAGCCATTGCTCCGGCCAAAATGAATGGAGTAATTATCGTGGCCTGATTATTGCTGGCATATACCTCAGCAGAACCAAGCATCGTTGCGTCCCATACAAGCGGCGAAGAGGCATTGATCAGACTCGTCATCACGGTGCGATCCTGCAAATCTCCGCCAAAGGTAATTCGAGCCAAATCAACGGAGTCTTGTGCTCGTTCGCTGGCAGTAACCGAACCCATGAATCCCTTGTCACTGAACTTTATATGGCTGTACACCATGTCGAGATGTCGTTTACTAACGGGAATGTCCACTGGTTCACAAACAGTCCCACCTGAATGGTGAATATAGGGCGACATATAACTGAGCTTCACAAAGTTTTGGAAATCACTGATGGTCGCGTACCGGCGACCATTGTCTAGGTCGTGCACAAAAGGCGACCCGTAATTTGGTGCGAACACCGTGGCATTTCCGCCGATTTTTACATTATTATGTGGATTTCGCGCATGCTGAATATATTCACTTGGAGCCGTGGCCCGAATAATTTCGCGACACATACCTCGAGGGAATCGAATACGCGACTCTTCAACAATTGCCCCAGCGTCGCTGAATCGCTTGATCGCACTCGGGTAGTCGCGAATTTCAACTCCGATTTCCTCCAGGATCGTGTCGGCGTTGCTTTCTAATTGTTCGAGAACCTCAATTGAGACGAGTTCATATGGCGTCAAGAGTCGTGCGAGGTACACGTCTCGTTCGACGGTGGCAGACTTGCGTGTCGATTGGCGAGCAGCTCGTCCGCCCGCGCGCCGATGGCCTTCGCCCTCAGTCATGAGATCTCCTTTTTCGTCGAACATTTCTACCTGCTTCGCCCGCGCCAACTGAACGTTTGGGCAATTGGAGCACGGAGGCCAGAAAGGGATTGGATGCAGTTGCATGTGGAAATGCCATGGCGGCGATGAAGAGTTCTTGAAATCGCGGTTCGGTTGCCGTCTCAATTTTCACAACACCGCGCACGACATCTTGCATTTCAACACGCTTTATTCGGGACAGCAAGGCTTGTACCGCACCTGATCCAGCGGCATTGCCGACCGAACGAACTCCACTAACTGGGCAATCTGGGATCAGTCCAATCGCCATCGCATATATGGGATCGATATGAGCACCGAATGCTCCAGCAAGTCGAACGTCGTGCACTTCGGGCGAACCAGCGTGTTCGATCAGTAGATCGACTCCGGCACGCAAGGCCGCTTTGGCTAGTTGAATTGCGCGCACGTCGTTTTGAGTGATCAGTAAACGAATATCGCCAGACTCGTATAACAGATACGAAAACGTGCGATCATAGGCAATGATCCGCGTTGTTTTTGTGACCAATGCTCCTTGAATCACACCATCTTCAGAAATTACACCGGAGAGAAACAACTCTGCAATGACTTCGATAATTCCCGAGCCACACACGCCTGTGATCGGTATGTCCTGTATTGATTCTGCGAAGCCCGACTCATTTGACCATTTACTCGACCCAATTACTTTGAATGATGGCTCCAACGTATGACGATCAATTCGTACATTTTCGATCGCACCAATCGTCGCTCGCTGACCACAACTCAATTGCGCACCTTCAAAGGCTGGCCCAGTTGGACTTGACGCCGCAAACTGGCGATCGCGATCGCCGAGCACGATTTCAGCGTTAGTGCCAACATCGATGAGCAACTGCATCGAGTCCCCCCGATGTGGACCTTGGGCCAAAATTGCCGCCGATGTGTCGGCGCCGACATGACCTGCAATACACGGCCCGACATAGAAATTTGCATGTGGCGCATCAAGATCAAGGGACAGTGCCGAACCAAAGACCGCCTTGTCGGTGGCCAGCACGAACGGTGCTCCGCCAAGTGGAGTCGGATCAATACCCAAGAGAATGTGGTGCATGATCGGATTGCCAACCATAACTATCTCAAGAATCTTGTCCCGAGTCACCGATGCCTTCTCAACGAGTTCACCGATCAAGTCGTTGATCGCCACACGTATCACGCGAGTGAGTTCCTTGTCACCGCCCTTATTCATCATCACGTAGGAAACCCGACTCATCAGATCTTCACCGAAACGAATTTGCGGATTCATCACACCGGCACTTGCAATCACTTCTCCGCTAAAAACTTCACACAGATGTCCGGCAACTGTCGTTGAGCCAATATCAATGGCAATGCCAAAGGCTGAACCCACGTAACCGGGCCACGCAGCGACAATCTCCGAATGCTCACTCAGCGATTCGGCAAGTCGAACCGCCACTGTCGCTCCCGCACTTCCCTGCTCGGCGGCGTGGTGAACTTGGGCCAAGGCAGAAAAAGCAACATTTGGTCGAGTCACTTTATGCTGTTCGGCGACGGCAATTGCCAGCGCGTCGGCGGCCGCGACCGACTCTCCCAATTGGGCAACTTTCGTTGTTACGTAATACAGCGCAAAACTGGGATCGACAGTGACTGGACCAAGGTCGAGGTCCTTGCGTACAACCTGACGGTGGACTTGACTTGCGGCTGGCACGTCGATGACTACATCCCCACAGATCCGAGTGCTACAGCCAAGGCGATTCCCTGTGACTAGTGGGCGATTGCCGCGGTAATCCGTTTCGAGGTTGATTGGGGCCGTGAGTGAATCAACCGTGGTGTGGATACCCCATTTGGCAAACGTGCCGATACTCGGAGTAATTTGACACCTTCCACAGATTCCCCGACCCCCACACACCGAATCCAGATCAACCCCAAGTTGACGGGCAGCATCTAACACGGAAGTTCCCGTCTCGACTGTTGCGTCGAGTCCTGATGGCGTAAAAACTATACGATGCATCGACGTTGACGACCTAACCGTTTCGCTATTGGGTCGATCGGCGACGACGACCGCCTTCGCGTTCTGCTCGGGCACCGGCGGGAGCATTCGGATCACGATTGGCGCGAATCCATGCCGAACAGTCACGGTCATTTCCGGCGAGTACATCGGCTGCCATGACCGCACGTTTTACTTCTGGATGAAGTGGGCTCATAATTGCCGAAGTCATCCCCGACGCAATTGCCATCGATAGAAATGTCCCCGTAATCGCGTGACGATTTGGCAACCCAAAACTTACATTTGAGGCGCCACAAATGGTATTCACTTTAAGTTCTTCACGCAATCGGCGAATGAGCCTAAATGCTTGTTGGCCGGCAGTGCCCATGGCCCCAATTGGCATGACAAGTGGATCGACGACGACATCGCATGCGGGAATCCCGAAATCTGCGGCACGCTCAACGATCTTTTTTGCCACTGCATACCGAATGTCAGGGTCTTCGCTAATTCCGGTTTCGTCGTTGGATATTGCAACTACGGCGGCTCCATAGCGTGCTACTAGTGGCAATACCCGCTCTAGATTTTCGTCCTCGCCCGTCACCGAATTGACTAATGGCTTGCCTTTGTACACGGCCAGCCCGGCTTCAAGGGCTTCAATGATTGATGAATCAATTGACAGCGGAACACTTGTCACTGACTGCACAAGTTGTATAGCCCGAGCCAGGAGTGCTGGCTCGTCAGCGAGCGGAATGCCGGCATTGACGTCCAACATATGTGCTCCGGCTTCGACTTGGGCTAAAGCGTCAGCCTCCACCCGACTGAAGTTTCCGGCTTTCATTTCTTCAGCCAATAATTTGCGGCCGGTTGGGTTGATTCGTTCACCGATCATCACAAATGGTCGGTCGAATCCAATGATTACTTCGCGTGTTGCGGAACTCAGAATTGTTTGTGTCATAGAAGTTCTTCCAGATCAGCGAGTTCCTTCGAGGTCACCGAAAGTTCTTGGACGTCACTTTCGAAACCACCCGCAAATGCGAGCACACCAAGTCGGCGACGGGTGTATTCCAATTCGATCCGATCGGCTTCGCGCTGAGCAGAATCCTTCAGCTCACCGACTAATTCGGTAGATATTCGACGCCACTGAGCCACGTCTTCATCGGCGGTGTAAATATGAGCTTTGCGCTTGGCCCGATCAATTGCTCTTTGAAATTTGGCCGATAGAACAATCTGATGGCGCTCCCGTCCCGCTTGAGCATTCACCTGTGCAGGAATATCACGCCACAGAATGGTCACCACCGAATTACCAGACCGAGCCATAAGTTCAACGAACCTTTACTGGGCTTCCTGTATCCGTGGTCTGACTAAATGACAACGGAATTGAATTGGCCAGTCCTGCGCGCCCCACATGACGATGTTCAAATTTTAAGCCGAGCTGTTTGGCCGCTTGCTCGCCGGCGCGAATGATTGCGGGGTCATCGGATTGCGACAACAGCATCACTCGCGTGTAATTGCCAAAGTAGGTGTCGCGTAGATGTTCATGACGATCAAGACCAAGGCCTTCCCAAACCAAGGCGGTGAAGTGTTTGGTAAGAAAATCAGTGAGATAGAAAGTCCCCGGTTCATCATTGTGGATTTGGGCAAAGAGTTCCGCGCCAGAAAAGAACTCATAACAGTGCGCACCGGGCAATCGTTGGACATCTGGATAGTGCATCAGCAACCTATCGAGCGCACCGCCGGTACCGCAGTCGGCATAACCGACGAACGTGGGGCGCGAACCTCGACCGTCTAGATGCGATGTGAGTGCAGGAACAATACCTTCCGGTCGGTTGTGCAAATTCGCCGGCAAATACCGCACCTCGACGACATCAGCAAGACCACTTAACAAAAGGACTTCACGAAGTTCAGCGACAAGTGCGCCACAGGCGATAATCAACGGACGATTGTCGTCAGCCAAATGCATGTTCGGCTCTTGTGATCACGCGACCGAAGGGCCGGGAGGTTCGGCAGCCAGTTGGCGGCGCGCTGTTACAAGTTTCTTCGCCGTTTCGGCAGCGACAGCGGCGTCTCGACAATAAGCATCTGCACCAACTGCCACACCGAATTCTTCATTTAGTGGAGCTCCACCGACGAGCACGATGTACTTGTCCCGCAACCCCTTAGCCAGCAACGTGTCTACGACGACTTTCATGTAGGGCATTGTTGTGGTGAGCAAAGCGGACATACCAAGTATGTCGGGCTGATGCTCTTCAAGAGCGGCTAAAAATTTGTCGGCATCAGTATTGATTCCTAGATCGATCACTTCAAATCCAGCGCCTTCTAGCATCATTGCCACCAGGTTTTTGCCAATGTCGTGGATGTCGCCCTTTACCGTTCCCACCACAACTTTCCCCACCGACTCTGCACCTGTTTCGGCTAACAGCGGTCGAAGTATCTTCATCCCCGCCTTCATCGCATTGGCGGCCAAGAGAACTTCGGGGACAAATAAAATACCGTCACGGAAGTCGACACCAACAATTCGCATTCCTTCAACCAAAGCGAATTGCAACACTTTGTCAGGACCCCATCCACGATCAAGCAGGATTGTTGTTCCTTCGACAATTTCTTCGCCGAGACCGTCATAGAGGTCATCGAACATCTGCTTCACCAGTTCATCATCAGACAAACTTGCCAAATCAATGTCGTCGAAGTCGGACCCGGTCATTGCTACTCCCCTAGAAATATGGCTTTCTGACTCGTGAGCTCACCCTTTACAGATATATCACCGCCCATATCAGGCTATCAGTACCAACCCCAGTGTCGCTGATGATTGCACATCGATCACAAATTGTTGCTGTGTCGGAAAAAATTTACGGTTTCTGGTGCAAGTGAATCTTTCCCCAAAATAAGGTCGGCTGCTTTTTCGGCAAGCATCATCACGGGGGCATAAATATTGCCATTCGTCACATAGGGCATCACCGAAGCATCAACAACTCGAATTCCCGACATCCCCCGCACGCTCATGGTGAGTGGATCGACCACTGACATTTCATCAGCGCCCATTCGACATGTGCACGATGGGTGATAGGCGGTTTCTCCGTCATTTCGTACCCATTCAAGAATTTTCTCGTCCGTATTGACCCCCAGTCCAGGGGATATCTCGCCCCCACTAAATGGTGCGAATGCTTTTTGATTGAGAATTGTGCGCGCCACCCGAATTGCCTCCACCCACTCCCGACGATCTTGCTCGGTGGAGAGATAATTGAATCGCAATGATGGCTTTACTCGCACATCGGCCGATGTGATATGCACCGAACCTCGAGAATTTGAATACATCGGCCCGATATGCACTTGATATCCGTGCCCACCGGCGGGTGCGGTTCCGTCATAGCGAATTGCAATAGGCAAGAAATGGAACATCAGGTTCGGATAACTCACTTCTTCATTGCTTCGCGCAAATCCGCCAGCCTCGAAGTGATTGGAGGTGCCGGGACCTCGGCCAAAAATCCATTTCAGACCGATCCAAGGTCGCGACCGCATTTTCATCAGCGGATTTAGCGAAATTGGTTGAATACACGAGTGTTGTACATACACCTCGAGATGATCTTGCAGATTCTCACCGACTCCCGGAAGGTGATGCACCGGCTTCACTCCCACACTTCGCAATCGATCACTATCTCCAATTCCTGAAACCTGTAATAGTTGGGGCGAATTAAATGCCCCACCGCACACAATCACTTCCTTGGCCGTGACTTTTCGCTGGCGACCAAACGGAAGCAAGTAATCCACTCCGGTTACCGTTGCGCCTTCGGTAATTAGCTTTGTTACCAGCGCTCGACATTTGATGTCGAGATTCTGACGATGCTTCACCGGATGCAAGTACGCCCGCGCCGCACTGAAACGACGACCGTGTCGAACGTTTCGATCAAAAGCGGCAAATCCTTCCTGCTGGAAACCGTTCACATCTTTGGTAAGTGGAAAACCGGCTTGTTGCACCGCGTCAAAGAAAGCCGAAAACAGTGGGTTCCTGACGGCCCCACGCTCGACAACGAGCGGTCCGCTTTTGCCTCGATACGGATCGGTTGGATCAGCCGCCATGCAAGATTCCATGCGTTTGAAGTACGGCAGACAATGGGCGTAATCCCACGTCTCCATTCCGGGATCTCTGGACCATCGTTCGAAGTCGAGCGGATTTCCTCGTTGAAAAATCATTCCATTAATACTTGACGAACCACCAAGAATTTTTCCTCGGCCATGAGTAATTCGCCTACCGTTCATAAATGTCTCAGGTTCCGACGAATACATCCAGTCATAAAATTTGTTGCCAATGGGAAACATCAGCGCTGCCGGCATATGAACGAATACATCAAACCAATAGTCGGGGCGACCTGCTTCAAGTACAAGAACTCGATTATTTGGATCTGCACTTAGTCGATTGGCCAAGACCGACCCTGCCGAGCCTCCACCAACAATGACATAGTCATATTCTGGCGAAGTCACGGATACATTCTGTCAAGTGGCGGGGGCGTAGGCCCCCCCCAAAACCAAAATAATAAATAAGTGTAATAATTTATTGTATTAAATTTAACAAAACCAACCAAATGGGTAGTTTAGGGGCA
>JANNRJ010000020.1:0-25558 GCA_031401235.1 Actinomycetota bacterium
TGCTCGATGATGTACGAAATTTCATTGGCAACAAGACGAAAATTAATTGGAACGAGAATGCGACCGGATCCGCTGACACCAAAGAAGCTGGTGAGCAGTCGTGCCGAGTTTTGACTCACTATTGCGACTCGAGCACCCTGAGGCACTCCGAGGGCGTCCAAGCCAGCGGCTTGGGCGCGGGCATGGCCAGCCATCTGTCGATATGTCTGCGCACCCCATGACATCGCCGGTTGATCCGGCTCATCGACGAATGCAACTCGATCTGGATAGACCTGTTCGGCCCGACGCAGATGATCAACGACCGTCAATGGAACTTTCAATGCACGGACCCCCTAGCGACTTGTCCGTGGAACATTAGTGCCAGGTTGGCTAGTCGCGAAAGTGCGCAGCCACCTCAGTGAAAAAGCGCTGGATCGACTCCTTGCGCTGAGCAAACGAATCACCGAGATTGAAATCGGGCAGACAAAACTCATTGAAGCCAATCTTTTGATATGTGGCGATCATTTCCGTGAGTTGCTCGGTGGTACCAACCAATGAACGGCCTTGTGGAACCTTTGCTTGCAGCTTTTCGACTTTATTTGCATCCTCAACGATGTACACCATGGCCTGAGTTACCTTGTGCACTGTTGCCGGATCTCGACCCTCTTTGGCACAGGCTTCAAGAAGGCGATCCACAACTGCCGGTGTAGTCGTCGGAGTTCCCCACGTGTTCCACTGTTGGGCATAGCGAGCAGCAAATCGCAACATCCGTGGACTACCTGTTCCCACCAATAGTGGGAGCGGCTGTTGCACGGGTTTGGGTTCACATGGTGCATCGGTAATCGTGTAGTACTCGCCAGCAAAGTTCACTCGCGGTTCGCTTAATAGTCGCGAAATGATTTCGATTGCTTCGCCAAATCGAGTAACACGATCCTTAGGTTCCATGAGGTCAATTCCGTAGGCGCGATGTTCGTTCACTTGCCATCCGGCACCGAGTCCCAGAACAAAACGACCATTGCTCATTTGGTCAATCGTCGCTGCCCGGTTAGCCAGTAAGGCGGGATGATGCACTGTGGTCGGAGACACCAGCGAACCGAGACGAATTCGAGGGACCGAAGCGGCGAGACCGGCCAGAACACTGAAACACTCCAAAACATCACCACTCGCCGTTTCGCCATCTGGGGTATTTGGCATGTAATGGTCGGCGTACCACATCCCGTCCCAGCCGTCACTCTCGATCATGTGGGCAAGTTCCTGGACTTCAGAAAACGGTCGATTCATGTTTGGCCACACGGAGAACTTCATTTCCGCCAACCTACTCGTTCACTTTGTGTACGGAAAACTCGTAGAGTTGCCGAAGTGAAAGACCTCTTCTCACTCTCAGGCCGCGTTGCTCTCGTCACCGGCGGCTCCCGCGGAATTGGAGCCATGATCGTCCAGGGTTTTCTCGAACACGGTTGCTCTCGTGTTTATATCACCGCGCGCAAAGCCGCTCAGTGTGACGCCGCTGCAGGCGAATTGTCACAGTATGGCGAATGCATTTCGCTGCCTGGTGATATTTCGACACTCGACGGTGTGAATGAACTTGCGGCAGCGATTGCCGAACGCGAACCAACTTTGGACATTCTTGTCAACAATGCAGGCGCCGCGTGGGGCCAAGACTTTGACTCATTTCCAGAAAGTGGTTGGGACAAAGTGGCGGACCTGAATATGAAAGCGCCGTTCTTCCTGACCCAAGCCCTTGCGCCACAATTGCGTGCGGCCGGCCAGACCGGCCATCTGGCCAAGGTGATCAACATTGCTTCCGTCGATGGAATCGCCGTGAATATGTTGGAGACATATTCATATGCGGCGAGCAAGGCCGGGCTCATTCATTTGACTAAACGAATGGCAATGCGACTGATCAAGGACAATATTTGTGTCTCGGTAATTGCGCCCGGTGCTTTTGCTTCAGATATGAACCGAGCTGCCCGTGATCATGCTGATGAAATTTCGCAATTCATTCCCGCCGGGCGGATCGGTACCATCGAAGACATGGCCGGTGCGGCGATTTTTCTTGCGTCTCGCGCCGGTGACTATGTCGTCGGATCAACCTTGATCGTGGACGGTGGAGTGACTTACGCCCGCTAGTTTGGTGTCGTTATGTACAAGGCAACAGTGCGATGGTTGATCAAGCGGAACATTGAGCGGGCCAACAATGGTGACTTCTCTTCCACAATGAAGATGTTCGCCGACAATGCAACGCTGTCGTTTCCTGGTGACAACACTTGGTCGAACATGATCCGACCTACCCACGTTGGTCGCGAAGCCTTTGTTACCCACCGCGGCAAAGACGAACTACAGCGTTTCCTGCAACGCTATGTCGACGAAAAGATGCACATGGTCGTCGACGACATCCTCGTTAACGGACCGCCGTGGAACACGCGCGTGGCAATACGAGTCCACCACTGGGTGATCGGGGCCGACGGAAACGACAAATACACAAACCGAGCAGTGCTATTCGTGAGCACGAGGTGGGGCAAGATCCTCTCTCAAGAAGACTATGAAGACACCGAACGAATCGCCGCCTACGATCGCTCGCTAGATACCAATATTAAATCTTCGACTACTCGATCCAATGCGAGTTAACTTCTGAGATTGCTGCCCTTCCCCACCCCGAAGAATACGTGCGAACGTTTGAGTCGCTGGCCGGTTACTGAGCGACGCTCGCAGTCCAGCGTTCGATTCCTGCCATACCGTAAGACTTCATATACATCGCTCGGGTCGGTTGGATTGATATGAACACAGTGTCGGGTGATCCGTCAGGACCGCCAGGTGAAAATCCACTGAGGTCGTAATCGAACACGCCGTTCCACAAGCGCCGCTTAACTTCAACGTCATCGACGACTGCGGCATTGCCCCACACTTCGACTCCATCACCGGTTGCGGTGACTTGCCAATGCAGAGCAACCCGACCCTCGTTGGCAATATTGTGCACTTTGACCGATGCTCGCGAGACCATCACCCACATCGTGTCACCCTCCCAGGCCGGATGAACGGGAACGACATCAGGGGCACCATCGGTACCAACCGTGGCCATGTGCGCCCATGGCGACAGTTCTGTCGCTCGTGTCTTGATCTCGTCCAAATTCATATCACGGTCCTTCTGTCGTCGAATATTGTGAAATTACAGATTTACTCGACTGGCTTACCGGCTGCCTTCCATGCAGTGAAACCACCGTCGAGATGGGCGACATTGTTATAACCCATCGCCCGCAGAGTGGTCGCCGCAAGCGCCGAACGTCCACCGCTGGCACAATGGAGAATAATCCTCTTCGACGGATCAATTGGATCTTGGTGATATGGGCTGGTTGGGTCGGCTCGAAATTCAAGCATCCCTCGCGGTACATGAACTGAACCGGGTATCCGACCGGTTGCGGCGAGTTCCTCGGATTCACGCAAGTCGATGACGACAGTATTGCCTGATTTGAGTTCGGCTTCGACCGCATCCACATCCAGGTTTTCGACCTTCGTCTTGGCCTCGGTCACTAACTCACTTGCGCTCTTTCCCATCGTGCCCTCCTCAGGGTTGACTTCGAGATTTAACTTGGTTGGAGTGTTCCAAAAAAATACCGCGCTGTCAATCGCTTGTAGCTAGATCTTCCGTCGCCTCAATCGTTCACGCAGAAGCACCGCAATAACAGCCGACTATTTCGCCTATTTTCATCTATGGGTTGAGTCGAAAAGGAGGATACTTGTCTGTCAGGAGAGTAAAGGCATAGCCCGCCACACGGTTTTGCCAGCGCAGCACTCCGACAATGAAAGTAAACAGTGTGCGGGGATAGCGCGCAGTGAAAAAAATTGCGAACCAGGCGCCGATCGAAGCGAAAATCACTCCAATCCACAAAATAATAAGGATTATGTAATGCGGAATTGCCAGGAGCCATTTCACAAGCGGGAGCCACCGGTTGAGATCACGAGATGCAACTGGGTAGTCCATTTCTAGATGGACGCCTTGCGTATCATCCGATGAGGGATATCGGTCGTCGAGCAACAAGGCGTAACTAAGGGCTCTTGTTTGGAAACGTATTAGTTGAAGGTGCCAATCAAACCACCAACGCGGGTATTTTCGCCTGAAGAGCAGCATTAAACCGAGCGGCGCGGTCAAAAGCCCAGTCGAACTCGACCCACCAACAAGGGAAATCAGAATAATGATCGGTAGCGCCGTGAAAACCCGGAACGCCGAAGTAACGCGGTTGAGATCACGATCTGGATAGTCGATCGTTAGGCGAACTGGATAAACCGGGCTTACCGATGAATCTGTCATGAGTTCCGCCATTTCATTCGTATTTAATAAAGGGACTTCGCCAGACTAGTAGCCCACCATGATCGTGGGGTGAATGAAGAAGTGCTCGCTGTCGCCTCTCGGCAGATTTACTCGATACGCATTCCTGAAATCGCCCGAGCGATAACAAGTTGCTGAATCTCTGACGTGCCCTCGAAAATAGTGTGGATCTTGGCGTCGCGATGCCAACGTTCCACTGGATTGTCACGGATGTAGCCGTATCCACCCAGAATCTGAATCGCATCCTCGGTCACTCGTACGGCGACTTCGCTGGCGTAGTACTTGCTTTGGGAACCTTCGGCGTTCTTGTAGCCGCCGTTTTTGGCCAGCCACGCCGCCCGCCAAATGAGTAACCGCGCGGCATCGATCTCGGTAATCATGTTGGCCAGTTTGAATGCAATGGCTTGGTGCATGATGATTGGCTTGCCGAATGTTTTGCGCTCTTTGGCATAGTCGAGCGCAAATTCGTACGCGGCTCGGGCCACGCCGAGTGCTTGTGCGCCAACTGCTGGTCGTGTTGCTTCAAATGTGGCCATCGCCGGCTGTTTGCCACCGGCGTGTCCACCTTCACGAGCACGGGCCAACTTGGCATCAAGTTTTTCTTTGCCGCCAAGCAGACACGCTCCTGGCACGCGAACATCTTCGAGCACGACTTCAGCGGTATGACTGGCGCGGATTCCGTGTTTCTTGTACTTCTGACCTTGAGACAAACCCTTTGTGTTGGGCGGAATGATGAAACTCGCATGTCCGCGACCCTTCAGTTCGGGTTCCACTGCGGCGACCACCACATGAATGTTGGCAATGCCACCGTTAGTGATCCACGCCTTAGTGCCATTCAACACCCACTCACCAGTTGCTTCGTCGTACACCGCGCGGGTACGCAAACTCGACACGTCGCTGCCGGCATCGGGTTCACTGACACAGAACGCGCCAAGTTTCACGTCGTCGGCGGTTCCGTAACACTGTGGCACCCACTCCATCATTTGTTCTGGCGTACCGTTTCCAGCAATACCTGCGGCTGCCAGACCTGAACCCATGATTGCCATGCCGATTCCAGCGTCACCCCAAAACATTTCTTCAATCGCCACTGGCAACGTCAGGCCACTCTTGTCACCCATCGCATTAATGATGAAATCCACTCCGTACAAACCAATTTTGGCGGCTTCCTGGACAACGGGCCATGGAAACTCTTCACGTTCGTCCCACTCGTGGGCCGCTGGACGGATGACATCTACGGCAAAGGTGTGAACCCAGTCCTTGATTTGTAGTTGATCGTCGTTGAGGGTTAGCGAAAATTCAGTCATTCCCATAAGTTACCCGACGGTAGGCAGGGGTGGCTATTACTTGCTCACCGGTAATTGCAACAAGGTTGGCGCAATGGTTTCATAGATCAATTTGGCGCCGGGCTTGTACACATGGACGCCGTCCCAGCGATAGGAAGTACTTGACCCAATCTTTGGATCAGTGCACCACTCTGTTGGTCCTTTCACAAAGTAGACACCATCATTGTCACCGCCAGCGATGGCAATGTCCTGCATCATTTCATTGAGATGACCGGTGCGGGCGTCGTCGCCGCGTTGCGGTAATGGTGGAACGGGACCGCCTTTGGAGGCGACTGGTCGCATACAGGCAACTTCAAGCAATGCAACTGTGGCACCTGCATCGCGCAATGCTTTGATCCCGCGAAGCATTTGAGTTCGAAAGAATGTGTCAGCCGGAGCAGTTCCAAATTTAAACAGGAAATTGTTTACCTTGACATCAAGTACTTCCCACGCACCAATGACGACGAGGGCGACTTGGGCCTTGGCTTTTACGGTTGAGCGTGACCAACTTTTTTCAAATCCGGCGCAATGAACAAAGTTGCGGCGAAAGTTTCCATTGTCACCACCGATTCCGACTCCGCGGTCATAGATTCCACATCCATCAATCGATCCATCTGAAATTGAGAATGTTTTTTCGATTCCCTTTGGCAGATTGACTGCAAGCGCATGAGCCTGGGAGTCGCCCACGATCACGACACGGCGCGGAAGGGTGGCGATCGTTGTGCTGGTTGTTGATACATCAGAAATAGTGGTTGGCGTTCCAACTTGTGTGGTTGTTGGCACGGTTGTCGGAGCAACGAATACCACATCTGTGTTTGACGTATCGATAGATAGATCGCGGGCTTCAATACCCGCCACCCGAACTCCCGTAACGGTAAGCCCGACAATGACCATGGCCCCAACAGCAGCAAATCGGCCACGGCGCATGATTGACAATTCTGATCGTTGTTTCCACCAAGCGCCAATCACCCCGCGACGAGCAGGCTGTTCAACTAATACAAACGACAATTCATTGACGACGACGGTGGCGGCAAGTGCAACGGCCAGTGAATCTACTGAATCACGGGCACCGGTGACGACAAAAATCGGCCAATGCCAGAGATACAGACCGTAGGAGCGGCGGCCAATTTCGACAAATAATGGTCGTGAAACGAACCACTTGACAAAGGTAAATGACGGGTGAACGACAACGGCAATGACTACACATGAGGAAATCGTCGCCGCTGCCAAGCCACCGCGATACAGACGTGCATCATCAACATGAATGACTGCCGCGACTCCAACGAGCACGGCAAATCCGATCAGACATGAGAGTTCGACAAAAAGACGTCGAACGAAGTTGAGTGGCTTGATTGCCCATGGTCGCCAGAAAAATGCCAGACCTGCCCCACACAACAGGCCGGTTGATCGAGTCAGGGTCGAGAGATAAAGGAAATTGGTGCGCGTCTCATTTTCGGGTGCATACATCAGGGCGGTAATTGCCATGATTGCCAGGGCTATGAATCCAACGATGATTCCACAGCGGCGAAGGCGCACGCTACGCCGGCATAACACCACACTGAACACAACCGGCCAAATCAAGTACCACTGTTCTTCCACGGCGAGCGACCACAGGTGTCGCAAAATTGGGGGATCAAGTGGTGCAAAATACGGGACGCTGACAAAAAATATTTGCCACCAGTTGGAAAAATAGAACACCGCGGCGGTCACATCACGTCGAAACGCCGGTGCGAATTCTGGTGTAAAGAATGCGACTGCAATTGCACTGGCACACAGCATCACAGATAGGGCCGGTAATAAGCGGCGCGCTCGTCGAATCCAAAATTGCTTAAGGCTCACCGAACCACTACCCAACCGCTCTTCGATCAGCAAAGTTGTGATCAAATATCCGCTGACTACGAAGAACACTTCGACCCCGATGAATCCACCCGGAATCCACGTCAAGCCGGCGTGATAGGCAATGACTGCAATGACGCTTAGTGCCCGCAGGCCGTCAAGGGCGGGTTGATATCCCATTGACTGATTCTTGGGTATCACCGCTTTTTGCTCGCCACGACAACGGCCGCAAGACAGAGCACTGCTCCAAGTGTGTACGGTGCGCCGATTCCGATTCCATCGAAGGCCAAGCCCGCCAGTGGCGGACCGATCACACGAGCAAATGCGGAAGCCGATTGTTGAACGCCGAGCATTTCGCCGCGTCTATTGTCATCTGCGCTATTGGCGACCAATGCCGTAAGTGACGGCGCCGCGATCCCGGCCCCAAACACCATCAGCAGAAGCGCAAAACACAATGCCGCCAACATTGTTGATGCGCCGAGGGCAAGCATGCCGACCGCCACTAATGCCTGGCCGAGCACCACCAGTCGCAATGAGCCGAATCGTTTCGTCAGTGGCGCAATGAGTGCGCCCTGGACAATCGACATCAATACTCCGACTGCGAGAAATACGAACGCTGTTGAACCTTCGGTGAAATTAAAGCGACGCCCTCCAAACAAGGAAAATGTTGCTTCGAATCCAGCGAAAGGAACCGTGGCGAGAAATCCAATCACAACATATGACGTGATCTTGCGTGGTGAAGTTCGTCGCGGTACATGTGGTGCGTCGCGAAGTTGGCGAGTTCGAGTCTCGGGAAGCCGAATAATTGCCGCGCCAGCATTGATCAGCGCCAATACGCCCGCCACATAAAACGGCACATGTGGACCGCCGAGTGAGGCAAGCCCTCCGAGAGCCGGCCCAACCACAAAGCCAACACCAAATGCCATGCCCAGCAGACCGAGCATCCTGGCGCGTTGTTGAGGTGAGGCAATATCGGTGACCGCGCCTTGGGCCACGGAAATGCTCGCCCCAGAAGCGCCGTCGATTAGTCGACCAGCAAACAACACCCACAGCGCACCGGCCGCACCGGTAATGAAACTTCCAAGCGCACTACCGAGCAATGAAACGATGATCACAGGTTTCCGACCGATGCGATCTGACCAACGTCCAAGTATCGGTGCGAACACCATTTGAGCCAGTGAAAACGAAGCGAATAGCAATCCAACTTCGAAACCACTGGCTCCGAAACGATCTGCGTATCGCCCAAGAATCGGGGCAACAATCCCAAACCCGACCATGTCAAGTGCAACCGTCGACCAAATGATCCAAAACCCTCGCGGTAGCGACTCGCGTTTCAGTGCCGTATCGGTCATGTCGTGGTCAAACGCTCGAAGAATTCACCCGCGACGAACGCGGGTGCCTTCTTTGGTGGTCTCTACGAGAAATCCAGCCGATTGCAACTCATTACGAATCGCATCGGCGGTGTCAAAATCTTTTGCCTCACGCGCAGAATCCAAATCCGCGGCACGTTGAACAATTGACGGATCGATATTGTCTGAAGTGCGCAATGTGAGCCCGACGGCAGTGAACATCTCGATAACTGCAGCCGCCAATGCGCTGGCGTGAGTAGCGTCGCCAGCGTCCAACGCAGTATTAGCCTGACGAATCGTGTCGAAAATATGCGCAGTTGCATTAGGTGTGTCCAAGTCGTTGTCCATAATTTCACGGAATCGAGCTAACACACTTTGATCCGGTTCTTGAGTGACAAGTTGTGACATCCGAGTGGCAAACGCATCAAGACCAGCAACAGATTTCACCGCAGCGTCAATCGTGTCCTGGCCAATCTTGACCGGCGATCGGTAATGAGCCTGCAGCAATATCATTCGGAACGCTCGCGGGTCGTAGTGCTCGATTAGATCGAGCAAATTGTCGACATTGCCGAGGCTCTTCGACATTTTGATTCCCTCGGGATCGACGATGAAAGCATGGTGCATCCAGTGACTTGCGAATCCTTGGCCAAGCGCCACAGCCTGGGCTCGTTCATTTTCGTGGTGTGGAAATCGAAGATCCATTCCACCGCAGTGCAGATCAAAATTCTCACCGAGCAATGCCAAGCTCATGACCACGCACTCACTGTGCCAACCGGGTCGACCTGCGCCCCGTGGCGATGGCCATGAAGGTTCGTCCGGCTTAGAAAACTTCCACAGCACAAAATCAGCGACATTTCGCTTCTCGGCTGCGCCATAAACTTCACGTTCGCCACCGCCACTCAACATATCTTCCACTCGTTGATGGGCAAGTAAGCCGTAGTCAGCAACGGTGGTGACATCCATATATACGCCGTCACTGGTGACATAGGCGGATTTATTAGCAACTAATTTCTCGATCATTTCGACCATCTGTTCGACATAATCGGTGGCATGGGGAATGTCAGAGGGCGACAAAACGCCAAGATTGTTCATCGCCTTAAACCAAATGTCTTCGCATTTGTGGGCGATTTCCGACCACGGTCGATTTTCTCGTTGGGCTCGGTCAATAATATGGTCGTCAATATCAGTGACATTGGAGACCAGCCGTACCATCACACCGCTCCACTCCAGGTAACGACGCAAAATATCGTAGACAACGGTCGCTCGGCCGTGACCGAGATGCGGCGGGCCATACACCGTTGGGCCGCACAGGTAAATACCAATTCGACCAGGCTCGCGTTGCTTGAGCTCCCGAATCTCCCGTGTGGCGGTGTCATAGAGATGCAGCACGGCATAAGCCTAGAGGCGCATGTGGATGCCAAGCCCAACCTGGTGGCAGTACCGTTACACGACGATGATTGACACACCCAATCACACCTACGTGGTGCCGGAGAAGCCCACGCTCGACAAAATCGAGGCGCGTTGGATTGCGAATTGGGATCAAATCGGTGTCAACGCATTCGATCGAAACGCGACTCGCGACAATATATTTTCCATTGACACTCCGCCGCCATCCGTAAGTGGATCGCTGCATATGGGCCAAGTGTTTAGCTACACCCACACCGATGCCGTAGCCCGTTTTTGGCGCATGCGAGGAAAATCTGTGTTCTACCCAATGGGATGGGACGACAATGGCCTACCCACCGAGCGACGAGTGCAGAACTATTTTGGTGTTTCGTGCGACCCGACAGTGCTATTTGATCCAGACTTCTCACCACCATTTAACGGGGATGTACCAAAGAACCATCGAGCCGTTGCAATTTCGCGACCAAATTTCATTCAACTGTGTGAGCAACTCACCCATCAAGATGAAAAGATTTTTGAGGGCTTGTTTCGTCGACTCGGTTTGTCAGTGGATTGGTCGTTGTTGTATACGACCATCGGCGATCATGCCCGACGAACAAGCCAACACGCATTTTTAAAAAACTTGTCTCGTGGTGAGGCCTACCCACAAGAAGCACCAACTTTATGGGATGTCGATTTCGGAACTGCAGTTGCTCAGGCAGAACTCGAAGATCGCGAACGCCCTGGCGCGTATCACTCAATTGCATTTGCACATGGTGATGGAAACGACGAAGTGTTGATCGAAACTACTCGTCCCGAACTCGTTGCTTCCTGCGTGGCTCTCGTCGCCCATCCCGACGACGCTCGATATGTTTCACTCATTGGTCGGACCGTACGCACACCATTGTTTGACGTAGAAGTTCCCGTTTACTCTCACGAACTTGCCCAAATCGACAAAGGCACCGGAATTGCGATGGTCTGCACATTTGGTGACCTCACCGATGTGATTTGGTGGCGTGAATTGAACTTGCCGGCGCGGGTAATCATTGGACGGGACGGAAGAATCCTGACCGAAGCCCCCGAAGAAATTAATACGGAGAGGGCGCGCGCCGCTTATGCCCAGATCGCTGGCAAGACGGTGAAGCAAGCGCAAACAATTACCGTCGAAATGCTACGCGCCAGTGGCGACCTGCGCGCCGAACCGCGCGCAATTACCCATCAAGTGAAATTTTACGAACGAGGAGATCGTCCACTTGAGATCGTCTCCAGCCGGCAGTGGTACATCCGCAATGGTGGTCGCGATGCAGCTCTTCGCCAGTCGTTTTTGCAACGGGGTTCTGAATTGACCTGGCACCCCGATTTCATGGAGCATCGATATGACAACTGGGTCGAAGGACTCAACGGTGATTGGCTCATAAGCCGACAACGCTTCTTCGGTGTTCCGATTCCACTGTGGTATCGCATCAACGAAAGCGGCGAACCCGACTACGACACACCGCTAGTACCGCCAAATGAGCGGTTGCCCATTGATCCAAGTTCTGATGTGCCAACTGGTTTCGTCGAGTCGCAGCGCGGGATCGCGGGCGGATTCATCGGCGATCCCGATGTTATGGATACATGGGCAACATCGTCACTCACGCCACAAATTGCCGGCCATTGGATCGACGACGACGAATTGTTTAGCCGTGTCTTTCCAATGGAAATGCGCCCGCAAGCTCATGAAATCATTCGCACCTGGTTGTTTTCAACCATCGTCCGCTCGCATTTCGAACACGGCACCGTGCCATGGCACAATGCAGCACTCTCGGGTTGGATGCTAGATCCAAATCACAAAAAGATGTCCAAGTCAAAAGGCAACGTAGTGTCGCCGAGCGAATTGTTCGATCAATACGGCAGTGACGCGGTTCGCTACTGGGCAACTAGTGCCAGGCCCGGAGTGGACACGGCATTCAGCGAAGACCAGATGAAAGTTGGTCGTAAGTTAGCGACCAAATTACTCAATGTCTCTAAGTTTGTGCTCGGGCTCGAAGTCATTGATCCACGAACTACTCCAAGTGAGCCCATCGATGTGGCGATGTTGCAACGACTTGCCCAAGTTGTAGATGAATCTACCGAGGCATTCGAGAGTTTCGACTATGCGCGAGTACTTGAGCGAACCGAGACGTTTTTCTGGTGGTTCTGTGACGACTACGTGGAATTGGTAAAGACTCGCGCATACGAAAAGACGACACGCTCGGCGTCGGCAGTGACTGCACTGCATCGTGCCTTGAGCACCTTGCAACGTTTATTTGCACCACTCTTGCCATTTGTCACCGAAGAAGTGTGGAGTTGGTGGCAACCGGATTCGATTCATCTCGGACCATGGCCAACGAGAGACAAACTTCTCGGCGATATGGTCATTCTCGACAGTGATGAAGAATTTTTATCGGCGGTGGGTGAGGTACTTTCTCAAATTCGGCGCTCCAAGACTGAGGGAAAAACTTCTCAGCGAACCGCTGTCGAACATCTGAAAATTTTTGCCACAACGGCTCAATTGAACTTCATTAGTTCCTGCATGGACGACCTACGAAATGCGGGCGGATTGGGTGACGTTGAAATGGTGGCTCACGACCAGAATGCGATAGCCGTGCAAGTGCGTCTCGCCCCAAATTCAAGGTCGTAACGCCACTACCCTGAGATCCAACATGGCACTAAAACACCGCAGATACAGGCGATCGCTTGCGCATCGTCTTGTGTTGATCATGAACATCGTGGTTGCCTCGGTTTTAATTGTCGCTGGAATCGGCATTTTGTGGGCCGGTCAACGCTTGGATAGCCGCCAAGTAGTTTCGATAAACGGATCACCATTGGGAACAGTGGTTTCAGATGCCGTAATCGCTCCGTCTGATGAATGGACCCTTACCGAAGGTGATTTACAGTCGCAGAATTTTCTGCTTACCGGTTCAGACAATGGCAGTTGTGTCGATCCGAATTCTCCTTACGCAGGTGCATTTGGCGACCGAACCAGTTTCGGTGAGCGCAGTGACATGATCATGGTTATTCGAGTCAATCCAATCGATAATCAGGCCGCGTTTCTGTCATTTCCGCGTGATCTTTGGGTGAAGATCGCAAATTCCACCCGGTCGAACCGGATCAACACAGCATTTGACCGCAAGAACCCAAATCGCTTGATTGACACCATCTACCAGAACTTTGGCGTGCCGATCGATCACTACGTAAATATAGATTTTTGCGCCTTCAAGCAAATCGTGGACGCTGTTGGTGGAGTGAGTGTGCCGTTCCTCTATCCAACCCGCGATCAGAAAACCGGGCTGTATATACCCGCCGCCGGTTGTTTCACCTTTGCCGGAGATCATGCCCTTGCTTACGTCCGTTCGCGTTCGGGTTACAAATACCTTGATCCGGTCACAGGCAAATGGCTGCAAGATGGCACTGGCGACTTGGGTCGAATCGGTCGCCAACAGGATTTCATTCGCCGCTCAATGCAGCGAGCCTTGGACAAAGGGTCAAAGAGTCCACGAGTTGCCAATCAATTGTTAAATGCTGCTCTGAAGAACGTCATTACCGATGACCAATTGTCGCCGATCACAATGCTCCAACTTGCCCAAGCCATGCGCAATCTCAACACCAACAAAATAGCCACCTACACGGTTGAGGCCTCGGGACAAATGATTGGTGATCAATCAGTATTAATTCCAACAATTCACAATGAGCGGATGCGACAGATTCTGGCTATCTTCCAAGGCAAAGCAAGCATTGGGAACTCATCATCGACGACAATTCCCGCTGACACCAGCGGTGATCAGGGCGCTTACGGCCTCATTCAAACGATTAGTTCGAATCATAAAGTTAGCAACACGCCATTTGTTGCACCGTCTACGACTATTCCCGAAGTAGCACCAGTGCAAGACACGATCGGTGTAGTTCCACCCAATGATCCGAATTGTCACTAATCAAACACTCGAGCAAAGGCGTCCGGGATATCACTTGGTCCGTTCACTGTCGTGACGCGCGCACCAACTGTCGTAGCCAGATGACGCGCATCATCGTCGTCGCCGAGTGGTGCAATAATTACGAGTTCGTCGAGATTTCGCGCGGCGCCAAACACATCTCCAATCACTGAGGCTCGACAGTCAGACAGCAACACAGTGATTTTGCGGCTCGCACGTGAATGCCGTAATTGCTGGTAGGCCGCAATTAGTGCTTCGCTCAGGTTCGTCGTGCCAAAGCCGCGCAGTCGAAGCACGGCATTCACCACCTCGTCCGATTCCTTGCTGGAATCCTGCGACTTGACAATTACAACATCACTGCCAAATACCACGACGCTGTAATCGCTCGGGCAACGGCTCGCCACAGCGGCCGTTGCCACGGCAGAAGTCGCCAATGGTCGACCGCTCATTGATCCACTTCGATCCACTACCAAGCACAATGCGGTGCTCGGCTTCATCCAACCCCGCACCTTTAGTTGATTCATGTCGGTAGTCCCATAACTGCGTAGTTCGTTGATTGCGTCCAAACTTGCATCGATGTCGAGGTCACCGGAGTCTGGCTGATATGACCGCAATGTCATCCGCCCCACGCCACGCCCACGATGAGATCCGCGGCGGGCGATGTCGAGTATGAGTCGGCCCGCAAGTCGTCGAGCAAGTTCACGTAATTTCGGATCGGTAGCCGCAGTTAGATCAGCGAGCATTGCCAACGTGTCATCGGGTGCCTCGGTGAGAGCTTGATCAAGTGCCAACTCGTCAAGTTCGCCTACATCGGGCGATATTTGCTCAAAACGCTGATGCTTTGCCAGTTGGGGTCGCGACAATGTGCGCTTGCCAGATTTAGTGATCGCCTCGTTGGCTACTTGCTCATCTCCAACTAGCGAGAGTTGGTGGCCCCAATCGGGGCGCCAACTTTTCCCGCCGAATCACCATTTCTGGAATGACCGAAGATCTCGTGCCAGATTTCAGTGATTACTTCTTCGGCGCTTCGTACACTTCCTTCTCGCAGCCGTACCCGTCCTGTCAAGGCAACAAGGGCACTGTCAAGTCCCACCTGCACATCGGAAACATTTGTGTTGCGAAGTTGGGCCAAACTTACGGCGACAAGTGAGGCATCGATAGCACCCCGCACCGACGACCCCACTCGGAGATCGGGGTGCGTTCGAGTCCGCCGTACCACTTCTACGATATTGCCGATCCATTCGGCGCTCGGAGCCTCCGCAGGAGATGACATGTTGCGTCGGACGATTTCGGTTTCTTCAACCGATGATTGATACGACAGCGACACTCGACACACTCGGTCATAGACGGCACTTGATATGCGAGCGGTGCCGACTAAATCAAATGGGTTCATCGCCGCAACCAAACGAAATCCACCCGATGCAGCGATCCGACCGAGTCGTGGCACATTGAGTTCACTCTCGCTCATCACGGTAATCAGCACATTGAGCGTCTCTTCCGGAATACGGTTGATTTCCTCGACGTAAAGTAGCGAGCCTTCTCGTAACGCGGTGACGAGCGGTCCATCTACGAATACATCTGGCGAATAACCGTCGGTGAGTACCTGCGCCGGATCAAAATGACCGATCAGTCGGGCTGGAGTGAGTTCAGCATTGCCTTCAACAAACTCAAAACTCAATCCAAGCCCGCGAGCGACAGCTCGCAAAAGTGTTGATTTGCCCGTACCGGGTGGTCCTTCCAACAACATGTGCCGACCGGCGGCGAGTGCGGCAACGACGAGTTCTACCTCTCGGGTACGACCAACAACTTGGGTGTCAAGTTGCTCGAGCAGTTGGCGCGAAATATGTAACGGGGATGCCTCAGACATACTTGATGACGCCACGGATGTTTTCACCATCGCGCATCGCACGGTATCCCTCGTTGATCTCGTCGAGTGAATACTCACGGGTGACCAGACCATCCAAATCCAGTTGTCCCTCTCGATACAAACCCAACAATTTAGGAATATCGGAGCGAGGATTTCCCGAACCGAAGAGAGACCCGACCAACTGCTTTTCCATCAGTGTGAGATCCGCCAAACTTATTGATGCGCCGAACTCAAGAAGGGGGTGAATATTCGTGACCACAACACGGCCACGCTTGGCAGTAAGGGCCATCGCTTCACCGATGAGCGCACCGTTGCCAACACCCATCGTCATGATCACCTTGTTAGCCATGGCGCCCATAGTCAACTCTTGAAGCAATCCAACTGCCTCTGTCATTGATGAGGCGGTATGTGTGGCACCAAAATCCATCGCCTTTTCGCGCTTGAACTCAATTGGATCAATGGCAATGATTCGTTTGGCACCGGCGATGCGCGCACCTTGAATGGCGTTGGCGCCAATACCCCCAGCGCCGACAACAACAACCGTGTCACCAGGTGTTACTTCAGCCGCATACACACTGCTTCCCCAACCCGTCACCACGCCACAACCAAGCAAACATGCGCGGTCAAGTGGTACATCCTTTTCAATCTTTATGCAACTTGCCTCATTCACCACGGTGTGCTCAGCAAACGTTCCGAGCAAGCACATCACACCTAAGTCTTTTCCATTGCTGTGGTGACGCGAAGTTTGATCGGAAATTTGCTTTCCTGATCCCAAAAACGCGCCAAGATCGCACAAATTTTGATGTCCAGTACTGCAGCTGACACATCGACCACATGATGGAATGAATCCGAACACGACATGATCACCGGGTTGTAGCCAACTCACTCCAACACCAACTTGTTCGATGACACCCGCACCTTCGTGTCCGCCGATGATCGGCAACTCAAAAGGCAAATCACCGGTAACCAAATGTTCGTCGCTATGGCACAAACCTGATGCGTGCAGCTTTACCAACACCTCACCGGGACCAGGTGCGTCAAGTTCGATTTCTTCGACGCTCCAAGGTGCATTTCTTTCCCATAAAATTGCTGCCTTCGTCTTCACAATGACCCTCCGTTGATTTGGCTCGTCGGCGCTGCTACATCGCAACTACGTGAATAGTGATTCCTCACTGCCGACGCTACTCAACAAGAGGCCTAATGAGTACTGTGGAGACTGATGGAACCCACAGAGTCCGTAACGGCGACCGATATCACCGAACCTATTGCCCCTGTGGCCGCGTCGAGCGCCCAAGTCGTTGTCGAAGAATTGCTCATTGAAGAGATTTCGATAGACGGCATGTGCGGCGTTTACTAAATTCGAACACCATGTCGGTAACGCTCGATACGGCTTGCGAATTGGACCCCCGGGTGTCACTACGCGCCGAACCATTTGGAGCCCTTGCCTACCACCACATCAATCGCAAACTTGTGTTTCTTAGGCATCCGGATGTTGTCGCCGTCGTTCAAGATCTCTCCCAACATCCAACGCTTGCCGACACTCTCACAGCGCTCGGCGTACACCCTGACCGCTGGCCAAGTTTTGTGGTCGCGGTTGATTCGCTCTATTCGTCTGAGTTCATTCGTGTCCGCTAGCACTCTGGTTGCCCAACTCAAGCACGGGCTAGACGCGCCGATTTGCTTAACATGGGAAATCACTTATGCCTGCAACTTGCAGTGCATCCACTGTTTGTCCAGTAGCGGTCGGCGCGATCCACGCGAATTGACCACCGAGCAAGCCAAAGAAGTGCTGAACGAACTCCGTGACTTGCAAGTGTTCTACGTCAATATCGGTGGTGGTGAGCCGATGATTCGGCAGGATTTTTTTGACATTCTTGAATATGCCGAGCAATGCAACATTGGCGTAAAGTTTTCCACAAACGGAACTTATATCGATGCGAAAAATGCCCAACGTCTGGCGGCAATGAAGTATCTGGACATCCAAATCAGCCTGGATGGCATTGACTCGACAACTAACGATGTTGTGCGCGGGGAAGGGTCATACGCAGTTGCTCGGCGAGCGATGAATCACCTACGAGATGCAAATTTTGGAGCGTTCAAAATCTCGGTCGTTGTAACTCGTCACAATGTGGATCAATTGGATGAATTTAAGACACTTGCGGACTCATACGGAGCCCAACTGCGCATCACTCGAATGCGTCCATCGGGCCGCGGGATCGACAGTTGGAAAGATCTACATCCGACCCAAATTCAGCAACGACAGATCTACGAATGGCTGGTTGACCACGGTGACACTGTTCTGACTGGCGATTCCTTCTTCCATCTGAATGCATTGGGTCCGGCACTTCCAGGACTGAACATGTGTGGGGCAGGACGAGTGGTCTGTCTCATCGATCCAATTGGAGATGTCTACGCTTGTCCGTTTGTCATCCACGATCAATTCAAAGCTGGCTCGATACACAATCAAGGCGGCTTTACTCAGGTGTGGCGTAACAGCGAACTCTTTGTCTCGTTGCGCCAACCAGATTCCCTCGGAGCATGCATGTCGTGTGGCAACTATGACTCTTGCCAAGGAGGATGCATGGCGGCGAAATTCTTCACCGGGCTTCCTCTCGATGGTCCCGATCCAGAGTGCGTTCTTGGCCATGGCGACGAACTCTTGCGTGTCGCTGACATCCTGCTCATTCCCAAACCGACGATGGATCATTCACGAGGAGTTCGGCTGAACACGCCACAGCCCATCAGCGTGCGCTGATGCAGTTGCTCACGCCACTCCAAATTGGTCCACAACCTGTACCAAACCGAATCATGTTTGGTCCACATGTCACCAACCTCGGTGATGATGATCGATCATTTAGTACTCGCCATGTCGCCTACTACGAGCGTCGCGCCCGTGGTGGATGTGGACTTATCGTCACCGAGGGTGCCAGCGTTGACGACAGCGACTGGCCCTACGAACGGGCGCCAAGAGCCCAAAGTTGCGCTTCGGGTTGGTCGGATATTGCCAAGAGATGTCATGCCCATGGTGCAATCGTCGTTGCCTCGCTAGATCATGCCGGTGGGCAGGGTTCATCTGCATTTCATCAGTCACCGTTATGGGCGCCAAGTCGAGTTCCGGAAGTAACTACACGGGAAGTTCCCAAATGGATGGAATCTATTGATATCCATTCGGTCATCCACGGCTTTAGTCGGGCTACAGAAATAGCGATGGACGCTGGTTGCGACGGCGTCGAAATCAATGCCGGTCAGCACAGTCTTATTCGTCAGTTTCTTTCGGGTCTGACCAATCATCGTGCCGATGAATGGGGAGTTGATAAGACACTTTTTGCCCGCCAAGTAATTGCTGGAGTGCGCAAAGCCGGTGGTTCTTCGACGATGATTGGCTTACGTTTATCCTGCGATGAGTTGGCCCCATGGGCCGGTATCACTCCAGAAATTGCCGCCCGGTTTGCTCCACAGCTAATAGCGGAAGGTGTCGACTATTTGGTCGTTGTTCGCGGAGGCATCTATTCGACCGAGAAGACCAGACCAGATTTTCACGAATCACCGATGTTCAATCGCGAATTGTGTGGGGAGATGAAATCACAAGTCCAAATTCCGGTGTACCTACAAGGATCAGTAATTGATGTTGAACGTGCCGAAGAAGCAGTCTCTTCCGGGGTGTGCGATGCCGTCGAAATGACCAGAGCACAGATTGCAGATGCCGACATGGCGAGCAAACTTCGTCAGCAAATTCCACAGCGAATTCGACCGTGCATTCTGTGCAATCAAACATGTCAAGTCCGAGATGTGCGCAATCCGCTTGTCACTTGTGTGGTTGATCCGACAAGTGGCCACGAGTCAACCGAACCACATTGGGAGTCGCTCGCGACTAAACCACGAAATGTGACCATCATTGGCAGCGGTGTGGCTGGGTTGGAGACTGCCCGAATGACCGCACTCCGCGGACATCATGTCAAGGTGTATGAGCGCAACCACAGCATTGGTGGCCTCGCAGCAATTACTGGATCTGGCAAATCCTTCGTTGATTGGCTTGTTTCAGAGTGCACACTGGCTGGCGTGGTAATCACCACGAATGTTGAATGGAACACCAACACACCTGATGACCCAAAAAAATTTGATACCGATGTCGTCGTGCAATGCACCGGATCAATTCCCGGGACACGCCGATACCGCATCGATTCCACCGCCATCGTCGTCGACATTGCCGATTTGCGACGGGGAGATTCTCGGTTACCAACAATTGGTGATGTCATCGTGCAAGATCCAATCGGCGGGCAAATCGGAGTTGCAATTGCCGAAGAATTGGGTGACCGTGCCATTCTCATCACCCCGGACAACGTCGCTGGCAATGAACTTTCCCGCACTGGCGACCTGGCGCCGGCAAATGTTCGACTCGCTAAGTCAGGAGTGCGTACAATTCGTCGCGCACTTTTGCGTGCGGTCACCACGACGCATGTCGAGATTGAAGATCGGTTCACCGGCCAGCGTTCACTGTTGCCCTGCGTTGGTGTCATTGATTGCGGATTTCGTCTCCCAACCGCGATTATTGCTGGGACCCATATGCAGGTGGGTGATTGTGTTGCACCGAGGACGATTCTTGAAGCGGTACTCGAAGCGCGTCGTGCGGCGTTGGCAATTGACAATGTGCCTGTCCGCGACTGACTAAGTTTCTCTCATGAATCCGTTTGTGGTTGGCGCTGGAATTATTGCGTCATATCTCTTCGGTACGTTTCCAAGTGCGCTACTAGTAGCAAAGCGAGGTGGAATTGATGTCACTGCCGCTGGCTCGGGTAATCCCGGCACTTCCAATGTTGTTCGCCTGCTCGGATGGAAATACGGCGCAGTGGTATTCGCTCTTGATATGGCAAAGGGTGCGATTGCCGCCGTCATCGGATGGCAGATCGACGGAACCCGTGTATCAGTGTTTGCCTATTTTTGTGTAGTGGCGGCAATTGTCGGCCACACATATCCAGTTACCCGCAAATTTAGAGGTGGCAAAGGTGTGGCTACAGGTGGCGGGGCAATGTTTGTATTGCACCCGGCAATCAGCCTTGTGCTGTTTACATCGTGGTTCATTATTCGCAAATTGACTAAGAAATCCTCGATTGCTTCGCTTACCATCTCGGTTGCCCTGCCCATTGCCATTGCCATCGACGGCGCCGAAGCATGGGAAATTTCTGCCCTAGTGGTCATGGTCATTTTGATCATTGTTCGTCATATCGGAAATATCCAGCGACTTCGCACTAAGCAGGAGCCCACCGCGTAGAAAGCGTCGCCGTAACCTTGGCTAATGGCGCACCGATACTTATGGACACCACTGCAATTGGGTCCGGTTACCGTGACCAATCGCATTGTGTTCAGTGCCCATCTCACCAACTATGCGCGAGACGGCAAACCAACCGAGCAACATGCCGCCTATTACTCGGCTCGAGCTCGCGGTGGTGCCGGGCTGATCATCACTGAGGAACACAGCACGCACCCAACTGATTGGCCATATGAAAAACTTATTCACGGTTTTCATCGGGATGTGATTCCTGGTTATCGACGAATTACTACAGCAGTTCATCAATATCGAGTGCCGATTTTTGCCCAAATCAATCACAACGGTGGGCAAGCAAGTTCCATGTACAGCCGACTTCCAGTGTGGGCACCGAGTGCCGTCGCCGATCCGCTTTTTCGAGAGGTTCCCAAGGCAATCACTCATGACGAGATTGGCGAAGTAGTCGCCGGCTACGTCCGCGTGGCTGAGAATTGCGCCGAGGGTGGCTTCGATGGCGTGGAATTACAGTGCAGTCACTCATCAATCGTGCGCGGATTTCTGTCTCCGGCAACCAACAAGCGCGTCGACGAATACGGCGGATCGCTGGAGAACCGAACGCGACTGCTAATCGAAATAGTGTGCGCGGTGCGTCGCGCAATTGGACCGGAACTGGCACTCGGAGTTCGGTTGTGCGGAGACGAATTCATCGAGGATGGCACCACCATTGACGACGCAGTTGAGATAGCCAAACTGGTGGAAAAAACCGACAATGTTGACTACATCAACACCTCCATCGGTGTGGCAACTGCGAGTCTGTTCATGATTGAGGCATCCATGCATATTCCGCCCGGTTATGCCCTATTCATTCCATCAGCAATTCGCCAAGCCGTTGATCTGCCCGTGGTTGGTGTAGGCAGATTCAAGGATCCACAGCAGGCCGAACGGGCAATTGCCGATGGACACTGCGATCTGGTGGGTGTCGTCCGGGGGCAAATTGCCGATCCAGATTTCGCCGCCAAAGCCCGCGCCGGTGCAACGGATGAAATTCGATTGTGCTTGAGTTGCAATCAAGAATGTGTTGGTCGCATGGGACTCAACCGCTGGATGGGGTGCATTGAAAATCCGCACACGGGACGCGAACACGAAGTGCAAACAAACAAGCAAATACAGCTATCAAAAACTCCCCAACAGGTAATGGTGATCGGCGCCGGTCCGGCCGGTTTGCAGGCTGCAATTGCTGCGGCTCGCGGCGGTCATCGAGTGATCGTGTATGAGTTGCAAAAACATGCTGGAGGTCAAGTTAGTTTGGCTGCAAGCGTTCCGAACCGTGCCGAGTTTGGTGATCTCATTCGTAATCAACTGGCCGAATGTAAACGGCTTGGCGTAACCATCAATTTTGGCCATCGTGTTGATATTGGATTTGTTGAACAACAGAAACCCGATCACGTAATCGTTGCCACCGGTTCTATTCCCCAGCGACCGTGGTGGGTGCCAGCGCAGGATTCAGGGTCCCAGGTTTGCGATGTGCGCGAAGTACTCGACGGTACGGCAAATCCGCGAGGCAAAGTCATTGTCGTGGATGAAATTGGATTCCATCACGCCACATCCGTTGGCGAACTTCTTGCCGATCGAGGTTGTGCCGTCGAGATCATCACTTCGGCGATGGTGGTGGGTCAAGATCTTGGACTCACATTGGATATGGAAAATTGGTGGATGAGAGCGAGCACCAAAGGAATCGTGCAAAGTACGGATTTAGTGCCGTTGGCGATGACAGGGAATGAACTCACATTACTGCACCATCCCACTGGCACGAATCACTCACGCACAGTTGACTGGGTAGTACTTGCCGTTCCCGGTCAACCTGTTGACGAGCTCTATCACGAACTCAAGAATCATGGATTCAACGTCTCCCGAATTGGCGACTGCGTTGCGCCACGTCGTGCCCACTCCGCAGTCATTGAGGGCGAACGCGTTGGTGCGTCACTTTAGACACAATCAACATCACTGAACTAGCGTCAACGATGAAATGTCGTATATAGAGGATCTGCTCAATTGGCTCAAAGACTTCTCATCATCGCCATGGTTCTATGCAATTCTGTTTGCAATTGCTCTCGCTGACTCAGTTCTACCGATAGTTCCGAGCGAAACGCTCGTTGTTATTGGCGGAGTAAGCGCAGGAAGTGGATCGCTTTCAATTGTTGCGGTTATCGCCTGTGCGGCAGCCGGTGCATTCATCGGCGACAATCTGGCATACCTCATTGGCGCACGCGCAAGTTCATTCATTACTCGCCGCTACTCTCGAACTGCCAGGGGTAGACACCGACTTGAGCAAGCCATTCATCAGATTCATGAGCGTGGAGGATTGCTCCTAATCACCGCCCGGTTCATTCCAGGTGGTCGCACGTTGCTCACGTTGTCCTGCGGTGTCACCCGACAACCACGAACTTGGTTCATACGTTGGACTTTCATCGCCACGACAATCTGGGCCAACTACGCGGCATTGCTGGGTTTCCTCGGTGGTAAAACCTTTTCCGATAATCACGCACTAGCCTTCCTGGTTGCGTTCGGATGTGCAATTGGGATCACCGTTATCATCGAAATTGTTCGCTTTCTGTTAAGACTCCGACGCGGCACCACGAAACGTCAAATCAAGCGAGCCGACACGGCTTCTCGGCCTTAGGCCAGCGCCCGTAGCCTTACGGGTAATGCGCGCCGTTATACCCGTTCGTCAAGCGATCTGTGCCACCGGTTTCGGTGAAACGGTGAGTGAATGCGATGGACGCGTTGTCCTAATCGGTGACGGCTGTATCGAAGCGGCAACACAATTGCGAGGCATCGCTCGCGAAATCACCATCATCGAAGCCGGCGACTTCGCCCCCGCGGCTTGGGCGCGATTTCTGGCACTTCAACTTATAGGTGATGACATCATCGTGTTGCCGACTTCGCCGGACGGACGAGACTTAGCACCACGACTCGCCCATGAACTCGGTGTCAATCTCTATGCCGGCGCGGTCCGGGTCTCAACAAACGTTGTCGAACTTGCCCGATGGGGTGGGCAACTCATTGAGTCGATACGGCCAGAACCGCGATTCGTTGCAACGCTCCAAGTCGGCGCACGCGATATTTTCCACGTGTCTGGCGATACGACGGTATTGCATCTCAAATATTTGGCTGGCGATTCGACGCCTGACGCAGAAGTCGAGAGCATTGCTCCACCAGATATCACAAGCATTGATCTTGCCGAGGCGCAACGAATCGTCTCGGGGGGAGCAGGTATCGCCAACGAAGCAATGTTTGCGATGCTTGGTTCAGTCGCAACAGTATTGGGTGCGTCACTTGGTGCAACTCGAGTGGTCACCGATCGTGGATGGGTCGACCATGTCCGCCAGATTGGCACCACCGGTGTAGTTGTGGCACCGCATTTGTACATGGCCTTTGGAGTGAGCGGCGCCGTTCAGCACACGAGTGGAATTGGTCAGCCAGATCACATCATCGCCGTCAACTTGGACCAGTCGTGTCCGATGATGCAACTTGCCGATCTGGCCGTCGTTGGCGATGCCAACGAGATCATCGTTGAACTCAATACGCTTTTGACAACTGCTCTGAGCGCAAAATGACGACCAATTTTGATTCCTTTGATGCAATTATTGTCGGTGCCGGGCCGGCCGGCTCATGTGCGGCGTTGGTCCTCGCTAAAGCTGGCAAACGCGTCGTACTTATCGAGCGCGGACCGTTTCCCGGATCAAAGAACATGTATGGCGGTGTCGTGTACCCGCGAATTCTCGATTCGCTCATCGACGAATGGTGGACTGATATGCCGGTGCAACGCTGGGTGACACGGCGCACCACAATGTTGCTTACCGAAACTCAAGCATTCTCCGTAGATTTTCGGACCACCGCTTGGGGTCAAGTTCCGTACAACGGGGCGACCACCTATCGACCTGATTTTGATAGCTGGCTAGCCAACAAAGCCGAGATCGCTGGCGCCGTCGTGATCTGCAGCACGACTGTCACTGGATTAATTCGCAGTGCATCGGGTGCGGTATGTGGAGTTACAACGGATCGTCCAGATGGTGATTTGCATGCATCGGTAGTCGTTGCCTGTGATGGTGTGAATAGTTTGCTGGCCAAACAGGCGGGGCTTTACACGCACTCTGGGGCATCACATTTCACGCTCGGGGCCAAGGAAACTTTGGCCCTGCCCAAAGAAGTCATCGACGAACGTTTCGGAGTTCGCGGACTCGATGGCGTGGACATCGAGATCCTCGGTGGAACCGGTGGTGTC
>JANNRJ010000021.1:0-17036 GCA_031401235.1 Actinomycetota bacterium
TCCAGTGATCCCGATCTCATCTTTCTCGCCGACACCAAGTGTTGTAACGAATCCATAGCCACGGTAAGTGCTCGTGCTGGCTGGTCCGAAATGAAGGCAATCACTAAGGGAAATGTCGTCGAACTTGATGATGACATTGCCTCACGTTGGGGACCACGCATCCTCGAACTTGTCAAAACTATTCTTGCGTCGATATCCAAGGCACTCGAAAATGCTTAGGTCCTAGTCGATGACACTTGCAGTAACCCCACGTAGCGTGGAAGTAGTAGTACTTCCACGCGGTCAGCGGTGGTGGTTATCGGCAAGTGTCGTCGCACTGGTGGTCGCACTGGTGGTCGGGACGATGATCGGTCCAGCAGGTCCGACATGGTGGCGAATTCCGCTCGAACTCATCAATCGGCTGCCGTTCATCTCAGTGAATAGTGGCATCACCAGTGCCGAGTGGAACATCATTTGGCAAATTCGGATGCCACGAGTGGTGTTAGCAGCACTCGTCGGAGCGATGCTGTCCGTGGCTGGTGCCGGCTATCAGGGAGTATTCCGCAATCCGCTCGTGGATCCGTACTTGCTAGGCGTTGCCGCCGGCGCCGGTCTTGGTGCCACCGTGGTGTTTGCATTGAACAGAGCCAGCACCTTGCACTGGATCGTTGATCCGTTGCCACTGGCAGCATTCTGCGGGGCACTGGTTGCTGTGTTTGTGACTTATGTTGTCGGTACATCGTTTGGTGCACAGCGATCGGCTACAACTTTGATTCTCGCCGGTGTGGCGGTGACTTCGCTGGCGACTGCGATCCAAGCATTTGTGTTGCAGCGTCACAACGATGTAGTTCGGCAGGTGTATTCCTGGATACTTGGTCGGCTCTCCACGGCGACGTGGGGAGATGTGCGCCTGATCTTGCCGTATGTGGCGGTGAGTTCGTGCGTGTTGTTATTGCACCGTCGACTTTTGGATCTAATGCGTGTTGGTGAAGACGAAGCGATCGCACTTGGTGCAAACGTCCGAAGGATTCGCCTAGTTGTCGTTCTTGCGGCAACTCTCGGCACTGCGGCCGCCGTGGCGGTTAGCGGGCTCATCGGGTTTGTGGGGATCATCGTTCCACATGCGGTAAGACTCATTGCCGGTGCCAGCTATCGGCGGGTGATGCCATTGAGCTTGTTGCTTGGTGCGGCATTTCTAGTCGCCGCTGATATTCCAAGTCGCGTGTTGGCCGATCCGGCGGAGACCCCCATTGGGGTCGTCACCGCATTTCTTGGAGCGCCATTCTTTTTGTTGCTATTGCGGACGCGGCAGGTCACCAAATGACAGCCGTAGCGTTCACAAATTTTGGGGTGTCATATGGGGATGAACTTGCCGTGACCGAATTCAACGACACGGTTCATAGTGGAGAGTGGCTGTGCTTGATCGGGCCCAATGGTGCCGGCAAGTCATCGGTTCTGCGGGCGGTGACCGGGTTGGTCAGATATTCGGGGTCCGTCACTCTCGATAACACTGAGATCAAAGGTGAACCACATCGCTGGCGAGCACGGCTTGTCTCCTTTGTCCCACAAAATCCCTCGATACCTGAAGACATGTCCGTATATGAATATGTGTTACTCGGTCGAAACCCATACGTTGCTCATTTTGGTTCTGAATCTGGGCACGACCATGATGTCGTTGAACGAGTACTCAACCGATTGGACTTGGTCAGGTTCGCTCGGCGTAGTCTCGGCACATTGTCTGGTGGTGAACGACAACGGCTCGTTATTGCCCGAGCCATTGCTCAAGAGTCACCTGTATTACTGCTCGATGAACCCACCAGCGCGCTCGACATCGGACACCAGCAACACGCCCTCGAACTAGTTGACGGTTTGCGCCGTGAACAGGGTTTAACCGTGATCTCGGCAATGCATGACCTCACGCTTGCCGGGTTGTATGCCGACCGACTGGTGCTGATGCACCAAGGTTTTCGAGTCGCTGCTGGTAGCGCACAACAGGTTTTACGTGCCGAGACACTTGCCGAGTTCTATGGAGTTTCGGCCCGAGTTCATCACGAACCCGATGGCACTGTTGTCGTCATTCCACAGCGCGCTACAAGTGTCTAGTTATTGAGCCACTACCGTGGCTGGACATGACTGTTGATATTCGAATGCTTAATGAACACGTTGCAGGCTGTGCTGCCGCACATCAGCGCCTGCTCGGCTCACTGGAAAATCTCACCGATGCTGATTGTCGTGCGCCTTCGATGCTGCCAAACTGGTCACGGGGCCATGTGCTTACGCATCTCGCCCGCAATGCCGACAGTCATACACATTTACTCATCGCGGCCGGCAATGAAGACATTGCTGAGCAATACCCCGGTGGAATATCGGCTCGGAACGAAGCCATCGAGATTGGTTCCGACCGGTCGGCGGCCGATTTGGCAGGCGACGTTCGGAAAAGTATTTATGCGCTCGAGACGCAATGGGCAAGTGCAACGCCTACCACCTGGGCCGGCGAAGGCCGCAATGCCCGCGGGGCAGTGATTGCAATGTCAGATCTTGTTTTTCTGCGTTGGCGCGAAGTGGAAGTGCATCATGCCGACTTGGGGCTTGAATTTGGCTGGCAACAATGGTCAGAACTGTATGTGCGTCTTGAATTGGACAAGCAAATGATGAATTGGCGAAGTCGGAAGCCAATGGGTCTGACAGATTTACCACCAGCGGCACTGCAACTTCCACCAGTTCACCGACTGGCGTGGTTACTTGGTCGGGTTGACGTGGAGGGTTTACCTAAGCCCGATCCAATTTAGTTAAGTGCCACCGAATGAACAACGAGGTGATGGCTAACTCCCGATGATTCATCGATGAACTCAGCGCCGACCACTGTGAACTCATGGAGTTCATAAAAATAGATTGCGCTATCGCGAGCTCTGGCCCAAACATATGTTGCGCCTAATTCCTGGGCGTATCGAATTCCCCTGGTCAACACCAGGCCACCAAGTCCGCGACCTTGACAATGTTTGGCTACTGCCATTCCACGCAATTGCACGGCGATTGCTGTCGGATCCTGTGCCCAAGGACGAACTAGCCAAGTTGAGGTGGCGATAATTTCACCCTCGTTGTCACGGTCGCGCACTGCAAAATGTACGGTGCCATCCAAATCGTCTTCGTCATAACGGGGATTCTGTGACGGCGTTCCATCTCGAAGCACCGACAATCTCAATGGCAATATTTCCAGAGTTGAACAGCGCTCAACGGTCCAGGCCGGCGATTCGCCATTACTCATCGACCGTCACCGTGGCTCCGTTGTTGCTGGCCGAGCGATACATCGCATCGACTATGAGATGTGCCTGCAAAGCCGTTGTAACAGTCGGAAATGCTGGAGTATTGCTGGCAACCGAATTGATAAAGGCAACGTCCGGGTTAGTGGCACCATAAGCCAATGGCGCGGTGCGCTCCACAAGTTCATCGCCTTTAAGTGAACCTGATTGGCCATCGGCGTCATGCCATTCAACCGGACCGAACCATTCATGCCCATTAATCGAGATCGTCCGGTGTTCGCAGAAAATCTCGACCCGACGTTGGCTTGGGCGCGTGAGGTTGTCATGCCAAATCGAACTAAGAGTTCCAACGGCACCATTTTTGAACCGAAGAGTCGCACTTACCGAATCCTCGATTCCCGGATAGCCGTGAAAGTTTGATGATCGCATACCAACTTCACTGATTTCACCGATCAAAAACAGCAACATGTCCACATCGTGGATGCTGTGTTCGAGAAGCGCGCCAGCACCGGCACGCATTACGTCGCTTCGCCAGGAAGAGCCGTAGTAACTCTGAATTGGAATGAATTGGTCATCTCGAAACACGACATTCATCACTCGGCCAGCCCGAGGATCGGTGATCAGTTCACGTGTCCAGAGGTATGCCGGTGCATGACGTAGCACCAAGCCGACCTGGTTGACAACTCCACTTGCAATTACCGCATCGGCAAGTTCTTGAGAATCGATCAATGATGGCCCTAACGGTTTTTCACAAAAGACGGCTTTGCCTGCCAACACCACCTTGCGCACAAGACGCAGATGTTCCGATGTCCAAGCGCACACGAATACCGCATCTGCCGACTCAATGACGTCATCTTCGGATTCACACACAAAGTGTCCGCTTGCTTTGGCAAATGCCGTGGCCCGCTCCCTGTCAGGGTCGTATATTCCCGCTCGCACAATATTGGCGCCACCGCGCTTCAAACTTTTTGAATGGTAGGTAGCGATGAACCCGGTTCCCAAAAAGCCCACTCGAATCGGTGACCGGGACATCAACCCCAAGAGTAGTTTGATTTTCTATTGCGAAAGCAAACGGATGTCAACGATTCGGTCGCTGAGTCCGTGCGCTTCGTCATGGTCGTGGGTGACATGTACGACCGTGGTCCCACGTTCTCGCAATAGGTCTGAGAGATCTTGTAACAGACGTCGGTGAAGTTCTCCGTCTAGACCGGTGAGTGGCTCATCAAGCAATAGCACGGAGGGTTCGGCGACAAGCGAACGAGCAACTGCGACTCGTTTGGCTTCACCACCGGAAAGTTCGACGGTAGAGCGCTCCTCGAATCCTTCCAGGCCAACAAGTCGGAGCATGTCGCCGACCCGTTGCGTTCGAATGGATTTTGCAATGTTCATGATTCGAAGCGAGTACGCAATGTTGTCAAATACCGTCATGTGCGAAAATAGTTGATTGTCTTGAAAGACCATGCCAATGGTGCGACGATAAGTGGGAACTTCGGTGATGTCTCGCTCGGCGACAAAAATGCGTCCAGACGTCAGCGGTTGCAGACCGGCAATCGCCCGAAGCAGAGTGGTCTTACCCGATCCACTTGGCCCGACGAGAGAAACTATTTCTCTCGTCGCCAGTTCTAGGGAGAGGTGGTGAAAGATCTCGTTCGTTCCCAAAATTACGCTGATGTTGTCGACACGGAGCATCAGGTGGCAACCCGGTCGGGTCGGAGCCCATCTACCGCAAGTAACGATAAGGCGATGAATACGATTAGCAAACTCGACAGCACATATGCCTGGGATTGAACAAGGTCTCCTGGCCGACCAAGCAGGCGTGCGATTTCAGTTGGAAGAGTGGCCGATGAGCGGCGGGTGAGAAAACTACTGGCACCAAATTCACCGAGCGAAATCGCGCCAGCGAATGCCAAAGATGTCACCCACCCCCGAGCAATTAATGATCGATCGATGGTCATCCACATTCGCCACGGCGACGCGCCAAGGGTGGTGGAAGCGTCTCGAATGCTTTGTGGGACTGAGCGAATGACTGGCAGCATCGTTCGAACCACTACGGGTAGAGCCACGAGCGAGTGGGCAATCGGGATCATGATCCATGATGAGCGCAAGTCGGTAATTCCGCTGTCAAAAGTGATCAGCAGTCCGAGCCCAAGTGTGACGGCGGAAGTTGCCAGTGGCAGCATCACGATTGCTTCAAGTTGACCGATACGACGGCTGCCATAGGCAATCGCCCCGGCTGCAGCCAGTCCAACGACACCGGCGAGGATGGCAGTTGCGATAGCGAACTGCAGAGAAGTCCAAAATGCCCCAAGAGGTGGTCGTGTACCCAAACCAGTGACGTGATTACCGAAAACTAGACGCCAAGCTTCGAGACTCATTCCGCTGTCTGTCGATATCGAGCGCACAAATACCATCATCAATGGAATTGCTATGACAATCGCAGTAGTGATGCTGATCCCGTACACAGTGATTCGTTGTCGAAATGTTTGTGGCACTGTCGCATACATCTGAATTCGTGCCAGATTGTTCGGTCTGCGCGTTGTATGAATCCACCACCACATCGCCATACCAAGAATCAAAAGTTGGAACAGACTGAGCACTGCCGCGCCGGAGAGATCCCCAAGTTGGACTGCTCGAGAATAGATTTCGACCTCCAGAGTCGCTCGACTTGGCCCTCCGAGAACTCGAATAATTCCATAGGACGTGAAGCAAAGAAGAAAGATCACGGCTGAGGCGGAACGAACCGCCGTGGCCAGTGTCGGCAGCGTAACCGTTCGGAATATTTTGAATGGTGAGGCACCCAGTGTGCTGGCAGCATCAATGATCAGCGGAGAGATTTGTTCCCATCGACGACCGACCATTCGAACGACCACCGCAATATTGAAATATGTGTGGGCGATGAGAATTGCCGCCACGGAACGATGCAGAGATTGCGGAAGTATGGCAAGAAATGCCGCGCCGACCACGACAGTTGGTAACACAAACGGAATTGTTACCAAGGCGAGGAGCATTCGCTTGCCCACAAATTTGTAACGTGCCAATACATATGTCACCGGAAATGCAACCAACAATGTGATCAGCGTGCTGGCAATCGCTTGCCATGTCGAAAACCACAACACTTGCCGTATCGATGAATTTCGCGCCAGTCTGGTAATCACTTCCCACGACAATGACCGGGAGAAGATATTTCCAAGCGGCCAAATTACGAATATCGCTATTGTCAATATTGGTAACAGTGCCAATGCAGGTGCGCTGGCACGATAAGGGGAGCGGTTGATCGTCATTAATTCTAGATTTCGTCCGTGCTAACGCAAGACGATTTGTGTCCATGCGTCGAGCCATGCCGCACGGTTTTCGGCAATTACATTTGGCTCTAGAGTCAACGGATTTTCTGGTCGCAGCGAGTATTGGGTAAAGGCGTCCGGCAAAGTTGCGTTTATGTTCACTGGGTAGACGAACTGGGTAAGTGGTAAATCTTCTTGAAACGCCACATCGGTTAGATAATCAACCAATAGTCGAGCCTGGGCTTCATGTTCTGTACCACGTAGTACCCCGGCATATTCCACCTGGCGGAAGCAGGTCAGTGAAGCGACTGCAGTTGGTGCTTCGGTGATCGGCGGATTTGCATACAGAACTTCTGCCGGAGGGCTAGAGGCGTAACTCACCACTAGTGGACGATCACCCTTGCCTGTCGAACCGGAAAACTCGACGGTGTAGGCCTCGGTCCAACCGTCCACCACGAGCACGCCATTAGCGCGGAGTTGTTCCCAATATGTTTGCCAACCATCTTCACCGAATTCAACCACCGTGGCCAGAAAAAATGCCAAACCAGGCGATGAGCTCAGCGGACTCGGCACCACGAGTTGATTTTTATAAGAACTCGAAGTCAATGCTCGAAGGGTAAGTGGAGGCGTGAGGTCTCGTTGGGCATAGAAAGCGATGTCGTAATTGATGCACACATCCCCAGTATCAACAGGGGTTACTTCATTGCCAGGTATTCCAGCCGTGGCCGTTGGATCAAAGAGACTGAAATTCTTCGATTGATACGGAGCGAAGACATTTGCTTCAAGTGCACGGGAGAGAAACGTATTATCCACTCCCCATAACACATCACCTTCGGGATTGCCGGAAGTGAGGACCGCCTTAGTCACCAACTCGCCGGCATCTCCACCTTGCACGACACGCACTTTTACCCCCGTAGCGGCGGTGAATGCGTCGAAGATTCCCTCACTCGGAGTAAACGAATCGTGAGCGAGCAGAGTCAGAGTAATTGGCTCGTTCACGGTCGTTTCTGTCGCGCCGGTTGAGTCGCTGGGAGTGGATTTCAGTGCACAACCAGACATCATCACTAGTGCGCCCGTTACACCTAGTGCCATAACTAAGTTCAATGTTTTTCTCATGTCATTCCTCCAATGCATCTGGCCGAATAATAAGTAAATGTCCCTGAGTGAATGAAACGTTTGCCGAATTACCAACAAGTTTGTTGCTCACTCCGCGAGTGGAATATGCCAGAATCGTTTCATGGTCGAGTGGCCAAGCAAGTCCATCAGTGGTGACGCCAATTGCATCCGCACCGATGGGCAACAATCCAACGGTCTCCCCATGATGTCCGCGAATTTCCGTGCTTGCCGGACCACGTAATACCAAAACATGTGCGGTATCCCAAAACATCTCCACACTGATATTGGCCAGCCGGGGATGGAACAAAACATTGAGCACTCCGAGTTGGTGATCCAAGCGACCACCGCCACCGGTAACTACGACAATGCGCTTGGCGCCACACTCGACTGCAAATAGCAACGCCAGTTCCGTATCGGTGGCGTCTTTGTCAATCGGCGCAGGCTTAATGATTGCGCCAGCCGATCGGACTTCGTCTAAAAGTTGTAAATCCACTGAGTCCATGTCGCCAACTACGGCATTTACTTGCAATCCGAGCGCGCGAGCGCCATGCAAGCCAGAATCAGCAGCAATTACAAAGTCGTAGGCGGGGAGCGCATCCACAACTGACAAAACTGGGGGATTGCCACCGATAATCACGATCGTGGTTGAGTCTTTGTGGACCGAAGTTGAAATCGTGGATGAACTGCTCATTGCTCTCGCTCCCTCCGCTGGCATGACCCAGATCAGGTGTGCGGGTCGGTGGCGGCGACCACCCTCTCAGCCCGCCGAACCAGCGGACTCCCCGTGCGTACAGACCCAGACTACAAGACCTGGGATGAGTTCATGATGTCGGGCTCAATATAAATGACAAGTCGCTGCTTGACAGCATTTCGTGCCCGCACTTCGGCATCATCAATCTCCAATGCCAATTGAGTTATAGAAAGTTCGCGATTGAATTCAATCTTGACAGCGAGAAGAATTTCGTCTGGTCCAAGATGCAAGGTTTTCATGTGAATGATCTTGTTGACGTGGGGATGATTAATGAGTGCAGCGGACACTAAGGTCTGGACCTCTGCCGTTGCAGCTTCGCCAATGAGCAGACTCTTCATCTTCACCGCGAGTACAAAGGCAATTCCAATGAGCAACGCGCCAATTGCTAGCGATCCGAGCGCATCCCAACGGGAATTATCGGTGATGCTGGCGACGATGACGCCAAGCAATGCAAGAAACAATCCGATCTCCGCGCCGAAATCTTCCAGCAACACGACTGGCAACTCGGGTTCCTTAGAATTCTTGATATAACTCCACCACGACACATCCCGCACTTTGGATTTGTTCGCTTCTTTAACTGCGGTGCGAAGTGAGAAGGTCTCCAAGACGATGGCAAATGTCAAGATGATGATGGCGAGCCCGAGGTTTGACGCCTCGTGCGGATTCCGGAGTTTTTGCACACCTTCGTACAAAGCGAATAATCCACCGAGGCTAAACAGGACCAAGGCAACTACGAACGACCAAAAATATCGTTCCGAACCATAGCCAAAGGGGTGCTCCTTGGATGGCTTGCGCTTGGCCCGCCGGCCACCGACAAGTAATAGTGCCTGATTACCGGTGTCGGCCAATGAGTGAAATGTCTCGGCCAGTAACCCCGCCGATCCGGTAATGATTGCCCCAATCAACTTTGCAATCGCAATTCCTAGGTTGGCAGCAAACGCTGCATAGATCGCTCGACGACTTCCTTGGTTCATGGGTAAAGGTTGCCACAGTTGGGACTGATTCCATTAGATATAGGTAGGATTTTTGGGTGAGTCCATTTGCGCCATTAGCCACTGAAGTCGATAAGTCAAACACGATTATTACGATCACTTCGGTGGCGCATACCAAGCTCATTGAACTTCGTGATGCTGAACCAGAAACTGATCGTTTAGGTTTGCGAGTAGAAATATTGTCCGAACCGGGCGAAGACTTCCGTTATGACTTGTCGTTTGACATCGTCACCAAAGCGGCATTCAGTGATGAAGTCCGCACAATCGACGGACTGAAGGTGATTATTCCGTCAAAAGACCTCGATGCCCTGCAGGATGCTGTCATCGATCATTCCGAATCTCAAGGATTGCTGATTCGAAATCCGAACAAGCCCACGGCCCCGAATATCGAAGGCTTGGTTCGCGATGACGAGATCTCGGCCCAAATCGAAACAATTGTTGCCACTGACGTCAACCCGGCGCTTGCTGCCCATGGCGGATTCGTGACATTTGCCGGACACGACACGGAGGGAACCGCTTATTTCACGATGGGTGGGGGATGTCACGGATGCTCGATGAGTCGCCAAACAATGCTCGAAGGTGTGCAAACAATGATTGGCGAACTTGTACCAGCGATTTCTAAAGTACGCGACCTCACCGATCATGCCAGCGGGGCTAACCCGTACTACTCATAGTCGTTTGCGGTAGAACTTGATTCCCGCCGCATTCATTGGACACGGAAGTCCGATGAATGCAATTGAGAACAATCGCTATACACAAGTGTGGGAAAACTTCGGCACCCACATCATTGAAACCGTCGGTCTCCCCGAGTCAATCCTGTGCGTCTCGGCACATTGGTTTATCGGCGCCACAGCGGTGACGGCAATGGCGAACCCTCGACAGATCTACGATTTCGGTGGTTTCCCACCGCAACTCTCCCAATTTTCTTATCCAGCCAAAGGCAGTCCAGAACTGGCCCAACGAGTCGTGGACTTGCTTGCACCACATCCAGTGATTAGCGATGAGTCATCTTGGGGAATAGATCACGGGACCTGGTCTGTGCTCTGCCGTATGTTTCCCAAGGCCGATGTTCCAATAGTGCAATTATCCATTGACGCCACTAAACCGGCCGAGTTTCACCTCGAAATTGGTCGAGCGCTGGCACCATTGCGCGACGAAGGAGTTTTCATTGTTGGCAGTGGCAACATCGTTCATAACTTGTCAATTATGCGATGGGACAAGCCTGGACTAGGTGATGATTGGGCACAACGCTTCGATACCGAGTCCCGGCGAGTGCTCACCAGTTCAACTCCGGGCCAGATCATTGATCTGCTCGAGCATCCCGATGCGCGTCTTGCGGTTCCTACACCAGAGCACTTTCTTCCGGTCGTATACATCGCCGGTCTCGCCGAATCGGCGCAATCATCACTCAGTGTTCTGATTGAGGGCTACGAATTTGGCTCGACGTCGATGACGGCCTTCACGCTTGGTGCTTGATATTTTTTAGAGGTATTCGGTTTGATCTCGTACCGAAGTGAATACTTCGTCCAGTAGCGCAAAAATTTCCTGCGCATCAATGAGACATTGATGATCGCCGCTGAATCGAATGTGACCGTTGATGAACGCCTCCTGCGAGTTCATCTTTCCTGTGGCCACGGCAATGGCGGTTTGGTAATCCTGCACAAATCGCACATTTTCAGGGTTCGCATCACCAATCGTGAACTTCACAGCACCAGCGCCACTTTGGAGGTGGTATCTCACTTCGCCGAAAGGAGTTGATGTCACAACTTGAGTGAGTCCAAAGATGTGTTTGTTGCCGAGTAACTGCAACGCCTCACTGGTTGTCACCGAATCCGAAACAGCGTCGATCCACTCCTTGCTGAGATACCGAATCTTCATATCCAGTCGCTATTGATCAGTTGGTTTCGTGACACGACGACGATGTTTCAAAATTTCAATCAACATTGGCAGCACAGAAATCACAACTATTGCAACTATGGCGATTTCGATATTGTTTCGAACTGCGCTTATTTCACCGAGGTAATAGCCAAGTGTTGTGACTCCCACGCCCCACAGCAAACCGCCAATAATGTTGTACATCACAAACGTTCGGTACTTCATCGTCCCGATGCCAGCAACGATTGGGGCGAAGGTGCGCACAATTGGGACAAATCGAGCCAGCACAATTGTCTTGGCGCCATAGCGATCAAAGAATTGATGGGCACGAACCACATGCTGAGGATTAAAGAGTCGTGATTTGGGACGATCAAATAGTGTCGGACCAATTCGGTTACCGATCCAATAGCCGAACTGATCACCGAGAATTGCGGCAATAACCGTCACTCCGGCCACCGCCGGCAAAGGGGGCAATACTCGGCCACCCGCTTCTGAGGCGAGGAATCCGGCGATAAATAACAGCGAATCACCCGGCAAAAAAAAGCCAATGAGCAATCCCGATTCTGCAAAAACAATCCCGGCTAGAAGTATCAGGCCACCAGAATCCAGCCACTGCTCAATATTGAACAGGGCCAACATCGTGGCGACTATGCGCTCACCAAACTTTTGGTCTTGCGACGCGAAAATGAAATTGCGATAGCCAAGATCACAAGTGCTACACCCGCGATGGAATATCGTCCAGCGGTATTATCACGCAAGTTGATAATCGCTGGCAATATCAGCAGCGAGACCAAGTTCATCACCTTGATCAGCGGATTGAGTGCTGGGCCAGCGGTGTCTTTGAATGGGTCGCCGACTGTGTCACCAATAACGGCCGCTTTGTGGGCATTAGAACCTTTGCCGCCGTGGTGACCATCTTCGATGTATTTCTTGGCGTTATCCCATGCCCCACCAGAGTTGCTCAAATAATTTGCCATCAACTGACCGGTGAGAATAACGGCAGCCAAAAATCCGCCCAGAGCAAGGTAACTGATTCCAAAACCAACGATTACGGGCGTAAGCACGGCAAGTAGGGCTGGGGTGGTGAGTTCGCGCAAAGATGCGGCGGTACAAATATCAATGACCGGCGCATAGTCGGGTTGCTTCGTGCCGGCCATAATCCCACCGTCAGCGAATTGCTTGCGAACTTCTTGAACTACCACACCGGCAGTACGGCTGACAGCTCGAATTGCAAGCGCCGAGAACATAAAGGCCACCGACCCGCCGATGAGCAGACCGATAAATATCTTGACATCGGCGACATTGATTTGAGTTTCTGCGGCCGAAAAAATTGCCTTTCCTTCCAGCAATTTGCCCGCCGCATCCTTCAGACCAAGTTCACTGGCAATGGTTTCAATATAAGAAGCAAAGAGTGCCACTGCGGCAATGACTGCCGAACCAATGGCGAACCCCTTAGTCACGGCCTTAGTGGTATTTCCCACGGCGTCAAGATTGACGAGAATTTTTTGAGATTCGCCGGAGAACTCTCCGGCCATTTCGGCAATACCAGCGGCATTGTCGGCGACCGGACCAAATGTGTCCTCCGAAACGATGACACCTGTTGTTGCCAGCATGCCCATTCCGCACAATGCAACCAAATAGAGCGAGAACTGAATGTTTCCACCGCCGAGCCAAATCGTTGCTCCGAGGGCAATCGCGATGCAGATGATTGCATACACCGATGACTCAAGTCCCGATGAAGTACCCGACAACACCACTGTCGCCGGACCAGTCTCTGTGCTTGCGGCAATTTCTTGAACAGGGCCATACTCGGTGCCCGTGAAATATTCAGTGAGCCGACTGAGAACTTGAGCAAGAACCAATCCAACAACTACGGCACCAAACACACGCCAACCAGCATTGAAATTGTCGTTACCGACGTAATAGAGCGCAAGGGCGAGGGTACCGACGACGGTGATTAATCCGGCCACGGCGAATCCTCGGTTAATTGGCTTCAGTGCGTTTGTTTCTCCTTCGCGAGCCCGAACGGCAAATACTCCGGCGATGGAGGCAATGACTCCAATGGCACGGGCGGCGAGAGGGAACACCAAGCCAAGTGCCGGGTTCGCATCTATTGATTTGAATGCCGCCACACCCAAAATGATTGAAGCCACGAGTGTGACTTCGTAACTCTCGAATAGGTCAGCAGCCATTCCCGCACAGTCACCAACATTGTCACCGACGTTGTCAGCAATAGTGGCTGGGTTGCGCGGATCATCTTCAGGAATGCCAGCCTCAATCTTGCCCACCAAGTCGGCGCCAACGTCTGCGGCCTTGGTAAAGATTCCGCCACCCACTCGAAGGAATAGTGCTAGCAGTGATCCGCCGAAACCGAAACCAATGAGCATTGCTGAACTCGTGTTTTGAAAAATGGCGATGATTATTGTGGCTCCAAGCAGACCGAGCCCGACGGTGAACATGCCAGCCACTCCACCAGTGCGAAACGCTATTTGCAAAGCCTGAGGTAAAGAGCCGCGACGAGCCGCGGCAGCGGTGCGAACATTGCCGCGGGTTGCCAATGTCATGCCGATATAGCCGGTGAGACCGGAGGCAATTCCGCCGAGTAGAAACGCAATCGTTCGGAAAATTCCCGACGAAATGAAACTCAATGCCTGGTCACCATTTGTCTTTGTGATCGTCACACTGGTGAGAAACACCACTGCCGATACTGGAATGAGAATGATGCCAATCGTGCGGAACTGACGTTTTAGATACGCCCACGCGCCAACTTGAATAGCGCGCGAAATTTCCTTCATCTTGTCCGTGCCCTGGTCTTCCTTGAGCACTCTGACCGCGAGAAACCAACCAACTGCTAGGGCCAGCACGGCTGCCAATCCAGACATTGCAAGAATGAGCCACTCACCGCCTTTGAGGGTGAATTCTTGCCAGCCGCCTTCGGATGCGAGTATTGACGTCACGAGTGATCTCTCCAACTATTTGATGGGGGACGGCCTGTTGGCGCCCTTATGGAATGTGTCTGGCAAAGTGTAGAGAATCTTGTGGGTAACAAGCGAAATTCGCTCTGGTGGGTTAGGTGAGACGTCATTCACACCACCCGAAATGAGACCTATATATAGGGGCTAAGAACTAGCGTGAAGTCGGTTCCCTATGGCCACGACCATTTCCTCCCGCCGAGTACCCGTGAGCGGTACCGCAGTTTCTGTTCGGGGTCGTCGACCATTCTTCATTGACCTGTATTCCACGGCCGTGGGCAAGAAATACGTCATGGCAATTAGCGGAATCGCAATGATGGGATTCGTCTTGTTCCACATGATTGGCAACCTGAAGATGTATCTCGGTGCCGCCGATATTGATCATTACTCTGAGTTCCTCTGGAATTTGTTGTATCCGATCGCGCCGAAAGGTGTGGTTTTGTGGATTCTTCGCGGTGGGCTTATCGCCATGCTGATCGCGCATCTTCATGCAGCGTGGTCGCTCACCAGACTCAATCATTCTGCTCGGCCAGTTAAGTACCAGAGTGCACGCGATTACCAAGTTGCCACGTTTGCAAGTCGCACAATGCGTTGGACGGGAGTCATCGTGCTGGCGTTCCTTGTCTGGCACCTTCTCGATCTCACATTTGGTGTCGTCAATGCCACCGGTACCGATTCAACATTTGTTCGTGGAGAGGTATACAACAACATTGTTCGAAGTCTCGACCGTTGGCCAGTTTCGGCGTTATATGTGGTCGCCAATATTTTGCTGGGGATTCATTTGTTTCATGGTGCGTGGAGCATCTTTCAGTCTCTCGGCTGGAGTAATCCACGGTTCAACAATTGGCGTCGCGGCTTTGCAACAGCGTTTGCCACAATCATCGTGGTCGGTAATGTCTCATTTCCCATTGCTGTGCTGGCCGGTATTGTCCAATGAATACCTTCAACACCCGGGTTCCCGCTGGTGCGTTGTCAGAAAAGTGGGATTCCTACAAAGAGAATTCCAAGTTGGTAAACCCGAGCAACAAACGTAAGTTCAAAATCATCGTGGTGGGGACGGGACTCGCCGGGGCATCGGCTGCGGCAACGCTGGCCGAACTTGGATATCAAGTTGATGCCTTCACGTTTCATGACTCGGCGCGTCGTGCTCATTCAATTTCGGCTCAAGGCGGAATTAATGCGGCCAAGAATTATCAGGCTGATGGTGATTCGGTAAATCGGTTGTTTATTGACACCATCAAGGGTGGCGATTTTCGTTCACGAGAGGCAAATGTTCATCGGCTGGCACAAGTATCGGTCGACATCATCGACCAAATGGTGGCCCAGGGAGTTCCATTTGCCCGTGAGTATGGCGGATTGCTTGACAATCGGAGCTTCGGTGGAGCGCAAGTAAGCCGAACTTTTTACGCCAGAGGGCAAACGGGACAACAACTTCTGCTCGGGGCGTATCAACAGCTGTCGCGCCAAGTTGGTTTGGGTGGGGTGCGATTATTCAATCGCACCGAACTCGTCGACACCGTTGTCATTGACGGTCGCTGTGCCGGAATTGTTGTCCGAGATTTGCTCACCGGCGAGATCGAATCACATGCGGCCCACGCCGTTGTGCTTGCCACGGGTGGCTATGGCAATGTGTTCTTTCTTTCGACAAATGCAATCAATTGCAATGTCACTGCGGCCTGGCGGGCTCATCGCAGGGGTGCAATGTTCGCCAATCCATGCTTTACCCAAATTCATCCCACCTGTATTCCCCAAAGCGGTGAAGATCAGTCGAAGCTCACCTTGATGAGCGAGTCATTACGCAATGATGGCCGGGTATGGGTGCCGACAAGAGTGGATGAAAATCGCGCGGCTGATGCAGTTCCAGAAAGCGAGCGTGACTACTACCTGGAGCGGCTCTACCCAACTTATGGCAATTTGGCTCCACGCGACATTTCTTCCCGAGCGGCCAAACGTGTCGTCGACAAAGGTCATGGGGTTGGGCCACTGAAAAATGGCGTGTATCTCGATTTCTCTGACGCAATCCAACGACTTGGTCGCAATGTTGTGGAAGAGCGTTACGGCAATTTGTTCCAGATGTACGAACGAATCTCTGGCGAGGATCCATACAGCACGCCGATGCGCATCTATCCCGCGTCGCACTACACAATGGGTGGATTGTGGGTCGACTACGAATTACAAACCACAGTTCCAAATTTGTACTCGATTGGCGAAGCGAACTTCTCGGATCATGGCGCCAATCGACTTGGAGCCTCGGCGTTGATGCAGGGTCTGGCTGACGGCTATTTCATATTGCCGTACACCATTAGCAATCAACTGGCACCGTTGCTCAACAAACCAATTCCAGGTATTGATCATCCAGCGTTTACGGCCGCGGAAAACGAAGCCAAAGGACGCTTCAACGGATTCTTGTCAAGTAAGGGGACGCGTTCACCAGACTGGTTTCATCGCCAACTTGGACGCGTCATTTGGGATTATTGCGGAATGGAGCGCACACGCAACGGTCTGGAACAGGCCCTTTCGGATCTTCCGGCATTGTATGACGAGTTTAAAAAAGATCTACGTGTCACCGGCACCGGTGAGTCGGTAAATCAGACATTGGAGAAGGCGGCACGAGTTGACGACTTCTTCCAACTTGGGATGGTGATGTGCAAAGACGCGCTAGCCCGCGAGGAAAGTTGTGGAGCGCATTTCCGAACGGAGTATCAGACCGCAGACGGTGAAGCCTTGCGCGATGACGACAAGTTCAGTCATGTCGCCGCATGGGAGTGGACGGGTGACCCGATGAATCCGCGCCTAAATCCAGAAGAACT
>JANNRJ010000022.1:0-15735 GCA_031401235.1 Actinomycetota bacterium
GAAGTACCGTTCGTCAAACCGGTGACAGTGGCTGCTGCAGATGTCGAAGTGCCATCAGCAAATACCGCAAAACCAGAACCATCATTAAATTCGACAACATAATCCGTGATCGCCGAACCACCAGTATTACCTGGTGCACTCCAAGTCAATGACACTTGCGTGTTACCCGCGGTACCCACCACAGAAGTTGGTGCATTAGGTACCGTGCGTGGAATAACGGCAGCCGAAACAGTCGATGTTGTACCGGTGGCAACTGCGTTAATTGCACTGACCCTAAACGTGTACGAAGTTCCATTAGTTAAACCGGTAACAGTTGCGGCAGCCGTTGTTGACGTGCCATCGCTAAACGTTGTGAAACCAGACCCCCCATCAAATTCGACAACGTAATCAGTGATCGCCGAACCGCCGTCACTAGACGGAGCAGTCCAAGTCAATGAGACCTGAGTGTTACCAGCAGTTCCTGACACGCTCGTTGGTGCACCCGGCGCCACCGCATAGGTGTAGCCACCAGTACCTGTTACTTGACCACCCGCACCTGTCAAGACCACATCGACCGCCCCTGCGGCATGTGCTGGGGTTACAACGGTTACCGATGTTGCACCGACGTTGGTGATCGTCGTGCCTGATGAGCCACCGAAGGTCACGGATGAAGTACCTGTCAAATTCGTTCCGGTGATCGTTACCGTTGTACCGCCAGTGGTTATACCGACCAATGGCGAAACATTCGTAATTGTCGGAGCGGCAACAAAAGTGAAGCCACCGGTACTTGTGACCGCACCACCGGCACCTGTCAAGACCACATCGACCGCCCCTGCGGCATGTGCTGGGGTTACAACGGTTACCGATGTTGCCCCCACGTTGGTGATCGTCGTGCCTGATGAGCCACCGAACGTCACGGATGAAGTACCAGTCAAATTCGTTCCGGTGATCGTTACCGTCGTCCCACCAGCAGTCGGACCAGACGGGAACCCAGTTGCTGTCAACACAGAAGTGATCGTCGGCGCAGCAACATAAGTGAACCCGCCACTACTTGTTACTTGACCGCCAGCACCAGTCAAGACAACATCAACCGCACCGGCAGCATGGGCAGGGGTAACAACTGTTATAGAGGTTGCCCCCACGTTGGTGATCGTCGTGCCCGATGTCCCACCAAAGGTGACAGCAGATGTGCCTGTCAGGTTGGTTCCGGTAATCGTTACGGTCGTTGAACCTCCCGTCGGACCAGAGGCAAATCCGGTTGCTGTCAACACAGATGTAATCGTCGGCGCAGCAACATAAGTGAACCCACCAGAACTAGTTACTTGACCGCCCGCACCAGTGAGCACAACATCAACCGCACCGGCAGCATGGGCAGGGGTAACAACCGTTATCGACGTTGCCCCCACGTTGGTGATCGTCGTACCCGATGTGCCACCGAAAGTGATTGCCGAGGTGCCGGTCAGGTTGGTTCCGGTAATCGTTACGGTCGTCGAACCGCCAGTTGGGCCAGACGGGAACCCAGTTGCTGTCAACACCGAAGTGATAGTCGGAGCGCCAACATAAGTGAAACCATTCGTGCTCGTCACCGCCCCACCCGAACCGGTCAACACCACATCTAGCGCGCCAGCAGTTTTAGCCGGAGTGACAACCGTGATCGAGGTTGCACCGACATTGGTGATCGTCGTGCCAGCAGTGCCACCAAAGGTCACCGCAGATGTGCCAGTCAAATTCGTTCCCGTAATCGTTACCGTCGTCCCACCAGCAGTCGGACCAGACGGGAACCCAGTAGCCGACAACACCGACGTAATCGTCGGAGCACCAACATAAGTGAACGCAAATGTTGCGGTCACACTGCCATTTTTTGTGACAGTAACGGGTCGCGAACCAGCAGTTTCCGCTGGTGCTACGACCGTAATTGTTGTCGCATTCACCCAGGTTAATGACGTACCAGCGGTAGGAGTACCACCAACGTCAAATTGTACTGAAACTCCAGTGGCGCTCGAACCCATCACAGGTGACGTAATCGTGATTGTTGTTCCACCAGCAGTTGTAGTGCTGGGAAATCCAGCGGCGTTAACAACCGATGTGATCGGCGCTGAGGTAATAACTGGCGGTGAAGCATCGGCACTTGCTGTTGTATTACTTGTCACGTTTGTGGCGACTGTCATTCCAGCTACTGCTGTGGTACTTGCCTCTGGGTTAATAATTCCGGCGACGGTCATGTTCATCGTGGTGCCAGTTGCAGAGCTAGCGCACGAAGCTGGCAATGTTACGACAACGGTTTTGTTGGTGTTGTTGCCGACACCTGTTGCCCCACCTGCGCAACCCGCACCAGTAAAACCTGTACCAAAAGTAATCGCTGGCGACGCAGGAATGGTATATCTATCAACATTGGTCTGGCCACTTCCAAACGTTGCAGTAATGGTGTTACCGGCAGCCATCAGCACACTGGTACGAAATTGAACTGTGTACGTGGCCGTAGCACCCTCGACCAAACTTGTGGCCGTCGAAAAGTTGACGTTGGAAACAGCGGCGCTTGCCGGAGATGCCGATCCGAATAGCACAAAGCCCGATACCGCGCCAGCCAGCACGAAGCGACGCGCCTGGCGGAAATTGGAGCTGGATCTCACCTCACTATCCTACTAATGCTGGGTTTTCATGAACCTCTCAGCAACCGCTCAACTACCTCACAATGTGAAAAACGAACTAATAAAGTTCTTTAAATACGCCAAAAACTCTCAACTCTCGACTCAGAGTTTAATGTGGCGAGCTGATTCTGTAACCAATTCCACGATGTGTGGTGATCAAACGATCAGGTGCGCCGGCACGAACGAGTTTGGCACGCAACCGCGAAATTGTCACTTCGATGACATGACTATCACCGAACCACTCGCCCCATACCTCGTGTACCAAATCACTCTTGCTAATGATGTGACCTTCGCGCGCCGAAAGTGTAGTGAGTACGTCGTACTCGGTCTTTGTCAAATCGATAAGTATTCCGTCCACAGTTACGACTTGGGCGTTGGCGTCAATTTGAACATTGCCGATTAGTTTCGGACCAGAAGTGGTTCGAGTACCACGAGCCAACAGAGTTCGCACTCTGGCGAGTAACACATGTGGACCAAAGGGTTTGGTTACATAATCATCGGCGCCGGCAGTGAATCCAACGATTTGATCAGCCTCGGAAGATGCGGCCGTAAGAAACAGGATTGGTGCGGTGCTGAACTCGCGCAGACGACGGCACACTTCTGGTCCCTTCATGCCCGGCAAATCAACATCAAGGATGATTAGATCGGGTGGTCGCGCTCGGGCTATCTGCTCGGCACGCTCTCCATTTGGCGCCACTGAAATACTGTGTCCTTCGCCGTGCAGTAATTCGCGCACGAGGTCGGTGAGATCCGGATCGTCGTCAACAACGAGGATGTGGCGAACCGGCATTAGTTTTCCCCACTGCTAGATGATCGGGCAAACACATCGGCAAGTGCATTCAATTCGTCGGCCAATCCACCAACAAGCTCACCACGAACTCGAACCAATAGATCGGCCGCTCCCCGGGAGCCGTCCATAAGTCCATAGGTTCCGCAGGTTCCAGTAATTCGGTGTAGTTCTCGCTCGATAGTTTCAATGTTCAGGCTGATTGCCAGTTCACGGAGTATGTCGGCGGTGCGACCAGCAAGTTCCGTTCGTCTGCGCTCCATGAACTCGTCAATATTGTCCATTACATCAAGACTATCTATTCGTCAGATTTGTCTGACCCTGCCTTACGGCCGCCACGCTCAACTTTCATCGCAGGTTCGGTGGAAATCAGTCGAGTCGCCAAATCGATCGACCGTTGGGCGAGTTCTTCGACGCCACGACGAAGCGATTCGGAATTCCTCAAAATTCGAACGTTTCGCTCCATATTTTCAGCCGACCATCCCTCGGTGTGAGCAATATAAGGGAATGTTGGAAAGTGGAAACCAAGTTCGCCGAAGTATCCGAGCATGTCGCCGGCAACCCCTTGCACATTGTCCTGTCCACCGATGATGATGAAACTGGCGACCTTGTTGTGAATAAGGATTCGATCGGCGATTGTTATCTGATTTTGCACGCAGTTCAGGCGTTCTGCCATCCGGAAATATAGCGAACTTGCCTTACCCCACCGGATGGGAGTGGCGATGATGACAACATCGGCCCAATGCACCAGCGCTTCATATACCTCGGTCAATTCATCGGTGGGATCGAATTGAGTAATGGTGCACGGCCATGTGCAGGCATGGGCCGACTTGGAGTAGTAACCCTCGCAGGCCCGAAACTTGAGGTCGTTGAGTCGAATCAGGCGTGTATCGCATCCCCCATTACCGGCATAAGCCAGGGCGTGAGTGAGCAGTGCTTCGGATCCTGAGTAGCGAGGCTCGGACGCATTCATCACTGTCGATGAGATTCCGACGACTCGAATCGGGCCGTCCTGTCGCGTCAAATGATCTCGAGTAAGAGGGTGGGGCTCGTGTGGGCCGCGACTTCGACGGGTTCCATTGGCCACATCCACAAGAATTCGTCCGTTAGCGACGCGAACTGGATAGGCCGGGACATGGTCTTCCTCAAAACCAGGCTCACCCAGACCGGTTTCTCGATGAAACTTCCAAGCGTGCCACGGGCACACAACGTAATCGCCGCTCAACCGACCCAAACCGAGCGGTCCACCGGAATGATTGCAGATTCCCGAGATCGCAGCTACTGCATCGCCTCGTCGGGAAACAGCCAAACGTCGCGTGCCTGCGGTAATAGGTGTGACCTCCCCGTCGACAAAGTCGTCAATCCCGCCAATATCAATAAAATCACTTTCGCCCTCAACCACCATCTAAACCATACCTATTTATACATACACAAATCGTCACCGACTCGAGATCTCGGTAGGTGCGAATTAGGCATTTATGCCATATTTAGGTTCATGCATGAAAACATATTCGTCAACCTGCCGGTAAAAGACCTGAGTGCCTCGGTGGAGTTTTTCACCAAGCTTGGCTACTCGTTCAATCCACAATTCACCGATGAAAACGCAACATGCATGATCATCGGTGAGAACATTTACGCCATGTTGCTGGTTGAACCATTCTTTACCTCGTTCATACCGAATCCAGTTACCGATACCTCAAAGACGAGTGAAGTTATCATTGCCTTGACCTGCGACAGTGTCGAGGAGGTAAACGAATTAACGAGTCGAGCCATTGCCGCCGGTGCGATCCAGCACAAGGTGCCGTCGGATCTCGGGTTCATGTACAGCTCGATGTTTCAAGATCTGGATGGTCACTTCTGGGAACTGTTCTGGATGGACCCAACTTACGTTCAATAAAAAATTACACACAATTACAGCGAAGTCTCTTTAGGTAATTAACACTACGCACGTAGTCGGAATCATGAGACGGATGTCGCAATTTTTTGTTTAGCAAGTTGAAATATGGGGCATTAGTGTCATGAATAGGAGGTGAAAGTCGTTCAATAGTTACCCCAACAATAGAAACGACACACCAGATGAAACGCAGAACACTTGACATTATTTTCAGTAGCGGCGCCCTCGCCGTTGCAGTATTACTCGTCCTACTCGGATTCGTATTTAAAGGCAACGCGGATTTTGCAGATAAATATGTGGGCGAACAACTAACCGAGCAAAGAATCAACTTCACAAAGGCCGAATTCCTTTCGGACGAAGAGAAGCAACTCCCATGCCTCATTGAATACGCCGGAACACCACTTGATAGTGGCAAAAAGGCGGAGTGCTACGCCAATGACTACATCGGATTCCACTTAAAGAGCATCGGCGGTGGCGAAACTTATGCCTCCTTGGGACCGATCCAATCAGCAGCAAGGACCGCTTATAACGATGCGGTCACAGCAAGTGCAACAAACGTAGATGCACTAAAAGCTGACCTTGACAAAGTCACCGGTCAACGCGACTCAATGTTTAAAGGCGAAACGCTTCGAGGCTTGTTGCTGACTTCTTACGGATTCAGCATCTTTGGAGAGAAGGCTTACCTGGCAGCACTGCTCGCATTCATCGGTGCGGCCGTGATGGCACTGGCTGGATTGGCTGGATTCGCTCATGCGTTTTCAAAAAAGGGTGACAAGGTGGTGCTTTCGCCCTCAGCGTGAACTGAACATACGGTCCATGTCCTAAAAGACCGAAGCTCTATCGATTGAGCTACAGGGGCGGAACTGGTGAGAGTGTTGATGCGAAATTTGCACCGCGCTCTCACCTCCGTATTTACGCCGTTAATTAGTCCGCGGCTATTGAGGACTGCCCTGTGACTCAGCAGTCGCGGGCACGTTACGCAGCATGCCCGGAAAAATCAATGCGTGAAACGGCAACAAGACCCACCAATATATTATTCCTGCTAAACCACGCGGACGAAAGATGGCTCGCTGCGTGACCGTAATTCCCTGAAGCGCGGTGTGCAACCGAAATTCAAGCCAAGCCTGACCAGGCATCCTCATCTCTGCTCGCAATACGAGTGAAACTCCGGGTTCGACCGATGCGACACGCCAAAAATCAATGTAGTCACCAACGCGCAAAACAGCTTGGTCGCGTCGTCCCCTGCGCATCCCGACTCCGCCAAATACTGAATCCAGTCGCCCGCGAAGTCGCCAGGCCCAATCAAAGCCAAACCAACCCGTGGACCCACCGATCGATGACAACACCTTCCAGACTTGCTCTACTGACGCCGTTGTCGTCTGAGTTCGTTCGTCGACAAAGAGCGAACCGCCCGCCCACGATGGATCAGTTGGAGCAACGTCCCACGGCAACCATGGCAACGATGCATCCGTCCATCGCGTCGGTTCGTTCGTGCTCTCCAGAGCCCGACCAATAGCATCCTCAAACGAGAGAATCCCTCCTGGTGGAAGTGGCAAAACTTTGAGCACGGATTTGTCTTTGTCGACAACAACTTTGCTGATGAGCGAATCAATGAGCGGGCGCGCAATAGAAGACGGGACAGGGGTAACAAGTCCGACCCACATGCTCGAGATCTTGGGCGTCAAGAGAGGCACTTTAATAATGATGCGCCGTCGTAAACCAGACACTTTGGCAAAACAGGCCATCATCGACCGATACGTGACTAGCTCTGTGCCGCCAACGTCAAAGACTCCAGACACATCGCTAGGTGCTCGGGCCGCTTCAACAAGAAAATGCAAAATATTGATAATTGCAATCGGCTGAGTTTGGTTGTCAATCCATTTAGGAGTAATCATTACAGGCAAATGCTCGGTCAAGTAGCGAAGCATTTCAAACGAAGCAGATCCCGAACCAATGATCACGCCCGCGCGCAGTTCGATCACGGGAACTCCGGCCGATGCAAGCACCTCGCCTACCGCTTGTCGCGAACGCAAGTGCTTGCTCAGTTCTCGATCATTAGCGATGCCTCCGAGATAGACAATTCGCGATACACCTGCATTCTTTGCCGCAAGAGCAAATTTAGTGGCCATTTCCGCTTCGAGGTCATCGAAATTCGAACCAGAACTTATGGAGTGCAAGAGATAGTACGCAACCGAAACTCCATTAAGAGCCCGCGCCAAAGATGCTGTGTCGAATGCATCTCCTTCTAGAACATCTACTTCATTCTCCCATGATGTTCCGTTCAATTTCGACGCTGAGCGTACAAGCACCCGAACACGAAAACCTTCAGCCAACAGCATCGGAGTAAGCCGGCCACCGACGTAGCCAGTGGCCCCTGTGACAAGAATCAGCGGCTTGAGAACATCATTCATTGGTTGTCACGCTAGGCCCGAAAAGTATCTGGCTCACTTACCTAACACCGCCTTGTATCGGTCGAGGGATATCTGGCGTTCAACTGCGTGATCCACAATCGGCTTGAGATATGGATTGAGCAATCCGGTAGTCCAAGGCGCGTGCACAACGTCACTTCCAATTTCGCTTAATTCAGGAATCCACCGACGTACATACGTGCCTTGTGGATCAAACTTTTCGCCTTGAGAAATTGGATTGAAGATTCGGAAATACGGTGATGCGTCGGTGCCCGAACCCGCTACCCATTGCCATCCGTGATTATTGGATGCAATGTCGCCGTCCACTAGATGTTGCATAAAGAATCTTGCGCCCCACTGCCACGGCAGGTGCAGGTCCTTGACTAAAAAACTTGCAACGATCATGCGAACGCGGTTGTGCATCCAACCCGTTGCCAGCATCTGACGCATCCCGGCATCCACGATTGGGAAACCTGTCTCACCTTTGCACCATGCTTCAAATCGCGTCACTGCAGCGGCATTGGTGTCGAGCAACATTTTATTCATTTTCGGTTGCAAGTTTTCCCAAACAGTGCGCGGTTGATGGTGAAGAACATCGGCATAGAACTCACGCCAACACAACTCACTGCGAAACACTGAGTGCGCTTTAGAATCTCCGAGTTCGGCCAGTAGTGAGCGTGGATGCAAGACACCAAACCGTAAGTATGCAGACAACTGACTTGTGCCATTGATGTCAGGGTTGTTGCGCGTCTCGTTGTAACTTTGAAGCGCAGAGTCCCGAAATGCTTCCCACGTGTTAAATGCCGCATCTTCGCCAGCTATTGGAAGAGTTGCGTCGCAGTGTGGCTCCGGTGGAATCACTTCTGACGCAACCGTCGGCGCGCCAAGCCACATAACTGTGGGATTCGCCAACGGCGCTGACCAACCCTTCGATAACCAAATTTTTGAATACGGAGTGAACACTGCGTACGGCGTGTCATTTGCTTTTCGCACTCGGCCAGGTTCGACTGCGTACGCAGAACCAACACTGCGCAATTGTGTGCCGAACTTATGCAGGGCGTCGTCGACCAATGTGTCGCGAGATCGACCATAGGGGGCAAAGTCCTTGGCCGCATACACAATGGTGGCACCAACTTCTTGAGCAACGGCCGCCACAACATCTACGGGATTGCCCGAACGCACCACCAATGCGCCGCCAATTGATGCGTTCAATTCGCGTAAGTTGCGCAATAGAAATGCCAACCGAGGCGCACCTGAGCGCTTAAAGAACATTGGGTCGAGCACAAAAAGCGGAGTTACATTACCTGCATTGGCTGCGGCGCACAGCGCCTCATTGTCGGCTAAGCGCAAGTCTCGCCTAAACCACATCACTGAGTTGTTAACGATCGACACCACTTCTGTTGAACCGTATTTCCGAGTCAACGCTAGCGCACCAGGTCAACTCCAGGCCATTGACGCCGAGTACCGTGCCTGTGAAAAAATTATATTTCATTGGCGCCCCTGGCATGAATCGAACATGCGACCTGCGGTTTAGGAAACCAATCGGGCGACCTCGTCTAGCATCCGAGAGCGAAAGTAGAACGATTGCTTGGTTCTGCGTCCAAGAAGTACGATTCACCGGTGCGCGCGTTCTTCGTCAATCAAGAACAAGCCTTCTTGCGATATGTCGACCTCCCCGGCGTATCTCCTGTGTGTGTGTTTATTCACGCAGCGCTCGACTCATCAATAGCCGGTATGGCAATGACCGCAGCCGAGCCAAGTCTCGCGGCCCGTCGCCGTGTACTAGTTGATTTGCTTGGCTACGGAATGAGCGACCGTCCTAAGGACGCGGAGTACTCGCTCACCCGTCAGGCGCAGATCGTTACGGACCTTCTCGATCACCTCGGTATCAATAGATGTCAGTTGGTTGGCCACAGTATGGGCGGCGCCGTGGCGGTGATGGTGGCCTCCGAGCGCCCGGACCTTGTCTGCGACCTCATTCTCGCCGAGGGCAATCTAAACGATGGTCTGGGAGGTTTCGCATCATTCGCCGAGGGTCGCACCGAAGAGGAATACGTCCAAAACTGGTTTCCAAACTTCATCGCATCGAGACTTGAAGTCGCGAAAGATGAAGCCGGTGTACATGGCATCCACCTTGGAATGGCCCAAGCCGCAGCGCCGTGGGCCGTGTACCGAATGTCGAAGTCGCTCAATGCAGGCTCGGTGAAACCCTCGCTGAGAGAAAGATTCCTTTCTCTCGATATTCCGAAGGCGTTTTTTGTTGGTGGGAAATCCGAACTCGACGAAGAGGATCTCACGCTGAAGACCGATCTGATTCATCGCGGCGGCGACTGGGTTGTCGTACCAGACGCTGCACACCTGATGAACCTCGACAACCCGAGAGGATTCGCAGACGCAATTGCCTGCCGTCCGGCCCCGTCGGTGGTACTTGCGCCCCCGGCATGAATCGAACATGCGACCTGCGGTTTAGGAAACCGATGCTCTATCCACTGAGCTACAGGGGCGGGGATGGTGCGAAATTTGGTGCGAAATTCCCGAGCCAATAACGCAACACCTATATACAAGGTTACTTGGGCGTGCCGATAACTGGAAACGATGCTATGCATCCTGTCGGCTGACAAAAGGATAGCCCTTTAAACCTTTTGTCGAAATTTCGAACAGGCTGCAGCACTGTTTCGCTTCCTGCAGATGACCTCGAATTACGCGGCTTCTCGCCGCCGAGGTTTGTCGGGTGGTTTCCACATTCCGAAGTGGTCGCCAAGTTCCCCATCTGTTCGGATCTGCCATGCGATTAGTGCGGTAATTCCTTGGTGAAGTTGATAGCCGATCTCATCAAGGGTTCGGCGCTGATGTCCAACGGACCTGGCGCGGCGGTTCCAATAACGATCTTTAAGGTCATTGTGCATTGATTCGGTGTCTTCCCGTAAACCAAAAAGTTTACGAAAATCGGGATCGCCTTCGGGGATTGCACGCAACGATCTAGTGCGCCGCTCATCGAGTCGTGCTTCTTCATCGGTGCTGCTTTGACGTATCAGAACTTTGGCGCAACGTTGGGAACGTGGCACGTTCGGATCATCAGGTACTTGCCACACTCCGTACAATGTCGAGCCCCTAAACTTCAACTGTTTGCGAACCAGTGGCACGAACTGTCGGTGACCATTCACTACAACATTGATTCCTGGGGTGCCATCGTTAGTGACAATAGTTTCGGAGAACTTTGATGACCCGAGCCTAAAATTGTGGGCACCAAGACTGTGGGATGCAAAATTTCCGTCCTTCCTGCGCGGCACTTTGGCAACAGCAATAAGTCCAGAATTCTGGATTCGGTCGATCTCGGCGGCGTGTAGCGCCATGTCGTAGACGAATCCACGTACGTGTGAAACCTTTTTAACCAGTTGGAGCGCCCTGTCAGTGAAGATACGACCATCTACGCCTTTTTGTGATGTATACAGGGCATCGAGAATCACCCGTTCATGCGGGTATTCGGTACGGGCAATAGCGCTAATCAAGTAATTTCCGGGAGCCTGTTCATTGTTGCGATACGAGACAGCGTCTGGGTCACAACGATCATAATGAATCTCCCCTGTTATCGGATCGACTGTTGGTTTTGACGAACATCTGTTGAATCGCGATTGAATCCATGTCGCATCGCCAGCGATCATGTTGTGTTTCGATGGATGAGTCCACGAGTCATCATCGACGAAACAACCAATCTTTACGGCAATAGGGATTTCAATATCAGTGACTAAACCGCTGAGCAATACATCAAGATCGGGGATGGTGGTGAATAGTCGTTTACGGAGTCGATTGAATTGGTCGCGACTCATCGGTTTAGAAGGCAGTCGCCGCTCTGGTCGATCTGGCCAGGCGTTGGCGACCGCTTCACGCAAAATATTCCATATCTGTCGGTCGTCCATGTGTCGCGACACGCGGCGGTATGAGGGGAATTGGTTGGCCGCACATAACCACAGAATCACCTCAATAACGGTTGCTTTAGAGGGTCGACCTGGTCCAAGTCCACGATCAAGTTTCCGCTCAAGTGCGTCGGCAAGCGTCCAGATGGCATTGTTCATCGCGTACATACACACCATCTGGGACCCCGAGATAGGGAGCGGTTCCGTGTATCGAGTTCGCATGCGCGGTGGTCGCACACTCCCGGCACCGGAGTAACCGTCGACTCTGTCGCTTACCGAATAGTCGTCATCGGGAATGACTTCCGGTGTAACTCCGGTGACACCAAATGTTGGCGAACGTCGGGTTCGACGATCCTTTCGGCGCGCCATTAGAGCTGATCCCACCACTCGTAGCGCAACGCTTTGGCGGTTGCATCCAGCGACTGTTTACCGAGGAACCGTGCAGCGACTTCCAAACCAGACTCAACCAATATTTGTGCTGCTGCACCAAGTGCAATTGACGTCGCGGATACTCCGTCCCTTCGACGGAATCCTGTCCGTCGAATTATCTTGCCAAGCCGCACATTTACGGAATGGGCGGCATTCAATGCTGGAAGACCATTTGTGACACACAGCGGGCGATCATCGAAGAGCGCGGTCGATGACAATTGTTCTCTGAATATTTGTTGCTCCCAGAGACCGAAGCGATTCGTGCGCGCATTCAATCCCTGAAAGTGAACAGATTGTGCTTCAATATCTATGTCTGATGAGAGAACTTTCGAAATTTCGTCACTATCGCCACCGGCGAGTGCTAGAGCGACAAGAAGTTCGTCAGCGTTAATGGAAAGCGCGGAGGTGACTTTCGCTTTCAAGCGGTCAATTTCTTCGATTGTTAGCGGTCGAGAAGAAAACACGGTTTCTCGTTGAACAGTTGACCCGGTGAGATCTCCACCGTCCCACAAGCCGATTTCGTTGAGTAGCTCCAAACATACGCCTATCGCCCATTGGCGGTTCGCCACTGTGTTCAGCGATGGTTTACGCAAGTCACCGCTACGTGGTGGCATCCACAAAAAGTCCTGTACAAATTCTTTGGTTAGTTGTTGCAGCGTTTCGATATCGCTCGCGGCACAGTGGTCGGCAAATGTTTTGATGATCGTGTCACATTTGATGCGTGTTGAATCTGTTTGCGGATACCGCACTACCAACAGATGTCGGACCGCTACTACAGCCTGATCCACGGACGTGATTTCAAGCGGCGTGACAACCCCCACCAACATGTGGTGGAGCACACATAACGACACCCGAACCTCTGACAGTTCTTGACAACATTGGATATGCTGCGCCGCAGTGGTGCCGCCGAGACATCGCACACAAACCCGGTCGCGGTCGTTCGTGGCGAACAGCGACAGTTGCATCGATGACATCGGCTCGAGGAAAAAACCAGCTGAAGTCAATTTGTCGCACCGGACGGTACTGGTGGACGTCGCCGCCAGCGTGGGAAATCCCCCGACTAGCGATTTCACCGTTACCGGTGCCTGCCGTTGCAAGGGCATGAACAGTGGGTTTTCGATTGGGCAATAAGGTCTCAGGCGCCGTAATCCTGTGTGTTTTAGGCTTTATCGGTTCCAAAACTTCAAAAGGCTCAATCCGAAGGTCGTCTTTGATCGTGATGACCAGTATTTGAGGAACAACGATGACTCGTCCACTGAGCGTATTTGAGGTAAGCAAAAACACTCCAAGCCATAACAACACAATCGCAAAGAGTCTCTTCTCTGAATCCGAGAAGAACGTGACGTCAGGTCCAAGAGATAGTGATTTTCGTACTTTCCCTCGACATTCATTCAAATATTGTTTTATTTGACGCAGTTGGTTCATGTTGATCTCACCAGTCGCGATTATCTTCGTCTTGAGAAAACGGACATTCTCCAGCCAACGGACACTTGGCACAGTGATCACCGGGTTCCAGTAAAGGTTTCTCACCGTTATCGAGTCGCATCACCTTTGGGATCGATGCAAGAACACCACCTAATGCCATATCAAGCCAATCACGCTCGACATCAAGTCCGATACCCTGACCAGACAACAACCCGTATGACACAACTCGCGCTGGCGGACAACCCGTCGCAAGGGTATGAACCAACGCCCCAAACCCCAAGCGATCCACATCAACTGCGGTCGGTCGCACGGGAACGAAACCAACAAGAACCGCACCTGGCCAAAGTGCTTCACCAGAGGTTCGATGCGACCCAATCGTTAAATCAACATCCGTGACTTGCAGAATTACACCGTCGACATCGAGTTCATTTGCTACCGGACCCAACAGCAGACCATCAGACAATGCCTGAAATCTGAGTTCCTCGGCAATACGGCAAATCACTGCAGAAATCTCACAAGAGGTCTCAAATCGCTCCAGAGCTGACTGGGGACCGATCCACCGTAGAAGTACGTCATCCATCGAGTCAAAGTCATTGAGAGCATCGTCAACAAAGTGAAATGGCATGCCTGACTCACCACTGTTCATCGCCACAATCCATCTCTTGACCAACTCACGGGTGAGACGACTTTGGAGACAACTAGGCGACTCCACGGTTTCAAGAGCCAAATCACGCTCTCCCTGCCACAAACCCTCACATGTCAATATCTGTCCAATTTCAGGGTCAGACAGAAGGACCGATCCGGCAAACGGTGCCCGCTCGGCAATACGACGACGGGCGCCTTCAACCCAGTCGCGTGGGTAACCAAGTGGCACATTTCCTTGACTGACAAGGGTTCCAAGTGATGTTCTCATATTGTCTCCTGTTGATTAGTGTAACCATTTGTATACACTATAGGGGTGAGCACATTTGAATACAACCCCTACATCCATCAACTAGGGTTTTGTTATGGGGCGCAAGATCGATATCGGCGACTTGGTCGGTGCCAACGAAATCGCTAAGCGACTAGGACTAAAGACAGCGCATACAGTCCATGTTTGGCGAACCCGCCACGAGGATTTCCCTAAGCCAATTGCAACTCTAAAGACTGCCCTCATCTGGGATTGGCGGGACATCGAGCGATGGGCAAGAAAAACCAACCGCGGCTAATCCGTAAGTTTTCCAACTGTTTCGGACTTGTAACTACACCGCCCTAAATAGCAGGACAACTTCATTCTTGGTTCGCAATGTTCTGCCTGCGCCGTTCGCGTACCATTTCCGACTAGGTACAGAACGCCACAATCGCCCGTCTGACCTAGTTGCCAAGCGAAGTGATGTTGTCTCTCTAAATCCCGCTGACTGGACACACTTCAAGTACTTGGGTAGCTGCACGTTCGGATTATTAAATCCAACCATTTGAATCATCCACGCGCCATCACGCAAATGACCGCGACACGAAGCCATAGTCTCGTGCAGAATTTTGAAGTAAGTTGAATTATCGAACTCTCGTCGCGCGTGCATCGTGTAATCACCTTCACGTAGCACACTCTTCGCGCCAACAATCCACAACGGCAGGTCGGTTTCTCGTCTCCCACCAATTTGCCAACGTCCATACAGCATGTGAACACCAGGGTATGGCGGTGAAGTGACAACTGCGTCGAACTTAAGTTTAGATAGGTGTTCATTTTCTGACAGCAACGACGACGCCGCGCCCATAAAAACTCTGTGGTCGTGTTCCGACCTACCTTCACCCCACTCCTCTCTTACATTCTCACTGAAGGCTCGAGATGCTATAACGATGTCGATTGCAGTTCTCTGAATGAACTTTACTAACTCTCTGAATGTTGGCGGCTCACTTCTGTTGTCAATCGCCCACTGTGCAGAGCGAAGTAGGACTTGCCGCATGAGCTGGTCATATTCCTTGGAGTGCAGTGTTGCATCTATTAGAAGAGTGTCGATCAATCGGACAAGTCTCCAGTGCCGTCGGAGATCAATGTGATCACAAGGGAAATCATCCGATAGGGTTCGGAAATCCTGCGATTTGACAAGCCGATTAGATCGTCGAGTAACCCAAGGAACAAATGATTCAAGACTCGCCTGGCACTGTTCGGTGAGGGCTGATTGAGTGAGAAACCATGAAATCGGGCTGATATCTATGCCGACACACCTACGACCGTGTCTCATTGCCTCAATGAGTGTTGTTCCACTACCAA
>JANNRJ010000023.1:0-7870 GCA_031401235.1 Actinomycetota bacterium
CAAGTGGCCTTCTTGGCCGGCGGAGCGTTGCACATCACGCAAAAGAAGATGATGCGGCGCAAGAAAAGTACGTGGACACTGGTCGGCAAGTCGGCCGACCCGCCCAAGGGGCTCGAGATTTACGACTGCGAGCCATACGTATTGCACGGCTACAGCATTGCCGATGGAGTCGCCTGCTGCGTATCGGGCGGCACGACTGGCGGCGTGGCAATCGACGGTTTTCGTGCGAGAATGTGGCCATGTCGTTGCTTGCCGCCAACTTCGAAGACCCCGAGCGCGCCCGCGTGATCTATATGGCTGCGGGCGGACTGGTGCTAGTCGCGCTGTTGGTGGTTGCCGGAACTGTGTGGTGGTGGCGATCGGCGGCGGTCGAGCACCCGTCGCTCGGCCCGCTCGAGGTGATGGGCACGAAGTCGTGGTGGAAGGGCGATCACACCGACCGGCGCGACCGACTAGATTCCGTGCGCCCCGACGGGGCCGAACCTGGCGATACATCGCTGATCGTGCCCGACCCTGTTGATCTGCTGGAAACCGATCGCGACCGTCCGCTCGACTTCGATGATCTCGTTGGTCTTCCCGAGGAAGACGACTGGCGGGCGGGCGATCGCCGGCGCGACGCAGTCGTACCGAGCCGCTCTGGTGCGCCGATGGACCCGCTGCTGCGCTCGAACGACGACTACTGACGCTCATGGCACAAGGACTGGATGTCGACGCCATGCTGGCAAGGTTTCGCGAGCGGTCGGCAGCCGTAAAGAATCGCCCGTTGCCGCCGGTGGCGGGGGAGGAGCGGGCGCTGTTCATCAAGCAGGCGCAACTCGATTTCCAGGACTTCGCGATCGTTGCCGACGCAGTGGGCACGATGGAAGAAGGCGTGCTGGTGCTGCGGGTCGACTTGCGCCCGAAAGGCGCATGAAGCCGGTCGCGTTGCCGGTCTCGGCCAAATCTCGCTAGATTGCAGTCGCACATTGCGGACGTGGCTCAGTTGGTAGAGCATCACCTTGCCAAGGTGAGGGTCGCGAGTTCGAATCTCGTCGTCCGCTCCAGAAGTATGACGGCTACTCTCCGGTGGCCCCATCTACCGACTCGCGGATAAGGTCGGCATGCCCGTTGTGTCGTGCGTATTCTTCGATCATGTGCAACAAAATCCATCGCAGGCTCGGCGCTTGACCGTCGGGCCAAGTGCGTTGAGCCAGTTGATCTAGACCGCCGTCGGCCAGCGCCTCGGCAACATTCACACGGGACTTGGCGACGGAGTCCTCCCAAAATGTGCGGAGCTGTTCGGGGGTGTCTTGCGCAGCCGTTCGCCACTCCCAGTCCGGGTCGGTCTTCCAGTTCACATTGTCCCATGGTGGCTGCAGGTCTCGCCCGCACAACCACCGGGAGAACCAGTGCTCTTCAACAAAGGCCATGTGTTTGAGAAGTCCGCCGAGAGTCATCGACGACACTCCGACTTTTGCCGTAAACCCAGACCCGTCAAGTCCAGCGCACTTCCACGCCAGCGTGGCACGCTGGTAGTCAAGGAATCCTAGGATCGAAGAAATTTCGTCACCGACTTGTGAAGGTTCCGGGCGACCGTGCTCGTCAACATTCGTGTTCATGATGCTCCTCCGAGTCTGTGGCAAGAAGTGCTACTTCGAAAAGTAGCCGATCGCTTCGACGATTAATGTAAATGCCGCGTCTGCGTCAATGTCCCACAGCACCTCGCAATTGGGTGGTCGCCGTTCAATAAGTCCGCGCTGATCAATTATCGTCATTCCGCGACTATAAATGCCGCCGGTTTCTACCACCACATGTTGTGGGTTGCGCTCGAAGAGGTTGGGGTGGGTGAGTGCAAGAACTGCGCACGGATCGTGTACGGCTCCACCTTGCATGTTGTCATGTCGGTTGACATAAACGTTCGTAAAATGTTCAAAGAGATCGGCGAGCACTTTGGCAAGGCGACCCGGTAGAGCACGCACTAGTGCAATTCGATTTGGAGTCGCCTGCAAACGATGGGTGACATCAAGCCCACTCATAATCAACGGGCCACCGTAATCAAAAACCATTGCGGCCGCTTCCGGATCGGCCCAAATATTGAACTCCGCAACCGTAGATCGATTGCCAAAGGTTCCACCGCCCATGAGCGAAATCCCAGCAATTCGGTTTGCCAGATCAGGTGCGCTGCGAAGAGCCAGGGCGATGTTTGTCAGCGGCCCGGTGGGAACGAGCCAAGTGCCTTCATGTTTGCGACAGGTCTCAATAATGAATCCAACCGCATCAGTACTAGCAGGAGCCCGAGATGGTTCAGGAAGTTCGGCTCCGGCGAGTCCGCTTTCACCGTGCACATAGGCGGCGTGGCGAGCCTCGGCAACTAGTGGTCGCTCGGCGCCTCGGTGAACTTCGACCTGTGATCCAATTAAATCGAGGATGATTTGGGCATTTCGAGTAGTTGATGTGATTGGCGCATTTCCGGCCACGGTGGTCACGCCAAGAACATTGGCATGCCGCGCCGCCACGACAAGGGCGATCGCATCATCGTGACCGGGGTCGCAGTCGATGATCATTGGAACTGGCGTTGTCATGCGGAAGAGTTTAGTAGTCATGTGTCAAAGTGGAGAGATGGCATTTGATGTGGTCGTGGTTGGCAGCGCAAATCTCGACTTGGTTGCACAACTTGATCGATTGCCTTTGCCTGGCGAGACACTACGTGCCAATAGTTATGCCGAATACGCGGGCGGCAAAGGACTTAACCAGGCAGTGGCATGTGCACGGATGGGTGCTCATACTGCCTTCGTTGGATGTTTGGGCAATGACGATGCTGGAAAATACATTCACTCGATTCTCGATGCAGAAGGAATCGATAGCACATATGTGAACACTGTCGATGCACCAACCGGGCGAGCATTCATCCACGTGGATGCACATGGAGAAAATGCAATAGTGGTCATTTCCGGAGCTAATGCCATGGTCGGCTCGGGTGGCCAGTCCTTCCAGATACCTTCGGGCAAAATTGTTTTAGCCCAACTCGAAGTTCCCCAAGAAGTTATCGCTTCGGCATTTTCTCAGGCGCACCAGCGCGGTTCTCAAACAGTATTGAATCCAGCACCAACCGCACCGCTCTTGGCGAAACTAATGAGTGCCACCGATGTGATCGTGCCCAACGAGTCGGAATCCCTCGCCCTTGGCGGAACTGAGTCGTTACTGAAGGCCGGAGTAGGCACAATCGTGGTGACTCGAGGTGAACATGGTGCCGACATCATTTCTAAAACGAGTACACAGCACATCGATGCATTTGTCGTGATACCAATCGACACGGTCGGGGCTGGCGATGCTTTTATCGGCGCGATGTGTGCAGAACTTGCCCGTGGGGTGTCATTACAGACTGCTTGTCAGACGGCTTCTGTGGCAGGGGCTTTAGCGACTACGGTGCGTGGCGCTGTGCCTTCCTTACCAACTCGCGCCAAAGTGATAGCCGCCCAGGGTAATTATCGATGAGCGAAATTAGTAAACCTCAATTAATGCACTTCTACGACGAAGAGAGTGCAGAGTTGGCAGTCGCCATAGTCAAATATGCAATGGAGCGAATTCGAATGGATCCGCCGCCCCTTGATCGACCCTATACGTTGAGCGAATTGCGAAAGATTGTCGGCGACACAATCAAACCAGAGGGTCGCAACGGTCTTGATGTGCTTACGGAATTCGTCGACGAGTTGGCGCCTTCGTGTATCAGTGTTGATCACCCGTTGTTCCTGTCGTTTGTTCCAGGTGCTCCTACTGAAAGTTCCGTGCTGTTTGATCTCGTCGTGGCTGCATCCAACATTTATGGTGGTTCGTGGCTAGAAGGCGCTGGCGCGGTTTACGCCGAGAATGAAGCCCTGCGCTGGATCTCTGATCTTGCTGGGATGCCGGCTACTTCGGGAGGCGTGTTTGTTAGTGGCGGTACGGCCGGTAATTTGTCGGCGCTGGTCGCGGCTCGCTGGAGATGGCGCGATCGAGCCAATGGCGCACTCGATGCTGTCCGTCCCATCATTGTTGCTTCTACTGGGGCGCATTCATCGGTGACACAAGCGGCGAAAGTGATGGATGCAGAAGTCATAACGGTTGTCGCTGACGAGCGTGGACGACTGCGTGGTGAAGCACTGCGGGAAACTCTGGATGAAATGTCGGAGCAGGATCGTGGTCGCATATGTGCCATCGTTGCCACTGCTGGAACTACCAATGTTGGTGTCGTAGACGACTTGGCGGCAGCGGCAGAACAAGCACGCCGAATCAATACGTGGTTTCATGTCGATGGTGCGTACGGTGCAGCAGCGCTATGTGCTCCAAGCGTGCGACATTTATTCAGCGGAATCGAACACGCCGACAGTCTGATTGTCGATCCGCACAAATGGTTATTTGGACCATTTGACTGCTGCGCACTCATCTACCGCAACCCAACTGAGGCACGTCACGCTCATACTCAGCATGCCGAATATCTTGATGTGTTGGAACAAGATGAGCACCTTGTACTCGACGCCGCATGGAACCCGGCCGATCTCGCGCATCACTTAACAAGGCGTGCGCGTGGTTTGCCATTTTGGTTCAGTCTGGCAATGCATGGCACCGACGCCTATACGGATGCAATGGAAGCAACGCTCGCGGTCACTCGGCAAGGTGCGGAATTGATTCGTCAGGCTCCACATACTGAACTCGTGCTTGAACCGGAACTATCGGTATTGGTGTTTCGGCGTCTCGGATGGTCTCCGAATCAATATCAAGAGTGGAGTGATCGCACGCTCGAGAGTGGTCTAGCATTTGTCGTTCCAAGCAGCTGGAATGGGGAAACCGTATTGCGTTTTTGCATTGTCAACCCACGCACCACCGCCGAGGGTTTATCCCATATCATCGACTCATTGAAATGATCACTTTATGTCAATGCTGAAATCAATTCGTTCAGTAGTCCAGTTACGTCGATTTGAATTCAATGGAACGAAGCGCCGCCTTGCCAAGTGTGCCAATATCGACGATCTGCGCCTGCTCGCCAAGCGTCGACTTCCCGGTGGTGTTTTTGATTATTTTGACGGCGCCGCTGAAGATGAAATTGCCAAAGCAAATAATTCAGCCGCCTTCGCCGCCGTCGAATTGAGACCGCGCATCCTTGTCGATGTATCGAAAATAGATACTTCGACGACGATCATGGGTCAACCTGTACCGTTTCCCATTGCCCTCTCTCCGACGGGATTTACTCGAATTGCTCATCCGCAGGGCGAACTTGCAGTGGCTCGAGTCGCTGGCGAACTTGGATTGCCCTACACACTTTCCACACTTGGCACTCGCAGCATTGAAGAAGTGGCGGCGGTGGCAACCGGTCCGATGTGGTACCAACTCTATGTCTGGCGAGATCGCGGACTATCGCGCGAACTTGTCCAACGAGCCAAAGCGTCTGGTTACAAAGCGATCATGCTTACCGTCGATACAGCAGTGTTTGGTCGACGCGAGCGTGATGTACGACGAGGATTTACTCTGCCACCAAAGATTGGATTGGAAACATTTATCGATGGCATCCGACATCCTCGCTGGACCTGGGATTTTGTGCGTAACGAGCCGATCACATTTTCGGCTGTAGCGGGGCGAGGCGATGTTGATGGTTCGCGTGCAATCTCGCTGGCTGATTATGTGACCGCGCAATTCGATCCAACTCTGTCATGGAAGGATTTGGAATGGATTCGTCAGGAATCAGGATTGCCGATGATGATCAAAGGCATTCAATGCAGTGAAGATGCCCGCATTGCCGCGGAAATGGGAGTGGACGCGATCGCATTGTCTAATCATGGTGGTCGTCAATTTGATGGGTCCCCGGCACCGATTGCCTTATTGCCTGATGTGATGGATCAAGTTGGCGACCGCATTGAAGTACTTATCGATGGCGGTGCCCGTCGCGGCGCAGATGTTGTTAAAGCATGTGCGCTTGGTGCACGGGGAGTGATGTTTGGGCGTCCCTATCTATACGGCTTGGGTGCTGCCGGAGAAGACGGTGTGAAATGGGCACTCGAACACATCACATCTGGGATAACTCGCACGATGGGACTCATCGGCGAAACTTCAATTCGTCATATGTCACCAGGCGTGGTGCGCCGAGTTCGGTAACTACTTTTTGGCTACGGGTGCCTTCTTGACGACGGTCTTTTTACGTGAGCCGTAACGCTTGTTGAAGCGCTCCACTCGACCTGCTGAGTCGATGATCTTCATTTGTCCAGTAAAAAACGGGTGGCTGGCGTTAGAAATATCGAGTTGAACGACGGGGTAGGTGTTGCCATCATCCCAAACCGTGTTTTTACTCGGATCTGGGTTCATCGTCGTTCGTGTGAGAAATCGATAGTCGGCCGAGGCGTCTTCAAAGACGACCATTCGTGACTCGGGGTGAATGTCCTTCTTCATAGTGGGAACAGTGTAGCGGGGCTTTTCGACGTCTATACTTGTCCAATGCCAAATCGTTGTGATGTTCTCGACAAGCACCCGTCGACAGGACATTCTGTTTCTCACTCCAATATCAAATCCAAGCGTTGGTGGAAGGTGAATGCCCACAAGCGACGTTTTTGGCTCCCATCAGAAAAGCGTTGGATTTCGCTCAACGTAAGTTCCAAAGGTCTTCGCACAATTGACAAAGTAGGCATCGAGCGAGTGGTGGCAGATATCCGCGCCACCGGCAAGAAAGTCTGAGTACAGAATCATGGCGGCAAAGAGTAAAGACAAGCGTCCGATTATCAAGTTGCGCTCAACCGCTGACACGGGTTATGTGTATGTCACCCGTAAAAACAAGATCAACTCACGCGAGCGTCTGGAATTGAAGAAGTACGACCCAGTCGTGCGCAAGCACGTTATTTTCAAAGAAGAGCGTTAAGCCAACAACGCCTGTTCAAGATCGGCGATGATGTCGTCGGTCGCTTCGAGTCCCACCGAGAGTCGGATTAATCCGTCGGTAATTCCCGCAACTTTTTGAGACTCCGAATCCATTCCGACATGAGTGGTTGTCGCCGAATGGCAAATGAGCGACTCGGGTCCGCCAAATGACGCCGCCGGGCGCACAAGTCGCACGGCATCAATGACGCGCTTGGCCGCATCAGTCCCATCATGAACTTCGAATGAGAGTACCGAACCAAACTTGCGCATTTGGCGAGCAGCAAGTTGGTGTTGAGCAAACGTCTCAAGTCCCGGGTAGTACACCGCACTCACCGCGGAGTTTCTACCTAGAAACTCTGCTATCCGTTGAGCACTTGCACATTGATGAGCAAGTCGAACACCCAGTGTGCGAATTCCACGTAACCCATTGAGCGCATCATGAGGCGATGCAGACGCACCGTGCATAACCGCATATCCCCAAATGGCGTCTATTAATTCCTTGTCCCCGGCGATCACACCAAGAGTGGCATCGTTATGTCCGCCGATGCCCTTGGTTGCCGAATGCAACGAGAGCGAGATACCGAAATCAAGTGGTCGCTGCCCGAGCGGAGTCCCAATTGTTGAATCGACCATGGTGAACGGTCCCTTGATAGATCCAAGTTCAGCGAAATCAGAAATTTCCATCAGTGGATTGGAAGGGGATTCGGCAAGCACGAGCATGGTCTTGCCAGGTTTGACGGCTTCAGCAAATGCACCTGGTTGAGTTCCGTCTACATAGGTGACGTCAATGCCCAGTCTTTTGCATGGTCCGTTGAGAAATGCAATCGTTCCACCATAAATTTGGCGTTGAGCAACAATATGGTCGCCTGTTGAGCAGAGCGCAAGAACGACACTTGACACCGCGCCCATTCCCGAGGCAAAGGCGAGAGCATCTTGGGCATTTTCCAATTCGGCGATCGATTGCTCAAATGCACGAACTGTCGGGTTTGCGTATCGCGAATAATTGCCTAAT
>JANNRJ010000024.1:0-33333 GCA_031401235.1 Actinomycetota bacterium
CACCGTGATTGGTGCGCTGTTCCGTGGACCGGGATGGAAGTTCATCCTGCCTTGGCAACACTGGTATTTGGAGATGTGAGGAGACACCATGGCATTGACTCGTCGAAACCTGTTGCGTACCGGTTGGAAGTTCGGGGGCAGTTTGCTGGCGATTGCCGCCGGCTGGACCTCATGGGAGATGCTGCGCCCGCTCACTGGTTCCGGTGTGAAAGGCAAGATCAAATTGGGCAGTCCGTCAAAATTCAAAGCCGGCACAGCCACCTTCGTCAACCAAGGACGTCTGTGGCTATCTAATGCCGACGGTCAATACTTTGCGCTCTCCCAGAAGTGTCCGCATCTCGGATGCCGCGTGCCGTTTTGCGAAAGCTCGGGCCGGTTCGAGTGTCCCTGCCATGGATCGGTTTTCGACATCGCTGGTGAATGGATTTCGGGGCCGTCGCCACGCGGAATGGACCAACACGAACTCACCATCGAAGACGATGTCATCGTGGTCGACACCAGCAAGTTGATTAGCGGTCCAGACCATGGTGCAGCGGTCTTTCTCACCGACCCGAAAGGCCCGGCTTGTGTCGGGAATGAGTAAACACCATGCCAGAGAAAAGAAGTGGACCAAAACTGAACGAGCCGGAGTGGTTAACGCGAAGTCTGAACCGATATCTATCATTCGGCTTGGCGTTCATGATCGTTTTGATCGTCGCATTTCCGCTATATCGGCTTCGCGAGCCGACACTTCGCGCCGATGCAACTGCGCTGCAGAAGCAGTTATACGAAAAAACTGGCGGGGAGCTCTTTGCCACGAACTGTGCCGCGTGCCATGGAACGCAGGGCAACGGTGGAATCGGACCGACGCTCAATGCCAAAGAGTTCCTCACTACAACCAGCGACAACCAAATTGCGATGTTGATAACCGGTGGAATCTCGGGCTCAATCATGCCGGCCTGGGGTCTTGACTACGGCGGCTCGTTCACCGACGAGCAAATTCGTCAGTTGGTGACCTATCTGCGCTCGCTTGAACCGACCGCCCCGAGCGTGCCTGATTGGCTACTAGGAGTCAAAACTCCCTGAGGGTCACAACGTCAATGATGACTTGAGGCATCATGCCGACGCGCCGCTATAGCGCTTCAATCCTGTGCGCCAAATCCAGCGGCTGCCGATCCCGAACAGAGCTGCTGCGGCTAGTGCTACGACGACCGTCATGCCGGTGAGCCGATTCGTCGCCGCCTCCGCCGGTACTGTGACGGCAAAACCGATCGGTACAAGGAACGTAAGTCCGAATCGCATCCAACCGGGATAAATCCGCACCGGATATTGTCCGGATCGGAACAATCCTTGGAAAAGTTCTTGCATTTCGTTTACCCGAATAAACCAAAACGCCGACGAAGCCAGAATTAGCCAAAAACAATAGATCGTCCAACTTCCAAGAAGCAGCAACATCACCAGCGATACTGCTCCCTTGACACCGTTACTGTTGTCGCCCAATTGCACCATGCCGACGATCAACACAATCAAGCCGGTGAGGATATCTACGCTTTGCCAGATCGAAACTTGACGGACGCTGACCAAGATCTGCGCATCGGCCGGTTTGGTCAGGGCAAAGTCCAACGTTCCCCGTTGAATATCTTCCACCAACTTCTGCATGTTCGGTACAACGAATGTGTTGGTGATGCCACCAACCATTGTGAACACACCCATCACGACCAACAGTTCCGGACGAGACCAACCACCAAGACTCGTTGTTCGACCGAACACGACCGCCAGGCCAACGAGACCTGCTCCAAGGGTGAGCACCGACTCCAAAAGTTGAAGAAAGAAGTTGGATCTGTACTGCAGTTCGTTCATCGCCCCAACCCTGAAGAACGACCACGCCAGACGGGGCGCCCGCGCCGATCGAAACGTCGGCGTATCCGTGTTGACGTAGTCGATTGTCATCCACCGACCGCCGAAAACTTACGAATGCCACGCTTCCAAACGACTTTGACCAATAGCACCCCAAACAACACCCAACCAATCTGGGCGAAGACTCCGACGACTAGTTCAGTTCGAGAAATCGGGCCAACAAGGGCTGTAATTGGAAATCCGAACGTCCATCGAAATGGGAGAAACCAACTAAGCCCTTGGACCCATCCAGGCATCAGGGTCATCGGCACCAGCCGTCCAGAGAGCAACAGTTCGGCCGTGAAGTAGATCGTGAATAATGCCGACACTCGCGTCGTCCAGAAGGAAACCATGCCCAATACCCACAGCAACATCGAACGGATCAGATAGGCGCCCCAGATGGCTATAAAAAACACTATGCATTGCTCCATATTGGGGTCAAGCGTGGGACGGAATGCGAGCGAAAGTACCGCCGCAATCGGAATCCAAAACACGATCACAATCACTTTCCAGCCAGCAAAAGATCCGAGGTCGTAATGAATTGGATGCACGGGCCTGAGCAACTGCCCAGAAAGTTCACCTTCCCGAATACGTGCTTCCCAACCAAATGGGGTGAAGACAATGTTCATGTTGCGCACCAGTGTCCACACGATGTAGTAGGCGGCAAATGTTCCCGCTGTGTATCCCCCGACAGCACCACCGCTTGACTCGGCGATTGTGCGCCACACGACGAGGTATATCGTCGGTTCAACAACCATGCCGATCATGTAAAAATAGTTTGACACTCGGTATTGAAACTGAATTTGCATCGCAGTCTTTGCCAACATCCAGTACAGCGATATCATCGAACGCCACCGAGACACACGCACCTGATCCCGTAAAATGATTTCGGTAACTGTGTTAGCCACCGGTTACTCCCTCCACAGTGGCTCCAGCGGCGAAGACTCGCTCAATCACGTCGTCGATCGGGGGATCTTCGATCGTCAAGTCGAGCACGGAAAAGTCATTGAGAATTTGCGCGGTGATCCTTGCCACCTCATCTCGCGAAACGGTCAGCGAGACTGCTCCATCAGCCACCGAGACCACGGTTCCAAATCGAGATAGATCGGGGACGCCGACATCGTTAGCAGTGGCTGGAAGTAATTGTTCAAATCTAATGACGACAGTTTTGGTTGCTGCAAACTTTTGAGAAAGTGCCGCCAAATCACCGTCAAATAGAACATTGCCGTGGTGAATGATGATGACTCGCTTGCACAATGCCTGGACGTCGGCCATGTAATGGCTCGTCAGCACCACCGTAGCCCCGTAACGCAGGTTGTATTCGCTGATAAACGATCGAATTCGCTTTTGCATTGTGATGTCGAGACCGATCGTCGGTTCGTCAAGAAACAAAACTATTGGTCGATGCAGGAGTGAACCGGCAATTTCAACTTTCATCCGCTCGCCAAGTGACAGATTGCGCACCGGCTTAGTGACCAACTCGGCGATTTCTAGTAGTTCAATCAACTCGTCGCGCATTTCGATGAATTCCGAACGCGGAATGCGGTAGATGGCTCGATTGAGTTCAAATGAGTCCATTGCTGGTAAATCCCATTGCAACTGATTGCGATTGCCCATCACTAATGCCAACCGAGACAACATCGCCGGATCGCGGCGACCTGGTTCATAACCCAAAACCGTTGCCTTTCCCCCGCTCGGTTGAAGCAAGCCGGAGAGCATCTTCAATGTTGTGGTCTTGCCGGCGCCATTTGGTCCCAAAAACCCGACGACTTCGCCGGGTTCGATGGTAAATGAGACTCCATTTACGGCACGCACCTCGCGCACCTCGCGGTGGACCAAGCTGCGTAATGACGCTCGTAGACCAGCCTCACGTACCGGCACAGAGAAAACTTTTTCCAGCCGTTCAACGTGAATTTCCGCCGCAGGAATCGTCATCCTCAATTTTATATCACGCCTGAGCTTCTACATTGAAACAACTAGTGAACTGAATATTTGCCGTGGGCGAGGGGGGACTTGAACCCCCACGTCCTTTCGAACACTGGCACCTGAAGCCAGCGCGTCTGCCATTTCGCCACTCGCCCGAATGGATGCTTCACGCTAGCAATCAGCGCTCCACTACCCCACCGAACCAGTACACCTGCTCGGGTATCGTCTTAGTGATGACTTCAACAGATTGGGAATCACGGGAACTAACCGAGGCGTCGCGTGAGCGATTGCTCACTGAGATTGGAGTTCTCAAGGATTCATTACAGCAAGTTCATTCGACGAGTCGCATTGGTGAACTCGAATCTGAACTTATTTCGAATAGGGAACAAGTTTTACAAACACGTCACGAGCTCCTCGCTGCTCGTGATTTCGCGATGGGAGCAGCAGCACACGCTGGGGAACGGCAAGCCCAGTTTTTGGCTCAAAGCGCTCAGCTTGCCGCCGCATTGGATCGAATTGCCTTTCTGTCCAAGCACATAAATCGAATGCGAAATTCAACTACCTGGAAGCTGGGTCGAATTGTCATGCTGCCGGTGCGAATAGCCAATCGAATTCTGCGCAGGTCTTCCTAAGTGGAATTGTAAATGCCTAAATTCAGCATTGTTACACCCGTTTACAATCCACCAGCTGCTGCGCTGAAGGCGTGCATTGCGTCGATGAAGAGTCAGTCGTTCAATGACTGGGAATGGTGTGTGGTGGATGACAAATCCACACAACCGCATGTTCGCAAAATACTTACCCGTGCCGAAGCTAGTGATCGCCGAATTCGGGTCATGTATCGGGAACACAACGGCGGAATAGTCGCTGCATCCCAAGATGCCCTTGATATGGCAACCGGCGAATTTGTTGGCTTACTCGATCACGATGATGCCCTGCATTCCTCGGCGCTTGAAAAGGTTGCTAAGCGTCTTGCCAGCGACCCAGATATTGACTATCTCTATACAGACGAAGACAAAATCGATGAAAACGGGCTTCACTACGATTTTTTTCGTAAACCTGGTTGGGACAAAGAACGCTTACGTGGGCAGAATTACTGCTGTCATTTTTCGGTGTTTCGATCCACTCTGCTGGACAAAGTTGGTGGCTTCCGTTCTGGTTTTGACGGGTCGCAAGATTACGATCTCATTTTGAGAGCCACAGAGCAAGCTCGAAACATCGCCCACATTCCCGAAGTGCTCTATCACTGGCGGTGTGTGCCAGGTTCGGCGGCGGCCGAAATTAACGCCAAACCCTATGCATATGAGTCTGGTCGGCGGGCATTGGAAGAGCACTTTCAACGAAGTGGCATCGATGCCACCGTCGAAATGAAACTTCCAGGTCACTATCAGTATCGGCGTCGCAGTCTTGTGTCACGACCATTGGTCAGCATCATCATCCCGACACGCGGCGATCGCAGAAGAGTGTGGGGAATCACAACCTGCTTGGTTGTCAATGCAATCGAAAGCATTCTTCAGTTTTCCACCTACGACAACATAGAAATTATCGTCGTCAATGATGTTCATTCAGATGGATCATCTATACATGCCTTTGATGTTCCGAAGGACTCACGTATCACTGTGATTAGTTATGACAAACCATTCAACTTTTCCGATAAATGCAATGTTGGCTTTTTGGCTTCGCATGGAGAAGTCGTGATCATGCTCAATGACGACACTCAGGTAATCACACCAGATTGGATCGAGCAATTGCTTGGACACCTTGAAGACCCCGAGGTCGCCATGGTTGGACCGATCCTGTTGCTGGAAGACGGTCGAATCCAAAGTGCCGGGCACAGCAACAAACCGACGCCCTCACATATTGGAAGCGGTGAGTCAGCAGATGCGTATGGCATGTGGGGCATGTATACGATTTCTCGAAGTTTGACTGGGTTAACGGGAGCTTGTGTTGCAATTCGCCGCTCGGTATATAGCCAACTCGGCGGATTCTCTCTCGACTATCCGATCAATTTCAACGATGTTGATTTTTGTTTCAAGGTACTCGACGCTGGGTATCGAATCGTTTGGACCCCAATGGCTCGGCTGTATCACTTTGAGTCAATGACGCGGGTACTTAGCGTTAGTGATGAGGAAATTAGTGCACTGGAGCGCCGATGGAAACGCTTTTTCGGTCGCGATATATATTCACCGTGAAGCGCATAAGATATTCGTGTGTTACAACGAGCTCGTAGGGGCGGAATTCGTCCAATATCCATTGGTCGTGCACTGCTCCACCAACTAGATGCTCAGTTCGATGGTCTCCATAGCAACGGCGCTGTAACTCCAAAATACGTCATCACCCTTCACCCCGATGATGCACTCGAGTTGAATCCTTTTAAGAGGGCGCTACTAGACGAACTGTGCCAAGCGGTGATCCATCACGCTTCAATCGAGAGTTACACCCTTTCTTCGGCAGTGGAAATCAAGCTCGAAACCGACCCATCAACCAAACGTGGCACCTGCACGATTGTCTCTAGTTCCGATCAAGCATCAATATCGACACCGCCAGTCGATCGACCAAAGCCAAACATTGAATCAGCTAAGTCGAACGCACTTGCCAATGAAGCAATAATCGTGCTCGACAACGGCGAACGAATTCCACTCATCGGTGAATTGGCGACTGTCGGCCGGCAAAGTGACTGCCAAATCATCATTGACGATAACAATGTCAGTCGCATTCATGCTGAAATAAGGCGTACAACTGAAGGTTGGGTCGTGACCGACCGTGGGAGCACAAATGGGTCCAAGGTGAACGGCGAGAAAATCGTCGGTGGTCGTTTACTTGTAAACGGTGACACAATCGCCTTTGGTTCTGCCTTCGTGCAGTTTGAGAATTCGTGATCACAGTTACCTTTGGAGCAGTATCGGACACGGGCAAGTTGCGCAACGCAAATGAGGATTCCTTCCTCGTTGGTGAACATTTATTGGCAGTCGCTGATGGCATGGGCGGACATAACGCTGGCGAGGTAGCAAGTGCAATGGCTGTGCAACTGTTACAAAACGCAGCAAATCAGCCGATTGAATCGCCTGAATCTTTTATCGACTTGATATCAACGATCAACGATGCAATTTTTACTGCGGCCACTGAAGCCTCAGAGCAACGCGGCATGGGAACCACTCTTACCGCCATTGCCGTCGCTGGATCAACTCCATCCGATGAGCACGTTGTCGTCATAAATGTTGGCGACTCCCGAACTTACATACTTCGAAAAGGTGAACTACGCCAGGTCACGATCGATCATTCGTATGTTCAGGAACTGGTAAGTGAAGGCGTCATATCTGCCGACGATGCGCGTACACATCCACGACGCAATATAGTCACGCGTGCGTTGGGTATTGACAGACGGGTAATCGCGGATTCATGGACACTTCCCATCGTCGATGGTGACCGCTATGTGCTGTGCAGTGATGGGCTGGTGGATGAGATTTCGAATGAAGAAATTCTTGCAATATTGATGGAAAACGCGGACTCACAGCGCGCGGCTGAATGCCTGCTCGCGGCCGCAAACGACCGCGGTGGACGTGACAATGTGACGGTCATCGTTGTCGACGTGCGAACATCCGATGAATCGACAGCTTCGTTAACTAATGGGGCGCAACTCTCCGACCTCGTACCGGTGGCTCAGGATTCACAAGAGCCAGCAACTTTGTCTCTTTTGTCGCGCAAAGTTTCAAAATTAGTGATCCCACTGATAATTTTGGTTGCGGTAACACTGGCCATGGTTGCCGGCGCCAAGATTGTCCAGCGCGGGTATTTTGTCGGATTCAGCGACACCACGCCAAACGCCAACGTTGTGATTTTTAAGGGCTCACCACAACATTTCCTCTGGTACGGTCCCACCACCGCGTCAACAAGCAGTATCACGCGGCGGCAACTACTGGCCCCACTGGCTCGTGAAGTCGACACTCAACCTCGGTTCGATTCTCTTGATGATGCGCAGACCTATGTGGATGCGTTAAGGACATCGCAGGTGGGCAATGGCGGATAACCCTTCCCTGATCAATGATCGTTATGACCTCGGCAAGAGCATCGGCCGTGGAGGCATGGCCGAGGTTTTCCTCGCCCACGACGTGTTGCTTAATCGACCAATCGCACTCAAGGTCCTCTTTGCTGAGTACGCCACAGATCCAGCATTCGTTGAGCGCTTTCGACGTGAGGCCCAGTCGGCGGCGAACCTCACGCATCCAAACATTGTCGGCGTCTACGACTGGGGACGCGTTGGAAACACTTACTTTATCGCAATGGAATATGTTCAAGGTCGCACTTTGGCTTCAATACTTGCCGAACGAAAGCAACTCACTTCGACACAGGCATGCGACATCGCTATAAAAATTGCCGCAGCCCTTGGCGTCGCCCACGATAATGGCGTAGTTCATCGGGATATCAAGCCCGGCAATATCTTGATTGGTAGCAACGGGCAAGTGAAAGTCGCTGACTTTGGAATTGCGCGGGCATTTGGTTCTGAAGTTGCTGAAGCATTGACACAAACCGGTTCGGTGATGGGAACGGCAACATACTTCTCTCCTGAGCAAGCCCAGGGTGGACAACCGGACCCACGCAGCGACATTTACTCGCTTGGAATCGTGATGTACGAAATGATCGCTGGTCGAACGCCATTTTTTGGCGACAACGCCGTTGGCGTTGCCTATCAGCAGGTGCACAATTCACCGCCTCCACTGCATCAGTTTGCACCAGACGTTCCAAACGCGTTCGAGGCGATTGTGGCCAAATGTCTTGCCAAATCACCACTACGTCGATATACGAATGCGGTGGAGCTGCGCGATGATCTGCGACGATTCGCCAATGGTGAAGAGGTTCGCGCTCTCACCGAAATTCGCGGTACGGCATTGATTGCTAGTACCAAAGAAACGACTCCACGCCCGACTGCACCAGCAGAACAATTCGGTAGCGCCGACGAATATCCACCGTATGACGATTTGGTACCCCAGCGCACGGCTTTGTATGTATTCGGTGCCGTGTTCATCGCCCTTATCCTGCTTGCCGGTGGAATATTCCTCTACCGAACCTTGGCTTCCGGTGGTTCCTCAGCATCAATCACTATCCCCGATGTCTCTAACCGGTCACTTGCAGATGCAAGTGCGCAGCTACTTGATCTAGGTCTCACACCGATTCCTAACGCTGTTCCTCGCGATGACATCGGTGATGACATTGTGTACGCCCAGGATCCTCCACCGAGCGTTCTTGCACGCTCCGGCGACACCGTCACGCTCACGTACAACCCGGCAAGCGCAAAAGTTATGGTGCCGGCAATCCAGGGATTATTGGTCAAAGATGCAACCGCCTTACTAGCGCCACTTGGGCTTCAATTGATCGTTGCCGAAGTTCGCAATGATCCTCTAGTCCCGCTAAATCAAATAATTACTCAAGACCCGCCTGCTACCACTCTCGTGCGATCTGGTTCGGCAGTAAGTGTCGTTGTTTCAGGTGGCAACGGTGGCCAGGTAATTCCAAATGTACAAGGTCAAGTTGCGTTGGCTGCCCAGCAATTACTGCAAAGCTCACCGTACAGTTTTATCGTTACTGTTAAGGAAGAGAATTCTCCAACAATTGAGCGGGGCCGAGTTACTCGCACTGAACCGGTCATCGGGGTTTCGCTGGCACCCGGCTCACCTGTGACGTTGTTTGTCTCAAAAGGAGTGTCGACCGTAACTGTTCCATTTGTGGAATCACTTACCGAAGAAGATGCTCGGGCACAACTCAATGCAATTGGTCTCGTTGCCGAGGTGAAGTATCAAGATGTACCAAGTGGCGACCCCAGCGATGGTCGAGTCATCTCACAGGGAACTCAATCCGGCACCCAAGTGGAAATCGGAACAAAGGTGAAGATAACTGTTGGTCGTGGCGTAGTTACGACGACAACAACGACTGCTTAGTGGCGCGTTCGACAAAATTTTTCATCAAGTTGTATCCATCCGTAGTGAGAACGCTTTCCGGATGAAATTGCACCCCTTCGACATCAAGTGTGCGGTGCCGAATACCCATAATCATTCCGTCTCGTGTTTTTGCCGTGACTACCAATTCCGGAGGGATCGAGATTGGCTCAATTACCAGTGAGTGGTAGCGAGTCGCAATAAGGGGTGAATTCAGACCTAGAAATACACCTTCATTACCGTGAATTACCTCTGATGATTTTCCGTGCACTAATTCTGGGGCACGAACCACGCGAGCACCGTAGACATGACCAATTGCTTGATGCCCTAAACAGACCCCGAGCACCGGAACGTGACCGGCAAATGCAACGATCGACTCACACAATATGCCGGCAGTTTCCGGACGCCCTGGTCCGGGTGATAGTAAAACTGCATCTGGTTTCAAAGCCACGACATCGGCGACGCTTAATGCGTCATTACGTACGACAACCGGGTCCGCCCCAAGTTCACCCAAATATTGCACGAGGTTGTACACAAAACTGTCGTAATTATCAATCACCAAAATACGGACCATACCCCTAGCCTGCCTGATTGCGAGGGTGGGAAGAAACCCCTTTTCGATCTACAATGAAAACCTCATGGCGCCCCCTAAACGTCGCACCGGTGGACGCACTACACCAAAAGGCACCCAGCCTGGTCGCGTGCATGAAACACACCGGCTCGATTCTTCCGATCCAACATCAATGCATGGCCAAACGCTCGCCGAACCATCATCTCGCTACACACCACCTGTTCTGCGTCAGCAAAAGGTAAGTCCGCGATGGGTCCCGGTGCTGATGTTTTGTTTGCTTGGAATTGGAACACTCGTCATTTTGTTTTATTACCTCGGGTTCGTACCTGGCGGTCGCAACAACTGGTATCTCTTTGCCGGCCTCACTAGCGTGCTCAGCGGATTGTTCACCGCAACCAAGTACCACTAACTCACTCAATCGGTGCAACCAAATCCATATCCTCAAGACAGTGTCGCGGCGCTGGCGGGTCTTGGTCTGGTGCCATAACCATCCGTAATTCAACTCCGCACACCGAACACCGATAACGCACATTTATTCGCCGCATCTCACCAGCCGGAGGCGGTGGCGGAAGCGAAGTGGTCATACCTCGCAACATTCCAATTCCAACTCTCCACACGACCACCATGATTGCAATCCCAATGAAGACCCAGACAAAGGTCCCAAACATCAGCGTGATATCAGCGCGTTATCCGAGGCGTTCAATGATGGTTGCATTGGCCATACCGCCACCCTCACACATCGTTTGCAGTCCATATCGTCCGCCGGTGCGCTCCAATTCATTGAGCAATGTTGTCATCAGTCGAGCACCAGAGGCCCCCAGAGGGTGACCTAGGGCAATGGCTCCGCCATTGACATTTACTTTGCTCATATCGGGATGCAATTCTTTTTCCCACGCCAGGACTACTGCCGCAAACGCTTCATTAATTTCCACTAAGTCAATATCGTCCATTGTCAGTCCAGCGCGTTCAAGAACTTTCTGTGTTGCCGGAATTGGCGCAGTGAGCATAAACCGAGGATCTTCAGCGGCAAGAGCAAAGTTGACAAATCTGGCCCGTGGTTTTAGCCCAAGCTTCTTGGCTCGATCTTCGCTCATAATCAGGATCGCCGCAGCACCATCAGTTATTTGAGAAGAGTTTCCAGCCGTAATTCGCCCCCCTTGTTCAACTGGGCGAAACGCTGGCTTCAGCGATGCAAGTTTCTCACGCGATGTTTCGCGAATCCCTTCGTCGGTGGTCATCATCGTGCCGTCGGCATCAAGGACTGGAACGATCTGGCTTTGAAAACGGCCTTCGCTAGTGGCCCGAGCGGCATATTCCTGTGAACGGGCACCAAAATCGTCTAGAGCCTCGCGCGAAATGTTCCATTTTTCTGCAATCATTTCGGCCGAAATACCTTGTCCGACGAGTCCGCCGACATCGGCGTACCTAGCCTGGACGCGGGGGCCAAACGGATACCCAAACTTTCCTTCGGCTATTGCCGAACCCATTGGCACCCTCGACATGACTTCGACTCCAGCGGCAACCACTACGTCGTAAGCGCCAGCGATCACACCTTGGGCGGCAAAATGAGCCGCCTGTTGGCTAGAACCACATTGACGGTCAACTGTCGTGCCTGGCACAGAATCGGGCCAGCCAGCTGCGAGAACTGCATTGCGCGCCACATTGAGACTTTGCTCACCCACTTGCATCACGCAACCCATGACCACATCATCGATCGATGCCGGATCTAAACCTGTTCGCTCAATAAGTTTCGACATCACTTCGGCGGCAAGGTCAACAGGATGCCAATTCTTCATTCGACCATTTCGTTTGCCAAGTGGGCTCCGAATCGCATCAACTATTACGGCTGTAACCATGGTCAACTCCTCTGGGATCTCTAGATCGCTGTTCCACTAGTTTGCCTTGCGTACCGACCAAAACCTTCACTGGGCGTCGAGCACCTTGGTAAATACTCGATGCAATGCGACGACATCGGTGTCGGTGAGTTGGTTGGTGAACGCTCGCTTAACAATGCGGTGGTACACCGCGCTCGCACCCCGCCAAGTTTCGCGTCCACTCTTGGTGATTGACACCATGACCGCACGATTGTCATCATCGTTGAGTTTCTCGCGAATCACAAACCCCGCCTCCTCAAGGCCGTCAATTTGTCGCGACAAACTTGATGGGTGCACCATCACTCGTTCGGCAAGATCCATTGCCCGCAACTGACCACCCACAATCTGCAATGCATCAAGAATTTCAAACCAGGTGAGTGGAAGTTGGCGATACTCATGTAATTCTCGGGTAAGCATCCGGACAATCGCCGCGTGACCAAGCAGAAATGCTCGCCACACCTCTAGGCGATCAGCATCGGGCGCGGTCATATCATCAAAGACTATTGACTAGAGCCACTGCATCCGACAACGAGGCACGCTCAGCCAACAACGTTCGACAGCGCATAACAACCTTTGGCATTGAAATGCCCAACACTCCTCGAAGTCGATCACGTCGATAGTAGAACGCAATCAACTTTCCAGACTCCTCATTGCCAGCAACGATTTTCATCTCATCGTCGGATGTGGCTCGACCAAGAAACTGGATGCGAGCTTCAAATTGATCGCTCCAAAAGAATGGAACCGAAATGTATGGTTGCGCGTCTTCGCCGCGCGAAGTTGCCAACATGTTTCTTGCCGCATGGGCGCCTTGTTCGGCAGCGTTAGTCCAATGTTCGATACGCATTGTCGGTTCATCATCAATAAACAATGCATTGGGCCATCGCGCAACATCTCCGGCGGCGTAAATTCCGGGAACACCAACATTTAGTGATGCATCACACATCACCCCATTGTGTAAAGACAGTCCACTCGACGTGAGCCATTCGGTCGCTGGTTCGACTCCAATGCCCACGACCACCACATCTGCCGGGACGATGGTGCCATTGCCCAGTTCAACACCGCTGACCGCATCCGTGCCAATAATTTGCACTACGTCCACGCCGCATCGAATCTTTACTCCGTGACTCTCATGCACATTGGCGATAATTTGACCAACGGTTTCACCCACAACCCGCAACAGCGGAACTGCGAGACCTTCCAATATTTCGACATCACAACCCCGTTGACGGGCGGTGGCAGCAACTTCTAGACCGATAAATCCGGCGCCGATGATGACGATACGGGTTCCCTGTTTCAAGTCCTTGCGTAAGGCAATCGCATCGTCGATAGTGCGCAGGAGATGTAATCCGACTAGTTCTGGCTGCTGAGGAAGACGCCGAGGGACTCCGCCAGTTGCAATTATTAGTCCATCAAAAGATATGACCTGTGATTTGCCGTTGACTTGGCTGTCAACGTTAGGCAGGTCAATGGTGATCGTACGATTCGTTACCGATAGCGCCGTGGCAACGGCACTAGGTTTGAATATCAAATTTAGCGAGTCAAATGCATCGTTAGAGCGCAGTTGAACTCGCTCCGGTTCCCAATCACCGAGCAGCAGCTTCTTTGACAATGGGGGTCGATCATATGGACGATGGCGTTCGCTACCGACCAAAGTGATCGCACCGATATATCCGTCATTGCGCAATGTTTCACATGCACGAATTCCAGCAAGAGATGCGCCAACTACGACAACATGATCCATTTTGATGTCCTGCTTCGATGAATTGCGAATTACATACGAGTCCTACACTCAAGTACACCACGACAGTACAGGGCATGGTCGCACACGTGAAACGCCAACTTCAACCGATCCTTGATAGCAATGATGTCATCGCCACCGCACTCGAGTCGGCGGAACTTGCGGCATTGCTCCCAGCACTTGCATACCTCACCGGCGATCTCTCGCTTTTGTGTGATCATCTTCGGCCTGATCCGCTACGGGCACGCGATGAGTTCAACGGATATTCCCCGGATCAGCAAATCGAGATTCGTTCCCGCGCACTGAAAGCGATCATCGCTTACCGAGACGCTGGACAGGCACCGGCCAAATCGACTGACTCATCGACTCTGCATCGAATTATGGAGCATGCAACTGGTGAGGCGGTGCCAGTCAATTATTTGCCATTGCTGTGTGAAGAACTCTCCGCAAGTGGAGACGATCTCCGGGCACCGCAGTGGGCGAAGTCTGATATTGCCCCAGTTCGCCAATTCACGGTCGCAATTATCGGCTCTGGAATGTCCGGATTATTAGCCGCACATCGGTTGAAGCAAGCAGGAATCTCTTTTACTATCTACGAAAAGAACGATGACGTTGGTGGCACTTGGCGTGAAAACACATACCCAGGATGTCGAGTCGACATCCCTAACCATATGTATTCCTATTCATTTGCTCAGCGCAATGACTGGCCGCAATTTTTTTCAGCCCAACCCGTACTACTTAATTACTTTCGCGAGTGCGCCGACCAGTTTGGGCTACGAGAACATATCCATTTCGGAACATCAGTAGAAGAAATGCGTTTCTCTGATGAATCGGAAAAATGGACATTACAGCTCCGCACCCAGCATGGTCTCACGGCGGTTACTGCCGATGTCGTGATTAGCGCCGTTGGTCAACTGAATCGTCCAGCGTTTCCACAAATTGATGGGCTTGACAAGTTCAGCGGATTGTCTTTCCACTCTGCCCAATGGCCAGAACACGTCGATCTATCCGGAAAGCGAGTGGCGGTGATCGGAAACGGTGCAAGTGCGATTCAATTTATTCCGGTCATTGCCGAGCAAGTGGAGCATCTCACCGTCTTTCAACGCACGCCTAACTGGTTTTTCCCCGCGCCGCAGTATCACCAGAAAGTTCCCTCTGGATTGCAGTGGCTATTTCAACACCTCCCTGGATACGCGCAGTGGTATAGGTTCTGGCTCTTTTGGAGACTGAGTGAAAATGTTTTGCCGGCATGTCGAATAGCTCCACAGTGGGATGGAGACGAATCCAGCATTAGTCCACTTAATGATGAACTTCGGTCACTGCTAACGATGTACCTCGACTTTCAATTTTCCGACCGTCCAGATCTTCGAGCCAAGGTCGTTCCAAGTTATCCGCCGGCAGCTAAACGAATCGTGGTTGATAATGGAGCCTGGGCCACCGCACTCAAACGGGACAATGTCTCACTAATTACTGATCACATTTCCAGGATCACTGAACATGGCGTGTGCACATCGGATGACGTTGAACATGTCGCTGACGTCATCATCTACGCCACAGGTTTTCAGGCGTCCGAATTTCTTTCCCCGATGAGGGTTATTGGCCGCAATGGAATTGATCTCCATGAACAATGGAATGGCAATGCTCGGGCTTATCTCGGTATGACGATGCCAAATTTTCCGAACTTGTTCTGCCTCTATGGACCAAACACAAATGTCGTCGTCAATGGAAGCATTATTTTCTTCTCAGAATGCGAAGTTCACTATGTTCTTGGCTGCCTGAAATTGCTGCTCGAAGGCGACAAACACACTCTGGAGTGTCGTCAAGATATTCACGACACCTATAACACTTATATTGATGAAGGGAATTCTCAGATGGCTTGGGGAGTTTCAAAGGTGAGTAGTTGGTACAAGAATCGTCACGGTCGGGTGGCTCAAAATTGGCCATTTTCACTTATCGAATTTTGGGAACGAACTCGTGCTCCTGTCGCTGAGGAGCACATCATCAACTAATTAGAGTGTGAACTCATCTCGCAAGATCGCGTAACCAAGAGAATCTACGTATGTTCCCTCTTTAATGCGCCAAACATCTCTATAGGTTGCTTCGTGTCTGAATCCCGCTGATGCAAGCACTCGTTGCATTGCTTTGTTGTCGACCCGAGTCGTAGCTTCGATTCGGCGAATTTTGTCATATGTGTCGAAGATATATCTCACTCCTTGAACTACCAGCTCCGTCCCAACGCCGTTCCCACGAGCGCTCTCATCAACATTCACAATGAATAAAGGGGATTCGGTGTCCGAATTTTTGATATCAAAGAACCGAATCAAGCCTTTCAAAGTTGCTGCTGAGTCTATATAGACCAATGTTTGGGTCGTGTTGCTGGAAAAATACTTTTCATTTCGCGCCTGCAATTCTTGTTCGTCAATTATCGGGTTGAGAAAGTATTCCCAATAATTTGACGTCAGTAGATGATGAAGTGCTGGAATATCTTCAGGTATGAACGGCCGGATTGCCACTTTTAAGTTTTACCATGGTCTAGAAATCAATACTGAAACTTCTCGAACCTTGTCTTCGCGTATTCAGGAAATATCTTTAGATCCGAGTTGGAAGTAAGAGGAAGATTGCAGTGGAGACGATGGGACTCGAACCCACGACCCCCTGCTTGCAAAGCAGGTGCTCTAGCCAGCTGAGCTACGTCCCCGTGGGGCGGTATTTAGGGTAGCCGTTTTGCTCGCCAATGCGCCAAGACATTGCGGCTTAGCATGATCAGATGAACAAACTCATTCGGATGGGACTGCAACTTCCACTCTTCACCTACCCAGGTGTTGCAGATCGCGACCTATTTGGTCGTGTGACATCGATAGCACAGGCCGCCGAGGCATCCCGCTTCGACAGCGTGTGGGTAATGGATCACTTTTATCAATTACCTGGATTAGGCAAACCACAAGCTCCAATGTTCGAGGCATACACATTGTTGAGTGCACTCGCTGGTGTAACAAAGCAGGTTAATTTGGGCGCTCTTGTCGGTGGCGTCACATATCGGAATCCGGCATTATTGGCCAAGACAGTAACCACACTTGATGTTGTCTCACAAGGTCGAGCAATCTGGGGTATTGGTGCCGCATGGTTTGAACTTGAACACAACAATTATGGATATGAATTTGGCACGTTCGGGGAACGTTTTGAAAAATTAGAGGAAGCACTTCAAATAGTGAAAAGCATGTTCGTCAATGAGCAAACAACATTCAACGGCAAGTGGTATCGCGTCACCGATGCTCTCAACTCTCCAAAACCAATCCGTCCTGGCGGACCACCTGTACTCATTGGTGGAAGCGGAGAAAAGAAGACATTGCGGATGGTTGCTCAGTACGCCGATGCATGCAATGTTTTTGGTCCTGTTGGCAGGGTCCGAACCTTAATGTCGATACTCGACGAGCATTGCTCCATCCTCGGCCGCGACCCGGCAACGATTTGTCGCACGAGACTGAGCACGCTTGTACTTGCCGACACCAAAGAACAAGCCGAGACCATGGTCGCTGGTCGGTTTGGAGCTAAAAAAGTCGTTGACTTATCCGACGAAATACGGGCCCAAATTGCGCGTATGACCACCTATGGAAGCGCCGAAAGTGTTAGCGAAGAAATACAGGGACTTCTTGATGCCGGACTCACTGGACATATATTCAATTTGCCAGCAGCCCACGAAATTGAATCGGTGCATCGAGCCGGTGAAGTACTTGCACCATTGTTACTGAACTAGCAGTGATACGACATCTGCTCAGGTAGTCAAATTATTTGAATGTGCGAGGGTAGCCTCGCATCATGGCCGCCGATCTCATTTATGCATTTCGTGTGATGCGATTGCCGCTATTGGACGCCGCTGGGTCACCAATTGGCAAGATTGATGATGTTGTCATAGTTCCAGGGAAACAACCCGAGGCCCCGCGAGTGCTTGGGTTTGTGGCCACCAGTCAACGCCGACGTATTTTCGTCACCGCCACGCGCATTGCGTCACTCGACAACTCAGGTGCCCGACTGAAATCATGGGATGTTGATCTGCATCCGTTTCGCTCCCGGCAAGGTGAACTGCTGATCGGCAAGAACATTCTCGATCAACGAGTTGGGGACGAAATCGTGAGCGACGTCGCCTTACGTTATTCCTCGGGTCGCGCACCGGGTTGGTATGTGGCCAAGGTTCGTTTGTCTCGGCGCAGTCTTCTCCACCCACGTCCGAGTTATCGGTTGGTGGATTGGGAAATCATCGCTTCTCTCTTTGCCCCAACCACTGCAATGGCCGCCGAAGCTGCGCGGCTACGCGATATGCATCCAAGTGATGTCGCGGCGGTTATTCGTGCACTTCCAATCGAACAGCGACGGCTTCTCGCCGAGGCAATGGATGATGAACGCTTGGCCGATGTATTGGAAGAATTGCCGGAAGACGAACAATTGCGTTTGATTGAAGGGCTCGACATGGAGCGACTTACGAATGTGTTCGAAGAAATGGAATTTGACGACTTGGCCGACCTGTTGGTTCAAATGCCTGGCGAGCAACGTAGCCGTGTACTTGAAGCAATGGACGACGATGATGCCGAAACAATGCGTCAATTGTTGTCATATGCAGAAGGCACGGCAGGATCGTTGATGAATCCCGACATCATCGTGCTTCCACCCGAGGCCACAGTTGCCGATGCTCTAGCGGTGATACGCGATCCAGAACAATTGGTGTCGATTGCGGCCCAAGTATTTGTTTCAGATGCACCGCATTATCCGCCGACGGGGACTTACCTTGGTGTCGTCCATTTTCAGCGCTTGCTGCGCGAACCGCCCCACATGGCATTAAAGCATTGTGTCGACAACGAGCCAACGATCAGCCCACTGATGACCGAACGTGAAGTCGCCGAACGCTTAGCGTCTTACAACATGCTCGCCGTGGGTGTGTGCGATAGTAATGGTCGCCTACTCGGTGCGATCACGGTGGACGACGTGCTTGATCGAACCCTTCCCGCCGACTGGCGAAGACATCCCCGACCAGTGGTGAACTCATGAAGCGGCGCCTTGACCTTGCCCGCCCACGCCGCCGTCGTCGCCAACTTGGAATCCATTATGACCCTGACGCATTCGGCGAGTTCTCCGAAGCGATCGCCCGTTTCCTTGGCACAGCGAGATTTCTCATTTTCCAAAGCGTCGTTATTGTGCTGTGGCTCGGCTGGAACTTGTTGGCACCGATGGACTGGCGTTTCGACCCAAACCCGTATGGTGTTCTCACCTTGGCCGTATCACTTCAGGCTGCATACGCAGCACCGCTGATACTGCTGGCCCAAAACCGTCAAGAAGACCGGGAGCGAGAACAATCCTCTGATGACCGAAAAATTGTGGCCCGTACCCAAGCTGACACTGAGTTTCTCGCTCGTGAGCTAGCAAGCGTTCGAATGGCACTAGCAAGTGTGGTTACAACCGATGAGTTACATGAACAACTTGAGCAACTCGTCAAAACCATTCAGCAACATGGAACCTCAACGAACTGAAAAACACTTTTTAGCAATTGTCTAGTTAAGGCGTTGAATTCAACACATGGTCGATAGCACTACACGTTGCCGACGAATAACTCTGCGGCGACACGAGTGTCACAATGTGATCGCCTTCCACTAACACCGTGTGTGCGTTCAGCATCTTGGCCAACAGTTGTTGTTTGTGAGGTGCCACCAATCGGTCCTTCGTCGTCACCACCATCACCGTCGGAATATTCAACTCGTGAACCCACGATCTGGCGTCATACCGACCCAATGTTCGACCAGCTTGACCAATCGTCCAAGGATCATTGCGACGTATCTCGCCCACGATCCAGTCAAGATAATCGAACACCTCACTTTGATTGCCAATAATCTTGCGAACCCTTGCTCGAACGAAACGGGGTGAACTCAAATGACGAAGTATGGGTGTCGCGATTCGAAAAATTCGCCAATGGTTCCGTTCGCGGCGAGTAGCCCTCCACTCAAGCGCTGTTGCTTGCAATACCATCGCCCGAACCAAATGTCGGTGTCGGTGACAGAGCAACATACTGATCGGACCTCCCATCGAATAGCCAACGGTGACTACTTGAGAAATTCCTAGGTAATTGAGCACTGCGGCAGCATCATCGGCGCAGTCTTCCAATGAAAAGCGGTTGAATGAGCGAAGTCCGCGACCATGGCCCCGGTGGTCGATTCCGATGAACGAATACTTTTCGGCCATTTGTTGATAGGCGGTAAAAAATTGGAGATCTGTGTTCGCCGTCCAACCGTGTAATAAGAGCAATGTTGGAGCTTGCGGATCTGGATGTACAAAATGCCGAATAAAGAATTCTCCCCTTCCGGGTATTACCACTGTTCGTCCATCTGGCAACCACGGCATTGCCACCGTTTCAACAGTGCAATCTGACGCTTTTCCATCTAGCGACATTTCGAACACCGACCGATCACATCTAGGCGATGGTGATCAAGCGAAAACCGTTCTCGTCGTGCAATTGTGGCAAGTGTACGGTCAATGTCATGCTCAAGTGCTTGTGGCACAACGACATCACGAACGACACCGCATTGCGAGCAAATCAAATGATGGTGGTGTTCAGTGAGATCTTCGGCAAGCTCATACCGACCGATCTCGCCATTGGTGACGACTTTGACCACGACACCAAATTCTTCGAGAACCACCAAATTGCGATACACCGAGCTTTGGGCCAAGTCACTCGAATGCTCACGAATGTCCTGGATGGTTAGTGGGTGTCCTCCATTCGCCAGCACTTCAATTATTTCTCGGCGCTGAGACGTATAGCGCTGATGGTTCTGACGAAGTCGGGCAATGACTTCGTCGTGGATTTCCGCGAGCGCCATTGAACTCAGGCTCCTACGAATTCATGCAAGCGCACACCTGCCCCAAGAACACGACTGAGTAACTCTTCGTTAGGTAATACTGACTCTCCTAAAACGAAAGCTCCACTGTTAGTTAGCCAACCCGACGAAATTGCCTGTGCCGTCGTTGCCGCGACTACTCCTGCAACTTGCGCCACCCGCTCGGCGACACCAGCAATTGATGTGTGTCTGGCACCTTCTCGAGTGCCACGAACTTCAATTCGCAGTCCACCCAGCCCACCTTCCGAATGAGGTGGAGCGAGCATTGGTAATCGGGCCGTGAATCGATCACGCCGAGTGGCCGACACCCGTGCCGTCACTCGGCGAAGTTCTGGTGCCGCTCTTTTAAGCAACAGCGGATCTGACACTTCTGCGCGATAACAGTCGTAGGCGCCAATTGGTGCGGGAAACCAACACAATTCGCGACCACTTCCAGCTGGTCGACGAATCCAATCGCCATCGTGCCAACCGATGGATTGCCCGCCAAGAGCGCGATGATGTTGACGGGCGCAATCAGGACCACCGGTACCGTGCAACGCGACGTGAACTTCATCAATTGAGTCGAACGACGCGGCAAGATGTCGCATCAAAAGTCCAGACATTCCAGGAGACGATGCCGCCCCCACAATTAGCGTTCGTCGTTCCTCCGTGGCCACTTGATTCAATTCAAGAAGCTGCAATACGTCGGTCACGTCATCGCTCAATGACACCACCGAGACACCATCCTCAAGCAGTTCTCGGGCAAAAGCAGCGTGCGGCGCTTGACACGCCAAAATAACCACTGGTGCTGTGTTCAGTTCGTTGGAGTCAACGACGCTCACGCGAGTCGTTTCATCACGACGAAATGAAGCGATTCGCTGGGCCACGAGTGGCAGCACATCGTAGAGCAACACTTCATCTTCATTGGCTGCACACAACTGATCAACAATTCGTGCACCGGTGACTCCCGCGCCAACAACTCCGATCATGTTGAGATAGTTACGGGCGGTCGGTGGGTGGAGTGACCTGTCGCCATCCGCCTTGTTGTGGAGTGTCACCGCTACGACCTTTGAGTCGAAGTACGGCCCCGGCGGCTCCAGCAATTCCCAGCACCAGCAGCACTCGTCTGATGAATTTCATCGGCTACCTCCGTGGGGCTAACAAGAATCGAACTTGTGACCTCATCCTTATCAGGGATGCGCTCTAACCAACTGAGCTATAGCCCCGAACTAATCGCGGGAACGAAAAAGCCTACTGCCGGTACGGGTCTACCTCAACTGAGGTAGCCACGACTTCTTGCTCAAGAACAGTCACCTGGACACCCCCGACGAGATCAGCAATGAGATTGAACACGGTCACTGCTAGCACCCAAACTCCAGTCAGAAGCACGGCAACCATCAGCCCAAGAACTGTCAAACTGCGAAATAACTGCCATCCATTGAAACTAAACGACTCCCAACCAAACGATTCCATAAATCGTTCAATGTTGTCGACCGTGCCCGTTGCCGAGGCCACACTCCACAGCAATACCGCCGCGACAATGGCAATAAGGTACAACACAAGGTTGAACACCAGCCCGACTTTGAAAACGCTCCATGGATCAATATCGCGAATCACTCGGGTGACTCGACGAACTCGCGGCTGACGTGCCGATTCGGTTCTCACGGTTTCAGTGTAGGCAGATCATTAACTTGTTCTTCGCGATCAACTTGTTGTTCGCGCGCATAAGCCTTCGCCGTCATCGAACCAATGCATGCCCGCACGGAAACTATTGATTCGCTCACAAATTCGCATAACACGGCGCCGTTCATTCGTGCCAGCCGCTGAGCCGCTGGCTCACCGCCAATCACCCCCGCAAGAGCCGCCGCATCAGCAGCAATTTGTGCTCGTGATTCATCAACCAATTGCTTTGCCAACGAGGACAATCCAGTGACCAACATACTCATCACGGCCAGCGACATCACCACAGTCAACGCCGCATTACCGCGATCGAAATCGGCTTGTTTGCTCAGATCGAATCGTTATGTTTCATCGCTGGACAAGATCAAAGCAACCGACGCAACCACCTGTCCAGAATCAAGACTCATCACACGCACACCTGTAGCTGCCCGGCCTTGACTTGAAATCTCTCGTACTGGAGTACGAATCATCGTGCCACCCGATGACACGGCAACGATTTCGTCCTCAATTCCGACCATAAATGCAGCCACCACACGACCTTTTTTGCCGGTGAGTTTAATTCCAATCATTCCCATTCCGCCTCGACCTTTTCGGGCAAAGTTGCTCAACTGGGTGCGCTTTCCATATCCGGATTCGGTGACCAGCAAAATCGAGGAATCATCGCGAGCCACATCCATCGACACAACTTCGTCATTGCCACGCAATTTCATCCCCCGCACACCCGCTGCTGAACGGCCCATAGGCCGAACCAATTTTTCGGAGAACCGAATCGTTTGACCACCCTTGGTGACCATGAATACGTCGTCGGTTCCTGATGTCTCAATGACCCGAACTAGCTCATCCTTTGGTCGAAGTTTGAGCGCAATCAGCCCATCTCGGCGACTTGAGTCGTATTCATTGAATGCAGTTTTCTTCACCTGACCTTGTTTGGTGGTGAAGAATAAGAAGCGCTCGCCGGGGAACTCCCGAGTATCAATAATCGCTTGAATTGTTTCTCCAGGTTGCAACGGAAGCAAGTTGACAATTGGAATACCCTTTGCCGTTCGTTCTCGTTCTGGAATCTCGAGCGCACGCAGACGATAAACACGTCCGCGGTTGGAGAAAAATAGGAGGTACGCGTGAGATGTAGTGAACATCACCCGACGCACGATGTCATCGGTTTTCAACTTCGCTCCACTCACGCCGCGACCACCCCGACCCTGAGTTCGGAATGAGTCGGCGGCGACGGCCTTGACATATTGCGCCTCGGTCATCACTACCACAAGTTCTTTGTCGTCGACGAGATCTTCGACACTCATCTCACCCAAGTCGTGAGTGATTTGACAAACACGAGGAGTTGCAAATGTGTCGCGAACGGCAGTCAATTCTTTCGCAATGACCGCCCGCAATACGGTGTCGGAATCAAGAATTGCTTGCAGCTCTTTAATTCGGGCGCGAACTTCCTTCTGTTCGGTTTCAAGATCAATGCGAGACAATCGAGTCAATTGGCGCAGTTGCATATCAAGAATATCTATCGCCTGGCGTTCACTAAAGCCATATTTTTTACCCATCAGGGCCTCTTTGGCTGAGTTTGCATCATCGCTTCCTCGAATGAGTTTGATGATTTCATCAATGACATTGAGCGCCTTGAGACGACCCTCGAGAATGTGATTACGGTCTTTAGCGCGTTGAATTCTGTACTTCGAGCGGCGAGTGATGACATCAACTTGATGGTCGATATATCCAACCAAGGCATCCCGAAGATTGATTGTTCGTGGAACACCCTTTACAAGTGCAACCATGTTGACGGGAAAACTGCTTTGCAGTTGCGTCAATTTGAATAAGTTGTTCATCACGACATTTGAATTGGCATCCCGCTTCAGAGTGATGATGAGATTTGTTTGACCGCCTGAGGAGTTGTCGTTGACATCAGCAATCCCATCGAGATTTCCACCGTCTACCAGTTCTTGAATACGCGCAGCAATTGCCGAGCAACTTGTTTGATACGGAAGTTCACTAACGACGATTTGCATTTGTCCGCGCCGTCCTTCTTCAATGGCGGCTTTCGCACGTGTCTTTACGCTGCCGCGACCGGTACGGTACGCATCTTGAATTCCCGCGCGACCAAGGATTAATCCACCCGTGGGAAAATCTGGTCCCTTGACAAACTTCATCAAGTCGTTCGGTGTCGCGTTTGGATTCCCCAGCAGATGCAAGGCCGCATCAATAACTTCGCCCAAATTGTGTGGCGGAATACTGGTGGCCATCCCAACTGCGATGCCTTGACTTCCGTTGACCAACAGATTGGGGAATCTCGCCGGTAGAACCACAGGCTCCTCGGCGGTGCCGTCATATGTCGTGATCAGATCAACCGTGTTCTCATCAATGTCGGCGAGCAACTGCATTGCAAGTGGATGCAACCTTGATTCGGTGTAGCGACTTGCTGCCGGGCCAAAGTCTGGCGAACCGTAGTTTCCATGAAAATCAATAAGGGGGTGACGCAATGAAAATGGTTGTGCCATTCGCACCAACGCATCGTAAATGGCACCATCACCGTGTGGGTGATAACGAGCCATCGTGTCGCCGGTAACTCGGGCGCATTTGACAAAAGGTCGATCCGGGCGAAATCCTTGCTGATCCATGTCCCAAATAATTCGGCGATGCACCGGATTGAGCCCGTCTCGAACATCGGGTAGTGCGCGAGACATAATCACCGACATTGCGTAATCGAGAAACGAACGCTCCATTTCATCTTGCAACTGAACTGGTTGAACACCTTCAGGATTGCTAAAGAGCGTGTTCTGGGACGCCGGCGGTTTGCCCGGTGGGATTGCCCCAGCCGCCGGTGAGGATGATTTTTTGGCGACAGTTTTCTTTGTTGTTTTTTTACTTGCCATTAATCATCACCTTAGAAATCGAGATTGCGCACGTCGCGCGCATTGGTTTGAATAAATTGTTTGCGACTCTCGACGTCATCGCCCATCAGCACGCTCATCACGTCCTCGGCAAGAGCGGCTTCGTCTACTGTTATTTGTAAAAGCGTTCGCGAGTCGACATGCATCGTCGTAGAACGGAGTTCTTGCCAATCCATTTCGCCAAGACCCTTCAGTCGTTGAAATTCTTTCTTATGAGTTGGGTGCTCTTTGAGGAACCTCTCCTTGGCTCCGTCGTCTTTCAAGTACACCTTTTCTTTGCCGACTTCTGTTGAATACAACGGTGGTTGAGCAATATATATATAACCCGATTCGACCATTGGTCGCATTTGACGATAGAAAAACGTCAATAACAAGGTCCGAATGTGACTTCCATCGACATCGGCGTCAGCAAGGATCACAATCTTGTGATACCGCGCCTTGGCAGATTGGAACTCGTCATTGCCAATACCGCCGCCTATTGCCGTGATTAGAGTTTGAATTTCGATATTTTTCAACATCTTGTCAAGCCGCGCCCGCTCGACATTGAGGATCTTTCCGCGAATAGGAAGTATCGCTTGAGTTCGTGGATCTCGAGCGTCAACTGCAGTTCCCCCCGCCGAATCACCTTCAACGATGAATAATTCACTTTCACTTGGGTCGCCGCTCGAGCAGTCCTTCAATTTGTCCGGCATTCCAGCACCGGCTAAAGCAGTCTTTCGGCGCACCGCGTTTCGGGCATTTTTTGCCGCAATGCGTGCCTGGGCCGCGGCGGAGGCCTTCTTGACGATGCGATTCGCCTCGGTTGGATTCTCTTGCATCCATTCTTCGAGCTTCGAATTGGTTTCCCGTTGGACGAATGAACGGATTGAAACATTGCCCAGTTTTGCTTTTGTTTGTCCTTCGAACTGCGGCTCTCGAAGTTTTACCGCGATGATCGCCGTGATGCCTTCGCGAATGTCCTCGCCAAGCAAATTCTCGTCCTTTTCTTTCAGCGATCCGGTTGCCCGCGCGTACTTGTTGACGACCGAAGTCAAAGCAGTTTTGAACCCTTCCACATGCATGCCTCCTTCAACCGTAGAAATGCCGTTGGCATAACCGTAAATCCCTTCGTAGTAACCGGTATTCCACTGAATTGCGATATCCAATGTCTGATCATCTTCACTGGCTTCATAATTCGCGACTTTGGTAAACAACGCTTCCCGGGAAGCATTCAGGTGTTTCACAAAGTCGACAATTCCGCCTTTGTACTGATAGGTAATTTTCTGTTTCTTCTCCTCGCGCTCGTCAACAAAGACAACTTCGAGATCACGATTGAGAAATGCCATCGTTTGTAATCGCTCTGTGACGGTTCGGGAAACAAATTCAACACCTTCGGCAGCAAACACAGTCGGATCTGGCCAAAATGTCACGGTCGTACCGGTAACACCCTTGGTCGGGGATAATCCAACTTTGGAAATTTTGGATTTTGGTTTTCCACCGTCAACAAACACTTGGCGATACCGGTTTCCACCGCGATCCACTTCAGCGACTAGTTTTTTGGATAGTGCGTTGACAACGCTCACGCCAACGCCGTGCAACCCACCAGACACCTTGTAACCGGCACCACCAAATTTGCCTCCGGCGTGCAACACGGTGAGTACCACTTCAAGTGCGCTCTTGCCTTTGTGAGGCCCCGTCGGATATGGATCTACGGGGATTCCGCGACCATTGTCCTTGACCGAACAGGCTCCATCTTCATGAATAGTGACGGTGATCCGCGTGCAATAACCAGCCATTGCCTCATCAACAGAATTGTCGACAACTTCCCACACAAGATGATGTAAACCGGCAAGACCTGTGGAACCGATGTACATCCCTGGGCGCTTACGAACCGGGTCGAGCCCCTCCAAAACCTGGATATCTTTGGCTTCATACGAAGTTGAGCCTTTGGTCGAAATCTTGTTCGGTTTAGTGGCTACCACGTGCTACCTCTTGTCGCTTGATGCGGCGATTACGGCAAGGGTTGGAAGACATAAATAACACATTTGAGTCTACCAATTAGGAAGTGCGCGGTATGCGTTTTACGCGCACATCAATGCCATTAATTGTGTTACCTGTTGATGTTGAAAGTTTGCTAATGATTTCAGATTCCAAGAAGCGCATTTGAGTAGCCCATGCAGGTTCATCAACTTCAACTAGCAATCTTCCTAATTCAAGTTTGATCGGAGACGCATGCTGTGCGACTGTTTCACCAACAAGTTGGTCCCAATTGCTAAAAATTCCTGCAACAACCGTGGATGACTCGGAGCCCAGTTTTCGCAACAGCACGTCAAGTTCGTCGGATAGGCGCGATTCCTGGCCATTTTCGGGGGTTTCGTCAATTGTCATACGAATCCTCCACTATTTCGCCACCGGCAATCCGAATCACTCGTTCAATGTGTGCAATATCGGGCAGCAAGCCCGCTGTCGTTATCAGCACTTGACCGACCGGAAAGTGTCGTAGGAGCGCGGCAGACCTTTGTGGATCGAGCTCCGACAATACATCGTCCAAGATGAGGACTGGCGAGCTTTGGAATTCTTCGGCAATGCAACGGTGGACCGCCAATCGCAAGGAGAGTGCAAGAGTTCTTTGTTCGCCCTGTGAGGCGTGGGTGCGTGCTGGAAGCCCGTTGACATACAAGTCAATATCGTCGCGGTGTGGCCCAACGGTGGTAACCGAGCGTCGAATATCGTCGTCCCGCGCAACAACGAGGGCTAAGGCCAATCCGGTTTGGCGCCACGGTGGTGTGTACACAATTTGGATCGGACTTGACGATTCCGAGAGTTGCTCATAGGCATCCTGCACCATTGGGGTCAACCGGCCAATCAGTTCACTGCGTGCATCTCCGAGTTCAGTACCCCGGGCGGTAAATTTTTCATCCCACACATCCAATGTCGTGGCAACGTCAACCGACAGTCGCCCGCCAGACTGTTTCAATAATGCGTTTCGCTGCCGAACAATATGGTCGACATCCCGACACAGGTCGTCGTATTTCGCTGACAAAGCGATTAGCGAGTCATCGAGGAAGTCGCGACGCATCGCCGGCGAATCCTTAATTAGGGCGAGATCATCAGGTGAAAATACGGTGGTCCGCACAACACCGAGCAAGTCGCGACTACGGACAAGTTTTTGTCGATTTACCTGGGTCCGATTTTTTCCGATTCGCGAAAGCTCAGCCTCCACAAGCACTTTTCGATCATCATTGTGGACAATATTGGCCCTAATAATTGCGGTCTGGGCTCCGGTACGAATCATTGACTCCGTTGGCACACCGCGAAAGCTCTTTAGTGTTGCGAGGTATCCAAGTGCCTCAGCAAGACTGGTTTTCCCTTGTCCATTGGCACCGATTACTGCAGTTACACCTTCATTAAATGTGATCTCTGTTGAGGCATAGTTTCGAAATTGCAAAAGCTCGAGCCGTTGGATGATCACGGTTGTCGCGACTGAGTTTTTATGCGATTACGTCGTAAGTCGCTGAGGCATGACCAAATAGAAATACTCGTCTGCACCAACACCGCGCAAAACCGCGGGTTTGATGGAGTCGGTTGTTTCAATTGAAATATCGTCCGTTGTCACTGCTTCTATGCCGGCGGCGAGATACTCGGGGTTAAACCCAATGGTGAGTTCGGTCCCAGTGCTAGAAGCATCCAGTTCTTCCACAGTATTTCCAACATCTGGAGTAACCACGGACAACCGCAATGAATCCTTTGACATCTCCAAACGAACAGGAGTTGTTTCGCGAGCCAAAATCTTCGATCGGCGAACGGCTTCCAAAAGCTTCTCCCGAGAAGTGACAAGGCGATTTGGGTAACTTGGCAACACCAGTTGACGATAGTTGGGAAATTCTGGTGACAATAACGAAGTTGTCAGCTGCGACGAACCGACTTCAAACGTTGCTCGATCACTTGCCAAGCAAAGCGTGACCGATTCACCGCCACCTATGAGTCGTTGCAACTCATTTAATGCCCGACTTGGGATGACGACATGCTGTCCTTGACCAAGCAGATTGGTGCTAGGCAAATCGCGAACCGCCAATCGATACGAGTCGGTGGCCACCAATCGCAGCCCGTCACTTTCGGCACTCATCAGCACGCCAGTGAGAGCCGGACGTTGCATATCGTTGCTGGCGGCCCGCACGACCTGGCGCAAGGCCTCGGCAAATGGACCAGCGGCTGTCGTGACCGGGGGTGCACTGGCGGTGATGATATTGGGAAAGTCATTGACCGCGAATGCCGGAACTGTAAATTGTGACCGTCCCGAACCAACAGATATTGATTCGCCTTCGGTTTCAACAGTAACTTTTCCTTCGGCCAGTGATCGAACGATGTCGCTTATCAGCTTGGCGCTCACAACAGCATCGCCGTCGCCCTGACCACCAACTAGCAGGGCGATTCTCAGGGACAAATCATTATCTGTGCATGTCAGTTGCAGGTTGTCTCCAACTACATGTAAATGAACTCCAGATAGTGCCGGCATTGCATTGTTGCGTGTTGAGGCAACTCGGGCCACTGCCCCGAGCGCTTCTGCCAAAATTTCACGTTCGACTCTAAATTTCATATCGATGCTCCGTGCCTGTGTTGTCGTGAAGTTGTTATTGCAATGTGTGGATGAACATATATAGAACTAATAACTGTAATAAGTGCTGGGGATTGTGGAAACAGTGGATGCCGAGCAGCACTCATATGATTTTGATGCTCACAACTAACAACGGTGAGACTTACATCTTGCACTGGTGTAGTTCGATGAAGTGTGAACAACACCGCGTTATCCACTGTTTGTGCCGGTTGTGTCCACATCTTCATCCCCAGCGCCGCACCCATTACGACGTCTTAAATTTCTGAACCAGCTCATTGACTTGATCGAACACTTGTTTGCGTTCGCTCATCATCCGTTTTGTTTTATCCACGGCGTGAATCACTGTTGTGTGGTCTCGACCACCAAAGAGGCGAGCGATGGCTGGGTAACTCAAGTCGGTGAGTTCACGAAATACATACATGGCGCTCTGTCGAGCCGATACCAACGGACGCTGGCGGCTTTTCCCACATAACGCCTCTACGGAAAACCCAAAGTGTTCGGCAATTTCTGCCAATAATTGCTGATCAGTCCGAGGTTTCGACGCGTTCTTGGTCAGCAAGTCGGTAAGCAATGAACGGGCCATTGCCAGGTCAACGCTCACTTTGTTCAAACTTGAGTACGCCCCGACCCGAATGAATGCACCTTCAAGTTCACGAATGTTCGTCGTCACATTACTGGCGATGTATTCGAGAACTTCGCTTGATACCTGTGTTCGTTCTCGTTCTGCCTTGTTTCGCAAAATCGCCAAGCGAGTTTCCATATCTGGTGGTTGCACATCGGTAATCAGACCCCAGCGGAACCGACCACGCAACCGGTCCTCAAGAGTTGGGATTGCGTCTGGAACACGATCAGACGAGATGACAATTTGTTTATTTGCGCCGTGCAATGAGTTGAACGTATGAAAGAACTCTTCTTGGAGTCCCTCTTTGCCTTGCATGAACTGAATGTCGTCGATGAGGAGTACGTCTACCTCGCGGTATCGACGCTTGAACGAGGCAATGGTATTACTGCGAATTCCATCGACATACTCGTTGAGAAAAGTTTCAGTTGAGACACAACGAACCTCGTAATGGGCATAGTTCTGGTGCACATAGTCGCCAATTGCATGTAGCAAATGTGTCTTCCCAAGTCCGGCTGAACCATATATAAACAAAGGGTTGTAAGAGCGTCCAGGAGTTTCGGCTACCCGCTGTGCGGCGGCCAAAGCGAACTGGTTTGACGTGCCTTTAACAAAAGTATCAAATGTGTATTTCGGGTTGAGTCCAACAGCCGTGCCTTTGCCTGTTCGGCTTTTTCGGATCGGTAATATCCCCGCTTCATTATCCCTGACGCGGTCAATTACCAGCGGTTCGGTCAATACTTCTGATGCTGGGTCGGTGATGAGAAGTTCCTGCATGTCGTTGGCCGCATTGGTTTGCACATCCACGAGAAGCTGTCGATCGGTGGCCCCAACCTCGTTCAATGCATCGCGCACGAGTGACATATATCGAGTCAAGATGCGATCACGCACGTATGAGTTTGGAACTTGTAATCGCAAACTCATTTTGTCGTCAGCGATTGCTACCGCATCATTGAATGTTGAAAACCAAACGGCTTCGGACACCTGTGCACGCAACACCATCGACGTTGCCCGCCACACGTCAAGGTGGTCATCGACACCTACATCGTGATTCGTTGTCATCGCGGTTTTCCTTTTCTCAAATTGCTGGCAGTGACCCCATCCCCAAGACTGTCCACAGGGTGTGGATAGTCCCTGGGGCATAAGGCAGGGAGATGCGAAGGTAGCAGGTTTTCCACAGGGGAAAAAACCCTGTCGTGGCACTGTTCGGGTTGATGATGCACCACCCGCTCCCCTAGCCTGTCAGGGTTGACCCCATGCGGGGTTTTCACCGTTGTTGTCGAATTTAACCGGCCATTACGGGCCATTCGTAACGTCACAATCAGGTCAGATCTGGTGTGGCATAAGGGGGCATGCGTGAAACGCACCTTTCAACCAAACACTCGTCGTCGGTCCAAAAAACATGGCTTTCGTAGCCGCATGAGCACTCGGGCCGGCCGAGCTATCCTCAAGTCCCGTCGGGCCAAGGGCCGTCATCGGCTGTCGGCTTGATCGGCCATATTTCTCAACGCGCGACCTTTAGCCGGCTATCAGATGAGGGAACATATGTTCGCTCGGATGCGCTGTGGTGTCGCCTGGTGGTGGACTCAAGTCTCTCTATCCCCCATATGGGCTATGCCATTGGTCGCCCAATTGGAGGTGCGGTGGTGCGTAATCGGATCCGCCGGCGACTGCGAGCGATCATGAGGACTCGCCAAAATGACCTAACTCCCGGGTGGTATCTGATCGGGGTTTCGGCGAAGGCGCGAAATTTCGGGTATGCCCAGCTTGAAAGCAGCGTTAGCCGACTGATTCAAGCAATCCAACTTCACAGTATTCAAAAGTCACTGCAATGAACACGCAACCAAAAGTCCAGGATTTCCTCATTCGGGCGATTAATTGGTACCAAGGTCTCCGACCCGGGCATCCGTCTCCCTGTCGATTTTATCCCTCATGTTCGACATACGCCCAAGAAGCCATCGAAATCCACGGAGCCCGACACGGAAGTTGGTTGATGGTCCGTCGCCTGTCGCGTTGTCGCCCGTTTGGTCCGTCTGGGTTCGATCCCGTTCCACAGGAAGGCAACTAACACTCATGTTTGAACTAGCCGCACGACTAATTGCATTATTTTACGGACTCGTGCATAGTTATACATTCGCCATTGGGTTGGTAGCAGTTGTTGTGATGCTGTTGATCACTCCACTCACATTGAAGAGCACCAAGGGCATGTTGGAAATGCAACGATTGCAACCAGAAATGCGTCGATTGCAATCTGAGTTCAAAGGTGATCGAAGCAAACTCAACGAAGCAATGATGAAGCTATATAAAGAACACAAAGTAAATCCGTTGTCATCATGTTTGCCGATTGCTGCTCAAATGCCGGTATTTATCATCATGTTTCGCGCACTTCATGGGCTCGTGAATCGTGGTCAAGATGGAAAATTTGAACCGAAGTATCTCAACAAGTCTTCAGATTTGTATAAAGCACTTCGCGGAAAAGACGAGATGCTTAGTTTTGGGCTTGATTTAGCCAAGTCGCCACTCAATGCCGTGCGGGACAATTTTGGTACAGGACTCATATACATGTTTCTAGTTGTTGTGTTGGCCGGCTTGTATTTTGTTCAACAACGAATGGTGGCGTCGCGCACGGTAAGCCCGACGATGTCTGCTGGTCAAGCCAAGTTGATGCAGTACTTGCCGGTGGCGTTTGCCTTTTTTCAGATCTTTCTCACCACCCAATTGGTTGTCTATTACATGGTGCAGGCCCTAGTGCGCATTGTTCAGCAGTACTACATCACC
>JANNRJ010000025.1:0-10575 GCA_031401235.1 Actinomycetota bacterium
GAAACGTCAGCAAAATGTGGACCCCTGTTTGGCAGTACGCTCCTACTTATGGGCTGGTTGAGGGCCGGTGGAGTCCAAGCGCGATCTTGGGTGGCCATCAGTTTGTTCTTTGGTATTTTTGTAATGGTTCCTGTCAATACCGAGCAGGTTTTTGCCGCACCGACTCTAAGCGTGAGTGCGGGCAATCCATTTAGTTACACCACAACTGGGGAAGGTTCTTGTACGACCTCTGGCGGAATTTATGCAAATCCGGATTTCACGGGTGGGGTGAACGCAACCGGAACCCGAAGCGCGCCGTGTAACGTCACAAATACTTGGTCTTGCCATTGCGAAAGCAATGGGCAAACCCTGTATTTTCGGCTCACTTTTACGGACGATACTGGGTCGGTCACGGAATCTACGAGTTATACCATGCCAGCCGCTACTACTACAAGTACTTCATCGACATCATCTACTAGTACTTCATCGACATCATCTACTAGTAGTACAACTACAACCCCGCCTGAATCAAGCCGTATCACTAGTGTGACTCTCAGGCTTATTCAACTTTCCGAACAGCAATTTCAAGTCAGTTTCCTATATTCCACGTCGGGTTCGCTTCCTCGTTCAGACTATTCCGAAACTTGGGTCGTCAAACAAAATGGTGTCGTCATCAAATCGGGTGGATTCACCTGGCCCAATACTGGATTTAATGGCACAACTATAGACACACAAGGTAGTGACGTGGCTAATGTCTGGGGATTGTTGCCGGGTACCGCGTACGTGATATCAGTTGAGTTCGGAACACAGGGAAATATGGTGAGCGGATCCCGCACGATTGTCACAAACGGGAGCAATGCGACGGCGACAACAGTACCAGGGCAAACGACTACGACTGTTAGATACAACGATGCCGCGTTATATATGGCAAGAATTGATGGCAACAATATTGTGATTGATGTATGTGTTTGTAGTGAGTCATACGTAAGGGCCAACCCGGCTCGATATCCCGGCACATGGGTTCCGATGTGGATGGGGGTAAACGGCAAGAATTATGCGGGCGTCGGTTGGACATACGATCCAGTAGCCGAAAATTTTTATCCTCCTACAACTACAACTACAACTACGTCTACAACTACAACTACGACTTCGACTCTGTCGACTCCGAGCGGTAATTCGATAGGCATCAGCACTTCGATTGCACCAAGTAACCAGTCGGCATTAACAGCGATCAGTACATCAACAACCTTTCCCCTCGTTGGTGTTGCGGACGTGTCAATCAATGGGGTAATAATTCAAGCTACGACAGAACAAGGAGATGGTTCTGTTTCCATAAGTACTGGAGAGGTGACGGCCGCTGTATCTGGTGTGACGGGAACAGAAACAACGACCCCAGTCGATGAGAATCAGGGCCTTGTTCTTGAAAACGGCGGCTCAACTAATATTTCGCTAACTGGATTAATGCCAAACTCAGAAGTGACGGTTGATATCTACTCCGAACCGCAACAACTTGGAGTACTCAAATCTGACGCACTCGGTGAACTTATTGCGACCGTAATTATTCCAGAGGACATAGAATCTGGACCTCACACACTGGTCTTGACCGGACTGGACTATAAGGGAAACTCGTTAGCGCTGAAGTTTGGACTAATTGTCTATCGGAACGATGGAGGTTCGGTGCCGACATGGACTTGGTGGGTTATTGCTGTATTAGCTGGATCGCTGGTAGGCGTAGGGACTTTATATCGCAAATCAAGAATTGTCGCACTATCGAACTGATTGAATTTGAATCAGCGCTGTCTTTACTGCAATGGGAAGTTTAGTGTTCGGACCAATCCCAAATAAACGTTGGTGCGTTCGGTCGTCTCGCGCGCGGCGCCGGCTCCCATTGAGGTGTACTGAACAATTCGTCGCCTAGGACTAAGGGAGTAGCGGGACGACACGTTTCTCGAACTGATCTTCGAGTGCGGTAACCGCATCAAATCCAAGTTCATTGGCCACGACCCCATGGAGCGGTGGGGTTGCCCGGCGGATGGCAAATCACTTCGGATAGAAAATGTCGGCAAAAGGAGCCGCCAGTGAGTCGAGTAACATGACCAACCATGGGACTTTTTAAGAAAGACGAAGTGCAGTTAGCCCAGAAAAAAGAAGCTTTTGATGTAAAGCGCCAAGAATTTGCGGCGAAAAAACATGAGAAAGCAAAGACGCAACTTTTAAAGCGAGGTATTGACCTTGACGGATTGGTCATGCTTGATGACTCTTTCGATGATGGAGCATACGAATACTTGTTGATTTTCCCTGATCGAGTCGAACACGTGAATACAGGAAAAGTTGGGACCATTACAAAGAAGGGCAAAGGCTCCGAAGTGATTCCTATGTCACGAATTTCTGCAGTTCAAACGCGGAAGAAGATGATATTCGAGATAATCGAAATATCGGCTTCTGGATCCACAATAGAATTCAAGTCGTCTCCTGGAATTGCCTCCACGCTCAAAGAGACAATCCTCAATTTAATGGCTGGATCGTCCCATGTAGCGACCGCTGGAACCACAATTGGTGATCCAACCGAGCAACTTGTTCGATTGGCAGATTTGCATAAGGCCGGGGTTTTAACTGATCAAGAGTTTGCAGACAAAAAAGCGGAGTTACTTAAACGGATTTGAGAATTGGCGATTGAATCTTGGCCCAAGTCCGAGACTCAGTAAAGGCGAAGACAAGTCACGTAGGAATCTGTGGTGGGTTGAAGTCTTCTCAGTCAGTCACTGCAAGGCTTCGTCTTTGTTGCCGTGATACGCAGTGTCAATGATCATGCACAGTGTGTGACCTGCGTGTGACCCCGAGCAGGTGTCACAATGCCTTCTGAAATCCCTTGAATTAAGTCGCGGACCTGATGTTTTTCTGATTTGCTCCAAGTGAACCAGGGCGTCGACAGTAATCAATGGTTATCCAACTTTCGCCGAGGCTCGACATAATTGAATTTCTTGATCAGAATTCCACTGGACCAATTCAGCAACTTCACCAACTTCGCCAACCAAGGTAAGCAGTAAATTCTTTATTACGCAAATGGGCGAGGATGGATTTTGTAGTTCTTCAGTTAACGCGCGAACAAGTGGGTAGTCAGTCATACCGGGTCACCCTAAGGCGATTTCGCTAGTCCGTTTAAAACCCAGGCCCCCCTGTGATTGAGTGGGCCTAAAGTCCCGGCGAAAGCGGCCGATGGAAGAAGGGTGGCAACGAAGCTGGGTCGTCCGTTGGGTACGAGGGCGCTCGGCGTGCCGAGCTGTTCTCTGCACGAGGGCTCTCGGGTGGTGTTGGCGGGTTCAACGCGGTGTGAGCTTCTTCGCGGCGGAGGAGAAACCCAAGATCGGCTGGCCGTTCTGTTCCAACTGTCCCTGCACGAACACCATCGATTTCGTCTCGCGTAGGACGCGCCCAGTGGCCAAAATCGTGCTGCCAGCCACTCCCGCACCCAGAAACTCACAGTTGAAGGCAACTGTGACGCTGGGCCCAATGTTGGCGAAATGAGCCAGTGTGCTTGCAGCAGCGTCGGCGAACGTCATGAGTGCGCCGCCGTGGAGGATGCCGACATAGTTCGTATTCTTCTCCTGCGGCGCGAACGCGCAAGTGAAAGTTCCGTCATCGACAATACGTGAATAGAACGGACCGATCAGCGTCTCGAACGGACTGCCGACCCATGTTCGCCAACCGGCAAACGGACCATCATCCACCGTGTGAAAGCCGCCTTGTACATCGTCGCTAGAAGCCATCTCGGAACAGTACACATTCTTTTCGTCCGCCTCGACCGCCACACCTAACTGCCGTTCGGCGCTGGTTCCAACGCCCTGCATCACCGGCCGACGAAGGTCCGGCTGTCTACGTTTGGACCTCTCGGCGCTCAATCTTCAGGCTGGGCTTTAGGCCCACTCAATCACAGGGGGCCAGGCATGATCCCTAGCCGGAACTTTTCAGCCATTTTGAGTACTTTTCGTGTCCTTTGAGCCCGTGTACAAGCCTTTTCCTCTTTCTACTTGCCTTTGTCAGATAAAACGGTATTATTACTGACATGAAGCGGGAATCAAACTCAGTTATGGGTCAGGTCCAGAGGGAAATTCAAGAAACTCCACCCGGAGAGCCCTTTACTCCGTCTGCCCTCTCTCACCTGGGTACCAGAGCCAACATTCACCAAGTACTTTCACGAATGACCAAGGCCGGTCAGATCGAGCGCATAACACACGGTGTCTATCTAAAACCGCGCACGAGTAAGTACGTGCAAAAGGTCAGTCCAGGAGCCGAGAAGATTGCTAAAGCTGTTGTTGCAAACTCAAATCAGGTTATGAGCATTAGCGGGGCAGAAGCTGCTCGAATGTTTGGTCTGAGCACTCAGATGCCAACTCAACCTGTGTTTCTAACATCCGGGAGTTCGCGTGTTCTCAAAATAGGGAAAAGTGTTATTCAGTTGCGGCACACGTCCGCGCGATGGCTCGCCCTAGCTGGTCGCCCTGCAGGTGAAGCATTAGTAGCACTCAGATACCTAGGTCGAGAGCTTGTAACCGCGCAAACGGTTGCCAAAATAAAGAGAGGTCTAGCTCCTGAAGAATTCGAATTACTCAAAAGTCCATCTTGCAAGAAACCTGCTTGGCTAAATGATGTCATCTATAAGTATGAACGGGAAACCGAGCTAGCTCTAAGTGCCTGAACAATTTCTCTTGCTTCCGAAGGAAGAACGCGAAGCCATACTTGAATCTGTTGCAAGGGAAATCGGGGTATCGGTCAAGGTTCTGGAAAAAGATGTATGGGTCTGTTGGTGTTTGGAAACCCTTTTCTCAATGCCTAATCGATTATCGATGGTTTTCAAAGGTGGCACGTCGTTGTCAAAGGTTTTTGGCGTGATTTTTAGATTTTCAGAGGACATCGACATAACAATTGACTTTCGCGAAATGGAGCGGGGAGTTACAGGTCCTGACGAATCGCAAAGTAAAGCGAAAAACAAGAACTTGGCAGAGCTGATGGGAGAGGATGTCAAGGAGTACGTGGTCAGCGTACTTGCACCCTATTTTGAAGAACAAGTAAAGCGCCAATTCCCAGATCAGGAGATAGATGTACAAATTGCCGACAATGGCGAGGTTTCTGAGCGAGGCGAGGAGATCCACGTTTCATACGTGTCGGCTATAGACACGGCAAATTCGTACCTAAAAGAAGTTGTAAAGTTAGAGTTCGGCGGCAGAAATAGTGTGGATCCTCAACAGTCGAGGACCGTTGTTCCGGATCTAGCAATACACCTACAAGACCTTGTTTTTCCATCCGCTACTGTTGATGTGCTCGCCGCCGAAAGAACATTTTGGGAGAAAGCAACCCTTGCCCACTCGGAGTGCAACAGAGGGGAGAAATTAACAGCCGAGCGAAAGTCAAGACACTGGTACGACCTCTACGAATTGTCGAAGAGTTCAATCGGGCAATCTGCACTCAACGACATAGATCTACTAGCCGATGTCGTGTTGTATAAAAAATCTTTCTACCACGCCGGATACGCAAAGTACGATGAATGTTTAATCGGGAAACTAAATCTAATTCCAAATACCGCCGGCGTCACAGCTTTGGAGTCTGACTACCAACAAATGATCGATCAAGGGATGTTCTTTCGTCAACCGCCAACTTTTGAAGAAATTATGGAACACCTTGCCACTATGCAGAACGCGATCAATGCAAGGGTCCTCGCGTGGAACGAGGAACAAGGCGTATGACCTGCCCTTCAATGTGCGCGTCCGGAGGGACTTGAACCCCCAACCGTCTGATCCGAAGACAAGTTAAGTACGTATGTGTAGTGTGCAGGCGTCTTCTCAGTCAGCCAAGGTATGGTTTATTCATTGTCGCTGTGATACGCAGTGTCGTCAGTTATGCACAGTCTGTGACCCGCGTGTGACTCGGAAGGGAAGTGGCGACAATCTTGGGGATATATCACTGACTATTCATTCAAAAGAACCGGAACAGGGAGCTAATAGTCGAATCAGGAATGCATTACATGCCAAGAATCTTTGTCTTTTGGACGGCAAATTCCTCTGGAGTCAAGACTTCTGCGTCTCGAAGTTCGGCAAGTTTCTTCAATTGATCTAATGGGCCTGGCGCTGTTGGTGCGGGAGGTGCATTTAGCGGTGAACTGAAGACTGCCGAAATCCTGGTCGTACTACATCAACAACGTCCTGGCCATTTACTTTGTCGACGTTTCCAATATCAGCCTTATTGCCAGAGGCAAATATTGTGATGGAGCCAAGGATCATCCCCTTCTTGAATTGTATTGACGAAACATTTTTTAGAGGGAAGTCTTCGCTCTTGCTATTTACTATTCCTTCTTTTAGGAACATAATACGCTGATTGGTCAATACGAGGATTCCGTTTCCACCGCCGTACGTGCCCCTCATAACCATTTCACACGTTTCGCCTTCCCACAAGAGTTCGGGAAGTTTATTGAGTTCTCTGCGAGCACCCACCTTTGAACGCATTCGAGCTACGGCTTGCGCGATATCTGGACTTAAGTCTTCTGAAGTCATTTCTTTGCTATCCCCTTCCATGTATCGACACACTAGAAGTTGTCTTACGCCAACAGATGATAGGTCCATTTTCAGCTGGCGGATCCGCTACAGAGCCAGAAGTTGACGAAGGTGATGCTGCCTTCTACGAAGAACACCTAATCGGCGGTAATTATCTGCAAAGGAATTTTGCCAAAATGCGTCTGAAAACTGTCGTTGTTGCAAATTAGTTTTCTTGAACAGACAAGATTTTGTATCAGTAACCCTAATAGAGGGGGTGGGGTTACCCACCTGTGATTTGCGGTTACCCCACCACTGAAACGCTGAATTCTCACCTGTGATCGGCGATTATCCGACTGCTGCGTTGACAGAATGACGATTAGGGTGGCTTTGTGCAGAGAATTGTGCGTATTGTTTTAGTGACAGTGTTGTTCTTAGGTGTCCTACAGTCTTCGAACAGGATCGTTCATGCCGACGAGGATTACTTGGATTTTCCTGGTAATGCGACATGTCCGGCTACCCACCCGGTGAAAACTGGTGTTAATAATTTCACTCGGTGTCTCACACTGGCAAGTTTTTGCGCTACAAACCCACAATATTATGATACTCAAACAAATATTTACTGTCCCGATTATCGCAACAATGACTTTTGGATTCGAAGCCAAACTTCTTCAACGACAACAACCCAAGTACCTGCTGCGACCACAACAATACCGGCGCCAATAAGTGGAGTCGATTATCTGGATTTTCCTGGTCATGCGACATGTCCGGCTAGCCACCCGGTGAAAACTGGTGTTAATAATTTCACTCGGTGTCTCACACTGGCAAGTTTTTGCGCTACTAACCCACAATATTATGATACTCAAACAAATATTTACTGTCCCGATTATCGCAACAATGACTTTTGGATTCGAAGCCAGTCAATTACTTCGAATCCTACATTCACGACAGTCACGACAGTCACGACAGTCACGACACTCACGACTGAGACGATCTTGACAGGGCCTACTCCAACTGTTGGAAGTGAACTTGAAGGTCTTTCTGTTGGAAAATCGATTGTAAAAGTCGATGGGCAAGAGGTTCTGTCAACTCAGGTAATAGAAAACAATTCAGTTGTCGTTGTTGCGGGAGACGTCCGTGCGCGTCTTGATGGAGCTTCGCCCGACAATATTGATCCTGCGAAGCAAGAAGTGCTGGTTCTAATCTCTGGCGAGGATGTGACTATGAATCTTGGTGGCTTGATGTCGGCTTCAGAGGTGACAATAACGATCTATTCCGAACCAAGACTACTTGCGGTGTTAAAAACAGACGAAGAAGGTTTGCTGGCTACGGAGATTAAAATCCCTGCTGATCTAGTGCCGGGTAATCACGTTCTTGTTTTGTCGGGCATTGATTTGACGGGTAATCCGATTTCGCTGAGTTTTGGTCTGTTGATCGTCTCGTCCGTTGTAAATAGTATTCCTCTTCTATTTGTTGTGTTACTTGTGGTTTTCGGGGTAGGTCTGATAGCAACATCTCTGAAACTTTGGTCAATTCGTCAATCAAAAACTTCGATAGTTTGATTCGATAGTTTACTGGATACGCATTAACCCCAGTTTCACAGTGTACTATGCTTGCAAATTGGGAACACCTCGGTCCACCGAAAATGGAACGAGGTTGGTAGTAGCCGAGTTTCGTTCGCTTGGTCTGCAACATGTTTTGCTGAATTCTTGGGTTGAGTGTTCCGCTTCTGATCCTGAAAAGTTGCCCACCGGACTAATCACAAAACCACATAAAAACACACAAACATATACATATATAACTGAGACAGTGGCCACTGCACACCCCCAGTTCGAGGTGGTGCAGATGTCGTAAGCATCGATCTAGAAAGTTTTGTGATCTTTGGCTGCGACCCCAAAGTGTTTTAGAATGCGAAGAGTCGCTGAAATCCTTGTGTACACTCGCGCGTCCGGAGGGACTTGAACCCCCAACCGTCTGATCCGAAGTCAGATGCTCTATCCATTGAGCTACGAACGCTTGTCCTCTTCAGGATAGTGCGTGCGGGAATGTTCGCGTTACGGCCGAATCTCGTAAAATGCATTTACCGAGTGATCAATGTCAAGGCGGCGAAACCGAGTAAAGCCCGCCGCGGTAGCCATTTTCTCGGCTGTCGTTGCTGATAGGCCCAAGGTGCCGAGTCCTGCGCCGTCAGGTGTCGAAAGTGCCGACGACATACACGAGAGCACGCTGATGCCATACATGAGTGGTGCCATCGGATTCTTCTTAACATTGAGGGCAAACGTGTCGTGGGCCTTGATATCCACGAGCAGCCAGTAGCCGTCATTCTTGAGAGCGGCGCGAATCGCTTGCATCATCTGTGCTGGATGTGTCATGTCGTGAATGCAGTCGAACGTGGTCACAAAGTCCACGCTGTGATCGTTAGGAATGGGTTCTACCCGCGGATCATGAAACGATGCATTCGATGCGTGTGATTCGCTCAATTTCTCCGTGGCGCGAGTAAGCGCAAACTGTGAAATGTCATGGCCGCGAAAACTGCTTGCAAGGAATGCGTTGGCCATTCGCAACACTGCACCACCAGCTCCGCATCCAATGTCGATGGCTCGCGCCCCCGCGACGAGGCGTTTGGTGACACCATCCAGCGCTGGAAGCACGGTGCCAATTAGATATGCGTTGTTCCACGGTTCGAAACTGCGTTCGATGCCGACGGCACCTTCTGGTCCGTGACTGTCGTAATTGCGTCCGATACCAGTGCGAAAAGATTCCGGCATTGACTTCAGCGCGTCCATTGTTTGGGGCAATCGGTGGAACATTCCCATGCCGAATGCGGGGTGTTCGGGGTTGGCGAGGACGGCTGATTGTTCCGGCGACAAGAAAAACGCATCGTCATCAACTGACGGTGTGTCTGATGCTTGTGTCTGGGTTGTAATGAGTTTTGCCGATGCCTGGTTGTATGCCCACTCGCGAACCCAGCGCTCATTTAATTGTGTGGTGTGCGCAAGTTGAGCGGTGGTGAGTGGCGTTGGTGATGAAGCGAGTGCCGCATACAGACCGAGTTGATCACCGAGGTGAACCATGCCCGAGGTGACAGCACCTTCGAGTTTGCTGAACAACAAAAATGAAAAGAGTTTGAGCGCATCGGGATCGATCACGCTCATTGGTCGTCCTTATTGAATTAGATCGTGGACAAGTGGTTCGATATCTGGCCGTGCGAGAGTGAATTTAATGGCGTCGCGAATAAGTGCCTCGGCGCGGGAACCTTGGGCGTCGTCATTGACGTGCAATGTGCACAGGCGCATACCGGCGGCGACGGGATCGCCGATCTTGACCAGATCGGCAATTCCGACCGCATGATCAACTGTGTCGACTACAGATGCACGACCACCACCGAGAGCCATGATTGCCTGCCCACATTTGAGCGCATCGACCTCACTGATGAAACCCTTCGCGTCGGTCGGCGCTTTGACCTCAAGCAATGTTTTTGCAGTCGGAAGTAGGGAATAGTCTTCGATCACTCTCGGATCGCCACCTTGAGCCGCACACATTTCGCGAAATTTCTGCAAAGCCGAACCGTTGTCGATAGCGGCTTGCAACTTCTGACGAGCTTCCGCTTCGTCTTTGACGATGCCACCAAGAATGAGCATGTGACTGGTGAGAGCGAAGGTCACTTCCATCAGATCGGCAGGTCCATTCCCCTTGAGGCACTCGATCGATTCGATGACTTCGGTCGTGTGGCCAGCAGCATGCCCAAGTGGCTGATTCATTGCCGTTAATAGCGCGCGAACTGGTTTGCCAGAGACTTTGCCTATTGCAACCATGGTTTGGGCCAACTCGCGAGCGTTGTCCTTGGTTTTCATAAATGCGCCTTTGCCAAATTTCACATCGAGGACGAGTGAGTCAATGCCCTCGGCAAGTTTTTTGCTCATGATGCTGGCGCAGATCAGAGGAATCGATTCGACTGTTCCAGTCACATCACGCAATGCATAGAGTTTGCGGTCGGCGGGCGCAACTTGGGGAGTTTGACTGATCATTGCCACTCCGACTTTTTCAAGAATCTGGCGAAACTCTGGCACGG
>JANNRJ010000026.1:0-53719 GCA_031401235.1 Actinomycetota bacterium
CTGTCGAGAGCTGTGCGGACTTGGGCTATGTATTCGCCTACGGCGTCTGGACCTGACTCCATTAAACGCCGGACCACGGATGCGCCTTGGATGACCCCATCGGCCACGGTCACCGCTTCGGCGGCCTGCGCAGCATTTGAAATACCAACACCTATTAGGACTGGAATATCTGTTATCGCCTTGACGCGACGCGCCAACGTCAGTGCCGTTGAGGCAAGTTCATCTCGCTCACCTGTCACCCCGAGCAGACCGACGGCGTAAACAAAGCCTCGTGATCTGGCAACAATGCGTGGCAGACGCTCATCTGGGGCGGTTGGAGCAGCCAACATCACGGTCTCGATTTCGGCTTTGTCAGCCGCATCGCACCACGGGCCACTCTCTTCAAGCGGAAGATCAGGAACGATCGCCGCGCATACACCGCAGTCGCGCAAGGCGTGGGCGAATCGTGTTTCACCAGCGTGATGAACGGTGTTGTAATAGCACATCACCGCCAAAGGAATTCGCACATCAACCGTTCGTAGTTGATGCAAAACTGAATTTGGCGTCGTGCCAATTTTGAGCGAAATCTCTGATGCTCGTTGAATGATCGGACCATCCATGACCGGATCAGAAAAAGGGATGCCTATTTCTACGGCGTCAGCGCCATTGGCTGCCGCGGCTCGAATTGCGTCAATCCATCCCGGCAATCCTCCGGTGATATAGGGCACAAGAAGTTTTCGGCCGGATTTGCGTTGGTTTCGCAAGTGCGATTCCAACTCACCAAATGAACTCACAACCGATCTCCAAGAATGTCCATCATTTGGGCAACATCTTTGTCACCGCGGCCCGAAAGATTCACTAATACCGTTTGACCCTGAATATTTGGCGCTTCATTAGTAAGCCAAGCCACCGCATGGGCGCTCTCAAGTGCAGGAATGATTCCCTCTGTTCGAGCCAAGAGCTGGAAACCGGCAATGACCTCTTCATCGGTGACGCTTGGATACTCGGCACGACCGATCGAAGCAAGGTACGAGTGTTCTGGACCGACACCTGGGTAGTCGAGTCCGGCACTGATGGATTGCGCTTCTTGAACTTGACCGTGTTCGTCTTGCAATAGAAAACTGCGCATTCCATGGACGACCCCTGGGGCCCCTCTTCCCACCGCAGCACCTCCCACCGGTTCTACTCCGACTAGCCGAGTGTGAACATCGATGAATCCCGCAAAAATTCCGATTGCATTGGAGCCGCCACCGACACATGCCACAACTACATCTGGCACTCCGCCATCCAGGAGGATGCGACACTGCTCCCGAGCTTCTTGGCCGATAATGCTCTGAAATGTTCGCACCATCCACGGATACGGATGCGGGCCCATTACTGAGCCAATGGCGTAATAGGTGGTTTCGACAGATGCAACCCAATCTCGCATCGCTTCATTCACTGCATCTTTCAATGTGCGACTACCGGATGTGGCAGCGACGACCTGAGCACCTAGAAGTTTCATCCGAAAAACATTGAGCGCCTGACGAGCGATGTCAACTTCGCCCATATACACCTTGCATTCCATGCCTAGCAGGGCAGCCGCGGTGGCAGCCGCTACGCCATGTTGGCCGGCTCCAGTTTCAGCGACAATGCGTCGTCGACCCATCCGTTTTGCAAGCAAAACCTGTCCCAACACGCTATTGATTTTGTGTGAACCCGTGTGATTTAGGTCCTCTCGCTTTAGCAAAACGCGCACTCCAAGTTGAGCGCCCAGGTTGTGACATTCGGTCAGAATCGACGGTCGCCCTGCATAATCTCGTAACAAATTATTGAGTTCGGTGCGAAACTTCGAATCTGCCCATGCGTCAATAAACGCTTCTTCGAGTTCTTGACAGGCTGGCACCAATGTCTCTGGTACAAAACGGCCACCGAATTCGCCGAACCGCCCATTAATTGGAGGATTCAACATCATCAATCCAATGTACAGGTCAATTAATTGTCGTCCATCCAGTCATAAGGATGCTCGAGCGGATTCCATGCATCTTCACTCTTCGTTTGATCAACGGCGCGTACTGTGGCAATGAATTCTCGAAGTTTTATCGGATCCTTATGTCCGGGCTCGCGCTCAACGCCACTGCAAACATCCACTCCCCATGGATGGACCTGTTGGATACCAGCGGTCACATTTTCGGAAGTGAGTCCGCCCGACAGCATCACCAAAACAGAATCAGGAATCTCAGAGAGTAGCGACCAATCTATAAGCTCTCCCGAGCCAGGCTGAATTCCATCAATTAATACAACGTCAGTATGAAATTCATCGGCACGGCGTGCATCCACTGAACCTGCAACTACTGCCTTGATTACGAACCGCGCCTTTTTGACAATCTCGAATGTCGCTGCCGGAGTCTCATGTCCGTGCAATTGCGCCCCATGCAAACGAGCCGAATTAATGACCTCGATCACTCGACTCGGATGTTCATCTCGGAACACTCCAATGGTCAATATCTCCGGAGGTAATCTGCGGACTATCTCACGCACTTTCGCCGGGGAAACTTGGCGTGGCGAAGGTGCAAAAATGAATCCAAGTGCGTCGGCACCCATGGCAACAGCCAGCAACGCGTCTTCCTCGCTGGTGATTCCACAAATTTTGACGAACATGCACTGCCAACGGTAGTACCGGATCGCTATCTAGCCAGCAATCCTTTGAGCGTCTCCGAAATTTCTTCCGAGGTGATCAGTGATTCTCCGACCAAGACAGCGTCATAACCAGAGTCACGCAGTTCGCGGGCATCATCTTTGTTGCGTACCCCAGATTCGGCCACTTTTACTACTCCGGTTGGAAATAGGGTCGCCAATTGCTGAGCGCGGGAGTGATCAACTTCGAACGTTGCCAAATTCCGCTGATTCACTCCAATTAAAGTTGCTCCGATGTCCAGAGCAATACTTAATTCCTCTGCACTATGAACTTCAACAAGCACATCCAGTCCTAAATCTAATGAGGCCTGATGTAAATCTGACAACTCCGTGACTTTGAGCGCTGCAACAATCAACAGAATGCAATCAGCACCCATTAGGCGAGTATCACAAACATCGGCAAGGCTTACTGTGAAATCCTTCCGAATCACAGGCAACTGCGAAGCCCGTCGGGCAACCGTAAGGTCATGTGCCGATCCACCGAAATATTTTTCATCGGTAACCACTGATAGGCAACTCGCACCGCCAACTTCATAAGTCTTGGCCATTTGTGCTGGATCCAGTCCCACATTGAGATCACCTTTGGAAGGTGACCGACGCTTGATTTCAGCAATCACGGCCAAGTGATTTCGCGATGTCTCGACAATGGCGTTTCTAAAACTCTTGATCGGCACCATGGCCCGAGCTTGGTCAACAAGGCGACTTACATCGCGATGGTCGTCGAGTGCCAAAGCACGATGATGCGCAAGAATGTCTTCGAGAAACAAACTCTAAAATCCTAACCGCTGAGCCAATTCTGATTCGAGAGACGCAATCGGCACTCGCTGTTGAAGGGTGCTATCTCGCTCTCGTATTGTGACTGCATTGTCAACGAGTGACTCAAAATCAACGGTAATGCATAGCGGTGTACCGATTTCATCTTGTCGGCGATAGCGGCGACCAATTGCTTGGGTCTCATCAAATTCACACATATATCGTTTGGTTAACTTGGAGAAAATATTTCGAGCCAGTGGTGTAAGCGTGTCTTTCTTGGAAAGCGGCAAAATTGCAACTTGGTAAGGCGCAAGTCGCGGATGTAATCGCAAAACCGTTCGAGATTCTCCATTAATAATGTCTTCGTCGTAGGCGGCGAGCAAGAATGCCGCCATAATTCGATTGGCGCCTACAGCCGGCTCAACTACATATGGCACATATCGTTCATTCGTGGCTTGATCGAAATAGTCGAGTTTCTGCTTTGAATGCTCAATATGTTGTCTGAGGTCGAAGTCAGTTCGTTGAGCAATTCCTTCCAGCTCTCCCCATCCCCACGGAAATGCGAACTCAATATCTCGGGTTCCAGTTGAATAGTGCGAAAGTTCGTCAGCATCATGGGAACGAAAGCGCAACATCTCGGACGGAATGCCATAGTCGATATACCATTGCATTCGCTGCTCACACCAATATTGATACCAGCGTGGACCCTCAGACGGCGGCACGAAAAACTCCAACTCCATCAAATCAAATTCTCGAGTTCGAAATATAAAATTGCCCGGGGTGATTTCATTGCGGAACGCCTTTCCGACCTGAGCAATTCCAAATGGAGGTTTCTTTCTGGAGGTCTGTAGCACATTGGCAAAATTGATAAACATTCCCTGCGCCGTTTCCGGTCGCAAATAAACATCGGTGCCTGCGCCCTCCACGGGGCCAGCCTGAGTTTTAAACATAAGATTGAAGGCTCGGGCCTCGGTGAACTGACAACCTTGTTTGCTTTGCGGACAGTCACGATCATCCAGTTGATCTTGGCGAAATCGTCGTTTGCAAACCGTGCAATCCACCAGCGGATCGCTGAAATTGGCGAGATGACCACTTGCCTCAAATACCTGTGGCGGGGTAAGAATCGCGGATTCAATGAGCACGACATCATCACGCTCCTGCACCATTGTTCGAATCCAAGCGTCTTTAGCATTGCGTAACATCAGCGAACCGAGCGGACCATAATCGTACGAAGAACGAAAACCGCCATAGATTTCGGCGCTCGGATAGACGAATCCTCGGCGTTTGCAGAGATTAACAATTTGATCTAGGTCGATTGCAGGCATCAATTCAGACTACCGATTGCGTTGGTCGAACATCGACACAGATTTCAAACGACGCTCGATGTGGTTCTCCATCGATTGGGTGGCGAGGTGAGTGACTTCGTTTGTCGCGGCGGTTTCTTCTCTAGCGAGCGCCTCGTTTAATCGCCCGCCAAGAATTTGACCGATTAGTTCCAGCGCTTGCGGTGTGATGCTCACACCGGTTCGACATCGTGAACATTGTGCACCACCCTCCAAAGGATCAAACGCGACCAATTCCACTTCGGACTGACATCCAACACACCGTGCAATTTCTGGGGTGACACCTTCGGCGGCAAGCAGTTTCCAATAGAAAGCGGCCAACACAATTGGAGATGCGTGTTTGGAAAGTTCACTGATGGCTCCGACCAGCATCCGGTAAAGATACGGCGCCGGCTCGCGATCGACTGCGATTTGATCGATTGCCTCAAGCATCGAAATCCCCTGCAACAATCGGTCCAAATTTCGGTGAAGCAAATAGGACGAAGTGACCAGCTCCACTTGAGTCACGATGTCAAGGTTTCTCCCCTTATACAACTGAACGTCGATGTGACTCAGCGGTTCAAGTCGTGCACCGAACCGCGATTTTGTTTTGCGAATCCCCTTTGCCACCGCACGGACCTTGCCGTGTTCCTGTGTCATCATCACGATTATTCGATCCGACTCGCCAAGTTTGTAATTACGAAGAACAACGGCTGAATCTCGATACAAACTCACGAGTCAATACCGCCAAACCGACGATCGCGCCGCTGAAAATCATCGATCGCCATTTGCAAGTGTTCAGCATTGCATTTAGTCCAGGGAATGTCGAGAAAGACTAATTCGCTGTATGCCAATTCCCACACCAATGATGTCGGCAATTGATTTGGTTGGCCAAGCACCACGACAAGATCTGGGTCATCGTGAGATGGTGACAAAACCGAAGCAGCCAACATCGATTCATCGAAATCAGGGGCATGCTGCAATCTTCCTACCGCCGCAACAATTCGTTGTCGACCATCGGCACACGGGTCAATTGTCACCATCAAACCTTCGCCCGCTATGTACGAGACTCGATCGTGGTGCATATCTCCTCCACACGCCACCATCACGCTTTGAAATATCAAATCTCGATCTTCAATCGACAGTACGCCAGAAAAAGGGCACACTGTGAGCCAACGAACACCTGTCCCCCGTACGGCATTGGTGAGAGTCTCTAATTGTGTTTTCCATGCCATCGAAGTCATGGCTTTCCATTCTTCCGTCACTCCCCCACAAACGAGTACATGCGTGAGGTTCGACATGTCTCCATTGTCGCACGATGGCTCAGTAGGGTTTGGTACGCATGAATGAATTAAGTCCACCTCAACCACAGTCAGAAAAAGCTCTCCATGTGGCATGCATTATGGATGGAAATGGTCGCTGGGCGCGGAGGCGAGGTTTGCCCCGCACCGCCGGACACACAGCTGGCGAAGAGTCGCTCGCCGAGATAGTTCGTCAAGCGGCAAAACGCAACATTGGCTGGCTAACGGTCTTTGGTTTTTCCACGGAAAATTGGGTCAGACCGCGCTCCGAGGTGCGACATATTCTTGCACTTCACCGAAAACTATTTGGACGTATCGATGAATTGAATGACAATAACGTCAAAGTAAAGTGGATTGGAAGACCATTCGATGAAATTGGTGCACGTACCCCCGTTTATATTCAACGAGCCATTCGGCGCGCGATCGACGACACCGCACACAACACCGGCATGGTTTTGACCGTTGCCTTCGACTATGGAAGCAGAGCCGAGATCACTCGAGCGGCAAAACTAGCGGCCAGAGAATCAACTATTGATTCTCCATTGACTATCGACGCAATTCAGCATCACTTATACGATTCATCCATACCTTCGGTTGATGTGTTGGTCCGCACGTCGGGCGAAACACGAATATCCAATTTCCTCCTATGGCAAATCGCCGGTGCCAAAGTGTATTTCACGGAACGAACGTGGCCTGATTTTGATGGCGCCGAACTGGATTCCGCACTCGAATTACTTAATCAGTAATCATTGTGACTCTCTCGCCTCAGGACAAGCTGGTGCTGAATGTATTGCATCGGGCAACTTCGCAACTTCCGGAAGTTGAGGAACGACCGGGCCAGGATGAAATGAGTGTTTCAATCGCCCGCGCGATCGAAGCACGACGCCATCTCGTCGTTCAGGCCGGAACCGGAACCGGGAAAACACTCGGTTACTTAGTTCCGTCAATCCTGTCGGGCAAACGAACTATTGTCGCCACCTACACCAAGGCATTGCAAGATCAACTGGCGATGCATGATCTGCCGGTACTTGCTGAATCTCTTGCCGGCATTCTTCCGAATCCACTTTCGTGGGCCGTATTAAAGGGCCGCCAGAACTACATCTGCTTGCAAAAAGTAAACGAAGTCGAAGGAACCGGGCAAGATCGCTTGGAAATGCATACGTCGGATTCCGCGACAACCGAGGAGGTCAAAAGGCTTCACCAGTGGTCAACAGAAACCGAGTCGGGAGATTCTGGTGAACTTTCTTGGACTCCCAGTGACGCCTCATGGCGCGCGGTGAGCGTCGGCAGCGACGAATGTCCCGGTGCTATCCGATGCCCCGCCGGGGAGCAATGCTTTGCCGAACGGGCGCGTCGCAAGGCCGACCATGCGGACATCATCATCGTCAACACATTTCTCTACGGGTTACATGTCGCAAGTGATCGGGGCCTGCTTCCGGATCACGAGGTGGTCATATTTGATGAGGCACATCAACTGGAAGATGTCATTAGTTCAACAAATAGCGTCGACATCAGTCCAAGCCGAGTGGCAAACGTAGGTGCGGCAATACGCGGCATCATTCACGACGAAAGCTTGTCGGCAAACTTCTCCGACGCCACACTCCAACTACGCATTGTCCTTGCACCGCATCTTGAAAAACAAATCGCCCAGCCAATACCGGACGACATTCGAACTCGGCTGATCGCAATACGTCTGCTCATCGATACAGCCTTAACTGCGCTACGGACAATCGCTTCAGATGACGACTCGACCAAGCAACGCAAGTTACGAGCACAGGGATTAAGCGCCCGATTGGCCGAGAGCATTGATTTGAGTCTCGGCACATTGAACGGTCATGTTGTGTTTGTTTCTGGATCGACGGATCGCCCCATTCTCCAAATTGCTCCTCTCGATGTCGGTTCGTCCCTAAATGATGGTGTTTGGTCGATGCGCACAGCAATTCTTACAAGCGCCACGGTGCCAATGTCCCTTCCCCAGCGAATTGGCTTGCCGGAAGATCATTTTGATGTCATTGACGTGGGGAGTCCTTTCAATTACGAGAAGAATTCACTGCTCTACTGCGCCAAGCATCTACCCGAACCCAACTCTTCGTTGCGTGATGAGGCGGTGCATGACGAAATCGCCGAACTCATTACGGCCGCCGGCGGGCGAACTCTTGCCCTATTTACGACATACCGAGCAATGCATGCCGCCGCTGATGCGATGCGGGATCGACTTCCATTTCACATTTGGCGACAGGATGATTTACCGAAAATGGCTTTGCTCAATGAATTTTCTGCTGTTGAATCTGCTTGTTTGTTTGCCACCGCTGGATTCTTTCAGGGAGTCGACGTACCAGGACGAACTTTGAGTCTCGTCATCATCGACAAGCTACCGTTTCCGCGACTGGACGATCCATTGCTAATGGCCCGGCGGGAAATTATTGGTCCGGCGGCGTTTACGGAAATTGACTTGCCCCGAGCCGCTACCCAACTCGCCCAAGCCGCTGGGAGACTCATCCGATCGCAATCAGATAAAGGAGTGGTGGCCATTTTGGATCCTCGACTGGCAACAAAATCGTATGGCAAGAGAATATTGGCGACCTTGCCGCCAATGTCTCGCACAATAATCCGTTCCGAAGTCGAGTACTTTTTGAGTTTCGCTACGAGGGGATAAGTCGGTAGCCCATGCCTCGAACGGTATGGATGATTTTTGGTTCATCTGGATGGTCTTCAATTTTCACTCGAAGGCGTCGAATGTGTGCGTCCACTAATCTGCTGTCACCTAGATACTCGTATCCCCAGACTCGTTCCAAAAGTTGATCGCGCGACAGCACCATATTCGGATGATCTGCAAATTCGCACAATAAATGATACTCGGTCTTGGTAAGCGCTAGCTCATGATCGCCCTTTCGAACAACACTTAGATCTCTCCGAATTTCAATGTCAGCAAATTTTGAATTTTGTCGTGCATCAACAGGGTCGCCCATAAGATGAGTTCGCCTCAACGCGGCTCGAATTCTGGCGGCCAGTTCTTTCGCGACCACTGGTTTGGTGACATAGTCATCGGCGCCGGCTTCAAGACCAGCGACCAGATCATGAGTATCAGTTTGCGCTGTCACCATGATGATTGGAACGATGCTTAACTTGCGCAACGCCCTACACACTTCAAACCCCGACATATCTGGAAGGCGCAGATCCAATAGCACCAAGTCGGGTGGAGATTCAACAAATGCGGCTAACCCGCTCGTGCCATCTGCGGCCTCTCGAACTTCGTACCCTTCGTCCTCTAGGGCAAGGCCCAGCGCTGCCCGAATATGGGAGTCGTCTTCGATAAACAGCAGTGAATGCACTACCGAGCATTCTGCCTCATTCGAACAATTTGTTACATAAAACGCATAGAAATAAGGCGTTGGCGTCAAATTGAGGGGCGACACTTGAAGAGTACACCGACGGGTCGTCATGCTCCCCCTTGACGCCCGTCGGTGTTTTTTCGTGGCTCCGGAAATCCATTTCTGATCAACTAGTCGCAGTGATTGACTTTTGAGTAATGCTGTAGTCGTGCCACGTCGGACTACCGCTCACATGGTCCTTGGATTGCGGGGACGCATGGTGGCCTTCTTTAGTTTGGCGGCATTCGCGGCAGCACTCGCGTTGAGCGTCGTTACCTACGCCAGCACTCGTTCCTATTTGCTCAACCAGCGAAGCGATGTGGCCAAGCGTCAAGCATTCAATAACGCGCAACTTGTTCGAACTGTCATTGGAAACGACCCAAACGAAATTGGAAACCTCGTCACCAATATTCGAAGCGAGCGCGGTGGATATGCGGTTGTGCATATCGGCGGAACTAATGGCGAACATGAATTCTTTTATGCCCAGGAACCACTGCGCTTCACTCAGTCGAACCTACCGGCGGAGCTTGTCAGCAAAACTTTAGATGGTGGTACCGGTCGTCAACGATTCAGTTTTCAAGGTGATCCATATGAAGCCGTTGGCGTGGCCATACCGGCAGTGAATGCACAATATTTTGAAGCTTTCTCTCTTACAGATGTGGAACGGACTCTGCGCACTATTCAAACAACATTGCTACTTGGCGTCCTCCTGGTTACTACCGCCGCTGGAGTCCTAGGTTTTTCAACAAGTCGAAGTGTGTTGCGACCATTGAAGCGTGTTGCAAATGCTGCCAACACGATTGCCACTGGCCGGCTCGATACTCGCCTAGAACCAGAAAATGACCCCGACCTTAATCAATTGGCGACATCGTTCAATGAGATGGTGGATGCGGTTCAGACTCGAATCGAAAGAGAACAAAGATTTGCAAGTGATGTGAGCCACGAATTGCGATCGCCGGTTACGGCATTGGCAGCAGCTGTCGAAGTATTGGAAGCCCGACGAATGGACTTCAGCGATCGCAATCGACAAGCTCTTGATATCGTCAGCACTCAAGTTCGTCGCTTCGATCGCACGGTACTTGATTTACTTGAATTGTCGCGACTTGATGCCGGTGCGAGTGAGTCGCACCTTGAGTATGTGATAATGCCTGATCTCATCTCTCGCATCATGACGCGACATAACTACGCCGATGTTCCATTTGTGAATTCAATGCCTGCCGAAATATCGAACCATGAAGTACTGACCGATCGGAGGCGCGTCGAACGAGTGCTGGTCAATTTATTGGACAACGCTCGAAATCACGGGAATGGCGCGACCCGAGTTGGTCTCGATTCGGTAGTAGATCTCTTTGATGACTTATTGCTGCTAAGTGTGGAGGATTCCGGACAAGGTATTGCAACTAGCGAACGTGATCGTATTTTTGAACGCTTTGCCCGCGGCACCGCCTCGCGGAACAGCACAGGCAGTGGTCTGGGTTTGGCAATTGTTTATGAACATGCTCGAATTCTTGGAGGCCGGGCTTGGGTTGAAACCGCCATGAGTGGAGGTGCCAGGTTCGTTGTATCAATGAAGCGAACAGCACGAATACCCGATCAAACGGATGAGGACTGATGAATCGACGATATGTAGTGACGCTGTTGCTAATCGGAGGATGCTCAGTACCGGCCAGCAGCGGATACGAGGGAATTCCTCCCAGTGATATCCCGTTTGATTTGAATTCACCTTCCACAACCGCCATAGCTACGACGTCAACGACTACCACAATTGTCGATCCGAGCGTCACTTCGGGAGAACCTGAAGTCATCAGCGAAATCGTGGACCTCTACTTTGTCAGTAGCAACAATGTCGTAAAAACCCAGCGAAATATCACTAGCCCAGCGACCGCGACTCAAACTCTTAGCTCGCTTATCGCCGGTCCACCAAACGATGGTACGGCTGTGGGACTTCGTAGCGCGTTGCCCGATTTGTTCACGGCGACGGTCGAAGTGATTAGGGGCGTTGCGACTGTGAATGCCGCATCATCATTTCTCAATAATTTGTCCCCCGGAGACCAAAATCTTGCCATCGCCCAAATTGTGCTCACGCTTACAAGTCGACCTGGAATCGGCCAAGTTTTGTTTAGCGTCGATGGCAACCTGATTGCAGTTCCGCGCGGACGAGGAGATCTAGCTCCGGCGGGACAAAGCGTCAGTTTTGACGACTATACAAATCTCATTGTCCAAAGTGCGGGCGGCTAATACCCCAATCGCTCGACCCGATCAGGCCGACTTTGCCAATTTTTGTCGACAACAACAAACAATTCGATAAATGCACCATCAGGAAGTTGCTGGCGAACTTTGCTTCCAACAGTCTTCAGAACGCTTCCACCCCTACCAATAACCATTCCCTTTTGACTTTCACGTTCGACGACGATCTCACACCGGACTCGCGGCCACTCCCACTCCGTGACACGGGTGGCAATTGAATACGGCAACTCTTCATCAAATAACTGAAGTAGCTGCTCGCGGACCAGCTCTGCAACCCAAAGTGCTTCCGGAGTTTCGCCAATCATTGCTAGCGGATACAAAAGATCGCCCTCGGGAAGATGACCAGCCAAATAGTCAACCAGACCACTCACCCCCTCGCCGGTTTGGGCCGAAACAGGAAAATATTCGGATGCACCCAAAAGCGAAAGGGCCTTTAATTGTTTCAATATTTGGCTAGGCGACGCTTTATCAATTTTGTTGAGTACAACGACTGCAGTCGAAATCGTCAACTGTTCGCTTACCCAATTGTCGCCGCCACCAGTGGGTTGCGTGGCATCAACTACAAGGCACACTATGTCGACATCCCGAGTAGATGCGAGAGCAGTCGCATTAACTCGTTGGCCGAGAGCCGAAACAGCCTTGTGCAGTCCGGGAGTGTCAACAAACACCAACTGGGCATCAGGTCGGTTGAGAACCCCGCGCACTTGTCTTCGAGTGGTCTGAGGTTTGTCGGAAACGATACTTAGTTTCTGCCCACAGATTGAGTTGAGCAGAGTTGATTTACCAACATTTGGTCGACCAACGAGCGAAATAAATCCGGTGCGCACATCCTGAGGTTACCGATAGTTGCCAGTATCTGACAGTTTGACTTACATCTGCCAGAATGGATATATGACTTCACTCGATCCGAAAAAATGGTTTGACCGAATGCAGCCCCAAACTTTGCAGATCGCCACTTGGTTGCTGTACCTCAATGGGTTTTTCGCATTGGTGAGCACGTTCGACAAGACCGGTTACCTCGGTTACATCAGATTTCGATTTTCCGTTGGGCTTTTGATTGATCTAGTGATTGTCTCATTCCATATTTTGGGTGGATTATTGATGGCCAACGACCGCAAACTCGGATTCCGCTTGGCAATTGTCGCCGCGTTGTCTCCATTTGTGTTGAGGTCGGTGGCAATGATTGATTTGCGGTCTCACTTTGGCGTGTCCATGTCCTATTCCGATTTTGTCCTAGGTCGCCCACTTGGCGGTGGGCTATTGACGGTCATATTCGATGGCGCTTTGGTCGCCCTGCTTTTGCATCGACAGAGTCGCGAACACCAACGAATTTGGTATCACTAACTGCTCATTTATATTAATTAGGTCGGTGTGTCACAATTAGTCCATGACTACTCAAATTAACGGCCTCGACCAACTTTCAACTTTTGTCGGCAAACATCTGGGGCATAGCCCGTACATCAAGATTACTCAGGAGCAAGTGCAACTCTTTGCCGATGCCACAGGTGATCATCAATGGATACATCTAGATGTGGAGAAAGCAAAAAGTGGACCATTTGGCGGAACCATCGCCCATGGTTATCTCACCCTTTCTCTTGGACCTACTTTGCTGCCACAGATATTCAAGGTAGGTGGTATTTCGATGGGAATTAATTACGGAACCAATAAAGTTCGGTTCATGTCACCCGTCAAGGTTGGTTCACAATTGCGGGCAGGAGCGAAATTAATTTCTGTCGATGAAATTGCGGGCGGCGCTCAAGTAGCCCTCGAGGTGACCTTTGAATGCGAAGGAGTGTCCAAGCCTTCGTGCGTAGCCGAGGTTATTTTTCGCTATTACCTGTAATTCGACATGATTTTGGCGAACTCATCCATTGTTTGAGTACTTGGGTAATCAACACACCAGGGGATGAAACCACTACAACCCAATTCAATGTATTGCTGAATTCGAGCAGCGACTTGCTCCGGTGTACCAATGAGATTTGCTGCACGCCATGCATCAAACGATTCACCTCTGGTGCTACGAGCCTGAAGATCCTTCAATTCCTGTTCGGTATCTCTGATAAGAATTTCAGGCGACCAGGTCTTTCGAATTTCCTCTTCGTCTCGTCCGACCTTGACGCAGTGCCCCTTAAGAATCTCTCGTTTTCGAGCGAATTCGTCAGCGGTTCCGCCAAAATTTGAGTAGTCGGCATACTGGGCAACAACTCGGAGTGTCAATTGCTCGCCACCACCACCAATCCAAATTGGCGGATGAGGTTTCTGTAGTGGCTTGGGATCACAATTTCCACGCACGGTTCGGTAGTACTTCCCCGTGTACGTCGTCTCTTGTTGGGTCCACATCGACTTAACGATTTCGACGGTTTCCCTCAACATTGCGATTCGATCCTTAGGAACTGGAAATTCGTAGCCGTAGCCCCGACATTCGTTCTCATACCATCCAGCCCCAATTCCCCAATCCAGGCGACCGCCAGAAATGACATCCACGGTGGCTGTGATTTTGGCCAATAGCGCGGGCGGACGATATAAGTTGCAACCCACCATCTGCCCAAGCCGAATCCGCGAAGTTCGCTGACTTATAGCGGCCATAATTGTCCAACATTCGAACACTGCCTCGTGTGCAGGTTTCGGAACATTGTGGAAGTGGTCGTATACCCAAATCGAGTCAAAACCAAGAACTTCAGCGTGAAGGGCAACATCGACCGCCACATTCCATTTATCAGTCGAATTCGGAATATCAAGTAACTCCATTTTCCAACCCTGGGGCATGAAAACGCCGAAAGTGATTTGATTGCTCATAGAGGTAAGTCTCCTGTTGCCTTCTTGGTGGTTCCAAAATCTTTGTACGCCGCAATGGTCCGCTGAGCAATTCGCATCTGGTGAATCTCGTCAGCGCCATCGGCAAAACGGCTCCACCTGGCTTGCTGAAGCATTCCAGCAAGCGGTGTATCGGTGCTGTAGCCAAGGGCGCCGTGTACTTGAATTGCTCGATCAATAATACGCCACAGGCTGTTGGCGACAAAGTGCTTTGCCATCGAAACCTCAGACGTGAAATCAAGACCGTGTTCAATTTTGTAAGCGGCATGAAGAACCATCAACTTGCACTGATACAACTCCATCGCTGAATCGGCAATAAGCCACTGAATTCCTTGCTTTTCGGCCAAGTATGATCCATGCGAATACCTCACCAAGGCTCGGTCCACCATCATGTCAAGGGCGGTTTCAGCCTGACCAATCCATCGCATGCAGTGCGCCAGTCGTGCGGGTCCAAGTCGATACTGACCAAGCAAATGTCCCTGTCCACGCCCACCAAGCATGTTGCTCGCCGGAATCCGAAGATCCTGAATCATAATTTCACAATGATTGTGCCCGCCAGCCATTGTGTCGATGTCCCGAACGATATTCCACCCACTACTTGGAATGTCAACAATGAAACATGAATTGGCTGCTTGAGGTAGATCAGGATCTTCCTCTGTACGCGCCACTAATAATGCAAATTGCGCACCTCGTGCACCGGAAATGAACCATTTATGTCCATTGACAACCCATTCCTCGCCATCCTTATATGCAAACGTTTTGATCAGAGTTGGGTCACTACCGGCAACCTCAGGTTCAGTCATGGCAAAGCAGGAACGAGCGCTGCCATCGCACAATGGTCGCAAATATTTTTGTTTCTGCTCAGACGTGCCCCAGTGCAACAAGGTGTGCTGATTGCCCTCATCCGGAGCTTGCGCGTTTAGGACGTAAGGTCCAATACTTACCTTGGCGGCCTCGGCTGAAACTGCGGCCATCGCGGTTGGACCAAGTCCCATACCACCCCACTCAGTTGGCATGTGTGGCAGCCACAATTTCCATTCATTGCGAGCGCGTTCGCGGAGTTGAACTATGGCTTCCACAACCTGCCGGCGATCATTCTGATCGACGGAATCCCACTTCGGGCGAACTTCACTATCCATGAATTGGCGAACTTTGAGACGAACTTCTTCCACATCCGCCGGAAACGAAAAATCAATCATAGGAACCCTCCGGACACCATTTGATTACCGCAATCATTAAATTAGAAAGTACTCGTTAAGCCGCAGTCAACCATTGTCGCAGACGAGTGTTGACTGTGATGCTGTGTCGTAGCCTTTAGCTGTGAAAGAAAAATCGTCGAATTCACGGAACTGGGATACCGACATCCTGCCCCAAGGTGCAGCCAAGGCGACTGCCGTGCGTGAAATGTTTGACAGCATCGCTCCACGCTATGACTTGGTCAACCGAATTATGACCTTTCGCTTGGATGTTCGCTGGCGACGTCGTACCGTTCGTTCGTTGTCAGTGTCAAAGGGTAAATGTGTGCTAGATCTGGCAAGTGGCACGGGTGACCTCTGTGTCGAACTTCTCAAAAACGGTCTCCAACCAATTTCAGTGGATGTTTCCTTGGGAATGTTGCGTGCAGATCACAGTGGCTCACCGCGGGTGCAAGCCGATATTTTGCGTCTTCCATTTGCGGATGAATCTGTCGATGGTATTACCTGTGGCTTTGCCTTACGAAACTTGATTGACCTCCCCAATTTTTTTAACGAAATTGCCAGAGTGACACGTACTGGTGGGCGAATTGCCCTGTTAGATGTCGGAGTGCCAAGGAATCGGTTCATTCGATTTGGTAATAGCATTTACTTCGGTAAAGTCGTCCCCCGCATAGGCGGACTCCTGTCCAACCGCGCGGCATACGACTATCTTCCGCGAAGCGTGGCGTACCTTCCGTCAACCGAAGCATTGTGCTCGATGATTTCGGCTGCTGGATTCTCTGACGTTGAACATCATCAACTATCTGGTGGATTGACCCAACTGTTACTCGGTACGCGAACCAAGTAATGCGCGCCGTAACTAGACCGCTAAGCGAGTTCGTTGATGGCGAACTGGATCTCAACGACTTTGCCCGAGGAGACGGCTACCTCTTTGTCCGAGATGGAGTGGGATGCGCTGGGCGTGGTGTAGCAGCGCGAATCAATTCTGACGAGGCCACCAAGTTTTTGGCATCCATTGAACACGACACAACAATTACCGGACCGGGAACAGGACCACTTCTGCTTGGGTGTGTTCCTTTTGATAGCTCACAACAACACAAATTCGTGCTGCCGCGGGTCATTGTTGGCAAAGGTCAAGATGGTCAGCGGTGGCTGACTTTAATAGATGACTCGCTTCCTGATCTGGCGACACCAGTTAGGCCGGTGACAACGAGTGCAGCATATTCGGTTCAACCTGGTGTGGATGTTGAACACTATTTGGCCGCTGTCGCCACCGCTCGCGATGCGGTCAAGGCGGGTCGCCTGACCAAGGCGGTCATTGCTCGAGACGTGATCGTCACTTCATCATCGCCAATTGATGTGCACGCGGTTCTATTGAGATTGAGGGCATCATTTGGGTCCAGCTACCGATACTCAATCGACGGTTTCATCGGTGCATCGCCAGAACTACTCGTGGCCGTTCACGGAACCGAGATCTCAAGTCATCCCTTGGCTGGAACGACGCCTCGAACTGGAGATCCTGAAACTGATGCTCGTTTAGCACGATCACTGATGCAAAGCGAAAAGAACCAAATTGAACATCGGGTCGTAATCGACATGGTGCACGACACTCTTCTTCCGTGGTGTTCGTTTTTGGATTGGGAACCAGAACCATCCATTGTCGCCGTAGCCAATGTGCAGCACCTCGGTACCCTGATGCAAGGGCAACTTTCACAGCCAACTCCATCGGTTCTTGACTTGGTGTATCGGCTCACCCCGACCCCTGCACTTGGCGGACATCCTCGCCTCGAAGCTCTTGCGCTCATCGCTTCGGTTGAAGGAATTCAACGTGGACGATACGGCGGTGCAGTGGGATGGGTCGATGGGAACGGAAATGGCACGTGGGCCGTGGCGATCCGATGTGCCGAACTCTCCCCGGATGCCACTTCAGCGCGACTATTTGCCGGAGGCGGAATTGTCGCGGACAGCGAACCACTTGCTGAACTTGCCGAAACTCAGGCAAAATTTCAGGCCATGTTGGCGGCACTAATTAGACCGTAAATTTATTCAGCGAGCGCCTTGGCGACGTTGGCGATTAATCGATCGTGTACGGCAACATTCTCGGGCCGATTAGTAGGTACGCAAACGAGCCAGGGGCCAATTTCGCCTATTCCATTGACGAAATCCTCCAATGACTCACAAGTTCGACTCGAGATTCCATGCGCTGTGGCGATAAGAGCAATGTCTGAATTGTGTGGAGTCCCAAAAAGTTGCTCAAAGCGATCGGTGCTCAAAAGTGATGCCTGCGGTAGAAATGAGAAAATTCCGCCACCTCGATTATCGATGCAAACAATTCGTACATCTGCCTGGCGTTCGGTCAAGCCAACAAGCCCGTTGGAGTCATGCAACATCGCCAGATCACCGATAAGTAAATAAGTCGGAACACGACTTGCCAAGGCAACACCGACTGCCGTCGACACAACGCCATCAATGCCGCTCGCGCCGCGATTGGCATAAACGGGCAAATCGTTTCTAGGTTCGGCGAACCATTCCAGATCTCGCACTGGCATCGACGACGACACGACAAGTCGAGATTCGGGCGGAATTTGTTTACTAAGGGCTCGGGCGATGGTCGGTTCGGTGATGTGACTCTCACTACTCAACGATTCGGAAATCACTCGTTGTGTTACGGACTCGGCGCGTTGCCACAATGTAAGCCACCCGGCATCATTGGATGATTGTGGGCTGAATTGTCCGAAATGAGCAACCAAAGCGCTACACCAATCCGAGATAGAGCCCACCACATGATGTGAAACAATCCGATCTGGATCGATGAGTCGAGGCGTGGCCGAGATCGCAATATAAGTGGCTCCAGAATCTCGCAACCACTGGTTCAGCACCTTTGATACGGGAGGTTCGCCCAGTCGAACAATTACCTCTGGACGTAACGCTCGTGCCAAATTCTCCGACCGCAAGAACGTATCAGCTGAGGCAACAACTACCGGCGACGATGTCTCGATGACTCGACAGCCACTACGAGGATCTGCAAGTACTGGCCAACCAAGAACTTCGGCCAATTCCAAAACGTTTTCGCTTGCTTTGCATCCCGCACCTGCAACGAGAATCCCCCGTTTATCTCGCAAAATGTCGGCGATGACTTCCACTTCAGCGGTAATTGGATACGTAACACTTGAGTACTTGAACGACTTTTTGAGGTCCGCCTTTGGAAGTTCGCCGATCTCACCAACTAGTGGTTCTCGAAATGGTAAATTCAGATGAACTGGGCCCGGAGATTCACCACAAGCGAATTCCAAACACTCTTGGGCAAGATTGCGCCAGTTTGAAATATCATCACTGTCGGCAATTCCAGCATCCATAAATTTACGCGTTGCGACTCCGTACAATTCACGCTGGTCAATAGTTTGTGGTGCACCAACACCTTGCAACTCGGGTGGCCGATCGGCTGTACAGATCAACATTGGAACCTCGGCGTAATTGGCTTCAACTACAGCGGCGTGAAATTGAGCAGCCGCAGTACCAGAGGTGCATAACAAAATTGCCGGCAATCCGGACTCGATTCCGATTCCAAGAGCTGCAAACGATGCCGACCGCTCGTCGTGAAACACATGTACCTCAAGATCGTCGCGAGCGCCCAGTGCAAGAGCCATTGGTGTAGAACGCGATCCAGGAGCAATTACGGCATGGCGCAATCCGAGACGGATCCATTCATCCACGAGAGTGGCGCAAAAGGTCGCCGTAATCGCTGGGGAAGTCGCCACCCCTCTATCGTGGCATCTGTGCGAGTGGAAATCTTCTCCGACGTTGTCTGCCCTTGGTGTTATATCGGAAAGCGTCGCTTTGACACGGCCGTGGCCAACCTTGTTCGCAAGGGTGTGACTCTCGATTTAGAGGTTGAGTTCAAGCCATTTCAATTGGATCCCACAGCATCACCTGATTTGGCGACCCCGGTATTAGAGGCCTACGCCAGAAAATTCGGCGGTCAGGAGCGGGCTACAGAAGTACTCACGCATGTCACAGAAGTCGCTGCCAAGGACAACATCGAGTTTCGGATGGATCGCGCTCTTCGTGTCAATTCCATGCGCGCCCATCGATTGTCGTACTTTGCCGCTCGAGAGTATGGATTTAAGTTGCAGACGCAGTTGGAAGAGTTGCTGTTCAAGGCCTACTTCACCGATGGTGCGAATATTGGCGACATTGAGGTTCTTATTTCGTGCGCGACCGAAGCTGGTATGAACGCAAATTCAACGCGCGACTTTCTACTACACAATGAAGGGGTTGCCGAAGTTGAAGGCGAACTGCGGTTGGCTGCCGAATTCGGTATCTCTGCGGTACCGACATTTGTTTTTGACAGAAGGTGGTCAGTACCTGGAGCACAAGACGTTGAAGTTTTCGAGCGCATACTTCTCAGACTCAGCGAACGAACCGAGTGAACAATGCTTGCCCATACGATCCATCGATCAAATTTAAATACGAAACGGATCGCCTTCGTCCACGGCTTCACTCAATCCCGAGGCTCGTGGGATCAAATCTTGGGCGAATTGCCTGACGATTTCCAATACGTCACAATTGATGCACCTGGACATGGTGAATCGTCTTTGGTCGAAGGCGATCTCGAACAGGCCGCTACCGAAATTGTCGAAACGGCAGGTTCCGCGATTTACTGCGGTTACAGCATGGGTGCGCGGATGTGTTTACACGCTGCGCTCACATTTCCCGAAATGGTTAAGGGGTTGGTGCTGATTAGTGGGACTGCTGGAATCGAAAACATTTCGGAAAGGCGCCTTCGTCTGGAATCTGACCGACAACTTGCGCAGCGCATTTTGGATATCGGAGTTGATCAATTCATCGATGAGTGGCTTGCTCAACCGATGTTTGCCAGCCTTCCCTTCGACGAAGAGGATCGAGCCTTGCGCAAAGCCAACACCGCTTCTGGGCTTGCTGCCAACTTGCTATCGACTGGCACCGGAAGTCAACTTCCACTTTGGGATCTTCTCCCAGGGCTGCATATGCCGGTTCTCATTATTGCTGGTGCGAAAGATCCAAAATTCACAGCATTTGCTGAGCGGCTTGGACAATGCATCGCATCTTCACAACTTGAAATTGTGACCGGCGCTGGTCACGCCGTGCACCACGAGCAATCAATAGTTGTGGCCCGACTGATCAAACATTGGCTCAACGAATATTTCGCCAACGATTAACTTCGGGTCGTCATCCGCCCATCGCCAATCCAATTGCCAAATAGACCGACGCAACTAATTGAGCCTTGGCTGTGGCTTCGAGTACTTGGATCAGTTCTCGGCCTCGAGCACCGTGTCGAATGACCCAAATTGCGGGTATCACCACAATCAGCCCAGTGATGCCGGCAAGCGCAAACGGTCGCTGAACAGATGCCGAAATCATTGCCACAGCGGCGATGACGATCAAAAAAACGTATATTCCTCGAGTTGTACGATCTCCAAGCCTCACCGCCAAGGTCCGCTTTCCTGATTTCGAATCTCCTGGTATATCTCGCAGATTATTTACCACCAATAGTGCGCATGCCAATGAACCGACTGCCACTGATGCAATCACGCTCTCCGCGGTCACCGTCTGCACAATCGCATAAGTGGTTCCGGTGGTCGCAACGATGCCAAAGAAAATAAATACAAAAACTTCGCCTAAACCGAGATAACCATACGGACTGGGTCCACCGGTATATCCCCAACCAGCGACGATGCAAACTGCACCAAGCACAAGTAACCACCATGACGTTGTAGCGGCAATCACCAGACCGGCCATTGCGGCAACCGCAAATGAAAGCATTGCCGCATTTTTCACTTGGCGTGCAGGTACCGCCCCCGAACCGACCAGCCGCATCGGTCCAATTCGATCGGTATCGGTTCCGCGTATTCCATCGGAATAATCGTTGGCATAATTCACTCCTATTTGCAATGCCAGACTCACGATCAAGGCGAACAAAAGGCGCCACCACGACGGACCGCTCGAACTCACGCCAACTGCGGCACCGGCGCCAACCAATACTGGCGCAATTGCGGCTGGCAATGTTCGCGGTCGTGCCCCTTGAACCCACAATTGCCCTCGAGTGGGTCTGCGATTGTTCACCCAGCAAGTTTTACATGAACACGGTCGTGTTGGTGGTTCTGTCATACGATGACTGCCGATGAATCGCCTCGTTGCCCTTGACATTCCAAGCGATGCAAGGTTCGTGGATGCGATAAAGCGAATTTGGGAATCCGGTGATGCGTTTGCCCCGATTGACCAGCGGCTACCCGATGCCGCCCGAATTATGCTGCTTCAAGAGATTGCTGCGGAAGCGGTGATCGGCGCCAACGGAATTGAAACAAGATTGCCTGGCGGTCGCTCGGTCGAATCGGGAGATGCGATTGTCATTGCCACCAGTGGCTCATCCGGATTACCAAAGAGTGTCGTCCTCACCCACAGTGGTATCGCCGCGTCAGCGGAGGCCAGTAATAATCGATTGGAAACAACATCGAATGATCACTGGTTGGCATGCCTGCCACTGTCTCATGTGGGTGGACTCTCCGTGGTCACGCGTGCTTTGCATGCCAATTGTCGACTTACGGTCCATGCGTCGTTTAATGCAACGAGCGTTGAAGACTCCACGCGATCTGGAGTCACGATGACCTCATTAGTCGCCACCGCCCTAGGCCGAATTAACGCGGCCTTGTTTCGAACAATTTTATTGGGAGGAAGCGCTGCCCCAAATTCATTGCCCAACAATGTGGTGTCGACTTATGGATTGACCGAGACTGGAAGCGGCGTTGTCTATGACGGTGTGCCGTTAGATGGTGTGAAGATTCGACTATCACCGGAGGGTGAAATTCAAATCAAGGCGCCGATGCTGGCCCGTTGCTATCGGGATGATTCTCCGTTAGTCGATTCCAACGGTTGGTTTCACACTGGAGATATCGGCAAGTTTGCCAACAATGGTCGACTTGTCATACACGGCCGTCGTGGAGATCTGATTATCACCGGCGGGGAAAACGTTTGGCCACAACAAGTCGAAGATGTTCTTGGACGTCATCCACGCATCCGTGAGGTTATGGTGCGAGGTGTTTCTGACCCAGAATGGGGCCATCAGGTTGTCGCCTGGGTGACAACTGTGGATGGCGAATCAATAACGCTGGATGAACTTAGAAATTGGGTGAAGAATTCGCTCCCGGCATATTGCGCTCCAAAGGTCCTCCACGTCATGACCGCTCTCCCCCGAACTTCTTCTGGAAAAGTAGACGTCAATCGGCTACCTTCATCCACTTCGGAATGAACACCAAGCTCCCAAATTCGTTTCGACTGCAATTCGCCGCCAGCACAATCTCCAACATTGGAGACGGAATGGTCGCCGCTGCGGCCCCGCTATTGACACTCAGCCTTACTTCCGATCCGCGACTCATTTCTGGAGTGAGTTTCGCCTCATTTCTGCCTTGGCTTTTATTGTCTCTACCAGCCGGCGTCTACATTGACAGATTCAGCCGTAAATCACTTATGGTCACGGTCAATCTCATCCGGGCTGTGCTCTTCGGTGTGATCGCAATTTGTGCGGCGACAAGCAACCTCACTATTTGGTGGTTCATGCTGGTATTGGTGGGGGTCGGGTCGTGTGAGGTGATTTTTGATATGTCTGCTCAAGCTTTTTTGCCTGAAATCGTTCCGGGACCATTGCTGGAAAAGTCGAATGGAATGCTTTCCGCGGCTGAGAGTGTCGCCAATAGTTTTGTTGGCCTTCCAATCGGCGCATGGGCATTTGTGATCGCGGTTGGCTTTCCATTCGGTGTAAATGCGGCGGCATTGGCTATAGCGGCGTTACTTGTAGCGCAAATTCGAATTCCAGTCCAGGCGGTTGTTGTTCGCTCTTCAGTTAGCGAACGGTCTTTTGCTCAGGAGCTAAAACAAGGAATTAGGTGGCTGATCTCTCACCCACTAATTCGAACTTTGGCAATCATGCTCGGAGTGGTGAACATGACTTCAATGTTTGGCGGCTCAATTCTTGTCAAGTATTCGGCAGACATTCTCGGCGTCACAGGTCGCGGCTACGGGTTAATGCTTTCGGTATTTGCAGTTGGGTCAATCATCGGTGGCCTTATCGGCAGTCGCATCGCAAACATGATTGGAACCGGATACGCAATAATTTTTACATTTGTGATTTTTAGTTCGTATGGACTCGTGTTTGTATTTTTCCCGTATATCTGGGCCATCGCATTGGCAATGATCGTGAGTTCGATTGCGAGCACCACGTGGAACATTGTCACCGTCTCATTGCGCCAGCGCATCATTCCAATCGAGCTATTTGGACGTGTCAATAGCGTGTATCGGTTTGTTGGCACCGGATCCATCGCATTGGGTGCGATTATCGGTGGCCAAGTTGCCTATCACTATGGACTCAAAGCACCGTTCCTGGCATCAGCGATCGTCAGTTTTATTGCACTCATTTGGGGCGCCCCACAAATACTCCGCGCCGCCAGATCACATCGAATTTGAGCGAACTCCAGCACCACCGTCAATCACATACGTTTCCCCGGTTATCCAACTGGCCAGATCTGAAACCAAGAATGTGGCGAGGTTGGCAATGTCTTGTGGATCACCGAGTCTTCCGCAAGGAATCGAACTTGCCAGTTGATCACCAAAATTGTCAATCAGCATTTTGGCGAAGTCGGTTTTAACCAGGCCGGGAGCAATCCCGACAACTCGAGTAGGTCCCAACTCTCCGGCCAATTGTCGTGTGAGATGGATGAGTGCGGCCTTGGTCAGGTTGTACACGCCCAGGCTTCCTTCCGCCCGCAAGCCCCCGACTGATGCGATGTTGAGAATCACCCCGGGTTTGTCGCGCATACACGAATTCCACACCGCTTGCGTCCAGAACAATGGTCCTCGCAAGTTGACCTGAAACGTTTTGTCGTAGCGGGCCGGATCGATCTCTAAAGTCGGACCGGCGTATGGGTTTGTGGCCGCATTATTGACCAGAATATCGATACCGCCAAATCGTTCTATGGTTGCCATAACACATGCTTGACCAGCCTCAAGATCACCTGCGTTGGCGGCAAAAATCTCAGTATCGCCCCCAATTTCCTTGGCAGTTTTGCGGAGGGCATCTTCCTTGCGCGACGAGAGCATGACTTTGGCGCCGGCTTGTATATACGAGTTGGCGATCGCTTTGCCGATGCCACGCGACGCCCCAGTGATGAGAGCAACTTTTCCGTGAAGTGAAATTTCCATATCGGAAACGCTACTGCAGAGTGCTTACTCGCACCACTTGTATCCGTCGTCCATCCAATTCTTCGGTTCCAAATCGCCAACCCTCGTAATCGACCGAGTCACCGACTAGGGGCACGCGTCCTAATCTTCCAAAAATGAGTCCACCAATGGTGTCAAATTCATCCTCAGGAATCTTTGTCAGCAAAATGTCATTAAGTTTGGAAAGCGGAGTGCCGCCAGCGATTAGATAGTCGCCGTTTGGAAGGCGACGAATGGAGTTGTCTTCGTCATCGTGTTCGTCGACGATTTCTCCGACTAATTCCTCCAGACAATCCTCAAGGGTAACAAGTCCAGTAATGGAGCCATATTCATCGGCAACCATCGCCAAGTGAATTTTTGCTGCTTGCATTGATCGCATCAGATCGGCAACCAACTTATTTTCAGGCACTACTTGAACTCCACGAAGTAATCCGGCAATTTGCTCACTTCCCTTACCAGCGCGCTCGGCAATCACAAGGTCCTTCACATACACAACTCCGACAACATCATTACGATCATCCTCGGTGTGAAAAACTGGAAATCGACTGAATCCTTCTGCCACGGCACTGTCAAGGGCTTGAGTTACTGATAAATAGTCTTCAATAGAAATGACATCGGGCGATGGCACCATGATTTCCTTCACGACTGTGTCACCAAATTCAATCACCGACTCGATGAGCTCACGCTCTTCGTGCTCGATCACACTTTCTTGGGCGGCAGCTTCAACGACACCGAGAAATTCTCGTTCGCCAATAAATGGTCCCTGGCGCAATCCCTCACCTTTGACTATCACATTGGTCAAGCGAATGAGCAAGTCTGAAGTCACTCGAAGTGGCCAGAATCCGACCAGCAGCATTAGTGGACGTGCCGACAACGTGGCGGCCTTTACGGGGTACAGCAACGCGTATGTCTTTGGAACGGCCTCTGCCAGGACGAAGAAAATAACGACGTTGGCAAAAACTCCGATGGCTACGCCACCCGGTCCAAACAGTCGGCCCGAAACCACCCCGGTGAGGGTCGCTTGTACGGTTTGACATACATTTATCGTCAGTAGCAGTGGATTCACCCAACGAGTTGGTTCGTTGGCCAACTTGACTAACGCTCTGCCAGATTTCAGACCCTTTTCGGCGAGGGCAGCAGCACGCGGTTTGGACATTCGCGAAAGAGCCATTTCGGCGAGCGACAGAAATGTAAGCACCACAAGCATGACCACAATGACAACAATCATCCAATAATCACCCGAGGTTGGGCTCGACGCGATCATTGATCATCCTCTTGATGATCTTGACGAAAACTCTCTGGGGCCGGGCCATTCCAATGATGAGTTTCAAGAAGTACGACTTCTCGTTGGCGCATTGCCGTAGTTGAAGCAGGTGTGTCATGGTCCGCACCGAGTACATGCAACATTCCGTGCACGACAAGAAGAGCGATCTCATCATCCAGATTGCCGGCATGAATATTCGCCTGATTCGCCGCAACACTTGGACAGATCACCACATCGCCGAGCAACAACGGCAATTCATTGATATCAAGTGACACTCGATCTGGCCCTTTCGACATCGCTCCGGGACCGGGAGTACGAGCCGCATCCACTGCATCAAGGGGAAATGCAAGAACATCGGTGGGCTTGCTCACGCCCATGTATTGCTCATTCAATTCGCTCATCGATAATTCGTTGACGAATACAATTGTCATCTCCGCAGCCCCACGGACCCCTTCCGATTCCAGAACATTCAGTGCCAGATTTTGCCATCTCGGCAAATCAATCTCGACATCGCTTTGTTCATCAGCACAGAATATTTCAGGTTCACCGTCACCACCAACCTTGCGAGATTTGGAAATTCCGGGCCGACTCTCAGCCACGTCGCTTCACCGCCGTCGAAACATGCGCCTCGTAAGCCGCGACGATATCGGCGACAATCCTGTGACGAACCACGTCCGAGGTGTCTAGCCGAACGAATTCAAGATCCGAAATCCCGGTCAGCATCGAATCAAGACCGGCCAAACCACTTCGACCATCTGGAACATCGACCTGAGTCGGATCACCAGTTATAACCACTTTGGAACCAAAGCCGATTCGGGTGAGGAACATCTTCATCTGCTCGGGGGTGGTGTTTTGTGCTTCGTCCAAAATAATGAAGCTGTTATTAAGGGTCCGCCCGCGCATAAAAGCCAGAGGAGCAACTTCGACAATCTGACGTTCAACCATTAATTTCGCCTGTTCGGCGCCAACCATGTCATGCAGTGCGTCATACAAGGGCCGTAGATATGGGTCAATTTTTGCCGTGAGGTCACCTGGCAGAAAACCAAGTCGTTCACCGGCTTCGACGGCCGGTCGGGTGAGAATGACTCGCTGCACTCGTTTTGTTTGCAATGCTTGCACCGCCATTGCTACGGCGAGCCAACTCTTTCCCGTGCCTGCCGGGCCTAGCCCGAATGTGATGATATTGGTGCGAATTGCCTCCACATAGCGACGTTGGCCCGAAGTCTTAGCTCGAATCGGTCGGCCCTGATTTCCCCGAATCACTTCTTCTGTGAGAATTTCACTTGGACTTTCGTTTGCGCGAACCATCGAGATCGAACGCGAAAGTACCGCCCCGTCAAGGATTTCTCCACGTTGGAGCAGTTGTGTTAGCTCCTCAAATAATCGACCTACGACATAGGATTCGTCACCAGAAATCGCAATCTCGTTTCCGCGAACATGCATCGCGGTATGAGAAAACTCTCGCTCAATAGTTCGCAAATGGATATCTCGCTCACCCAATAACTCAGCCATGAGATGCGCGCTTGGAACTATGACGTTTACGCCGGAAGTGGAAATCGTCATGAAAAAGCTAAACAGCGCTAGCGCTACAGGTGTACTTCACACCATGAATCTAGCGGAGAACGATCAAATCTAATCCTGGTGTGCAACAACCTGAGATTGGGTTTGCGCTTCGACATCGTCGGCATAACTTTTTCCGGAACTCTCCGAAGGTTCGAAATCCAGGGCGTAGTATCGCTGTGTTGTCAAGGTAATCAATTGCGCCTCACCAACCATCCGTGCCATGCGTAGCATCAATTCTGCCGCCCCACCCTCGGCATTTGGCTGGTTTGTTTCGGGCAAATCAAATACCAAAAGAGATCCTTCGCTGGCTTCCATTGTCATCGCATGTCGCGCCATAAAGATGCTTGCCCCACGCGCAACAAAACCTGGATCCACTACCGCCCACACCACATAGTGAACTTGCCCACGCTCAAATTTCTCCGCAAAATTAGTTCGAAAATAGTGCTCACTCAGCCACCGCGTTCGGCGTACATCGGTAGATACAAGAGTCATTGCAATTGGACGTGTATCGTCCCACACCACCCATGCTCGATTGGTGACATCAAGCAACTGGTCATCGAACTCGAGACGATCCAACATCTCATGGGTTACGGTCATCTCAACTGTTTTTATGTACGCCCGTCTATACAGTGTCCATAATTGATCGCGCAAGGAAATATCGCTGGCGGGAGAATGTCGAGTAATGAACATTGGCGGATCAAGTTCTCCGGGTGAGAGTACGCACTCTCGTAGAGGTACTGAGCCTCCGCCTGCGTTTATAATAACTCATCCATTGCACCAAAATAGGGATGTAGTACCGTTTTCCCAGTGAAATCAACTATATTTGCCCGCGCCTCGTGGGGCATGGTTGGCATCGGTGCACTTCTCACAATTTCAACCATGATTTTCAACTATGACGTCGTCGGTAACTCGATCTATCTCATTGCCACAGCCCAACTTGCAATAGCACTCCCCATTTCGGCACGATTGAACTCTCCCAATCGATTCGTATGGCTGAGCCTGCTTGTCATCACTGGCCTCTCGATAACTGGACAGTTGCTTGATGGCACCTTCTTTGATCAACTTGGAAATCAGGCGATTCCAGAAGGGATCTTTTTGATTGTCCAACTCGTACTTGCCGCCGGACTTCTTTATATTGTCGGCCGTCGTATCGGAAGTGACCCGGTCAGTGTGCTTGTTGACGCAATGATCGTCGCCCTTGGGGCGTGGTTTCTCATCTGGATAACTTTTGTCCAACCTACTCTCGATACGAGTAACGAACCTCTAGCAGTTGCAATCATTCGTGGCGCCACACTGGCAATGAGTGCGCTCGTCCTATTTACTCTGGCAGTTTTGCTCTTCGGTGATCGACAACGAACGCCTGCGGTGTGGTTGGTCGCTTCAGCGATTGCCTTAACTTTGCTCGGCGATTTCGTGTATGCCGCAAATGACTCTGGGCGCGCCATGATCGCCGACCGGTTTGCCAGCGCCGCTTACATAGCTTGTTTATTTTCTGCTTCCGCTGCGTTTTTGCATCCAACGATTGGAACGCTCACTGATCAAGGGCCACTTCTGCCCAAACGACCAATTCTGGGTCGATTGGTGACAACAACACTCGCCCTGCTTGTGCCAGTGATTGTTCTGGCACTCAGCGACCCCATTGATAATCGTGACCGAGTCGTTCGGGCGATCTCTATTTTTGTTCTTGGAGCCGCTGTCACTGCGCGAGTCATTCATTCCGTCCGTGCTAATGCGACAACGCAGCGTCAACTCATTGTCTCGGCGCAAACCGACGCGCTTACCGGATTACCTAATCGCAGTTTGATGATCACTCATGTCACGCACGCCCTTACAAATGCGCTGGTCGAGGGTCGACAACCAACGGTATTGTTCATCGATGTTGACAGATTTAAGAATATCAATGACAGCCTTGGGCATCAGGCAGGTGACAACGTGCTTGTGGCGGTTGCTCATCGACTTCAATATGCACTTCCCCAACGTTGCGTGGTTGGGAGAATTTCCGGCGATGAATTTGTAATACTTGACGCATTTAATCGAAGCTCAAATGATGCGATGTTGCTGGCAGACCGCATTCTGGAAGCATTTCATGAACCGCTTTCACTCCGCCAAGGCGATGTATTTGTCTCTGCCAGCATCGGAGTAGCCACCTTTCGACCCGATATCACCAAGAACGCAGATGATTTGCTGCGTCACGCCGACACGGCCATGTACCGGGCAAAGGATGCCGGACGAAATTGTGTGGCAATCTTCGATGAATCAATGTTGGAGCGAGTATCTCAGCGACTTTCAGTTGAAACGGCACTCTATCGGGCTCTCGAACGACGAGAATTACGCTTGGTCCATCAACCAATAATTGATATTGATCTCGGCGACGTTGTTGGCTTTGAGGCCTTGATGCGCTGGGATCGAGAGGATGGCACAACGGTCTCTCCCGCGGAATTTATTCCGATTGCCGAAGAGACTGGCACGATCGTCCCGATTGGTGCGTGGGCATTACTCGAAGCCCTCACCCACCTTCGCACATGGATCAATGAAGGCACATGTCGACGAGATGCCACGATGTCCGTAAATGTGTCACCCCGACAGTTGCACGACCCAAATTTTGTTGCGGTAGTCAGTGAGGCGTTGATGCGTGCTCATGTTCCAGCCGAACAATTATGGCTAGAAGTGACGGAAGGAGTGATGATTGCCCAGCCGGAACAGGCTCTGGTCGCGTTGAAAAAACTTTGCGCCATTGGTGTTCGAGTTGCTATCGATGATTTCGGCACCGGCTATTCGTCACTTTCACTGCTTCAGCGATTTCCAATACAGCGACTGAAAATCGACAGGTCCTTTGTCAGCGGAGTTGCCGAAAACTTAGGAACTCGCGCACTCGTTCGAACAATTATTGCAATGGGAGAATCACTCGGTCTCGACATGGTCGCCGAGGGCGTGGAGAGTGTTCGCCAATTGCAAGTCCTGGCTGAACTTCGATGCCCAAAAGCACAGGGCTATCTGATAAGCCACCCAGTACCGCCCGACTCAATGGCCAGTACGGTTGCGGCGCTTGATCAACTTGGTTCTTGGCCGCGACTGCGGGGACCGACGCCTTCTTAGCGGGATAACTATTTGATCCAGTGTTATTTGGCCGGGACTATTACCACCGGACAATCGGCATGATTTGCAACTTGTTGTGCCACAGAACCAAGTAACAGACCGGCAAAACCTCCGTGCCCACGACTTCCAACAACGAGCAAATCGGCCGATTTTGAAGCGGTAATCAGGTGTTCCGACGCCGAACCTCGTTCAACCCGAGTGATGACATCGATTTTCGGATCAATACCGGCAACCGTTGCTACAGCGGCCGCAACGATCTTGTTTGCTTCAGCCACCATCTCTTCCATTGGAAACATCATTGGCATCATCGCCATGGGATCAATCACAAACGGCATCGACCATGAGTGGATAATTTCAATTTTCGAGTTTCTTAACTTCGCTTCATAGGCTGCCCACAACACCGCCTGCAACGAAGCCGCTGATCCGTCAACTCCAACGACAACCCGTCCATAGTTCGACATGATGCCTCCTTATAGGTCCGTACTCCAACTCTATCCGCGACGACGTTGCGACTAACTAGGAATAACACCTGGCAAGAGATCGGGCAGATCGTCAGCGATGAGGCCAAAACCAAAACGAGATGCTGCGGCGCCGTGCAACCATACTGCCGCAGCCGCAGCCGAATATTCATCCATCCCTTGGGCTAACAATCCGACAATAATTCCGGCGAGCACATCACCGGATCCCGCCGTGGCAAGAGTCGGTGGCGCATTAGTGTTGATGATCGTGCGACCGTCTGGTGCGGCAATAACCGTCTCCACACCCTTGAGCACAACCACTGCTCCGCTTTGTTGCGCCGCCGTTCGAGCGCGACTGACTCGATCGATGTCGGTATCAAAAATTCGAGCGAACTCTCCTTCGTGCGGAGTAATAACACATGGTCCGGTTATGGCGCTGAATAATACATTTGGATCATTTTGAAACACTGTGATTGCATCAGCGTCCAACACCACTGGTTTTTTAGATGCAAGAAGAGTGAGTGCGCGAAAACGGGTGACTTCATCAACACCAGCCCCAGGTCCGAGGAGAAATGCAGAGACTCGTCGATCGCTGGTCAAACTCTTGAGGTCATCATCGGATTCAATTACTCGCACCAGAGTGCTTTCTACCGATGTTGCGTAGACCACAAACGCCTCGGGTGAAACGACAATAGTTGTGATTCCTGCTCCAATGCGAGCCGCCGAACGTGCTGCTAAGCGTGCCGCACCCGTCATCGGGAACCCCCCAAAAATTACGGCGTGACCGCGACTGTATTTGTCGGTTGTTGAATTAGGGCTAGGAAACACATGTTTCCACAGCACCGGAGAATTTTGCTTAGTAGTCAGACATTCATTCTAAAGTTGCGAGTCAGATTTTGAACGTCTCGGAAGTCTGGGAATGAATGCGCTTGTAACCCGCTGATACTCGACATATTCCGGCCGCCTTCGAATGATGGTCTTTTCCAGAAAGGCGACCCCTGAAATTCTCAATAGCAAGATAGTCATCACGGCCGCTCCAATAAGTCCAAAACGGCCCGATGCTGACTCGAATGCAATAATCGCCAATCCCCACCACACCATGCAGTCGCCGAAGTAATTTGGATGTCGGGTAAATCTCCACAAACCAGTTTGCAGAACTTTCCCAGAATTTTGCGGAAGTGCTTTAAACCGTACCAATTGCAGATCACTAATTGACTCAAATAGAATTCCGATGAACCAAATGACGGATCCAATAATTGACAACAGTCCAAGTGACGGCGTTGCATCGACTTGACTTAATTGAAGTGGAAGTGACACCACCCACATCAAGACGCCCTGTACGACAAACACCTGGAATAGGCTCACGAACCAAAAACTCTGACCGTGGTGTTTGCGCATTGCTCGATATCGAAAGTCCTCACCGTGCCCAATATTTCGCAATGCCAAATGACCCGACAAACGCGCACCCCAAATGGTTGCCAACACCGCGATCAGTATCCCTCGCGTTGAATTCCCATTGCCCACCAAAACGCTTACCCATGCAATGAGGACAAAACCTAAGCCCCAGGCGATATCGACAATTGAAGCGTTCTTCAGCGCAATGCTGAGCAGCCACAAACAAAACATCATTAAGCCGACAAACAGGCCCGCCGAAACGAGGACGTCACCTATATTCGACATCTACTTGATGCTAGTGCTTCACTTTCTCGGCACCCATAACCACAACTCCAACACCAGCCGACGTAACGCCTAGCAACACGATCGACCAAATAGTCCCCATCGGTGGGGACCACACTGGATGAGAGAACATGTCAAGCGCATTATCGCCGATGACACCGACCGAATATCGACGCAACGCGGCCAAACCGCTGCCAACAACTACCCCACTCCAGATGGCAACCGCCAGCCATTTACTTCGATTGGAGATTTGAAGATACCGCGCCCCAACAATTGGTATCCCAACCAACAGAGGCGTCAAGTGTCGTCCTTGAACCCCGAACCCTCTCAAAATATCGTAATAATTGAGATCCTCGGCAATGATCAACGCAATACAGGCAACGCCGAGAAGACCCATCGCGCGTTTCGCTGACCGACTCAAACTTCGCCAACCAACCCCGACCAGCGTTACGGTCGTCACCAGGATTACCAATGCGAGCGGACGTGGAGTAGCCGTGTCCAACCACCCGTAGTTACCGATGGATTCATCAATCACCCGAGGAATATCGCCAATTGCGTGAAGCAACTGCTCACCAAACGGAATTTTTGGAAATCCCGCCGTCATCTGTGAATCAACGACCGAATTGAAAATGAATACATACCACCAGATCATGAACACCGCAGCAATCAAATGGAGGCCATAGACGACAACGTGTTTGCGCACATGAATATGCAGAGTTTTGATCGATGCCAATCCGATCACGACAACTCCGACTACTACTGCATATAACAAAACTCCTAACGGTCGCCCCGCAATAAGGATTACTCCGGAAAGTGCCACCGCTACTGACTCAAGACGATGCACATCGGTGGCCGATACAAAACTTGGAAGCGTGGCCCACAAAGCCACCGCCGCACAGATTTCTAGACCACTTGGGCTAATCACCGAAGAAATGAAAATCACGCCTGGTGTAATGGCGATGAGCAACGGCAACACCGAAAGAGATCTGCGTTTTAGGCAGACAAAAGCGAACGCGAGCAATAACGACGATGTGGCGGCAATCAGCGCTCGAGAAAGCCGAAATGCGGAATCGTTGGGGCCAGCAAACGTACCAATGCCGCTTATCGCAAACCCACCGGGTGGATATCGCCCCATCCCGGTCCATGCTGGATGATCAATTATGGGCTGATCTTCAATCGACGTATTGCAAGCAGGCTTGTCGGCATAAGGCACGAAACATGCAGGAATCTGGTGTGCAACTCCAAACTGTGGATCAATGTTCACCTCGGTCGACCAGTATGACAAATTCAAATTTGAAGATACTCGCGACTGATCCACAGAACCATAGGTTGATGTTGACTCTCGGGGAAGTTGCCCGTCGATAGTTGCATTGGGCAATGGCAATGTCACAACATTGTCGCCTGCCGCTGGTTCTATGAAAACGAGGGTTCCATCATTGAGTTCGGCATAGACGGAGTACAACCGTCGCTCATTATTTGGCACTCTGACGGTGACCGAAAATCCAACTAGCGTCTCCGTATCAATCGAAAGGAAGTCAGCCACATCTTCGCGCGGTTCCGAAGGCCCCCCTTCTCCTGCAACTTGGCCATCAACAGCAACAATGACACGTCGAATCCCTGATTCGCTATCAAACGCCCAGCCATCGACAGTGAGTAACCACCGATCAACATCTTTGCCAATGAACTCACCACGAATGACTGCCGCCGACTTGATGAAATTTGACGGCTCGTCTGGACCTGCGCCTAAGGGCACAAGTTGCGACCACAACAGCATGCAGGCAAACATTGTCACGCCAAACAGAATCCCCCAACGAAGCGAATGTACGGATTTACTATCATCCATGTTTAGATTTGCTTGCACATACCAAGACTAGAGTTGGACTCGAGAATCACACACCATGCTGGACTTAAATGGCCAAAATTCAGTGCTTGTATTGCCGACATACAACGAAGTCGAAAACCTCGAATCTTTTGTTCGTGCGGTCCAACACAGTTGCCCGTTTATACATATTCTGATCATCGATGATGACAGTCCGGATGGAACAGGCGAAGTAGCGGATCAACTATCTATCGCAATTGATACCGTCGAAGTGATCCATCGAATTGGTCAGCGTGGATTAGGGAGCGCCTACCGGGCTGGGTTCGCCGCGTTGAACTCCAAAAACTTCGAAGCCGTAGTCACTATGGACGCGGACTTTTCCCATAACCCAGCGGTGATACCCAACCTTCTCTCAAAACTTCAATCTGGTGCTGATGTCGTTATCGGTTCGCGGTATGTCAACGGTGGTGATATTCACGGGTGGCCACTACACCGAAAACTTCTGTCGCGCTGGGGAAATTCATATACCAGATGGGTGTTGCGGCTAAAGGTGCAAGATTGCACGTCCGGTTTTCGGGCGTATTCGTCGAGCGCACTGGCATCGATCAATCCCTCTCTCGAGCACGGCGAAGGGTACGTTTCTCTGACTGCCCTCCTCCGACGAGCTCAACAACACCACCTGACCATGGTTGAAATACCAATTACTTATACAAATCGAATTCAGGGCACTTCAAAAATGTCGTGGCGAATTGTTCTTGAATCAATGTTTCTCGTGACAATATTGGGAATCAGAGATGCACTACGTCGAACCGGCAAAAAATTTCGCCCAACTACTTAAGTGAAACGCTGCTCTTCTTTTTAGCATCCACGAGCAGTATCCAAACTTGACCGATATCCATCGAAATCGGCAAACCGTCAACAAGATACGAAGTACCACCACTTGCTATCGGACGTGACCAAGTCGCTAAAAACCGCTGACCATTTCGCAAAATGACTGCAGAGCCGGCGCCAACTGATCGGGCAAGTGGTGTCTTTCCGCCAAATCGATCACCTTGTTTTGAGTCGTTTTGTTCAACAAACTGAATCACAACAGTTCTGGCGATGACGGGCACTTTCGTCACATAGTCCTTTTGCACCCATCCGTCTACTGAAATTGCCCAGCCCTTTCGTGACCACACCCCGCCGATAATTGATGACGGCCAAGTCGCTTTGAATGTCTTTGTTGTGATTCCACCGGCAGGCACTTCTCGAGTAAATGTCAAACCGATATCGCCCACGACTCCTAGACCTTTGGTTTTAGCGATCATGTCCGCCAGTTCGAGCATCTGATTGTGCGGCACTTCCTTTTTAAGATTGCGGTAAAAGTATTCACCTTTTTCAGTGGGCGACAAACTAACGGCATTGGAGTCTGCAATTTGTTTGAGTAAAACATTATTTGCTCCACTGAACACAAACCCGGGAGCAGAAAATTGCTTCAGAATTTCTAGGTCTGAAATACGACCACTTCTCACCGGACCGACCACTTTGGGAAATTTTCGATTGAACATAGCCGCCAGACGAGTCAAACCCCACTCAACTTGTTCGACATACACCAAATCGGCATCGACAAGTCCTGTGTGCGGTCGAGCAAGACCGGTATTGTCAAGTTTGACCATCACCACCGGTTTGCCGGCACCGCCGGGTAGTCCTGAAAGCGGACTGTCGCCTTCCTCGGCGTGGGCGATGCCTGGTGACAGCCCCGCGCTCAGTAAGCACACCGATAGTAACCATGCCAATAAAACCCGACTCTTGATTGAATAGTGCATTATCCCTTAACCCAGATAGTGCGTCCCTTTACTTTTTTACATACAAGTTTTGTCTTTCCGACGGTCGTCCGACTTCCAGATTTAGCGCATGGTCCGCCGACTTTCGATTTTGTCGTCGTAACCGAGGTTGTCGGAGAGGTGTTTCCGATACTTCCACCGAGAGCGTCTTGCTTCAACTGGACCGCGGCAATTCCGGCTGGTCCGATTCCGAAATACATCAGCAATCGTCCAGCCGAGTCGAGAAATACTTCGGGATCGTTTCCGGCTGAATTCTCAAATCCATTGCCAAGACTTACAAGATCAAGTTTGTTTTCATCTGAAAATATCAACCCATCAGTTGATGTCGCATAGTAAATACCCATGCCGGTTGATTTATTGGCAGACTTAGAAGCATTGTCAAAGTAAAACATTGTGAACGTACCGTCACTATGACGGACGATTGTTGGATGCTCGGCGCTTCTAGTAATATTCTGGGCACCTTCTCCAATTCGAATTCCCGATTCGGCCATCCACGTGAGGCCATCTGGCGATGTGGCACTAAATACTTTCCATGGATCAGGTCCGGTTCCTGGTCGCGGCAAATCACTGAAATAGGCGCGATACGTGCCGTTGGCCAATCGAACTACCCCTGGACTAGTAAGTCCACCGGTTACGCCAGCGAAATTCGACTTGCTCAAACACACCTCGGTTTGAACCGTAAATGTCAATCCATCGGCTGAAGTCGAGCAACTGAATCCATCACTACTGGCGTTATACATGACCCAGGTTCCATTTACGAGCTTGATGACCCTTGGTTGCCCGCGGGTATTGGTACCGCCAAACGGATTGCCCTTGTACGTGAAGGTCTTTCCATCGGAGGACTCGGCCATTGCTGTTCCAAGATTTGTGGCAAACACAAAGACGCGAATAGTGCCATCGGAAAGCGCGACGGCAGTGACATCGGCGACCGGATTCGATGATCCGGGAAAGGTCGCAATTGACAATATGTTGGCACTCACCAGTGTCGCGGCGTACGGACCTTTTGGAACATTTTCACCCGCGTCGGCAGCCTTCACTTCATGCGCCAAAGGAAGTAACGCGACCGATAGTGCAAGACCAATGGGCATCCCTCGCCTAAACAGATTTGTCACATTAAATCCCTTCGACGACGGCATGGACGCACAGACTACCCAGTATCGAACGAGAAATACTGTCGCGTCTAGTCTCGAGTCAGTATGACTAGCCAGCAACCAAGTTCGGAAAACAACATAAGTCTCGCCGATGCCTACTCCGTGGTTACTCCTGAAGACAATAAACGCTTGTATGCAAAATGGGCGACCTCGTACGAGAAATCATTTGTTGAATCGAGTCGCTACCGATACCCGCGTGCAGTTGCCGAACACTTTGCCAGTGTCGTCCCGCCTAGTGTTGGAGAACGATTTATCGATGTCGGCTGCGGCACCGGAATAGTCGGAGCACGTCTTTCCTCCTTACGACCAACTTGTCGAATCGATGGCATCGATATCTCACCAGAAATGATTGGGCAAGCTCGCCAAAAACTGCGCCGCGATTCAACTCCGGTATATGCGAACTTCATTGAGGCTGATCTCACTCGGCCCCAACCAGCGACTCCACTGGAATATGACGCGATGCTTAGTGCTGGGACATTTACTCACGGACATCTTGGCCCAGAAGCAATTCAAGTTCTGCTATCACTTGTGCGAGTCGGTGGTTGGTTTGTAATTGGCGTAAACGCCGAGCACTTCGAGTTACACGGATTTGCCGATGTGCTGTCACAGGCAAACCTGAACGGTGACATCACCGCGCCTGACTTTCACAAAATACAAGTGTATGAGGAAGGTAGCCCGCATTACGGCGACCAAGCAGTTATCGCCACATTCAGTCGCGCCAACTAGAGTTCAGTCAAAGGAGATCACCGATGTCTGGTGTCGCAATCATCACCGAAGCCTGCATCAACGTGAAGGATCGTGCCTGCGTTGATGTCTGTCCGGTGCAATGCATATACGAGTTTGATCCGGGAAAAAACGTGCTTGTCTCTGAAGCGGAAGCCGGAAGTGGAATAATCGAAAATAGCCACGCTCCAAATCCGGATTCAATTGCGATTTTTGGCGACACTGTTCTCTATGTCAATCTGGACGAATGCACATCGTGCACCGCTTGCTACCAGCCCGATGTTTGTCCCGTTGGAGCGATTTACTCGGAGGAACAAGTTCCCAATGGAACTTCAAATACAAAATACAATTCAGAAGACCCCAACAAAGGTCACGATCACACTTTTTTCATTCAGCTCAGTCGTGATGTTTTTGCAAATTAGATGAGTATTCCAGCCCCACTTACCGTCACCGATGCCGTTGCCTACCTGCGCACGCAGGGTTACACCGATGACATCGAATTGATAGGCACGAACTTTGTGTCAAGCCGTACAAGCCTTTCCTACGCCCTCGCCAACGTGATTGTCGATCACACATTCCGTTTCGAGGGCGACAGCGACCCCGGCGATGAGGCGATTGTCCTTGGGTTGCGCTATCCCGAGACCGACATCCGGGCCACACTCGTGTCGGCCTATGGCCGTGACGCAGATCCGGCTACGGCAGAATTCTTTCGCCGACTACGCAATTCTTGAGTCGTCGTTATTGACCTTTTGACCACGACCAGGCATAGTTCTGATCTGAAATAGTTCGACCAGCTTCGGCAATTGCAAGTGGCTTAAACGTATCGAGCATTACCGCAAGTTCATCCGTGCTGTTCTTGTCAATGCTCGATTCATAACTTCCCGGCTGCGGTCCGTGTACAAACCCAGCCGGATGAAACGAAATTGAGCCGACCCCGACCCCAGAGCCGACTCGGCTGGCAAAATTACCGGCCGAATAGAAAAGAACTTCATCGCTGTCACTGTTGGAGTGATAATACGGAACCTTCACCGCTTCAGAATCAAAATCCAATGGGCGGGGAACAAATGAACACACCACAAATCCATCTCCTTCAAAAGTTTGATGTACTGGTGGTGGTTGATGTATTCGTCCAACAATTGGCTCAAAGTCGTGAATGCTCAGTGCCCACGGATACAGCGACCCATCCCAACCTTCGACATCAAACGGATGATTTCGATAGATGTGTCTACTTATTCCATGGAGATGTCGAACCATAACCGCAACATTCTCGCCATCGATTGTAAGAGGAGTATCTGGTGCTCGCAGATCACGCTCGCTGTACGGCGACCCTTCCAGAAATTGACCACCTTTGGACAAGTACCGTTGTGGAGTTCGAACATGTCCGCGAGATTCGATGAACAGTAAACCCAACTTGTTGTCCGGGCACCAGCGAAGGGTTGTTCCCTTAGGGATGACGACGTAATCACCTTCACGTACTGGCATAGAACCGAAAATGGTCTCGAGTATTCCCGTTCCACTGTGAACATAAACCAATTCATCACACGAGGCATTCCTGTACAGACTCGAATTGTCATCAGTTTCAGCCCACGACAAGGAGACATCAGCATTTCCTAGCAATACATGACGATCTATCGCCACATCGACTACCGCCGTCAACAAACCGGTGCGTAAATGTCGGGGCGCAAGAGGTTTGTCAAGATGCAACTCGGGCATGCTTATCTCCACCGATTCAATTCCGACTAATGCCGAAGGCGAATGTCGGTGATAGAGCAATGCCGATCCCGCTGAGAATCCATCTTGGCCAAACAGCTCCTCCACAAGTCGCGACCCATCAGCATGACGATGGACTACATGACGCTTATGGGGGATGTTTCCAACCCTGCGGTAATGCGGCATTTCAGTTTCCTCCTTCTCCGACGATCAACCCACTTACGGAGCCAAGTCCAATTCGAGTATTCGGATTTGAACCGGCCCATCCACGCAGTGTTATTCGATCGCCATCTTCTAGAAAACTGCGAGTGGTTCCATCTGGCATCGAGATTGGCCGTGTCCCCCGCCAACTCAATTCAATGAAACTTCCTTCGCTTCCAGGTGTGGGGCCGGATACGGTGCCCGAAGCGATGAGATCGCCCACCCGTGTGGTTGCTCCATTAGCCACGACATGGGCTAATTGTTGGGCAAAGGTCCAATACATATCCCCGAAATTATTGCTTGAAATTACTTTCGGTTCGATCCCGTTTTCACGCATTGCACGTGATTCGATCAAAATTTCAAGCCACAAATCAAGTCCACTTTGCGGTGTACCTCGTAGGTACGCAGCGGGCTCTGGTTCCTGAGGCGGTGAATCCACTCGGAAGGGCGCGAGAGCCTCGAACGTAACAATCCAACTAGACATCGAAGTGGCAAAACTCTTGCCTAAGAAGGGACCAAGTGGTTGATATTCAAAGGCCTGAATATCCCGGGCTGACCAATCATTGACCAAACAAATTCCAAACAGGTATTCTTCGGCATTCGCCGCCGTGACCTCATCGACCTGCCTGATCTCGCGACCAACGATGGCCCCAACTTCCAGTTCTATATCGAGTGAACGAGTCGGACCGAATACCGGCTGTCCTTCTTCAAGACGAACTCCCCCTGGTCGGCGAATATCGCTGCCGTCTACGACAATTGTTCCTGCTCGGCCGTGATATCCGACCGGAATATGTCGCCAATTCGGCAACAATGCTTCGCCATCAGGACGGAATAATCGCCCCAAGTTGGTGGCGTGATGAATCGATGAATAGAAGTCCACATAATCACCAATTGCCACTGGTAGTTGCATTTCAAGTTTAGAAATCTCCACGGCGTGAGATCCAAGAATCGCCGAAAACTCATTCGTCAAGATTTCCTTCTGCAGGGTCTTGCGAACATGGCTCCATGCCGCCGGTCCCAGGGAGATGAATGAATTTAAACTGTCTTGGGCAAATGCGTTAACTAGGACCGATCGCTCAAAAATTTTCGAATCAAAAAAACCAACATTTGCAAGCGAACGCAAATTAAGCGCATGATTCCCGAGTGCCACCCAGGCGTGAGGTGAATTACTTCCGTGCCGAGCGATTCCAAAGGGAAGGTTGTTGACAGTAAATGGAGAACCAATCGGAATGGCAAGCAATTGTTGCTCGTTCACAAATTGCCGCGACGTGCTTGCTCTCGTTCAATTGACTCAAAGAGTGCCTTAAAGTTTCCTTCCCCAAATCCGCTGGCTCCCCCTCGCTGAATAATCTCGGCGAATACCGTTGGTCGGTCTTGCAGAGGTTCGGTAAAGAGTTGCAACAGATAACCATCTGGTTCATGATCGACGAGAATTCCTAATTTCTGCAATTCGTCCCACGGCAAATCAAGAAACCCGAGACGAATTCGTACATCGTCAAAATATGCCGCATTTGCTTCCAAAAACCGCACACCGCGGTCGCGAAGACTTGCAATCGCCGTGATGATGTCACTCGTTCGAAACGCAATGTGTTGGACACCCGGACCCCCATATGAGTCGAGATACTCCTGAATTTGACTGCGCTTGAGACCTTCGGCTGGCTCATTTAGCGGCATCACAACGTTGCTGCGATTCCATACAACAGTTGAACGCAGCGCTGAATACTCGGTTGATATCTGGGCCTCGTCAAAGTGGCGCAATTGCGAAAACCCCATCACGTCTTCGTAAAACGCCACCCATTCATCGAGTCGCCCACGCTCAACATTTCCGACAACATGATCTACCGCTTCCAAGCCAACATGTGGACCCACTGGTGCCGGTGGCAGTCCATCGCGCGAGTATCCCGGACAGTAATAACCGCGATACTCACTTCGATCAACAAATGTGTGTTTGGTCTCGCCATAGGTTCCGACCGCTGAAAGCCGAAGTGTTCCAAATTCATCGCTCAACTCATAGGGTTCTCGCACCGATCGCGCACCTCGCGCCACTGCGGCTTCGAAAACTGCTGTGGCATCATCAACCACAAACGCCAGATCGTGTACCCCGTCGCCATGTTGGCGCACATGATTCCAAATCTCGGAGGTCGGCGAAAGTCCAGCAGTAACCACCAGACGAATCGAACCCTGTTCCAATAGATACGACGCAAAGTCAGATTGACCAGTTTCTGGTCCGGCGTAGGCAGAAACATGAAAGCCAAACGAAGCACAAAGAAATCCAGCCGTCGCTCTTGCGTTACCGACCCAGAACTCGATTGAATCCCAACCACGCAGGCGCGCCGCCGGAGTCGTTGTGATGTTGTCCGTCATTGTCATTGTCGATCACCCCCACCACAGACTAGGCACGCACCACATCCCTATCTAGCTACAGAAGTCGCTGGTTTTGCCACTAGTTCCATCCCGCGACGGCAGATTTCGCACAGTCACTGCACTTTGGGCATCGAGAAGGTCGAACCAACAAATCGCGTGCCAAATCAGTTCTTTGCCACCGGGGTGTTGGGCCGCCCACGCCGAGTCCGACGAGATCTTATTGAAACTTCGCATGTCGTAAACACCAAAATCAATGAAAACATTCTTGTTCGGTTTGGTGAGCCCGACTTCAATTGCCACCTTCTCCCCCTCTGTGATCACGACCGAAGGATTGAAATTAGTAGTTACGGATGATTCGCTCGCAGCAGGCAACATGTTTGCAAGAGCCTGAAACTTTGCGCTCAGTGTCAGCAGATGGTCGAAGCGATACATAATCCCGCAGGAACTGATCACGTCGAATGCGTATTGGATTTCACCGTTTTCTAAATATCGAGAGCCACGCACGGCCATCCCGGTAAGAGGCGCTACCACCTCAATGGTCTGGTCTGGATTGTTGTCAAAGGCGAATCCACCGTGAGCTTTGTAATCTCCCCCTCGAGATTGACCCGGGTAGAGAATCGATGTCACTTTCGCGAGGTCAACCGGTGACAAGATTTTCAGCGGATTGGCGCAAGCCGGTGGAGTCGCTGATGGGCTCCAGCCGTTGTCAACTTGTCGCCACGTGACCGTGTTGGAGTTGGCGTTAGCTCCGGAGACCGTCACCCATTTGAGGGACTTACCCTGTTTTTTGCACACCAACTTTTTGCCGGCAACTTTTACCGTTGCACCGACCTTGGTGCACTTCGTACCTTCTTTATTGGCGGCCTGAACTGGCGCTCCGAGCGCCACCAAAGTAGTGAGCACGATCAACAACGCAACGATTTGTTTCGTTGTGCGGCTCCTCAATCTGATTAACCCTTCTTCTTCTCCTGCTTCTTGAGGCGCTTCTCCTTGAGTGTCAATTTCGGTGCCTTCTTCTGATTTGGATTGTTTTTTTGCTCTTTGTTTGCCATGTTCGCTCCGTTTCGATTTCGTCGAATTATTTCATTTGTTTACAACTTGTGACAATAGTCGCTCTTTGTTCGGCAATTCCTATCGCGGCCACGCGTCCAAATAGCGCATTCGCATAATAGGTGTATAGTCGAAATCGGACGAGGATTAAGTCTCTAAGTGGAACCAATTCACTAAAAGGGGGTCCCGATATGGATAAAGATTCCGCTCCGCAAAATCAACTACCTGACCCGAGCCCCAGTTCTAAACCAGTTAAGAAGCGAAATTGGAAGAAGATTGCTCTTATTGTGGTTGTCGGGCTGGTCGCATTTATCGTCATCATCACTGTGACGGTCAATTCGGCAACGAAAGCTCCGGTGAAAGTCAGTAATCAGTTCATAAATAGCATCCAAGCAGGTGATGCCACCACCGCCTACGCATTATTTTCTACTGATGCCGTGGCAGTCGTACCGGTTGACCAGTTTGACACTTTGGTTGCACAGATTGGACCAATTCTTAATACGAACGAGAAAATGACAAGCAAATCAATCAATGGCGAAACTGGACAGCCAGCATCATCGACCGTGATCTATGAAATCAAGGGTACAGACGGTAAAACCTACGAAATCACGATCAACCTGACAAAAGAAAATGGTGATTGGAAGGTTTTGAATTTCGATAGCAGCGCCAAATAGTTCAATTGTGGCGGGTCGTAATGCACAAGTCGAATCTTCAGTGCTGTCCAGGATTTGTCTGCCAAACTGATTGACATGACAAAGGGTCAATCCTTCGAACCATTTGACGTTGGCTTTTTGGATGTTGGAAACGGTCATCGCCTCTATTACGAACAAATTGGCAACCCGTCTGGGACGCCAGTTGTCTATTTTCACGGTGGTCCCGGTTCGGGTTGCACGCCTGGGGCCCGGAGAAACTTTGATCCTAAATTACATCGGGCCGTATTGTTTGATCAGCGATCGTCGGGGCAAAGCACTCCCCATGCATCCGAAGAGAATGTTCACTGGGCGAGTATCGACATGGAACATCATCTCTCGGATATTGAGCAACTTCGAGAACACATAGGTATTAGCAAATGGATAGTTTTTGGACTTTCTTGGGGTGCGGTTCTCGGGGCTACCTACGCCGAGCGCTACCCTGAGCGAGTAACTGCAGTTGTCCTTGGTGCGTTTTCAACGGGAACCGCCTACGACGTTGACTGGCTGACCATTCATGCCGGACGATTCTTTCCTGCCGAGTGGAACGAATTTGTGAACCACATTCCACCAGCATTGAAAACGAGTCGTATCGTCGACGCATACAACGACTTGTTAATGGATGCCAATCCAACTACTCGAGTTCAAGCCGCTGCGGCTTGGTGCAAGTGGGAGAATGCTCATGTAGCCACTACGGCAATCTCACGGCCAAATCCAAGATTTGAAGATCCTAAGTTTCAAATGGGATTCGCGCGACAGGTAACCCATTGCTGGCGACACAATAATTGGCTTAGCGAGAATCAAATCATTGCCAATGCCGGACGACTGTCAAATATTCCGGGATGGCTCATTCACGGTCGCCTCGACTTGAGCGGCCCGTTAGACGCCCCGTGGAAGCTTCAGCAAGTCTGGCCGGGAAGCACACTCATCATTGTTGATGATGAAGGACACGGTGGGATCAAAATGGTCGAACATTGGGTCCGAGTTCTCCACGATCTGGCAAGCGTCTGACCCAATTTAAGTAGCATCGGTGGAATGTCATCTGAGATCAGTCTGAGCAGTGACTACCTAACGGCGCGACACGCATTCCTGACGGCTGCCGAAACCAGGCGCGCTTCTGTCACTTCTTATCCTCACCCCCTGACCGGTCCCAATGGGGAATCGTTAACCGTCGATGTTGCCGAATTGGGTAAGCCCGAAGCCAAGAAAATAATTTTGGTTGTCTCTGGCACCCACGGGGTTGAGGGATATTGCGGATCTGCTCTGCAGACCGAATGGTTGGCGAGACATTCCGAGAATCGACCTGATGACACTCGGGTTATTCTGGTTCACGGTTTCAATCCGGTGGGATTCGCCTGGGTTCGACGGGTCAATGAAGACAACGTCGACTTGAATCGCAACTTCATCGACTGGAACGAGTCGCCTCCGATGAATGCCGACTATCAGAGAATTGCCGATCTGCTGGTGCCCGTTGAATTCACCGAGGTCGAACAGCAGCGAACACTCAACGAACTATTCGCGCTCGCCGGTGAATGGGGAATGGATCGTTTCCAAGCGGCGGTGAGTAGTGGACAATTCACCCACCCGACCGGTCTGTTTTATGGAGGCACCAGACCCGTCTGGTCTCATCGGTGGATCCGCAACTGGGCCGACACTTCTCTTCATGACGCGGAGCAGTTAACGATCATCGACTTGCATACCGGACTGGGACCATGGGGATTTGGCGAACTGATTTCGTCTCGACCTCGCGCACACACAGAATTTCAGCGGGCCCTACACAAGTGGGGTGAAGTACGTTCGATGGTTGACGGTGACAGCGTCTCGGCAAACATAATCGGAGATTGGCTGGCCATTACTACTGAGTTGTCGCCCTCTGCGGCGGTCACAGCTGTGGCTCTTGAATTTGGCACCGTTGACCTCATCACCGTGATGTTGGCATTACGAGCCGATGCGTGGTTGCACTCACATGGTGATCCGACCGGTCCACGGGCCCAACAAGTGCGGGCGCAAGTTCGCGCTGCCTTTGCCGATGATGACCCGAAGTGGATCGCCACCTGCTGGGAGCGTTTTCATCAAGTGATGAACGGTGCTTTGGCATAACGCACTCGATTCGTAGACTGCGTTGATGACAACGGCGCTACCGGCACGTGCACGCGTCGTGGTCATTGGTGGCGGAATCATCGGCACCTCAATCGCCTACCACCTCGGTCACTTGGGCTGGAACGACACGGTACTCATCGAGCGTGATCAACTCACTTCAGGCACCACTTGGCACGCCGCTGGATTAATGGTTACGTTCGGTTCTACATCGACAACTTCAACCGAGTTGCGCACCTACACGCGCAATCTTTACTCCTCACTGGAAAGTGAAACCGGACTCGCCACAGGTTTCAAACCGATTGGGTTCATCGAATTGGCTACCGACGCTGGCAGGCTCGAGGAATATCGACGAGTCGCGTCATTTAATCGTTACTGCGGTATCGACGTGCACGAAATCTCTGCTCTTGAGGTGAACGATCTTTTCCCTCTGGCTCAAACAGATGACGTGCTCGCCGGCTTTTACGTAGCGGGCGACGGTCGGGTCAACCCAGTTGACGCAACCATGTCGATGGCCAAAGGCGCGCGGCAACAAGGCGTGACCATTGCTCAAGGCGTGACCGTTCTCGAAGTAAATACGCACGATGGCGCCGTGTGCTCAGTGACGACGGATCATGGCACGATCGAGTGCGAGTTTGTCGTCAATGCAGCGGGCATGTGGGCTCGCCAGTTGGGCGAAAAGTCAGGGGTGACCATTCCACTGCAAGCGGCCGAGCATTATTACTTGATCACGGAACAGATGGATGGCATCGACCCCAATATGCCAGTTCTGGAAGATCCCGCGCGCTTCGGTTATTACCGGGAGGAAGTCGGCGGACTGATGATCGGGTTGTTCGAGCCGGTGTGCGCACCATGGAAAGTCGAGGGCATACCGCACGACGCGTCGTTCATTTCCTTGCCGCCCGACTGGGATCGTATGGCCCCGTATCTAGAGACGGCGATGAGCCGCATTCCTCGCGCTCACGACACTGGGATTCGTACATTTTTTTGTGGTCCAGAAAGTTTCACACCAGACCTCCAGCCAATCATCGGGCCCGCTCCCGAAGTGCGTAACTATTTCGTCGCCGCCGGACTGAACTCGATTGGCATTCTTTCCGGAGGTGGATTGGGTCGACTTGTCGCCCACTGGATTGTGGACGGCGACCCAGGTGCGGACATCACCGCAATGCACCCCGATCGTTTCCAGCCATATCAATCGAACCCTGAATATCGCCGCACCCGTACCGTCGAATCTCTCGGCATGGTCTACCAGTGCCATTATCCAAACCGACAGTTACATACGGCGCGAGATGCCAAGCGATCGCCACTTCATGACCGTCTCGCCGAACAGGGCGCGTGTTTTCGGGAAGCCTCCGGTTGGGAATCGCCAAACTGGTTTGCCGGACCCAATCGTCAAGTCGACGAAGGTCCACTCACCTGGGGCCGACCGTCATTCTGGACTCGATGGGAAACGGAACATCGAGCCTGTCGTGAGAATGTCATTGTCATGGACATGAGTTTCATGTCTAAATTTCGAGTACGTGGTCGTGACGCTGGGCGCCTACTCGACACTTTGTCGGGTAATGCCGTCAATGCCGACTCCGGGCGAATCACCTACACGCAGTGGTTGAACGAGCGGGGCACGCTGGAAGCAGACCTCACCGTAACGAAACTCAACGATGATGACTTTCTCGTCATCGCCTCGGACACGGCACACCGCCACGTTGAGGCCCACATGCGCAGACACTTCGGAAGCGCGCACGTAGTTGTCACCGATGTTTCATCCGGCTTGGCCCAGATAAATGTGCAAGGGCCTCGCTCGCGCGAACTTCTCCAGGGCCTCACCACCGCCGACCTCTCGAACGCTGCGTTTCCATTTAGAACCGCACGAGAGATCGACCTTGGTTTCGCTCGTACTCTGTGCACACGCATTACCTATCTTGGCGAGTTGGGCTACGAGTTGTTTGTATCAACTGAACAAGCCGTGCATGTGTATGACCAAATCGTTGGCGAGGGGAAGCGCTTTGGGCTGCTCCACGCCGGATTAAAGGCGCTCGCCAGTCTGCGCATGGAAAAGGGATACCGCGACTACGGCCATGACATCGACAACACGGATTGTCCGTTGGAGGCCGGTCTCGGGTTCGCCATAGATTTCAACAAACCTGGCGGATTTGTAGGCCGCGATGCATTGGTCGCCCGGCGCCAGCGCGGGCCAAGTACTCGACGGCTCGTCAGTGTTCGATTGGTCGACCCGTTACCGCTGCTGTATCACGCCGAGATCATTCACCGAAACGAAGTACCCGTCGGTTACATCCGTGCAGCCTCGTACGGCCATACTCTCGGAGCATCCATCGGGCTGGCAATGGTCGATGCCGGAAACGAACCACTTACTGCATCGTGGTTGTCCGAAGGGCAATGGACCGCCGAAGTCATTAATCAGCACCACGAAGCCGTGGTTTCACTGCGTCCGTTTTACGATCCCGACAGCACCCGCATCCGCGGCTGAGCGATGAAAAAAGTGAGTAGCCTGGAAGTACTCCTCGAGAATAATGTGCGCTACGGCGCTGAATCAGGCATAATTATCATCCAATTTCCAATAGTCCTGATAAATATGCGCTATGATGCATATATTAACTGATTTTTGGAAAATGAACGAGAGGAACCACATTTTATGCGTTATGGCACAGAATCTAATGAAACTCTTGGAAGCTCGATCCACTTGCGACGACGCGCATTACGACTTACCCAACAGGACCTATCCGACTTATCAGGTGTCGCCGTGCGCGTCGTACATGATCTTGAGCACAACAAAGAGACGGTCCAACTCAACACATTGCTGAAGGTGCTTTCCACTCTTGGCCTACACCTACGACTTGCCCCCAAAGCCGCCAATGCTGTGGTCATCGACCCTGCGATATCTGAGTTAGGAAGCATAAAAACGTGACATTGGAGGATCTAACCGAACTACGCCTTGTTCAACGAGCCGACGTCTACAAGCAAGGGATAAAGGCCGCCACATTCACGCGCACGCCCGACGGAATCAAATTTGAGTATCTATCTTCATGGATTCGTGAAGGCGGTCCCTCGGTTGCCAGTACATTGCCGGTCACCAACATTCCGGTAATACGGCCAGGTGGAGCATTGCCTTCTTATTTTTCCGGACTTCTCCCAGAAGGCAGACGCCTAGGTGTACTACTGCGGCAGGTAAAGACGAGCGCAGACGACGAGCTTTCACTCCTGCTGGCAATTGGAACTGATGTTGTCGGGGATGTGCAGGTTCTCCCCGAAGGCGGAGATCCGTCGAAAGTACCGCAGCATCTCGAAGTCAATGACTTCGCTGAGATTAATTTCAATCAGATTTTGACTGACCTCGGAATTCGAGCGGAACGCGTTGGAATTCCAGGCGTCCAAGACAAAATCAGCACGGCTCTTCTAAATTTACCTGTGGCTCATCAAGGCTCGCGCTTTATCTTAAAACTCAACCCCTCAGAATTTCCATTTGTTGTCGAAAATGAAGAGTTTTTTCTCCGTGCTGCGAAACTTAGTGGGCTAAGCGTTGCATCAGCCGAACTTGTTACCGATAAAGACGGTATACATGGTCTGCTAGTCACACGCTTTGATCGCGTTCCCTCAGGTTCAAACAGTGTATCAAGAATGCTCGCGATGGAGGATGCCAGCCAAGCGCTCGGTAAACCACCTGCAGATAAATATTTGATTACAAGCGAAGATGCCTTCACGGCCCTTACGACACTATGTCTCGCACCCAAACCAGCAGCCCGACTATTCATTTCTCAACTTGTATTTGCGTATCTGACAGGAAACGGAGATGCGCATGCGAAAAACTTCTCCGTTATGCAACTCCCGTCTGGAGAGTGGGCGCCTACCCCCGCATACGATCTACCATCCACCTATTTCTATGACGATTTCACTATGGCAATGACTATTAGCAGTCGAAACTCGAACAACATTCGCAGAATTGAATTCGTGGAGCTAGGAGAACACTTAGGACTACCCGAACGTGCCGTTCGACGAGTAATCGCCGAACAATGTGACCACATGGATACATGGCTACCGCTCGTCACCGAATTGCCATTTGATCCTGCCAAACTCGCAAAATTGCAAAAATTTGCTCAGTATCGTCGCGGTCGTCTCCTGCACTAGAAAAGCAAGATAGTGAACAAGGAGTTATCGAGTCGGCTAACCTGTGATTATTCCTGCCCGCCCTCCCCCTCGGGGGATTGGCGGGCTTTTTCTGTACTAGGGAATACGCGGCTGAGCGATGCACGAACCGGTGCAAGTAGCATCAGCGAAATGAAAGCTGCTGTTTATTACGAAGTGGGTGGGCCCGAGGTTCTCCGCTACGAAGATGTTGCCGATCCGCAATTGCGGGCAGGCGGTCTTCTCATCGATGTTGCTGCGATCGCGATTCAAGGTGGCGACACACTCAATCGAGGTGGCGGCATACTCGCCACAAAACCGCACATCGTCGGTTATCAAGCATCTGGCATTGTTCGTGAAGTTGGTGATGGCGTTACAAACTTCAAGGTTGGTCAACCAGTTGTTGCCACCATGGCATTTGGCTCCCATGCCGAAATCATTAGTGTGCCGGCGACATTCGCTTGGGCAATTCCAGATGGTCTATCGCTAAATGAAGCCGCCGGTGTTCCCGTCGAATTCGGAACGGCCGATGATTGTCTTTTTGAATTTGGACACTTGAAATCCGGAGAGACAGTTCTTGTCCAAGCCGGTGCCAGCGGTGTGGGTATTGCGGCAATTCAACTGGCAAAGGCCGCCGGAGCAACCGTGCTAGCAACAGCGTCAAGCGACGATCGCCTGACACGATTGAAGGACTACGGCCTTGACCATGGCATCAACTACAGAAATGCTGACGTCGGCAAGGAAGTTATGGCATTCACAAACGGTGCCGGAGCGAACCTTGTCGTTGATTCCGTCGGTGGTTCGACTCTGGAAGGAAGTGTTGCCTCACTCGCTTATCGCGGTCGTATCAGTTGGGTCGGACGCGCAGGCCGCGAAGAGCGCCCGCCAGAAGTATGGCCAATCATGCAAAAGAATGCGTCAATTACCGGAGTGTTTCTCGGTGCAGAAATGGCTTTTAACTCTTCGCGTACTTACCCAATGATCGCCAATCTTTTGACGCGCATTGCCAAGAAAGAACTCACCGTCGTGATCGACAAAACATTCCCGTTGGCCGAAGCAGCCGAAGCCCATCGCTATATCGAAAGCCGAAAGGCGTTCGGCCGAGTGTTGTTGGTTCCATAACTTATGGCGATTACGAGTCTCACGACTTACCTCTGGTTTGACAGCCAGGCCGCCGAGGCAGCCGAGTTCTATATCTCCATTTTTCCCAACTCGAAGCTTTTGTCGGTCTCTCACTATCCAGAAAACGCCCAAAAACCGGCAGGCACGATCCTCACCGTTGAGTTTGAGATTTTTGGTCGGTCGTTTGCGGCTTTAAATGGAGGTCCACTGTTCCCCCAAACGGAAGCGGTCTCGTTTCAGATCGGCTGCGACACTCAAGATGAAGTTGACCACCTCTGGAATTCACTGATAGCAAATGGTGGTGCCGAAAGCATGTGTGGCTGGTGCAAGGACCGCTTCGGAGTGAGTTGGCAAGTGATACCGAAAATCCTCGGCGAATTGCTGTCCGAGGACGATAAGGGTCGCTCCGATAAAGCATTTGCGGCAATGATGCAGATGCACAAGATAGATATTGCCGAGCTCCAGCGAGCCGTCGGCTAACTCCGTAAGTTTGGAGGCGTATGAAGAAGAACCGCCAAGGTGCCGAGCCCTCACCTGAGAGCAGGCGGCTAGAGGAATACGAGTTCTACCCATTCGTCGCGGACGAGAACCGGCACATTGAGTTCAACGCCGAGTTATTCGTGGAGGCGACGCGTCACTTTCTCAGGGTGCGCAACCCATTGGCGGCGCGCGAGTTGATCGTGATCGGTGAGCAGAATTTGGTTCGCGACACATTCTCTACGGACGATCTCAAGGAATACAAGGAACTGTTCAAGGCATACGACGGTGACTCGGTTATTCATGACAACGACGCCTTCTTGGAGAACTACAAGCGAATCGTTCAGCTGATAGGACGATCGTTCCCCAACACCGGTATCGAAATTTTGTTGCACGATCTCGTCAATCCTTCGAAGGCCATCGTGGCCATCGAGAACGGTGTGGTAACCGGTCGTAACCTCGGCCACGGCGCAACCAAACTCGTGCTCGACCTAAAGACGAGGCGCTACCAAAATCAAGACAAGCTCAACTACGAACTCAACATCGGCGCACGACGCTTCAAGTGCACCACGATTCCCATCTTTCGTCCGGAGTACGGCTTAGTCGGAGCGATCTGCATCAACATCGACGTGCGCTTCCTGCGCGAGGAGGTGTTGGTCGACAACCAACGCACCATCGCCTTCTTCGACAACCTGCTGAGAACCGACTTTGAGTTGGACGAGAACATCCTCTCGAAAGCCGAATATCAGGCGGCGATACGTGGGAAGCGCCACCTCTTCGATGAGGCCATCCGTCCTGCAAGTCACGCCGACATGGCTAATTCGCAGATCGCTGTGGCGCGCGTCATCGGTGATCTTGACCAAGTAATCCTCTCGAGGTATCGAGTCGCGGGCGGCTATACGCGCTTCGATCCGGCGATACGCGACCGTCTGCTCGACACGCGCGTCAGAATCCGCGAGGGACTCACCAAACGCACCGGCAATCGCGAGAACCATCTCATCTGGGGGAAGCCGGGGACAGGCAAGACCTTTCTCGTTCACGAGATAGCGGGTGAGTTGACCGACGTCGATTACATCGAGCTGAACCTCGCGCGCCTGACCGAAGAGGAACTGCGCGCCGGATGTAGATCAGCCGTGGAATCGTCGCGCCCGACACTTGTTCTGATCGATGAGGTCGACGCGCGACCCGATGCCGTCTGGCCGTACGAGACGTTGCTTCCATTCCTTGATGCCAACGTCGAAGCTGGCGGCCATGTCGTCTTCGTTCTCGCCGGAAGCTCGGGTGAACAGATGGACGACCTCGTAGAGGCCATCGAGGCGCGGCCCAAGGGCAAGGACCTAATGAGTCGCACTCCCGCAAGCAACCGAGTGGCGGTCGAGCCGCTCGGCGT
>JANNRJ010000027.1:0-40060 GCA_031401235.1 Actinomycetota bacterium
TCGAATGGGGTGTATTCGGCCAATCCCTTGCCCGCCAACGTCTTGGAAATTGCAGCTGTCAATGTTGTCTTGCCGTGGTCAATATGACCCATCGTGCCAATGTTGACGTGTGGCTTATTTCGCTGAAATTTTACCTTTGACATGGCTACTCCTGTTAGTTGCTTTCTCTTTGGTGTGGACTATTCGCCGCGCACTCGCTTAATAATTTCTTCGCTGATGACTGCAGGGACTTGCTGGTAACTATGGAATTGCATCGTGTAAGTCGCACGTCCCTGAGTACGTGAACGCAGGTCTGTACTGTATCCGAACATTTCCGAAAGCGGAACCTGCGCCCTGATGTTCTGAGCATTGCCATTGGCTTCCATGCCTTCAATTCGGCCACGGCGGCTCGACAAGTCCCCCATTACATCGCCCATATAGTCCTCCGGGGTCACAACTTCGACAGCCATGATTGGCTCAAGAATGATCGGTCTGGCGAGCTGGGCGGCTTTGCGGAACACCATTTGACCGGCAATTTTGAACGCCATTTCGCTGGAGTCAACATCGTGATATTGACCGTCGACCAATGTGACTTTCACGTCAACGGTTGGGTAGCCGGCAAGCACTCCATTATCCAGGGCCGATTGCATTCCTTGGTTCACCGGCTGGATGTATTCGCGAGGGATTCGACCGCCGGTGATGTCATCAACGAATTGATAGCCGTTACCGACTCCGCTTGGCTCAATGTCAATCTTGACGACGGCGAATTGACCTGAACCACCGGACTGCTTGATGTGTCGGTATTCAACATTTTCAACTTTTCGGGTGATTGTTTCGCGGTACGCCACTTGTGGTTTACCGACCGTTGCATCAACGCCGAATTCGCGTTGCATGCGGTCAACAAGAATTTCCAAGTGCAACTCGCCCATTCCAGAGATCACCGTCTGTGCGGTTTCTTCATCGGTACGTACGCGAAACGTTGGATCTTCATCGGAAAGCGACTTTAGAGCCTTGCCAAGTTTGTCTTGGTCGTGTTTTGTTTTTGGTTCGATCGCGACGTGGATGACCGGTTCTGGGAAAATCATGCGCTCCAGAACGATCGGATTGTTTCGGTCACACAGCGTGTCACCGGTGGTGACATCTTTGAAACCGAGACCAGCGACTATGTCGCCAGCCATTGCGAAGTCAATGTCTTCGCGCTGATTAGCGTGCATCAACAGCAATCGACCGACGCGCTCGCGCTTTTCCTTGACCGAGTTGTACACCTCATCGCCCTTATTAATGGTTCCGGAGTACACCCGGAAATAAGTGAGGCGACCAAATGGGTCGGCGACAATCTTGAATGCAAGCGCCGCAAACGGTCCGTTTTCATCTGCAAGACGCATGATCGGCTCGTCACTATCTGGCTTGATGCCCTTGGCCGGTGGAATGTCAAGTGGGCATGGCATGTAGTCGACGACGGCGTCGAGCACTTGCTGAACGCCCTTGTTTTTGAATGCTGATCCGCACAAAATTGGAACAAAACTAAACGCCAGGGTTCCTTTGCGAATTCCGGCACGCAGATCTTCTTCGGAGAGGTCGTTGGTGGCGAGATATTTTTCCATCAATGCTTCGTCTTCTCCGGCTACTAGTTCGAGCAATTCAGCGCGGTATTGCTCGGCCTTTTCCAAATACTCGGCTGGAATCTCCACATCGCCATACTCGGAATCTTTTTCATCGCCATCCCAGACGACTGCTTTCATCTTGACGATGTCGATCATGCCCTTGAATCCGGCTTCAGCGCCGTACGGCAATTGCAAAACAGCGGGAACGGCTCCGAGACGATCTTTGATCATGTCCAGGGTTCGGTAAAAGTTGGCACCCGTTCGGTCCATTTTGTTAATGAAACACATTCGAGGCACACGGTATTTATTGGCCTGGCGCCACACGGTTTCCGTCTGGGGCTCAACGCCGGCAACCGAATCGAATACCGCCACGGCACCGTCAAGCACTCGCAGTGAACGTTCTACTTCAATCGTGAAATCCACGTGACCGGGAGTGTCAATGATGTTGATGCGATGATCGCGCCAAAACGTGGTCGTCGCGGCTGATGTAATGGTGATGCCACGCTCTTGTTCTTGAGCCATGTGATCCATGACAGCCGCACCTTCGTGCACTTCACCGATCTTGTAGGTCTTGCCCGTGTAATAAAGGATGCGCTCGGTAGTTGTGGTTTTCCCGGCATCGATGTGGGCCATGATGCCAATATTGCGATAACGATCTAATGGGTATTCACGCTCTGCCATGGGGGTTCTTTCTCAGACTTCGAAACCGACTACCAGCGGTAGTGAGCAAAGGCCTTGTTCGATTCGGCCATCTTTTGCATATCGTCGCGCTTCTTCATCGAGGCACCCAAGCCATTTGAGGCATCTAGAATCTCGTTAGCCAAACACTCGGCCATCGTCTTTTCACGGCGCTTGCGGGCGTTTTCAACCACCCAACGAATGGCAAGCGTCGTTGCCCGGCGCGGACGAACTTCTACTGGAACTTGGTACGTGGCGCCACCGACTCGGCGACTGCGCACTTCAAGTGGCGGCTTCACATTGTCAATCGCCCGCTTGACCGTGGTCAGCGGTTCGCTACCGGTTTTTGTCTCAACTGCTTTCATCGCGTCGTACACAATGTGTTCGGCAATGCTCTTTTTGCCATCCAACATCACTTTGTTGAGAAGTTGGGTAACCAATACTGAACGGTAAACCGGATCGGCGACCATATCTCGGCGAACTGCTGGACCTTTGCGTGACATGTGAAAATACCAGATTCTTTCTTACTTCTTCTTGGCGCCGTAGCGGCTTCGGGATTGTTTACGATCTTTCACGCCGGCAGCATCAAGTGCTCCGCGTATAACTTTGTAGCGCACACCTGGCAGGTCGCGAACACGACCACCGCGTACCAGCACAATGGAGTGTTCTTGTAAGTTGTGACCTTCGCCAGGAATGTAGGCGGTGATTTCGACACCACTGGTGAGACGGACGCGAGCAACTTTGCGCAGTGCGGAGTTTGGCTTTTTGGGTGTTGTGGTGAACACGCGGGTGCAAACACCACGGCGCTGAGGTGAACCCTTAAGCGCCGGAGTTTTTGTCTTTGTCGTCTTTGTGCTTCGACCCTGACGGATCAGCTGCTGAATTGTGGGCACGCGTTTACCTTTACTTTGTTGAGCCAGATGAACTAACGAAATCAGGTGAATCGGACAAGCCGATACCACCAAACAATCAGAAAGGAAATACTACGGCTGAGGGTTCCCTTTAGGCAACCTGCCCGATAGGACAAACCTCGGTCTGAGCATTATTTAGGTGGTTATTGCGCCACTTCGGAGTCGGAATCCGCGTTGCCCGACACATAGGTGCCGTGCAATCCCGCCAAGAACGAAGCGGGATCATCTTCATCCTCACTCGAGTAGTACGCCATTGGCACATAGTCAGGGGCGCTCACATCGAACAAGTTGTAACGATCCATGCCAGAACCAGCTGGGATCAACTTTCCGATGATGATGTTCTCCTTAAGTCCGACGAGATTGTCGGCCTTGCCATCAATCGCCGCTTCGGTGAGAACTCGGGTGGTCTCTTGGAATGATGCAGCCGATAGCCACGACTCGGTGGCCAGTGATGCCTTGGTAATTCCCATTAATTCTGGGCGACCTTCGGCTGGACGCTTTCCTTCCTCAACCATTCTGCGATTGGTATCGCGGAATACTTTTGCATCCGAGCGCTCCCCTGGCAAGAAGCCGGTGTCACCCGGCTCTTGAACACCCACGCGTCGCGTCATTTGACGAACGATGAGTTCGATGTGCTTGTCATGGATTGACACACCTTGATCGCGATACACCTTTTGTACTTCTTCGACGAGGTACACCTGTGTTTCACGAGGACCCTTGATCTCCATTAGTTCTTTTGGATCCAGTGGACCATCGGTGAGTCGCTCGCCTGCGGTGATGTCCTGACCGTCTTTGACAATCAGACGACTTCCGGTTGGCAAAATGACTTCGTGTTCGGTTCCTTCATCGTCGATGACCTTTACCGGAATTCCCTTGCCTTCATCTTCAAGGATGCGCACCACACCATTTGCCCGCGCAAGTCGAGCCGAACCACGTGGGTTACGTGCCTCGAATAGTTCAACAACACGCGGTAGTCCACCGGCGATGTCTTTGCCAGCAACTCCTCCGGTATGGAACGTCCGCATCGTCAACTGAGTTCCCGGCTCGCCGATGGATTGCGCTGCAATCACCCCAACTGCTTCACCGAGTTCAATCGACAGACCAGTGGCAAGTGAACGGCCATAACACAGGGCACACACACCAACTTCGGCATCACAGGTGAGCACCGAACGTACGCGCGCACGAGTGATTTTAGTATCGTCACGCAATTTCACCACATCGTCGTCGGAAAGGATCGTGTTCTTAGCGATGATTGCGCCATCGACCAATTCAACGTCATTAAGTAACGCACGACCGAACAACTTGGTATCCAAGTAGCTACGGGTATTGGCGGTGTCTTGGACGATATTGTCGACCCACACACCGAGTGTCGTCCCGCAATCATCTTCACGCACGATGAGCTCTTGGGCAACGTCGTGCAATCGACGGGTGAGGTAGCCAGAGTCGGCTGTGCGAAGCGCAGTGTCAACGAGACCTTTGCGAGCACCTGGTGTGGCAATGAAGTACTCAAGTGTTTCGAGTCCTTCACGGAAATTATTTTTGATAGGACGCGGAATCATGTCACCACGTGGGTTGGCCACGAGACCTCGCATCCCAGCAATTTGACGCATCTGAGTCATGTTTCCACGAGCACCAGAACCGATCATCATCATCACCGGATTGAACTTCAGGGCCTTGAATTCGGCGACCATCGCTTCTTGAACGTCGGCAGTTGCGTCAGTCCAAATACGAACTTCCTGTTGGCGGCGCTCACCATCGGTGATAATTCCACGGCGAAATTGGTTCTCAACTTTTTCCGCCTGCTTTTCATATCCATCAAGGATCGTCCGCTTGGCCTTGGGAGTTTTGACGTCATCAACAGACACTGTGAGTCCTGATTGTGAGGCATAGCGATAACAGAGATCCTTGATCGCATCAAGCGACGAAGCAATATCCGACTTGGAGAAATTATCGCTCAAGCGTTCAACGATGACGCCGAGACCTCGTTTGTCGAGTGCTTCAGTAATGTGACCGAACTGTTGGATATAACCCTTCGGCAACGCCTCTTGGAACAGCAGCCGACCAGGTGTGGTGTTGACATACGTGTTCTGGCCGGATTCATCGCGTTCGGCGATCTTCACTTTGGCGTGAAGATCCAGATTGCCTTCGTCAAGAGCTTGGACGATTTCCCACAATTGGCGGAACACTCGGCCCTCACCTTTACGACCATCAATGGCATCGGTGAGATAGAACCCACCAATGACGAGGTCCTGCTGAGGCGTCACAATCGGACGACCTGAAGCCGGCGACAAAATGTTGTTGGCACTCAACATCAACACGCGTGCTTCCGCCTGAGCTTCAACCGACAACGGCAGGTGAACCGCCATTTGGTCTCCGTCAAAGTCGGCGTTGAATGCGGTGCACACCAGTGGATGCAAATGAATTGCCTTGCCCTCAACGAGGACGGGTTCAAAAGCCTGAATACCCAGACGGTGCAACGTTGGGGCGCGGTTCAACAACACTGGATGTTCTTTGATCACGTCTTCCAGTACGTCCCACACTTGCGGACGACGACGCTCGACCATGCGCTTGGCGCTTTTGATATTTTGCGCCAGTTGCTGATCGACCAATCGCTTCATCACGAACGGCTTGAACAACTCGAGTGCCATTAGTTTCGGCAAACCACACTGCTGTAAACGCAGAGTTGGGCCGGCCACGATTACGGAACGACCTGAATAGTCGACACGCTTGCCGAGCAGGTTCTGACGGAACCGGCCTTGCTTACCCTTCAACATGTCCGACAGTGACTTGAGTGGTCGATTACCGGGACCCGTGACTGGACGACCACGACGACCGTTGTCGAATAGTGCGTCTGCTGCCTCTTGTAACATTCGCTTTTCGTTATTGACAATAATTTCTGGTGCCCCTAAATCAAGTAAGCGACGCAGACGATTGTTGCGGTTGATGACACGGCGATAGAGGTCGTTCAAGTCGGACGTGGCGAAACGGCCGCCGTCAAGTTGAACCATTGGTCGCAGATCTGGCGGGATTACCGGAATGACATCCAGAACCATGGCCTTCGGATTGTTCACTAATCGACCAGCATCATCGCGACGATTAAACGAAGCAATAATTTTCAATCTCTTGATTGCCTTTTGTTTGCGCTGTGTCGACAACACTTTGCCTTTAAAACCATTTGTAATGGCGTCGCGGAGCAACAATTCCTCGGCATCAAAATCGATCGTGTCAATAAGCGACTTGATGGCTTCGGCACCAGTGCCACCAACGAAATAGTCGGCATAGCGATCCTTGACTTCACGCCACAGTTCTTCGTCGTCGACAATCATGCGCGAGTGCAATTTGCCAAATGTTTCGAATGCTCGCTCGATGAGATCGGCTTCCTTGGCGTAGCGATCAGTGATTCCAGCAAGATCCTTGTCGATCTGCTTTTGGCGCGCCCGAATATCTGTATCTTTGGCGCCTTCCTTTTCCAATTGCTTCAACTCAACTTCGGCATCTTTTTGCCGTTGCTTGATTTCCTTCTCCCGGCTCTTCAACGTCTGTTCGCGGTCCTCGAGATACTCCTGCTCAAGAGTGGGCAAATCAGCGTGTCTCTTATCGGCATCGACACTGCTCACCAACCAGGCGGCAAAGTAAATGACCTTTTCAAGTTGCTTGGCCTTGATTTCATCGCGTGGCTCTAATCCACCCAACAGATAGGCAAGCCAACTGCGAGTTCCGCGCAGGTACCAGATGTGCACGACTGGCGCTGCAAGCTCAATGTGGCCCATGCGCTCGCGGCGAACCTTGGAGCGAGTTACTTCAACGCCGCACTTTTCGCAAATGATTCCCTTGAAACGCACACGCTTGTATTTGCCGCAGTAACACTCCCAGTCGCGTGTTGGACCAAATGTCTTTTCACAGAACAAACCATCACGCTCGGGGCGAAGCGTCCGGTAATTGATTGTTTCCGGCTTCTTCACCTCTCCGCGTGACCAATTACGAATATCGTCAGCGGTCGCCAAACCAATGCGCAATTGTTCAAAGCTGTTGACGTCAAGTTTCTTCTTGATGTCTTCTGCTACTTCAGCCATTTCGTTTCCTCTTCCTCTTCGAATTCAGCGTCTCTTCGTCAAATAATTAACAGTTATCAGTTGAAATTAGAAAGCTCGCTCGCGGCGACGCTCTCGTTCACGGTCATCGGCGTCCGAACCGCGCTCGGGCCGACTGATGTCGATTCCAAGTTCTTGCGTGGTGCGGAAGACGTCTTCATCGAGGTCGGTCAATTCGATTTCCTTGCCCTCGTTAGAAATGACTTCAACGTCAAGGCATAGTGCTTGCATTTCCTTCATCAACACCTTGAAGCTTTCCGGGATGCCAGGCTCCGGAATGTTTTCACCTTTGACGATGGCTTCGTACACGCGAACACGACCCAATACGTCGTCGCTCTTGATGGTCAGCAGTTCTTGCAAGCAGTAAGCGGCACCGTAGGCCTCGAGAGCCCACACTTCCATTTCGCCGAATCGCTGGCCACCGAATTGGGCCTTACCACCCAACGGCTGTTGCGTGATCATGCTGTATGGACCAGTTGATCGGGCGTGAATCTTGTCGTCGACCAAGTGCGACAACTTGAGGATGTACTTGTAACCAACCGTAATCGGGTTGTCGTAATACTCGCCGGTGCGACCGTTACGCAAGCGTGTCTTGCCATCGCGACCAACCAGACGAACGCCGTCTACGGATTCGGGATTTAAGTTGTCAAGAATTGACTGAATCGTCGGATGGTTACCCGAAGCTTCGTCTTCGTCCCAGCGCGCACCGTCAAAAACCGGTGTGGCAATGAACGTGGCTGGCTTGGTGTTGATCCGAGTCTTGGTTTCGGTGCCGCGAATTGGCGCATCGCCCACCGTTTTGTTGTTCTTCACATCTTTCCAACCCCACCTGGCGCAATAGCCGAGGTGAGCTTCGAGAACCTGACCGATATTCATTCGGCTTGGAACACCGAGTGGATTCAAAATGATGTCCACCGGTGTGCCGTCATCGAGATATGGCATGTCTTCGAGCGGAAGGATCTTGGAAATCACGCCTTTATTGCCGTGGCGACCAGCCAACTTGTCTCCGACGCTGATCTTGCGTTTCTGAGCAACATAGATACGGACAAGTTGATTGACTCCTGGTGGCAATTCATCGCCTGCGACTCTGTCACCCGGGTCTCGGGACAGCACCTTGACATCGATCACTTTGTCGTTTTCACCGTGTGGAACTTTGAGGCTCGTGTCGCGAACCTCACGTGCCTTCTCACCGAAGATTGCGCGCAATAGACGCTCTTCTGGAGTGAGTTCGGTTTCGCCTTTAGGAGTGACTTTGCCGACTAATACATCGCCAGGGCCAACTTCGGCACCGACGCGAATAATCCCGCGATCATCGAGATCCGCCAAAATGTCATCGGAGAGGTTTGGAATGTCACGGGTGATTTCTTCTGGACCCAACTTGGTGTCGCGAGCATCAACTTCGTACTCCTTGATGTGAATCGAGGTGAGGACATCTTCTTTCACCAATCGCTCACTGAGGATGATTGCATCTTCGAAGTTGTAGCCCTCCCATGGCATGAATGCCACGAGCAGGTTTTTACCGAGTGCAAGTTCTCCCATGTCGGTACTAGGTCCATCTGCAAGCAGATCACCCTTAGCCACGACCTGGCCTTCCTTGACTCGCACAACATGGTTGATGCATGTGTCTTGGTTGGAGCGGCGGAATTTGAACAACTTGTGTTCGCCCTCGCTCTTTTTCAAGTTGTCGTAAGCAACAGTGATTGTGTCACCGGTTACCGATGTCACGGTTCCGCTGTCTTTGGCCATGACCAGATCGGCTCCGTCACGGGCAGCACGAATTTCGATTCCAGTTCCGATGTATGGCGCTTCGGCGCGCAATAGCGGTACGGCCTGACGCTGCATGTTGGCACCCATCAGGGCACGGTTGGCATCGTCGTGCTCAAGGAACGGAATGAGGGCGGTGGCAACCGAAACAATTTGTTTTGGCGAAACATCGATGAAGTCGACTTCGTCTGGGCTCACGTAACCGATGTCAGTTGTCGAACCAAAGAAACTTTCCGCTTCCAACATCTTTTTCAAGTCGTCAAGGCTGGCGGCTTGAGGCGAACGGCGGACCAGCACTTTGGCCTGCTTGAACGAGCCGTCGGTGTTCAACGGCGTATTGGCCTGAGCGACGACGTAATTTTCTTCTTCGTCGGCTGGCATGTAGACGATTTCATCTGTTACCCAGCCATTTTTTACCCGACGATATGGACTCTCGATGAAACCGAATGGGTTGACCCTGGCAAACGTGGACAAGGCGCCAATGAGCCCAATGTTTGGACCTTCTGGAGTTTCAATTGGGCACATCCGGCCATAGTGAGAAAAGTGGACGTCGCGAACTTCGAAACCTGCGCGCTCACGACTCAAACCACCAGGTCCAAGTGCCGAAAGCCGACGACGGTGAGTCAGTCCCGACAACGGATTCACTTGGTCCATGAACTGCGACAACTGGGAAGTTCCGAAGAATTCTTTAATTGCGGCAACAACTGGTCGCACATTGATCAGCGTCTGTGGCGAAATCGCCTCGACATCTTGTGTCGTCATTCGCTCGCGCACGACTCGCTCCATACGCGAAAGGCCGATACGCACTTGATTTTGGATCAGTTCGCCAACTGAACGAATTCGACGATTGGCGAAATGGTCTTGATCATCGAGGCGGTAGCCCGGCTCTTGCTTGACGAGATGCAATAGATAGGTAACCGTGGCCAGAACTTCACAACGACTGAGCACTTCTTGACCTTCGGCCGGCACATCAAGTTGACCGAACTCGGGACCCTTTTTCAGACTAAACAATGTGGCAAGTTTTTCAACTTCTGGTCCGAGCTTGCGATTCAATTTGTAACGACCGACTCGGGACAAGTCGTAACGACGATTCTCGAAGAACGCTGATTCGAAATAGGCGCGCGCCGATTCGGCGGTTGGTGGTTCGCCTGGGCGAGCACGCTTGTAAATCTCGATCAATGCTTCTTCACGCGTCGGAGCAACGGAACGCTCTTTTTCCCATTGACCTTCAAGAAAGCTGAAGTAGGAAACAAATCGATCGATAAATCCTGGGGCGTTTTCTTCGTCGTAGCCAAGTGCCCGCAAAATTGTGAACACGCCAAGACGTCGTTTGCGGGCCACGCGTGTGCCGCAGGTGACATCCTTGCCAGGCTTTTGCTCAACATCGAACTCGAGCCACTCACCGCGATATGGATGAATGGTGCCTTTCACCAGCTGATACTTCGACAAGTTGCGGAGGCGATAGCGCTCACCTGGTTCAAAAATTACGCCTGGGGAACGAACCAATTGTGAAACCACAACTCGCTCCGTGCCGTTGATGATGAACGTGCCTTTTTCTGTCATCTTGGGGAAGTCGCCCATGAAAACGGTTTGCTCTTTGATTTCACCTGTTGGCTTGTTGAGGAAGCGCGCGCGCACGAATACCGGCGCGGCATAGGTCATGTCGCGTTCACGACACTCGGCTACGGTAAATTTTGGCTTGGGGCAGAGATCTTCGTCGTCTGGGTTGAATTCGAGTTCAAGTTGAAGATCGTCGCTGAAACCTTTAATTGGTGAAATGTCGTCGAATGCTTCGCGGAGTCCATCTTTCAGAAACCATTCAAAACTCGCACGTTGGACTGCGATGAGGTCTGGAAGTTCAAGGATTTCTGGAAGGGTCGCGAACGAATACCGTTCGCGTGCTGACGCACGTGAGGCCACTAAGTTACTCCTGATCGAGAAGCGGTGAATACGTATCGACGCGCCGAATGAACGACCTCAACGAGGGGTTCAGGGGGCAACGCACGGCAACGGACTATCATACCGCCGATTTGGCGAAAATGACAGGCCGATGGCTTGTTGCCACGTGCCTAGGGTCGAGCCCCGGGCACGTGACTTTTGCTTATTGCAGTTCGACGGTTGCGCCGGCGGCTTCGAGTTTGGCCTTCGCTTTTTCGGCGTCGTCCTTGCTTACATTTTCAAGTACTGGCTTGGGGGCACCATCGACGAGGTCTTTGGCTTCCTTGAGTCCAAGGCTGGTGAGTTCGCGCACTGCCTTGATGACCTGAATTTTCTGGGCACCGCCCTCTTTGAGAACGACCGTGAATTCGTCCTTTTCAGCAGCTGCTGCGGGGGCTTCGCCTGCTCCGCCAGCTAGAGCTACAGCCACTGGGGCTGCGGCGGTAACGCCGAACTTAACTTCAAAGGCATCAAGCAGGTCTTTGAGCTCGAGAACCGTGAGTTCTGAAATCCCGTCGAGGATTTGGTCTTTGGTGAGTGCCATGTCTATTTCTCCTGTTTTTGTATGGATCTTGGATTTATGTGACGTTTACTTGCTTATGCAGCTTTAGATTCGAGTAGCGACTTGATGCCGTATGCCACCCTGCGCATTGGCGCCTGGAGCAAATTGGCGGTCTTGTTCAGTGGCGCTTGCAACATGCCCGCCAATTGAGCCAGCAACACTTCGCGTGACGGCAAGTCGGCAATGAGCTTGAATTCGGTGGCTGACACCGTCTTGCCGCCAATTACTCCACCCTTGAGAATGAGCAATTGGTCAACTTTGGCATGATCGCGAAGTGTCTTGGCCACAACTGATGCATCGCCGCGCACGAATGTAATCGCCGTTGGACCGCTGAGCAGATCAACGAGACCGTCAACGCCAGCATCCTTGGCACCGAAACGGGCCAGAGTGTTCTTGTACACCTTGTATTCGGCACCATGCACCCGTAATGCCCGACGGAGTTTGGCCAATGAGCCAACAGTCATGCCGCGAAATTCAGTAATCAGCACAGCATCGGCCGCGGCGAGCTTCTCGCTCACTTCGGTGACGACTGCGGCCTTTTGGGCACTTGGCTTTGTTGGCATGGCGACCTCTTGAATATTTCTGGGAGTACTTCTGGATTGAGGTTTGGGCGCTCGCTGGAGACAACGAACGCCTCGGGTGCAGCGACTTTGTCGCTTCCGAAGTATCCGCCTCGTCTGGGTGAACCGAAGTTCGTTTTAATCACTCAAATTTGCAAGTGAACCAGATGTCTATGGCGAGCAACCGTCACCGTGATGATGGTTGTTATATTGCGTAATACCCAGAGAAGGCTAGCGGGGCCATCGGTTACTTGACACCCGGAAATACTCTTTTAACCGAAACGAGCATCAGTCTCCGTTTCGGCCAACTTGGCACACTTTGCAATCGATTCGATCGGCAAGTGTGCCCTACACGTACAGATGTGCTCCTCGGTTACACATCACTGTAATATTGTCCACATCCAACGGGAGCAAAAATGGTCAGTACGGCTGGTACCAACGAAGTGAATCGATTGGAGCATCTTGTGAACGATGATCTTGATCCGAAATGGAACGACCCGGCCACGCGTGGCGATCTTCGCTTACTTGCAATCAGAATTGACACCAAGTTCGATGCACTTGAGTCCAGGTTCGACAAGATCGACACCAGGTTCGATGCACTTGAGCCCAGGTTCGACAAGATCGACACCAAGTTCGACAAGATGCATACCGATCTTGAGCGCGCAATGTTTCGTGGTGGTCGAATACTCTTTGGCGCAACCGCCACGGTCAATCTGGGCATGTTGGCGATTTTCGCCACTCTCATCAAATAGACCGAAATAGACCGTCAACTACCTCAAGATCAACATCTTGATAATTGTTATTCCAGAAAATTCGGTAGGCCTAAAATTGGCTGGTATCCACCTTGACGCCAGGTCCCATCGTCGATGAGATACTTATTTTGCGCAAGTAACGGCCTTTGGCCGATGACGGACGAGCTCGCTGGAGTTCGTCCAACACTGCTGTGAAGTTGGCTTCTAGTTTCGATTGCTCAAAACTCGCCTTGCCGATGGGAACCTGCACGTTGCCATAGCGATCGGTGCGGTACTCAACTTTTCCGCCTTTAAATTCAGTCACGGCGCGACCCACATCTTGAGTTACCGTCCCTGTTTTAGGGTTTGGCATCAAGCCACGAGGTCCGAGGGCACGACCAAGCTTTCCAACCATCGGCATCAGATCAGGAGTGGATATTGCGATATCGAAATCCATCTTGCCCTTTTCAATTTCGGCAGCAAGATCATCGGTTCCCACAATGTCGGCGCCGGCATCGCGTGCAGCCTGAGCGGCTTCACCGGCGGCAAACACGGCTACACGTACCGTTTTTCCAGTTCCTGCCGGTAAAGCGACAGTTCCACGAACAGTCTGATCTGGTTTGCGCGGGTCAAGTCCAAGTCGAACGACAAGTTCAATCGTTTCATCAAACTTTGCTGTGGCCATCGCTTTGGCCTTGGCGATTGCTTCGACCGGTGTGAATTGCGCATCCGGATCGTATGACGCAACTGCGGCGCGGTATTTTTTTCCTAGTGGCATAAAGCCTCCCTCGTGGTTTGGCCGATCGAGCGAGGTGATCTCGACACGGCTGTTTTCTGACTGTTGACGATAGCCGCCTAAACGACGGTTAATCCCAACGCTTAGACGACGGTTAACCCCATTGAGCGAGCGGTTCCGCGGACTTGCATTTTGGCGGCTTCCAAATCATTGGCGTTGAGGTCAGGCATCTTGATTCGGGCCACTTCCTCGATGTCCTTTTCGGTGACGCTTCCAGCGATTTCTTTGCCTGGATTCTTAGATGCCTTTTCAAGACCCGCTTTTTGGCGCAAAAGAACAGGTGTTGGCGGGGTCTTGAGAATAAAACTGAACGAACGATCTTCGTAAATGGTGATTTCCACCGGAATGATCGTGCCTGTTTGTGCTTCGGTGGCAGCGTTGTACTGCTTGACGAAGTCCATGATCTGGATTCCGTGTGGTCCCAGCGCAGTACCTACTGGTGGAGCAGGAGTGGCTTTACCAGCAGGAATCTGAATCTTGACGAGGGCTTTGACATCTTTTTTTGCCATGACGGTGGTTCTTTCTATTTTTAGACTTGGTGATTACAACTTGGCGACTTGACTGAAATCCATCTCCACCAAGGTCTCGCGACCAAAGATGTTGACGAGAACTTTGAGCTTCATGTGGTCAGCATTAATTTCCGCAACCTGACCAGAGAAGTCAGCAAACGGACCTTCCTTGACACGCACACCCTCGCCCACTTCGTACTCCAGTTTCGGAGCCTTGCGCTTCGGTGCATCTTGACCGTCGCCCTTGGCGGACAGAAATGTTTCCACTTCACGACGCGATAGAGGCGTCGGCTTTTGACCCTTTTGGCTTTGCCCGACGAATCCGGTGACACCCGGTGTGTTACGAATGCAATACCAGGTGTCGTCATCCATATCGCAACGAACAAGCAAATAACCGGGGAATACTTTCTTCTGCACGGTCTGCTTGCGACCACCCTTGAACTCAACAACATCTTCCATCGGAATGACAATTTCGTAAATCTTGGATTCCATGTGCATCGATGCGATGCGGGCGTTCATGTTCAGTTTGACTTTTTGTTCGTAACCGGATTGCGAATGGACTACAAACCACTGTCCGGGACGCAGCCATGGGCGATCAATCTCTTCTTCTTCAAACTCTTCGCCTTCGGTGAGGTCAAAGGTGGCATCGGGCGTAACGGGTTCAATCGCACTAATTGGATCATTAGTTAGATCATGGGTGAGAGTTGCGTCGTCAGTCATATATTCGCCATTCAGTCTTTATAAAGCCAGCCTGAAAGTATGCCAAAAACTGCATCCAATCCCCCCACAAATGCAGTAATCACGACCACAGTTATGAGAACAATGATCGAGTAACGACGTACTTCCGGCCATCTTGGCCAGGCCACCTTTCGCATTTCATCACGCACTTCGCGTATGTACTGCAAGGGGCTGGTGCGCTCTTTTACTTGGCGGGTCGTCACCGGGGGACGCGCTTGACGAACAGGCGCGCCTTGGTCGTTGAGCGCACCCATCTTCTTCATGCTGCGCTTCTGTTGACGATTGAGATCCATTGACATAAGGAGGCTCCAGCCTAGCGGGGCATATTCGAGGGGCTACAAGGTGAATAGGGATGACGGCGACACATTTGCAGGGCAGGAGGGATTTGAACCCCCGACCATCGGTTTTGGAGACCGGCGCTCTACCAACTGAGCTACTGCCCTCTGCAACACGTGCAAAAACAGGCTATCAGTGAGTTGGACCCTGCTCACAAAGCCACTGCATGATCATGTGTCCGATGATGAGTTGCAAATCCTCGGCAATTTGCATGTCGTCAACGGAGAAATGTATCGAGTGCTGCGCAATCTGCTTACACTTGCCTCCCGAATATCCGAGAACCGCAAACGTATTCATTTGGAGGTCGTTGCCAACTTCGAGCGCCTTGACAACATTGGCCGAGTTGCCACTTCCCGAAAATACAACCAAGACATCACCGGCATCGGCTTTTACTCGTAGTTGCTCCGCATAAATGTTCTCGTATCCGATGTCATTGGCTAAACATGTGAGCACCGAAGGATTGGCACTTAGCGACTCGACCCGTAGCCCGACCCCAAATTTGACACCGGCACCATAGGTAAAGTCGTTTGCCAAATGGTTGGCATTACCTGCCGATCCGCCATTGCCACACATATAAATCGTCTTCTTCGTGCCCCAAGCGAGGCGAAATGCTTGGGCCAATTTTGGCACTTCATCTATTGCAGGCAGCAATAGCGCTTGACTGAGCCGCTGGGAATAGTCACTGATCATTTGCTTCATCACTTATTCCTTACCTATTCCCTACTTATTCTTTCGAACGTCCGGTGACTTCGTGGAATGAACCTTGGTCAACAATACGTGAATCTTCAAGTCGGTACAGACGATCGCAATATTCCACCGTGCTCAATCGGTGGGCAACGATAATGACGGTTTTTTCACCTTGTAACGCCTGAACTGCCTGCATCACTCCGTGCTCGGTCTCTGCATCAAGCGAACTCGTGGCTTCATCCAGAACAAGAACGGATGGATTGTGATAGAGCGCACGAGCAATTCCGATTCGTTGACGCTGACCACCCGAAAGCCGAATACCCCGCTCGCCCACCACTGTTTCGAGACCGGCAGGAAGCGTGGCGACGAAATCTTCCAGTTGCGCCGATCTGATTGCTGCCCGCACCGACTCATCGTTAATTTCATTCTTGGGCAATCCAAAGGCGACATTTCGACGAAGTGTGTCGTCGGTGAGAAAGATCGATTGAGGTACATAGCCGATCTGATCTTGCCATCCCCGCAAATTGAGATGAACGTCTTTGCCGTCAACCAAAACCTTTCCAAACTGTGGCGAAAGGAGTCCCAGCATGACATCCACCAGAGTGCTTTTGCCCGACCCACTGGGACCGATCAATCCGACTGCTTCGCCGCGATTCACGTACAACGACACCGAAGTCAGTGCCGGAGTATGGGCCGACTCGTAGGTGAACGAAATATCGTCCACCTCAATTTTGTCGGTGAAGTTTTCGTGAATCGACCGAATACCGGTAGCCACAGTTGGCAAGGCCAGATCGGAATATAGATCATCCAAAATTGGCCGACTTAGATTGATTATCTGCAAGTTGTTAATGACTCGATTTACCGCGGGTAATAGCCGAAACGCGGCAGCGGCAAAGAGTCCCAAGACGGGGAGTATGTCCGTCAATTCCCTACCCGACCCGACCATTGTCGTTACTAATACTGCAAGACCCATAATCGTCAGAATTTCTAAACCAAATCGGGGAAGTGCTTGGGCAATTGAAAATCGCCGATAAACAACCGCATTCCCAATCAAGTGCTCGGAATATTGGTCCACAAAATGATCCTCGCGACCCAAAATCTTCACATCCTTAACACCTCCAAATCCTTGCTGAAGATGTTGAAGAATCATACCTTTGTGGAAGTTTTGCGCTTCACCCCAGCGACGAATTCGTTGATTGGTGAAACGTCGAAAGATCCACGCCGATAGTCCAAAAATTACGACAGTAACGATTGTTCCTCGAGGTTCAAGTACTACAAGTAGAACGAATAGCCCAACAGTTACCAAGGTGTCGGCCAGAATTGCCAATATTGGGTCAATTGCCCCCGTCATCAACATCCCGCTGTTTTGTGAATTTCGAATCAGTAATGAAGAATTACGATTCAAGTGGAAAGAATACGGTTGGCGAAGATAGATATCAAATAATTGCCGACCAACTCTCGTTGATACCGAGTTTGAATAGCCGCGCTGTACCCAAAGACTCCAGATCAGAAATGCGGTTTTAAATATATAAACAAGAACAAGAAAAATCATTGACCCAACCACAAATTGAACTTCGGTTGGGTAACCCAGAAATTTGTCCATTGTCGGAAACTTCTGAAGATAATTGGATTGCGTCAACAAACCAACTGCTGGTACCACTAAACCCAAACTGAAAGTCTCCAAAAAAGTACCGATCAACATCAGTAGGAGAATTCCAACCAAAGCTCGACGCTCATGACGAGTGAGAGAATTCCATATAATTTTTAGCGTCGAAATAGGCTCACTTTGCTCCAAAGTCAATCCCAATCTGCCTGCATATGTAGTTCGCCCGTTCGACTAAATTTGCTTCATTGCAATTTGTAGCGGCGACCGGATTCGAACCGGTGACCTTCCGATTATGAGCCGGATGCTCTCACCAACTGAGCTACGCCGCCGTGGGAAAATCGCCCCTGGCGGAGCCCTCTGTGGGAATCGAACCCACGACCTCTTCCTTACCATGGAAGTGCTCTACCAGCTGAGCTAAGAGGGCGATATTCATTGAGTTTGTCTCAATCGAACGAAATATAAGCATAGCGGAGTCAATTTTGACCCAACAACTAGTCCAACTCACGAATCAAGTGGGCGATGGTGGCTGCATCAAATTGCAATTTGTGATCACGATATTTAAAAGGATGAATTGACCCTCCGACATACAGTTGATTCAGATCAGTTGGTATATCGGCGAAGTTATCCAACTGGTCGGATCGAACAAAGAATGCATTGACGCCTGTTTGAGGATTACACGCCACTAATCGGTAACTATGTTTACTGAACAGATCAACGTATGCCTGTAGCGACCATCCAAAGTTTCGGGACCTATCGTAAACATGATCGATCGCATACTTCTGCTTGAACACAATTGGTGGAGGAAATGCTTCATTTGTTTCAACTAAATAGACCGATGGTCTAATGCCGTTGATTAGAAACTCTTCAATCAAATATCCATCGTTGCCGTCAATATCAACAGAGATGAGTTCAATCTCATTTCTTAGATCTTCCGGCGCCAGATTCACGAGTTCAATCAAGTTCTCTCGAGTAACAAATCGCTGCGCATGGAATAGTCGATTGGGATTAATCTTCGAGTCAAACGCGAGTGATACTCCGTCAAACCATATTGCTTTCCATCCATGTGCCAATAACACAAGGGTGTTATTTTCAATTCCATTTCCACATCCAATTTCCAGGCATGTGCGACCTGAAATACCAATTCGTCTGAGTATCTCAAGAGTGATTCCATCTTCATCGGCTTGAGAGAAAATCTTCTTGGCGAATGCATCCAGTGGATTGGTTGACTTGCGCTCCATGTAAACGAGACTCATTAAATAATCGCTTGACAGCTGCAATTGACGCAACTGCTCGTACTCGAACTGAATTTTTGAGCCCTCGGCGTGAGTGGCGAACCAATTTCTAGAATTATTTCGCAGACGCCGAGCAATCCGACCAATTCGCATAGGCACAACATTAGTCCGTTAGGCGAGAAACCAGTCACCTTGTTCGTGCAAAAAATTGGGATTGAGTTGAGCCGCTATGTGACCAAATGTTTTCATGCCTCGCTCGCCCATTCCGGCTTCAATAATCTCTTGTGCTTGAGTAGATAAATCATGATCTCGCGGCGACATCATGAATTCTTTTTCACTGAGATCAATGAATTCCGCAACGAAACGCTCTATCTGTTGTGGAGTTGAACGGATCGAGTGAACCCCAAGTCTCATGAAATCGCCTGGATCTTTTATCCACACGACATCACTGGAGACTATTTCCTTAAGAGTTAATCGCTTGCCATCTCGCTTTATTTCGGAGGGATTCCAATATGCAAGTTTTGATCCGAAGAAGAACTGACTAAATCGGGTGACGTCGATGTAACAGACTGGTCGACGAAACGCCAAACACACAGCATCTGGGCCCGTCTGCGTCGAAACGGCAAACTGGCAATGAGCGGCGATGTAAATATCAAGAAACTCCGATCGATGAGGAGACAGCGCGTAATCGAACACGCCAGTAATCCCCATTCCAAAAGGTTTTTCTGACCCCGCGCCCATCCGCACGACTTGGTATCCGCGCGACGCCAAACTCTTCGCCGCCAACTCAAACGCTGAAATGTCAAAATTGAGAGATTCATATCCCGAACTTTCGACCTCGCCGCGATCTGCGTAATATCCCCCATCACGAACAATTAAGCACACAATTGGCCGATCACTATCAACACCCAAATTTGCAAGTTCGATTCGGCCACGTTTTAATTCATCCGAAGAAAATGACAGATGTGGGCCTGAATGGTCTAACGCATTGGCTGGTCCATGAACGGACAACTTAGGTGTGTCAAGTCGTAATGCAGGAAATTTTTCACCAGCATGTAGAAGCGAATCAATCCACCAACTTGGTGGAGCCAGCAACACATCTTTCCACTTTTTCGCTAGATATCGATTTGACTGCAAACGCGCTGGACCGAAACTCCACAATCGGACAATCCTTGGAAAGCGATGACTTGCGGGGTCTTGGGCAATTCGCTTTTCGTTGAGCGATAGGAATACCTCGGGTTCGAGGGCCAAATGGCCGTATCGATGAAATCCAACGACTAACAATTGAACTCGAACCAGCGGGTTAAATATTCGTAACGCGAGCAAAACCAATACTGAAGGGATCAACAAGATCACCTTGACCATTTTCTTCAGATTCACGCTTCTCGTTTCGTCAATAACTCCGCAAACCGCTCAAATGAATACGGTTCAACAGCTTTGATCGCTCCGCGTCGAACTTTTGCCAATTCATCAGGCGATGGAAACGTTGTTAGGCAGTTAATGTCAAAAATTGATTCACCATGCTTCATCCACGAGGGTGAGTAGTTATCCGTGTTGGTGATGACTGCACAGCCGTGCGCCATTGCACTGAGTACCGTAGTGTTATTTTCCCGCACTCCCCCAGGGAAGAAGGCGATCAATGCATCGGCGGCACGCAAACGCCGAGATACTTCACTATCTGCGAGAAAGCCAAGAAAAATTACGCTTCCCTTAAACACTTCTGAGATCTCTGCGTTCACCGAGAAAAAGTCATCGCTAAATGACGTTCCCTCATGAAGAGCCGTCGAAATTTCTAACTGCGCACTGCGATTATCCGTTGCCATGATCTCGCCAAGTTTTCGATATCCATCGGCGCGAATTTTGTGAGCCATTCCAAAGGTGAGCAGCGTCAGATCAAACGATTTCTTGTCGCCGGTGAATGGAGCACCTGGAGCAAATAGCGCAACGATGTCAGGTCGGGTCGGTCGCAGAATATCGGCGTGATCAACCGAGCCAACGAAAACCTTTCTGGCGTGGGCAACCAATTGCAGGCGCGCTTCTGATTCGTGTATTCCGTGGAGAAACAAATCGAATTCCGAATCTGATTTCAACATGTGTTGCACAAGATCATGCGCAACTTGATCCGGAATTTCTTCGAACTTAAGCGAGAGAAATGGATTTCTTTCAGAGCTATTGACGAAATCGGTCACGGAAATCAGATCAATACCGAGTGTTCGGGCTAACGTCTGATTAAATCGTGCAACCCCGCAGGTGTATGGATTCGTGTGATACGAGACTACGCAACCATATTTCATGTGGGAAACCTAACTGTTCTGCTCGGTTATCCGTGGGTCAGACCATTCAGAAAGAATCCGCGACGATGAATTGAGAACAGTATCCAAATATTTGATCTCGATCCCTAGTCTCTGACAAATCTCACGTTCATCAACCGGTACACCACCTCGCTCCAGCCAATCATTTCCCTTGACATAAAAACGCGGGCGGAGTAACTCAAGAATTTCGCCAGTGGCTATCGCTGACAAATGGACGAATGAAAGATAACGAATCGAGTCAAGAACGATGCCGCGTTGTGTCTGGCTCAATAACACCATGTGCTTTGATTCGGTCCACTTATCAGGTGCCACATTGCAAAGTACAGGAAGCCCAAATTCGGCAGCGCCAGCGAAGTAGGCGACATGACCTTCGTGAATCGGATCAAAACTTCCGTCCACCATCACAAACTTGCCGGCGTAATTGCCAAGCTGATCGGTGTTAAGAATCATTCGCCATCAGTTTAGTTGACTAATTCTTAGTGGGCCATCGGGCTTTCAAAGACAAATTCCAATTCCGGCAATTCCGAATCATTCGGATAGTCAAGTCCAGCCCTAGGAAATTCGAGCACTCTTGAATCTCCGACAAGGTCCGATCGCGCAAATGTAACTTCTACAAATGTCGGTAACCCATTCGCCCCATATGCCCGACAATTATTACCGTGGATATGAACTACGGGCATCAACGCCCCGATTTCAGTGACAAACTGCTCAAACTCGGCACGACGATCCTCAGTATCGTGAAGTTCAAAAACCATGGCAGCAATCTGACCTTGGCGGTCGATCAATGCGCTCTTAATCTGCTCTCGTAGTCCGTACTCATCGCCTTCAATGTCAATCTTGATGATTATTGATCCAGTTCTGGGCACCCGAGATATTGCTTCGGAAAAAGTGATTTCTTTCTTTGACGACTGTGATGGCTTCACCCATCGACGTGCAAACTCCCGTCTTCCTCTGAAAAACCATCTAAATCTTGCACTCATTTTTATCCAAGTCCACGCGTATGCGAATCTCGGCGACTCGGGGTTTCGCGTGTTCCGCGAACGTCGTTTCAAAATGTCGCGAAACCCGATATATAGGAAAACGAGTGAACCTACCGACCTATCGAATGCGAAAATTCGCAATCGTTTGTTCATTCGGTCCAAGGTTTCCTCGAAACTCCAGTCATTGGAAATGCCGACCGAGAACAGATGACTCGTATCGCGAACAACTCGTGATGGAAGGACATAACCACCATCTCGGTGACCGCCAACCCTCTCCAATTCGCACTCGAATGGACACAGATAACTCAACGACGATGGCAATTTATTAGGCATAGTGACTTGCATAACCTAGCAGCCAATTTTTGATGGTGGGCCGGGAAGGATTCGAACCTACGTAGGCATAAGCCGGCAGATTTACAGTCTGCTCCCTTTGGCCGCTTGGGTACCGACCCACAGGCGACACCTTAGCGGGTGAGTAAACTTTTCCCATGCCGAGTTTCGATGTTGTGTCAGAAGTTGATCGTCAGGAACTGCGCAATGCAATCGATCAAGCGCAGCGAGAACTCGCCACTCGTTTTGACTTTAAAAATACCGATTCATCAATCGAACAAGCTGAACTTGTGCTCACGCTTCGAACTTCAAGCGAGGATCGGCTCCGTGCGCTGAAAACTTTGCTCGAGGAACGTCTCGTCAAACGAAATGTGTCTTTGAAGGGTCTCGATTGGGGAAAGATCGAGCAAGCCAGCGGCGAGAGCGTCCGTCAAATCGTCACCGTCAAAGTCGGCATCTCTTCTGACAAGGCTCGTGAGGTCAACAAGATGATCAAGGAAAAAGGACCGAAAGGCACGAGTAGTCAGACTCAGGGTGAACAGATACGGGTCACTAGTAAGAAGCGCGATGATTTACAAACCGTCATCACCTTGCTAAAGAGTGCGGATCTGGGGATTCCTCTTCAGTTCAGCAACTTCCGCGACTAAGTCACTCGTTTCTTAGTCTTCAATTGTCGTTTCAGCGGCCCGTCGCTGTAATTCATTTACCACAGACACATCGGCGAGTGTCGTCGTGTCACCCAGATTGCGACCTTCGGCCACGTCTCTCAACAGTCGTCGCATAATCTTTCCACTTCGTGTCTTGGGCAAATCAGGAGTGAAATAAATCGTCTTTGGTTTGACCATCGCCCCAATCTCGGTGGCGACATGATTGCGCAAAACTTGTTCGTCAACCTCGGCACCACTGCGCAAAATGACATAGGCGATTATCGCTTGACCCGTTATCGCATCATTGACTCCGACGACTGCGGCCTCGGCAACACTTGGGTGCGAGACCAAGGCTGACTCAACTTCGGTTGTCGAAATCCGATGGCCCGATACGTTCATCACGTCATCCACACGACCAAGCAACCAGAGGTAACCGTCATCGTCGACCTTGGCTCCATCGCCGGCAAAGTAACGACCGGCAAATCGACTCCAGTAAGTGTCGCGATACCGCTGTTGATCTCCCCAGATACCGCGCAGCATTCCCGGCCAGGGTTTGGTCAGCGTGAGATAGCCGCCACCTTTGACAACTTGCTTTCCGCGCTCATCCACAACCTCGGCACTGATACCTGGCAGTGGAAATGTTGCCGAACCAGGCTTGGTAACCGTGACCCCGGGCAACGGCGAAATCATGATGCCACCGGTCTCGGTTTGCCACCATGTGTCGACGATCGGACATCGGCTGGTACCAATGAACTCGTGATACCACATCCACGCCTCTGGATTGATCGGTTCGCCGACGCTGCCGATGAGGCGAAGCGACGACAAATCGTGCTTAGCCGGTTCTTGCGATCCCCATTTCATAAAGGTGCGAATCGCGGTTGGTGCCGTGTAGAAAATCGTTGCTTTGTACTTTTCAATGATCGACCACATCCGATCATTGGCCGGATAACTCGGAACGCCCTCGTACATAACCTGCGTGGCGCAATTGGCCAATGGACCATAAACGATGTAGCTGTGACCGGTCACCCAACCCACATCTGCCGTGCACCAAAAAATGTCGGTCTCCGGTTTGTGGTCGAACACATATTTAAACGTGTAAGTGACGTGGGCAAGATAGCCCCCAGTCGTATGCACGATTCCCTTTGGCTTTCCTGTGCTTCCCGATGTGTACAGCAGAAACAACAGATGTTCTGATTCCATTGGGTCAGCGACACACACTGGATCGGCCTTGGCAATCAGATCGTGATACCAATGATCTCGACCGCTAGTCATTTCAACATCGTTGTTGCCCCGCTTAACCACCACAACATGTTCGACACTTTGGGTGGACTTCAGAGCCTCGTCTGCTTGCGGTTTGAGAGGAAAAACTTCACCGCGACGCCAGCCGCCATCTGCGGTAATCAGGCACTTCGCTTGGGCGTCATTGATGCGATCGGCAAGTGCCTGCGAAGAAAAGCCGCCGAACACCACACTATGTACCGCACCAATGCGCGCGCAGGCCAGCATCGCCACCGCCGCTTCAGGAATCATCGGCAAATAAATATTTACCCGGTCGCCCTTGACCACGCCGAGATTCTTCAATGCGTTGGCAAATCTCTGCACTTCGTCGAGTAACTGCGAATACGTGACAACACGAGCGTCGCCAGGCTCGCCTTCCCAGTAAAAGGCAACCTTGTCGCCTTTTCCAGCCAAGACATGACGATCCAAACAGTTGTATGACACATTCAATCGGCCGTCGGCAAACCATTCGGCATACGGTGGATCCCACTCGCAAATTTGTGTGAACGGAGTCGACCAATCCAATAATTCGCGGGCTTGTCGGGCCCAGAATGCGTCGCCATCTTGTTCAGCTTCGTCATACAGTCTGTTGTCATAGGCAAGTGCATCAGCAACGAATGCCGTCGACGGCGGAAACTTTCGTTGCTCATATGAAAGCGCATCAATTGCCTGCAGGTTGTCGGTCATTTCCGATCTGGTCCCATTCGCTCAGCCATGTGTACAGATGCGAGACTAGCGAACCGTCATGAGCCCGCGAGAGTCAAAATCCGCCGATACACAGTTGAAATTTGGTCTCCTTGAATGGGCGCTATCTGTCGGACTCGCAGTCACGTGGGGTTCATCTTTTCTGTTGATCAACTTGTCGATCCGACATTTCGACTCAACCGTCGTTCCATTTGCGCGCACTGCTTTTGGCGCATTGGCGCTCGCCTTCCTACCCGGCGCCAGGCAGAAAATTGATCGCGGCGATTGGCCATTGGTCTGGTTTCTTGGCTTGGTGTGGATGGCAACACCGTTTTTGCTCTACCCGCTAGCCGAACAAACCGTATCCACCAGCATCACCGGGATGTTGAACGGTGGGCTTCCTGTTGTCGTCGCCGTGGTAACTGCCATCTGGACGCGATCACTTCCGAGCGCTCAGCGCACCTTCGCTGTGTTGGTTGGCTGTGCCGGCATCGTGCTCATCGCATTGCCGTCCATTGCCGACGGATCATCTGCAGACGTTCGTGGCATTTTGCTTTTGCTGATTGCCCTGTTGTGTTACGCAGTTGCAGTAAACGCCGCGCGCCCACTGCAACTCGCCCATCACCCAGTTGCGCTGATGTTGCGAGTGGAACTCGCCGCTTGTGTTATTTCAGCGCCATTGGGTATTTATGGAATCTCAAAATCAGAATTTTCGTGGGTTTCCCTCGGCGCTGTTGCCGCACTCGGCGCATTTGGTACCGGTATCGCATTTGCCTTGTTCGCCACGCTGGCGATACGAACAGGTCCAGTTCGAGCCATGATTCCCACCTATTTCACACCAATAGTTGGTACGTTTCTCGGCGTTGTAGTTAACAATGAAACGCTGATCGGTTTATCACTGCTCGGAATGGTCATCGTCATTGTCGGAGCATGGCTCACAAGTCGACCAGATACTGGAGCTACACCACGCTCAATTTCGAACACTCCCACTGCAATACCCTGAATGAGCCAAGCCCGCTCTCACTGCACAGCGCTTCGGCCTCGCTCACCCGGCTACGCATTTTCATCGCCGTCAGATCTGGGGCGGCTGTTTGCGAAGACCAGTACTGGCGACCTTCATTCACCAATTCCTCAATTCCCCATCGGACAAGAAAATCCGCCTGAGAACTCTCTGATGTTGGGTGCGGTAGTTGCTCGATGATGACTTGGCTGGTGATGTCTTGCTCACCAGGTGCCACCAAGTAATGAACACCGGTTTCGTGTTGGCGAAATGTGCGCAACCATTCCCGCCATGGCCAATTGGCCAGTTCGGCAGTCGTGGCCGTGCAGTAATCGATCACAACTAGTCGACCACGATCAATTAATCCCAGCGTGTTACTAATCCATTCGGTAGCCGCAACCTGAACCGGTACTCGTGCACCATGCATCGCTGTCGCCGGTAAAAACTTAGGTATAGATGCGTAACGAAGAACCTCACTAAATCGACCATCATCACTTAATCCAACGAATGCCTGTTTCCACCCACCATCAAAAACAAAAAGTTCGAATGGAAGGTTGTCAAGTAACTCATTTGCCAACACCACTCCAACAAATGGACGATCGGGCATCGTGGCGCGAGATTCAACACCTTGTGGATGCAACTCTCGTTGCGATGCGGAGACTTCTACCGCCACATACCGCAACGCCGCTAGACACTTGGGATTAGCGGCAAGAATGCCTCGAGCCAATGTGCCAGGTCCGGCACCAGCATCAACAAACGTGAATTCGGTCGGCTCGCCGAGTTCGTGCCACCAAGCATCAAGTGCCCGTGCAATCAACCTACCGAACAGCGGACCAATTTCGGGCGAGGTGATGAAGTCTCCCCGCCGACCGGCTCGACCAGACTGCGAATAAAATCCGTACTCGTCGTATAACGCCAGATTCATAAACTCGCTGAACGGGATTACTCCCCCAGCGGCGTGAATTGCCGCCGTGATCTGGTCAGCCGCCGAAGGCACCAGTGATGCGTGCAATGTCACCGAAATGCAGCGCGACTCCCGGAATAATGCCAAACGCGAGGGTGGCAGCAGTGGTGATGCCAAGGGCGAGGGCAAGTGAACCGTGGGTACGAATTGGAGTGATGTCACCATCTGGAACTGGTCGCATCCAAATTTCGCGCATCACGTTTCCGTAATACCCGAAGGCAATGACCGAGTTCACGGCGCCAATCACTGCCAGCGAATATCCCCAACCAGAACCCGCGCTAATCAGTGACTGGAATGCGGCAAACTTGGCAATCCAACCACCAAGCGGTGGGATTCCGGCTAGTGAGGCCAGGAAAATAGTTGCCAGAGCACCGAGTGCGGGTGCGTACGAAAACAATCCACCCCAACTGGTGATCTCGCCACTTCGAGTCTTGTTCGACACGGCAATGATCACGGCGAACATGCCAAGGTTCGTTGCGGCGTAAATAATCATGTACACCACGACAGCACGCAACGCCGAATCCGATGAGCCGCTATGAGCCGCCACCGCAAGTGGCATCAGCACGAAGCCACCTTGACTGATCGATGAATAAGCGATCATCCGCACGATATTTGTTTGGCGCAACGCAACGACATTGCCGACCGTCATCGTCAATGCCGAAAGCACCCAAATGAATGGCTGCCACACATCGCCCGCTGAAGGGAAAGCCACATACAACATCGTCACCAGCGCCACAAAGCCGGCGGCCTTTGACCCGACGGAGAGAAACGCAGTTACCGGTGCGGGGGCACCCTCGTACGTGTCGGGTGCCCAGGTATGAAATGGCACGGCTGAGATTTTAAATGCAAACCCAACCACCACGAACACAATTCCAAGAGCATGCAGTGAACTGAACCCCCCGGCAACCGTGATGCTCTTACCTAGATCTACCAATAGTGTGCTGTTGGCCGCACCATACAGCAGAGACATTCCATACAACATCACAGCCGATGCAAAGACACCGAGCAGAAAGTACTTGACACCGGCTTCGTTGCTCTTCAGATCTCGCTTACGCCACGCCGCCAGCATGTATGCCGGAATCGAGAGAAACTCATAGGCAACAAAAACGGAGACGAGGTCGCGTGCCGATGACATCATCACCATGCCAAGAATGCTGGAGAGCAACAAGAACCAAAACTCCCCTCGCCAGTAATCGCCCTCTTCCACATGTGCCGAAGACAACAGCACAACGACATACCCAGAGAGTAGGAAGAGACCCTTCATCACCAGACTGAAATCGTCGATGACATAGCGTCCACTGAACATTGACCACACGCCTTGGTCATTGAGACCCAGGACGATCACCGGCAACATCGCGCCAAGCAATGAGAATCCGGAAATCACTGACAGTACCCATTTATGACGATTGGACAGAAAGAGATCTGCGAGTAGTACGGCAACAATTCCTGCTGACAACACCAATTCGGGTGCAAGGGCGTAGTAGCTCACCGACGGCGAAGTCCATGGAATCATGGCGGCAAATACATGCACTGCGTTTACCACGTGCTCAGCCTCCAAAGGCGTGCAACACGCCCTGCACTGCAGGATCGATGACCTTGAACAAGAGGTTCGGCAACACTCCCAACACGAGGATTGCTACGAGGAGGGGCGTCCAGGCAATCCATTCGATTGTCGTTACATCTTCGAATTCGTGATGCTTGGCGCCGTCACTGGTTGAAGTTGCAAATTCGGCTTTGGGTTCACCAAATGCAACTCGCTGGAACAGCCACAATAGATAAGCCGCGGCAAAAACAGTGCCAATGGCTGCCACCACCATGTAGACACGAAACACGTTTTCATTCAGACCGGCGGCAGGGTTATACGCCGAGAGGATCGCCGGGAACTCGCCCCAGAATCCCGCCAACCCAGGTAACCCCAGTGATGCCATGCTGGCGAAACCAAGAATCCATCCAAGATGTGGCATCTGTGTAAGCAGTCCACCAAGACGTGAGATCTCCAGGGTGTGATAGCGCTCTTTCATGCTCCCGGCGATAAAAAAGAGCATGCCGGTAATCAATCCGTGAGCGACCATGCCATACACCGCGGCATTGACGCCAAAACTAGTCAACGTGGAGATACCGAGCATGACAAAACCCATGTGCGCAACGGATGAAAAGGCAATAAGTCGTTTCATGTCCGTTTGCGCCAGACATCCAAGTGCACCGTAGATAATTCCCACCACTGCAAGCGCGCCGATGTACGGCGCCCACTGCCTGGCGGCCTCGGGCAAAATCGGAATGGCGATGCGAACGAAACCGTACGTACCGAGTTTCAGCAAAATCGCCGCAAGTATCACCGAACCCTGTGTCGGGGCTTGAGTGTGGGCATCAGGCAACCATGTATGAAACGGGAACATCGGAACTTTTACGGCGAATCCAACGAACATTCCAGCGAAAATCCAGATCTGCACGTTCTTGGCGATTGATCCGCCATGTTCCGCCAGATACGGAATTGAAAAACTTTCTGCTCCGGTTTTGAAGAACACCGCGAGGAAAGCCACCAGCATTAGTGCCGAGCCGAACATCGTGTACAGGAAGAACTTCATTGATGCGTATTGGCGCTGTTCACCGCCCCACACTCCGATCATGAAGTACATCGGCAATAGCACAAGTTCGAAGAACACAAAGAACAAGATCAGGTCTTGGGCGATGAAGGTTCCGGCCATGCCCGTCTGCAAAACCAATATAAGAATGAAGAACGCTTTCGGATTACCCGGCGCCGGAATGTTGTTCCAGCTGTAGATCACCACAGAGAGCGTGATTACCATCGACAAGAAATAAAGCGGAAGACTGATGCCATCTATACCGATGAAATACGTGCTCTTGATTACTGAAATCCAATTGGTTTGGGCCACGAACTGCATCGTTCCGGCGTTTTGATAGTTGAATTTCATCAACGTGAACACACCAACTCCGACTGTGGCAATCGAAGTTGCAAGTGCGACCAACTTGATGAGTTTCTCATCGGTTTTGGGAACGATGAGTAGAACGAGCACGCCGAGCATCGGCAAGAACGTCCCGACACTGAGTACCCAATTTTCGTCACGGAGCATTTCCATGGCGTGTATCTCCCTTACCTAGTCGTAATTATGTGTTGACCATGACAAGAACAAGCGCAGCAACTGCGGCGGCGCTGAAAAGCAACGCCCCATACTGACTCACTCTTCCTGACTGCACGGGCTGTAACGCTCCTCCAGCGCTTCGTGTTACTTTGCCCGAGTTATTAACCGCACCGTCGACCACCTTTTGATCGATGTTGCGATACACCCAACCCGCGAACGCCCGGCTGGCGTATACGACTGAGTGCAAAATTCCATCCAATACCTTCTGATTGAACCAATATGCACCCTTGGCGATCGGACCAGAAATAGACCGCACGATCACATTGTCATACAAGGCGTCCAGATAGTACTTATTGATCAAAACGTTGTATCCAACTCGCAATACTGGATTGCGTTGGGTGAGTCCAACCAAGCGACGATCTTTTCGCGTATACAACGCGGCACTCACACTCCAGCTCAGCAGAATTCCGGCGAACACAATTGCCAATGACAGGCCCGCCTTGGACCACTTAAACGGTGCGTGATCGAGTTGTGGCGCATAACAAATACCTTGTTCTGGTGTTGAGGTTCCACAAACCGATTCGGCATGCGTTTCTCCGGTCGCTGGATCGCTTTCAACAAGTGCAACAGCCACCGCCGATTCAGGATTTGCCACTACCACTGGTCGCGGATCAACCCATTCGTTGAGCCGTTCCCACTTTTCACCAAACGGCGTGGCATTGAGTAATCCCGAGCCGAGCGCGAGCACGGCAAGAAGTATCAGCGGCACGGTGATCAGCCAATTGCTTTCGTGTGGTGCATGCGCGCCACCTTCATGAAGTGCGTGCGCAGAGGCACCGCGGGGCGAACCAAAGAACGTGAGATAAGTCGCCCGGGTCATGTATGCGGCGGTCATGAATGCACCGATGAGTCCGATAATCATGAACGTGTTGTATCCGTTGTGACCAACATTGTCGATGATTTCGTCCTTGGAAAAGAAGCCAGAAAATGGGAACACACCCATCAGGGCGAATGTGGAAATCATCCATGTAGCAAACGTGATTGGCATGTATTTACGCAGGCCACCCATATCGCGTTTCATGTCAAAGGAATGATGAGACGCACTGTGGCTCACCGACCCAGCACAAAGGAAGAGGCACGCCTTGAAAAATGCGTGAGTGAAGATGTGAAACACCGCCGGCATCCACGCCCCCGCACCTAAGCCAAGCATCATGTAGCCCAATTGGCTAACGGTGCTGTAAGCAAGTACGCGCTTGATGTCGTTTTGAACAAAGGCCAATGCAGCCGCAATGACAATTGTTATCCCACCGATCACGGTGATGAAGTTGCTGCCAGTTCCAAGAATGTCAAAGCCTGTAAAAAACACTGGGTATAGTCGGGCGACTAGAAATACTCCGGCAACAACCATCGTTGATGAATGCAATAGCGAACTCACCGGTGTCGGACCGGCCATCGCGTCGGGCAACCAAGTATGTAGTGGGAACTGACCACTTTTGCCGATGGCGGCGACAAACAATGCGATTGCCGCAATGAAGATGACCTTGCTGTTGGGCTCGCCCGATAGTGCCCAGGCACTGATGCCGCGAATTGAAAAGCCAGAAACACCAAGATTCTTCGTTGTCCACTCATTGGCGGAGAAATACAGAATCGCAATGCCGATGAGTAGTCCGACATCACCAACCCGCACGGTAAAGAACGCCTTCAGCGCGGCCCGACTATTTGCGTCATCTTCCCACCAGTGGCCGATGAGTATGAACGAGCACAAGCCCATGATCTCCCAGCCGAGCAACAGCAACAGCATGTCTTCGGCGACGACCATCGCCATCATCCCTGCAGAAAAGAGTGTTAGAGCGGCGAAAAAATGCGTGTAGCGACGATCGCCGTGCAGATATTCCACTGAATAGATCTGGACGAGAGTGGAAATAAATGCCACGACAAGAAGAACGATGACCGATAATCCATCAATGGATTGACCAATCGTAAATGTGTGTCCGGCATTTTGCCACCATGACCACGTGTGCACGACCGGTGCGATAAAGGTTTCCTTGCCTCCACTGTGCACCCGTTGGATCCATTGGTACGCAGCCCCTACAGAAATCACAAGACTTGCCACCATTGAAACAATTCCGACTTCACTGCCTTTCATCGGCAGGTGTTTGCCAAACAGAATTATCACGGCAAATGCAATTGCCGGAATGAATGGAACCAACCAAGCATGGTCGAGAAACCAGCCCGCGGAAAGTGAATGGACGACCTCGGTTGCAGCGACAATCACGCGGATTAGCCCTTCATCTCGGACAAATCATCAAGCGAGATACTGCGACGATTGCGATAAACAAGCAGCACCAATCCAAGCCCGACTCCAACTTCAGCGGCGGCTATGGCTATGACATAGAGCGCAAACGTTTGGCCATCAACGCTGCCATTGCGCATTGAAAAAGCAACCAGATTGAGGTTGACGGAATTCAAAATGAGCTCGATCGACATCAACACCAACACAGCGTTTTTGCGAGCAATCACGCCATACACGCCGATGCAGAAAATGACGGCAGCGAGGAATAGGAACTGATTGACAAGCATGATCGTGATCAGTCCTTTCGCGCCAAAACGATTGCGCCGATTACGGCCGCCAGTAATACGAATGACAAAGCCCAAAACGGAAGTAGATATGGACCAAAAATTTGATCCGATACCTGCTGCGTTGAAACAACAGCCGCATCGTCAGGCATTTTCTCGGTTCCGAACGAGTTGCTCAACGCAATCGCCATCGCCACGAACACGATCAGTGCTACGGGGATACCCAGTCTCCAATAGGTGTTATTGAGATCACTCTGACGACCGATACGTGAGCGGGTGAGCATCGTGCCGAACAGAAACAGGACCATTACAGCACCGATATATACAAGTACCTGTGTAACGGCTACGAACTCAGCGGCCAGCAACAGATATTGAGCGGCGACCCCGGCAAGCACAACTACCAACCAAAGTGCGGCGTGAACAACATTACTTGTGGTGACAACTCGCAATGCGCCGATCACCATCATCACGGCGATAATTCCAAATCCGATGTTTTGCGCCACCATGAAATCGCCTCGCCTACTTCTTCTTCTTGTCGGCGCCGACTTCAAGTGCCGGCGCTTCGGGAACGGTTTCCATCCACTCGCTCAATTTCGTCTTGTCATGAAGCAAGTCGGCAATGTTCGGTTCTGAATACTCGTACTCCGGACTCCAGAACAATGCATCAAAAGGGCATACTTCGACGCAGATACCGCAGTACATGCATAATGCGTAATCGATGTCGAAGCGGTCGAGTTTGTTTACGGTACGAACTTTTCCACCTTCGCGACGTGGCGGCGCCAGATCTTTGTGCGCTTCGATGTAAATGCACCAGTCGGGACATGAACGCGAGCACAACATACACGAGGTGCAGTTGTCCTGATGGAGCGCGATAACTCCACGAGAACGAATTGGTGGAATTTCTTTCTCATGGGGATACTGAACAGTGTTGGCGCCTTTGGTGATGGTGCGCATCATCGTGCCAAAAGTGACACCGAGACCCTTTACAAGACCTGGAATCTTTGCCATTACAACGCCACCTTCAATACTGCAGTGACCATGATGTTGGCCAGAGATACGGGAATGAGAATCTTCCAGGCGAAGCGCTGTAATTGATCCTCGCGAAATCGCGGGTAACTAAATCGCACCCACATGATGATGAAAACCACCAACATCATTTTGGTAATCAAAATGAGTGGTCCAACCAAGTTCATCCAATTGGCTACGTCATCGGTTGATGTCCATCCAAACCATGCGAACGGTACTCCCCAACCACCGAGAAAGAGCACCGAGGCGATCATGGCAAATACTCCGGCGGTGGCGAACTCACCGATGAAAAAAATCAGAAAGCGAAAACCTGAATATTCAGTCATATAACCCGAGACCAGTTCCGACTCCGCAATCGGCATGTCGAAAGGTGCCTGAGTGAGTTCGGCTTGGATCGCAATCATGAACACAATGAACCCGATTGCTTGCGTCAATATGTACGGATTGCCCAATCCGTTAAATCCGAACATTGAATCAGTATTTTGGGCGACCACGATCTGTTGCATGTTCATCGTGCCGGCTTGAATTACTACACCCATCACCGCCAACACCATTGGCAATTCATAAGCGATGAGTTGGCCGGCGGCACGTAAGCCACCTAGCAGCGAATATTTATTCGCACTCGACCATCCAGCCATCAATATGCCAAGGACCGATACCGATGACACGGCTAGGGCATAGAACACGCCCGTTTCAAAGTTGGTGAAGTATGCGTCGGGACCAAATGGAACCACCACCACCAGCAAGAACGTGCTCACCAGCACGACGATCGGCGCAATTTTAAAAATGAACTTATCGGCCCGTTGCGGAACGATGTCTTCTTTCTGCATCCACTTGCCCACCTCGGCGACCAATTGCAACGAGCCATACGGTCCGGCTTCCATTGGACCAAGTCGACTTTGCATAAACGACATCATCTTGAACAAAAACAGGTAGACGATGGTTCCAGCAGGTAGCAGTACCGCGACTAAGCCACCGAGTACGCGCAACAGCGACTGACCCCAGTATGGAATTTCTACGGAAAATAGTGAATGAATCATCGATCGATGTCACCAAGTATGAAATACAGCGACGCAAGAATGGTGATGATGTCGGGCACATAGACGCCACGCAACAACCACGGTGTGATTGAAATATTGTTGAAACTCGCCGAGCGAATCTTCACCCGAAATGGACCAAGGTCGCCCCGCGATATGACGTAGTACCCCATTTCGCCGAGCGGGTTTTCGGTGGAAACCCACGCTTCGCCTTCGGGTACCTTGATGATCTTGGGTACCTTGGCCATCACCGGACCACTTGGAATTCCGTCCAGTAGTTGATCAACGATCAGCGTGGCTTCGCGAGTCTCTTGCAAGCGGATCCAACAGCGGGCAAAGCTGTCACCGTCGGGGTGAGTCCATACCTTGAAGTCGACCTTGTTCCATGCCATTGCAATGTCTTGGTCGCGACGAAGATCCCAGTCCACACCGCTGGCGCGCAAGTTTGGACCAGATAATCCGTATTGCAACGCCACACTGCGGGGAATGATCCCGATGCCACGTGTGCGCGATTGGAATATTTCGTTTCCAAATAACAATGTTTCGATCTCATCACAGAAATTTCGCATTTTTTTCATTACTGCTTTGGTCTCATCGATAAAACCGGCAGGCAGATCATCTTTGAGTCCGCCAATTCGATCAAAGTTTGGGTGGAATCTTCCACCAGTTGCCGACTCAATAAGATTCAATACATATTCGCGGTCGCGAAATGCGAGAAATACTGGGGTGATTGCACCGAGTTGCACTCCTAAATCACCCAAAAACAACGACACGTTGGCGATCCGCGACAACTCGAACAAAATTGTTCGAATCCATTGTGCTCGCGGTGGTGCTTCGACGCCCATGAGTTTTTCCGCCGCCAAAATAAACGGTACTTCGTTGGCAAAACTTCCCAACCAATCGATGCGATTGACCAGCGTGGTCACTTGTGGATAGGTACGCACCTCTGTGAGCTTTTCGTAGCCGCGATGCATGTAACCACACGACGGTTCAGCCCATACAACTTGCTCTCCATCCAGGCGGGCGATGATTCGCAATGTGCCGTGAGTGGCCGGATGTTGGGGACCGATATTGAGCGTCATGCCTTCGGTCTCAAGTTCCAGATTTACCCGGGCATCTGCAGCCTGTCCGGCAATGTATGAAAGTTTTTGTCGATCTCCGAGGCGATCACTGGTCAATGTCATGTAATTGCCTCGTCATCGCTAACTGGGCCACCTGGCAACGGCTCAACATCGACAATGCCTGGCCACGGCTTGACCATTCGAGCAAGCAATGGAAAATCTTTGCGCAATGGATGCCCCTCAAAATCGATGGGCAAATATAAGTTGCGAAGATCAGGGTGACCGACAAAGTTGATACCAAACATTTCGTGTGCTTCGCGCTCGTGCCAATTTGCACCCGCGAAAACGCTGGCAATTGACTCAATCGAAAGCGCATCATCGGCAACATCAACCTTAAGAGTCACGCCCATTTTACTTTCCGAACTGACAAGCCGAGCGAACACTTGCATCCGCGTGTCCCCGCCGGCATATCCAGATCTGATCGTCGTATCCCGAACCGGTGGCGGTTCGGTAGGGTCATCTTCACCGCGACCGTAGGGCGACGGCATCCAATCGATTGCCGACAGGAAACAGAAATAGTCGAACCCAAGCGCGTCACGAAACTTTTGGTGAATCTCTCGCCACGACTCTGTGCGTACTCGAACCCACATGTCGTCGCCTGGTTTGATAAAGATATCGACCACGGCCTCCCCGAGCGTGGCTCGAATGTCAGCCGCGAGTTGATCGCGGACCGAGTCGACAACTTCTGGCGGAGTGGTGTCAGTGGTGGACGACAACTGGTTCACCGCGCCTCTCCGCATCGGCCGATGCAATCAATGATGCGTCCATTGATTTTGTTCCTTCGCCGCGCCACCGAGCGCTCATATCTTCGTTTTTGATCCGCTGTTGCAACAACACAATGCCTTCGAGCAATGCCTCGGGGCGCGGTGGACAACCTGGCACATAGACATCTACCGGAATAATCTGATCCACACCTTTGGTAACCGAGTAACTGTCCCAATACGGGCCGCCACAGTTGGCGCAACTTCCCATCGAGATGACATATTTAGGTTCTGGCATCTGTTCATACAGTCGCTTGATGGCCGGCGCCATTTTGTCGGTGACCGTTCCTGAAATCACCACGAGGTCGGCTTGACGCGGGCTCGCTGGAAGTGGAATCACGCCGAGGCGCATAACGTCATATCTCGGCGAACCAAATGCCGCGCCCATTTCGATTGCACAACAGGCCAATCCCCACTGATACACCCACAGGCTGTACGTTCGACCAAGATTGAACAGCGTGGCGAGTGGCTTTGGCAATCGACCGCGATCTACGAGACCCATATTGCTACACCCACCGCAACACGCGCTTGCGCCACGCATACACGAGACCTAAGAGCAAAACAAAAACGAAGATTCCCATTTCCACCAGTCCAAATGCTCCATAGCGTTCGAGTTGAGTGGCCCACGGAAAGATGAACACGGTTTCTACGTCAAAAATTACGAACAGCAAAGCAAAGATGTAGTAGCGGATTTGACTTTGCGACCAGCCTTCCCCCACTGGGTCGACACCGCTTTCATATGTCAGCAACTTTTCCGGGTTCGGTCGTGACGGTCGAACAAGAGACGAGACCCATAACAAAAGTCCAGCCACGAGAACGGCTGCCATCCCAAACCACGCCACCGTGAGAAACGACCGAAGAAAGGGGGACATCAGCGCTCAAAACTACTACTTGGACTTGGGGCGGGAAGAACCTTCGACCTTTGGCATCGGCGTATTTGCGACATTGTGCAAAAACCAGTCCACAATCTGTGCGGCGGCTGGCCCACTGCGAACAACTTCATTTCGAGTCTGTTCCATCAGGGTTGACGGCTTGATCCCATGGGCAGCAAGTTCGGTCGCCCCGCTTCCGCTTAGCCATCGCGTGATGATCGCTTCGTTAGCCTCAGGGTGGAATTGGGTCGCAAAACTGCGGCCAACTCGAAGCGCCTGTGGACCGGCATCGCTAAACGCCAACACTTCTGCCCCAACTGGTGGAGTAAAGGTGTCACAGTGCCACTGCAGCCATAATCCGGCGAGCACTGCATTTGTCGGTGTGGTCACAACCTCATGCCATCCGATTTCACACTTTTTAGCTCGCTCGGCGCTTCCGCCTAACGCCGAGGCCATGATTTGTGCTCCATAGCAGATTCCAAAAAGTGGGATTCCTCGTCGATGAGTCTCGCCAATCAGTTCACGCTCGGCCTCAACACTCTTGGAATTATCACCCCAATACACCGACCATTCAGAACCAAGTAGCAGGACAAGATCGATTCCGTCCAAAGTTGGCCACTGCCCCGGGTACTCGCGAGGTAAATGCTTGAATTCGAAATCAAAGTCTTCAAAGCGCGCTCCGACATAACCGGCATCGGCATCCCCCGTGTTGGCTATGAGGAATGCACGCATAGAGATACCGTAGACGCCGTATGGCGAAAAACAACGCAAGATGGAGAGAGTTGTTTGGCGAGGCTCGGCGCACTGCCGATTATGGGGAATTCGAAACTTGTACGAATAAATAGTGTTGGCCACCAAGTGGTAGCCACCGCACAACTCTCTCAATAAATGCCAATCGTTTAGCGATCGGCGGAAAAAATAGGCAGTACCCCGAGCGAAGAGCGATCGGACCCTGTCGTGCGGAGAAGAGTCGGCGAAGCCCTCTCCTGGACAGCAGCACAACTCCTTCGTCAAATGCGCAATTGGAGACGATCCGCCTCGTAATGGGATTAAAGGGATTGTGTTCAAAGACACAAACATGTCCCTCTGATCGGACGAAAGCTAACACCTTGTCAATTTCCGCCGCCCTCAAGTTGACAGGCATATGGTGAACCACACACGACAGGAAGACTAGATCAAATTTTTGATTGTTAAGACCGTCGGACTGAATGATATTCACTTCAGGATGTTCGGTTTTGAGACGGCTAAGAGACTCAGACGAGAGATCGGTGGCCCAAATTTGGGCAGATGGAAAAAACTCTCTGAAGAATGGGATTGATGTACCAATTCCACTGCCATAGTCCAGAATCGTCCCAACAGTAAAATCCTTAAGAGTGTGAGAAATCAATTCGACCTTGTATCGGGCGAAGTAATCACTTTCACCTCCGAACACGCCAAGTGCCGTTGCAAGTTGGTCGGAATAGGTATCCGCAACCTCATCGAAATTACCGATGCTTTCGGTCATTGTCCAAATTCCAATCAGTTTTGATATCTAGCGAGCTACACCCGACTGCAACTCTATGTGAAAGCAACGTCAAGATACACGCCGTTACCAACGTACGCCGCAAGCGTCCTTCTAATTTCGTCCAATACGAGCTGATAGCAATTGAATTGTGGGACAGTTCCGTCGGTCAGCACCTTTGCAAAAAACTTTTTGGCAAAATTGGAGAAAGCATTGCGAAATAACGCATGGGGCAACTTGAATCGTTCTCGAGAATTTCGTCGGCGACGCGATCCTAAATACCTCTGGTGGTGACTATCGGCTGAGTGAGTGCCTCAAGTTCGCCCAGTAGACCGTCATTCGAAATCGAAGTCGGCAAAACGTGTCCCAACATAGCCAGCATCGGCGTCTCCCAAGTTGGCAACAAGAAGAGTGTGCATAGAGATACCGTAGACGTCGCATGGCGAAAAACAGCGACGCGGTCGAGATCACTCTTGATGACATTCGCCGCGCTCGAGCGGTGGGAGCTGGAACTGTCGAACACACGCCGGTAACTCCGTCGGCGTATCTCAGTGAACGATTTGGCGGCAAAGTCGTCATGAAAGCGGAAAATTTGCAGCGCACTGGCGCATTCAAGATTCGCGGAGCGCTCAACAAGGTTTCGCGTTTGGGTTCAGCCGCGCGCAATGGTGTGGTGGCAGGAAGCGCAGGCAATCATGCCCAGGCGCTGGCGCTTGCAGCCCGACAGTTGGGTGTGCCGTGTGAAATATTCGTGCCACGCGGCGCATCACTTTCCAAAGTTGCTGCTTGTCGAAGTTATGGCGCAACCGTGCTTGAAGGCGGCGACAGCGTCGAGTCCGCCGTGGCAATGGCACGCGTACACGCCATCGAGGCCAAGATGGCGTTTTGTCATCCTTTTGACGACATCGACGTGGTCGCCGGCCAGGGCACCTTGGGATTGGAACTGTTGGAGGACATCGACGATCTGACTCAAGTTGTTGTTCCCCTCGGTGGAGGTGGCTTGCTCAGCGGTGTGGCGATCGCCCTGAAATTTCACAAACCGAGCATCCGCGTGATCGGAGTCCAGATCTCATCGTGTGCACCTTATATATATGGTGAGATGCCAACTGGTCCCGTACTCACTCTGGCTGATGGCATTGCCGTCAAG
>JANNRJ010000028.1:0-69088 GCA_031401235.1 Actinomycetota bacterium
TCGACCGGTGTTTCTGGTATGTGAATTCGCCAAATGGTGAATGCCATCACTGCAAGGACCGCAGCAATTATCAGGAACGGTGCAGCAAGACCGAACGTACCGACAGTGACTGCCGAGAGAACCGGTCCGATAGCAAACCCACCAACTTCGATTGACAGTCCTCGACCCATATTTGCACCCAAATGTTCTGGATCAGTGACGACAACGATGCGTCGAATTGCCGGAATTGCCATGCCGGCCCCTAAACCCATCAGAAATCGCCCGCTGAGAAATGTGCTTATCGTCGATCCCTGGGCCATTGTCAATGCGCCAACAACATTGGCAATCAGCCCAAGAGTCATCAGCCGACGAGAAAATCCCTTGTCGGCAAGAGGAGCAATGGTGAGTTGAGCAATAAATGAGGTGAAGAATCCAACGGCAACGATAAATCCAAGACCAGTTTCCTGAATGCCGTATTCGGCGCGCCAATCGTCCAACAGGGTGAACATCACTCCGTAGCCGGCGGCCAGTATTCCGACGGCGACTTGTAAGAGGAGGATTGTTCGCTTGATATGCACCGTGCAACAGTAGTCATTGAAACGCAGAAATCGACTTGAATTAAGTGTGCTATACAGTGTGCTAATATATGCACATGAGACTTCATGTGCATTTGGATGATGAATTGGTTGATCAACTAGACGAACGATGTGGGCCGCGAGAGCGGAGCGCATTTATCGTCACAGCAATTAGCCGGGCGCTCGAATTTGAACGCCAATGGGACACTCTCGAAGCCGCGATTGGTTCTGTTGCCACTCGCGGTCATGCCTGGCAAAACGATCCACAGCAATGGATACGTGCCGAGCGACAAATCGAACTGCAACGATCCAAATAGGAATTCCGAATGATTCTATTTGATACTCCCATTCTCATCGGTATGTTGCAGGGCACCGAGTCAAGTGATCGGTTTCTGCGGATGCGTGCTCGAGGTGAGATTCCGGTGACCACCGCACTGAATGCTGCTGAAATTTTTCACGGCATCAACGCTGTTGATCACGGACGTGCACGCTTGCTCTTTGGCGGGGTACGGGTGGTTCCCATTGGCTTGGAAGATGCCGAGCGAGCAAGTCTTTGGCGTAACGAATTCGCCACCCGCGGTATTTCGCTTTCGCTGGTGAATTGCATGATTGCCGCCGTGGCCGTCAATCTCAATATTCGATTAGCAACTTCCACACCAGAACTCTTTCCGATGGACTCACTTGAGGTCGACGTCTGGTAACAGCAATTATTCGCATAAGGTAAGGGCATGGAAGTAGCCGTTGTCGACTATCGCGCGCCTGAAGCCCCTGCCCACTTCACCGAATCTTTACGCTCGACTGGTTTTGCCGTCGTCGTAAATCATCCCATCAATTATCAACTTGTGCAGAGATTGCACAATGAATGGCTCGCATTCTTTAGATCAGAACGCAAGTGGGAGTTTCTACCAGGAGAGCACGATCAAGATGGTTACGTTCCCCTCGAAGAATCCGAGACGGCTCTAGGCGAAGAACTTCGCGATATAAAGGAATACTTCCATTGGTATCCATGGGGTCGTCAACCATTGGATGTATCGGCGAGTGCGGCTGCGGTATATCAGGCTGGAATGTCGCTTGGTGTTGAATTGCTTAAGTGGGTGGAGACCAATACACCGCGAGAAATCACCGAAACATTCTCGATTCCATTGTCGCAAATGATTACTGGAACTCGTCGAACTTTGTTGCGCATCTTGCACTACCCGCCCCTAAGTGGCCACGAACCAATTGGTTCGGTTCGCGCTGCAGCTCATGAAGACATCAACATGCTCACTGTTTTACCGGCCGCAAACGAACCGGGATTACAAGTTCGCGATTTGGATGGCAAATGGTTTGACGTGCCATGTGATCCTGGCAGCGTTGCTATTAATGCTGGTGACATGCTCAAATTTGTAAGTGCCGGTTATTATCCGAGCACCACTCATCAGGTGACTAATCCAGTCGGTGAAGCGGCTCAGCGATCGCGAGTATCGACACCATTGTTCTTGCATCCTGCTGATGATGTTGTCATCGCCGAAAACAAAACCGCGTTTGATTTTCTGCGTGAACGCATCAAAACAATTGCCGGTGTGGATCTGGCCAAGAATTAGAATTCGATACTGACGAGACGACGACAGAGGAGTCTTTCTGAATAAGCAACAATTGCGAACATCGTCGTATATCGGTGGTTCTTGGGTGAAGTCATCATCGACTTTCGATGTCCTCAACCCAATGACCGGTAAGTCAATTGCCGAAGTATCCAACGCGACGTTGGGTGAATGTTTAGATGCCGTGGATGCAGCGCATGGCGCATTTGGCTCGTGGCGTAATACTGCTCCTCGTCAACGGGCTGAAATATTGCGTAAGGCATTTGAAATCATGATTGGGGAGCAAGAAGACTTGGCTCGACTGATCACTCTTGAGAACGGCAAAATTCTCAGCGATGCACGTGGTGAAGTCGCTTATGCCGCCGAGTTCTTCCGATGGTTCAGCGAAGAAGCAGTGCGCATCGACGGTGACTATCGCCGTGCCCCGAGCGGCGCCAACTGGTTGCTCGTGATGCGCCAGCCAGTTGGTGTTGCCCTACTGGCTACACCTTGGAATTTTCCCGCCGCAATGGCAACTCGCAAGATTGGACCAGCACTGGCCGCCGGTTGCACGGTGGTGCTTAAGCCGGCTCACGACACGCCGCTTACGGCATTAGCGATTGCTGACATCTTGGAACGCGCTGGATTGCCCGCAGGTGTTGTCAATGTGGTCATACCCGATCCGCCTAGCGAAGCAGTCAAAGCCATGCTCGACTCTGGTCAAGTGCGCAAGTTGAGCTTCACTGGTTCGACCCAAGTTGGTGCACTGCTACTCGCTCAAGCCGCCAGTCGAATCATCAATTGTTCGATGGAACTTGGTGGCAATGCACCGTTCGTGGTCTATGACGATGCCGATATTGATGCCGCAGTTGACGGGGCAATGATCGCCAAAATGCGAAACGGTGGGGCCGCGTGCACTGCCGCAAATCGCTTCTACGTGCAGGCGACGGTGTTGAGCGAATTCACCGAAAAATTCACTGTACGAATGTCGGCCTTGAAGCTCGGTGACCCAGTGGACCCTTCGACCACTCTCGGTCCACTCGTATCGCGCGCTCAACAACAGCGGGTGACGTCGGTAGTCAATGATGCCGTGAGTAACGGAGCACATGTGTTGTGTGGTGGTGCACCGGCAACGGACGGTTCGTTTGGTTACGCCGCCACGGTGTTGGCAGATGTTTCAGTCGATGCCGCGATTCTGCGCGACGAAGTATTCGGCCCAGTGGCACCGATCGTGTCGTTTGACGATGAAGAACTGCTTCGCCAGTACGCCAACAACTCCGAGCATGGTCTGGTGTCGTACATTTATACACGCGATGTTGCCAAAGGCATGCGACTTGCCGAAGCACTCGAAACCGGCATGGTCGGACTTAATCGCGGATTGGTCTCCGACCCGGCGGCACCATTTGGTGGAGTGAAGGAGTCTGGAATCGGTCGTGAAGGTGGGCACGACGGGTTGTTGGCATTTCTCGAGACTAAGTACATTGCCGGAAACTGGTAGGTATTCCAATTGACCGACAGCCTTGACATTCGCACGAATTGGTTGGACCCACACCAACTGGAATCCGTTCGGGGTCAAGTGCCCCTTGTATATGTGGACGCGGTACCGGTGCGAGTTGACGACCACGGAAATGTCACTCATGTGGGGATGCTGTTACGTCAGGCGCCTGACGGCAGAATCAGTCGGACGATAGTTTCCGGGAGAGTTTTACTCGGTGAGAGAATTCGACAAGCGTTGCTTCGACATCTGGAAAAAGATCTCGGACCGCTGGCGTTGCCGCAAATTCCTCCCGAGCCGGCACCCTTCACAATTGTGGAATACTTCCCGGATCCAGCTATAAGTGGATTTCATGATCCACGTCACCACGCCGTCAGTTTGGCCTTTGTTGTACCGGTATCGGGTGACTGTCAACCCAGCCAACAAGCTCTTGATCTTGGTTGGTTTACTCCCGATCAATCGGTGAGTGAACCGATGCGCAATGAAATGACCAGTGGGCACGACCGGCTGATTCGCTTGGCACTAGCTTCGGTAGGTCAGTTGCCCTGAATTCGACGCCGGCGGCGCACCCGCCGTGACCGCTGCGAACGTGCGTGTGGAGCTGGTGAAATTACCGTCGTTGATTCGTTGAGGATCAATGTGATGCCATCGAAGTCGATATTCCCTGGATCTCCCGAGGCCTCGATGACGACGGCCGCTTCCTCCCGGGGCTTTCGTCCAAGAAGTCGATCGAATACCACCATTCCTCCGGCAAGCAAGGCACCAACGGTTCCATATCGCTGTGATGCTCGACGCAACATCGCCTGTTCGCTCGACTGCGGTATCGGAGGCACTTTCGGCAATTCGGGTTCTTCGGACGACGACACGTTCATCAACATAGTGCTCATCCCACAGTTAGCAACTTGAGGTGCAATAATCTTCATACTGTGCGAGAGGTCGACACCATTTATCGCAGCGCTGCCGCATTACGAACCGCGCTGCTGGGCAAAGAATTATTTCGCTTTGAAGCCCCTCAACTAATTGGAATTCGACCTTCTGTCGGACGAGTTGTTGAAGAAGTTCGCAGCCACGGCAAAAATGTGGAAATTATTTGGGACGATGGAGTCGTGTTGCATACCCACTTGCGGATGTTTGGCTCATGGGAGCTGTATCGAGCAGGTGAACGGTGGAAGAAATCAAAGGACCGTGCCAGTGTCGTGATCGTTGTGTCTGACTGGATTGTCGTCTGTTTCAATGCCGCAATTGTCGAAACATACCGAGATTTTGATCCGCGACGACATCCAATTCTTGGGCGTCGTGGTCCGGATTTATGCCGCGCAGATGCCGATCTTGAGGAATGCGTCGATCGAATAATGAACTATCAAGAACGTGATACCCCGATCGCCGATGTATTGCTCGACCAACGAGTGATGTGTGGCGTGGGCAATGTATACCGTTGCGAGTTGCTGTGGGCTTGCGAAGTTCACCCGTGGGCGCACGTTGGTTCTCTCAAGCGGGGTGAATGTCGTGAAATGGTTATGTTGGCTTCCGAAATGATTCTGGCGAACCTTGATTACACGCCACGCGGGACCGCCGCTGAATTCAGTGGCAGCCTTGCGGTATATGGCCGACAAGGGAAGCATTGCCATCGATGTGGAGATCTAATCAAGGTGACACATCACGGTGAAGCGCACCGGGTGTTGTATTGGTGTCCGAATTGTCAAATTACACATCAACCTCTGATGCGTCCAAATTTTACTCCGGTTTACATCGAGCGTGATCAGTCGGGTGAGATTTTGCACTCCGTCGAAGCCGGTTATTCCAACGAATAAAAGCAACAATTTACATTGTGGCGATTGCTTGCATAATTTCAATTTTTGTCGCTCGGCGCGCTGGGTAAATCGCAGCGATCACGCCGATGACAAATGACAACACAAGAATGATCAAGGTGCTCTTAATTGGTAAGCGAAACGCGGCGACGCCATTATCGGCAAGTACCGCCATAAGTACCACTCCCATCACAATTCCAAGCACGACACCGACAACAGCACCGAACATGGATGTGATCACACTTTCCCAACGCACGGTGGTCCGAACCTGCGATCGAGTCATTCCCACGGCGCGTAATAGCCCAATTTCTCGCTGGCGCTCGAATACTGAAAGTAGCAGCGTGATCACAATTCCAACGATGGCAATGACGACTGACAATGCCAGAAGACCGTAGATAAGTCCAAGAATCTGATTTACTTGCCCAGATTGCGAGTCGATGAACTCATCGCGACTTTGTAGCTCACCCAAACCTTTGCCGGTAGTCACCGCGGTTAGCGCGTCACGTGCATCAGACGTACTCACGCCATCTTTCAATTTCAAGTAAATTACCGTGTCGAAATATGAGTTGTTGGTTCCGCCAAAGACACCACGGTCGATGACGTATGAGCCAATGAACCCACTGGGCCGGTACGTTCCTTGAATGGCAAGTTTCTTGGCGGTTCCGTCAACCATCACAATGTCAATCAACGTTCCAATTTCCCAGCCCTTTGACTTGGCTCGATTCTCGCTGACTAAAATTCCCGTAGGTGTCAAGAACTCTTGCGTGTTCTGTACCATTTCGAGTTCGAAAATTCCCTGCGCTGTTTGTGGATTTATGACTTGAACGAATTCGCCTTTGCCGTTGATCTTGATTGTGGCAAAGCCCAATCCGCTCGCTTGGGCCACTTGTGGCATAACACCTAGTTCGTCAACAAGAGTTGGGCTCAAACCACCAAAGCCGTTGTTAGGTGCACTCACGGCAAAGTCACCACGGAACTGGCTACCAATTGTGTCGCGAATCTCTGATTTTACGCTTGCTGCGAATGCTGTAAACGCGGTTACGAGAGCAACGCCGATGAGTACCGGGGCAGCGGTACGGGCAGTGCGTTTCGGATTTCTGGACGCATTTTGGCGGGCCATTGCTCCGGTGACACCTCGAAGTTTTTCTATCGGTCGACCAATCCATAACGCAATTGGCTTTGCCACGCCCGGTCCAACAATGAGTACACCAGCAAATACAAACAGCACCCCCAGTCCCAAAAAGACGGTGCTCGCCCCAGCACCCGCTGCGATCAGGGCTACGGTGCCCAAAGCGAGTATGGCCAGACCGATCGTAAACCGTTTCTTGTTGCTGCCTGTGGTCTCAATCGCGGTATCTCGAAGCGCCGCTAGTGGTGGCACCTTGCCAGCTCGCCTGGCAGGAAGTATTGCCGAAAGCACCGTCACGATGACGCCTGTGATTATTGTGATCGTCACCGTTCGAGACTCGATACTCAGTCCAGTTGACGGAATGTCTAATCCGACCGCGTTAAGCAGAGCAGTAAGCCCGCGTGATAGTCCAATGCCGACAAAAAATCCAAGAATCGATCCGAGCAAACCGACAACCAACGCTTCGATGAGCAGCGCTCTCGTAATTTGTCGACGACTTGCACCAATTGCCCGCAATAGCGCGTTTTCCCGCAATCGCTGGGCGGCGGTAATCGAAAACACGTTGTAGATGACGAAACAACCGATGCCAAGTGCAATGAGTGAAAAAGCGGTAAGAAACGTGGAAAGAAAACTGAGAGCTTGACCGATTTGATCTTGAGTTTCTTTGGTGATCTCCGCACCTGTCAGAGTCTCCAATTTTGCCGATGGCGGTAAGGCAGCCGTAATTCTTGCGGCAAGTTCGATATCGGTGAGAGATCCATCTCCCTGAACTAGAAAAGCATCGACAAAGCCAGGAGCGAGTAAAAACTCGGAGGCGGTTGGTTGATCGAATAGGGCAAACGTGGCTCCGCCCGGCGAACTCACGTCGCCGTAGTTGGCGATACCTACGAGAGTGAATTCGCGGCTCCCTGACTGAGCATTGACTCGAACTTTCTCACCGATTGCGAACTTGCCCACCTTGGCCGTTGCTCGGTCCATCATCATTTCATTTGAACCTCTCGGCAAGCGGCCGGAGTCGACATTCCAAAATCCGGCCATGCTCAAGCTGGCAATTCCACCGAAAGTCGGTGGACCGTTCTCGCTTCCGAGCCCTTTGCCGTCCTTGCCGATGATGCGAGCAAAGGCCTGAATGTCACCCACAGCGTCAGTCACGCCGGGAACTGCGCGCACGGTGTCGAGTTCACTAATTGGTATTCGGCCCCGTTGTTCACCACCAAATGGAACTTCGACAAAATTTGACGATCTGACATAGGCATCTACATCCTTGAACACATCAGAAAATAATCGATCAAATGTCTTATTCAGGGTGTCGGAAAAAATGAATGTTCCGGACAAAAATGCCGTGCCAAGAATGATCGCCAGCGAAGTCAAAAAAAGTCGACCCTTGCGAGCCAAAGTCATTTTCAGCGAAAGAAGCAACACGGAGTTAATCTCCGAGGTGCTTGAGATAATCAAGTACTCGTTCTGGAGTTGGCTCGGTCATTTCGCCGGCAATCTTCCCGTCTTTGAGAAACACGATGATGTCGGCATAACTTGCTGCCACGGCATCATGGGTGACCATGACAATGGTTTGACCGAGGTCGGTCACGGCGCGACGCATAAAATTTAGTACTTCGCTACCGGTCTTGGAGTCGAGATTACCTGTTGGTTCATCAGCGAAAATGATCGCCGGTTTACTTGCCAATGCTCGGGCAATGGCGACGCGTTGCTGTTGACCACCCGATAATTCGCTCGGACGATGCTTAAGTCGATCGCGAAGACCAATCGTGTCGATCACTTGATTAATCCACATTTCGTCACCTTTGCGTCCGCCCAGCGAAAGTGGTAGCACGATGTTCTCATATGCATTGAGAGTAGGTATGAGATTAAATGCCTGAAATACAAAACCAATTTGTTCGCGACGAAGTGAGGTGAGTGCCTTGTCGTTCAGTGGCGCCAAATCAGTACCGGCGATTGACACATTTCCAGATGAAAGTGAATCAAGACCAGCCAAACAATGCATCAACGTGGATTTACCTGAACCGCTCGGGCCCATAATTGCGCTGAATCGACCTTTGTCGAATTGAACGCTGACTCCATCAAGGGCATGTACTTCGCTATCGCCCTCTCCGTAGGTTTTGGTTGCATCGACGGCAACAGCCGCCGCAGAGTTGAAAGTCATCCTGCCAGTGTAAGTGGCGTTTTCGCTATCCCTTTGGTTGCGGCAACACTCGTAAATACGGCTTAACAGTTTTCCATCCGTTTGGAAATAATGTCTTAGCCTCGTCGTCGCTCACTGATCCGCCGATGATGACGTCCTGGTTGTACTGCCAGTTTGCCGGAGTCGCGACTTTATATTTTGCCGTGAGTTGAAGCGAGTCGATGACCCGAAGAATTTCGTCGAAATTGCGACCTGTAGACGCGGGATACGTGAGGGTCAACTTTACCTTCTTATCCGGACCAATAACAAAAACACTTCTGACGGTAAGGGTGTCGTTGGCATTTGGATGGATCATGTCGTAGAGATTGCTCACCGTGCGGTCAGAGTCTCCAATCATTGGAAAGTTCACAGCGGTGCCCTGCGTTTCTTCGATATCGCCTTCCCATTTCACATGAGAGTCAACACTGTCGACGGAGAGACCAATCACTTTGACATTTCGTTTATCGAATTCCGGCTTAATTTTGGCAACATAACCAAGTTCGGTGGTGCACACCGGAGTGAAGTCCTTTGGATGACTAAATAGGACTCCCCATGAATCACCCAGCCAATCATGAAAGTGAATGGTGCCATCGGTGGATTCAGCTACGAAGTCGGGGGCAATATCGCCAAGTCGTACAGGCATAAAAGTTCTCCAAAGTGTCGGAATTGACTAAAGGTGTTCATTCAATCAAACCCGACTACTTTTGTCAACTTTAGATCATATTTGTTCGGCAATCGGCTCGTAGGAGGTATCGTCGCGCCATGGCTGACTCACCTTCAACTCCGCTCCACCGACCCACGACGCTTGGCGAATTGCGATCTTCTGGATGGGTATCAATCACTGTCAAGGAAGAGGTTCGGCGTAATGCGGTTCAAAAAATCGCATCGGGTCAGGCTCTGTTTACAGGTGTGCTCGGGTTTCAAGACACCGTCATGCCGCAACTGGAAAATGCACTGCTGGCCGGTCACGACGTGATTTTTCTCGGCGAACGGGGCCAAGCAAAGACGAGGATGATTAGATCGCTAACCGGACTTTTAGACGAATGGATGCCGATAGTTGCTGGGAGTGAAATCAATGACGATCCGTACGCACCTGTATCCCGATTCGCAATTGATGCGGTGAATGAGTTTGGTGATGGGACTCCGCTGACATGGGTGCATCGAGACACTCGATATGGCGAAAAACTTGCCACACCTGACACCTCCATTGCCGACCTCATTGGGGAGGTTGATCCAATCAAGGTTGCCGAAGGTCGATATCTCAGTGATGAATTGACGCTGCACTATGGCTTGGTTCCGCGTACAAATCGTGGCATTTTCGCGATCAATGAATTACCCGACCTTGCCGAACGGATTCAGGTCGGATTGCTCAATGTCTTGGAAGAGCGAGACATTCAGATTCGTGGCTACAAAATACGACTTCCACTCGATGTGTTATTGGTTGCATCGGCGAACCCAGAGGATTACACCAATCGTGGTCGGTTGATCACGCCATTGAAGGACCGCTTCGGTAGTCAAATCCGCACGCACTACCCACTTGACGTGGTTACAGAAATGCAAATTGTGCGCCAAGAAGCCCGACCATCAAGTGTTGGCAATGTGGTGGTGCGAATGCCTGAATTTATGGAAGAAATTGTTTCCACCATTAGCCAATTGGCTCGGGCCAGCAATCATGTGAATCAGCGCAGTGGTGTGAGCGTCCGACTGTCGGTAAGCAACTACGAGCTTTTGGCTGCCAATGCGATGCGCCGAGCACTTCGGGCGGGAGAAGTTGATGTTGCGCCTCGTGTCAGCGATTTGGCCGCACTTGCTGCCTCAACATCTGGCAAGATCGAAATTGAAAGTGTGGAGGAAGGTCGAGAATCGGCAGTTCTTGATCAACTTGTGCGGGCCGCGGTATTACAGGTGTACAAGCAATATGTGACGAGTGAAAAGATTCGCGATGTTATTGCCGTTTTCGATGAAGGGATAGTGGCCCATACAGGTGACGACATCGCGTCATCTGAATATTCAGTCGTGTTGGAAGGAATCCCGGCACTACGCGAGATTGTCGTGTCCATCGTCAAGGGTGATGAGTCGCCGGCGGTGATAGCAAGTGCGGTCGAATTTGTGCTTGAAGGCTTGCATCTATCGAAGCGGCTTAACAAAGATTCCGCTGGTTCGAGAGCCACATATCGGGCCAGAACTTAGCTTTATTCCAGGGCCAAAGTCGGGAAAGTTATGAGCGCGCCCACAGATCGTTCGTGTCGTAGCGCATGTCGATTACCGGTTCGCCCGACAGAGCGACCACGGCGATTGGACTCGGAAATCCAGGCAAGATCATCGGGTCAATGGCTCGGGCGATTATTCCCGGTGGAAGGTCACGGGCTTGGTCGGCCGGGATAAGAGTGCCGATTCCTCCAGCAGCGTCACATAATCGCGCCGCCAAATTTGGTGCCGAGCCGATGTAGTCCTGTCCCTCAAAGAGCATCGTTTCGCCCGTCGCCACGCCGATTCGCAGAACCAGTGGGGCACAAGATAATTGAGCATCGCGTTGCAATTCGACGGCAAAGATGATGCCAATTTGGGCATCCACGGCAACGGCCATCAGTCCGTCACCAAGATATTTATCGATCCGGACTCCATGATGAGATCCGACCGAGCGGGCACTGGCCCGAAATTTGGCGAGCAGCTCTGTCGCTGCCGCATCGCCATTGATCTCGGTGAAATTCGTAAACCCCGATAGGTCAACGAAAATAAAGGTTCGAGGGAAGCGCATGTAACGGACAGCCTAGAGGTGTGACCAATGTCTTACTCCGCCTATCAGCCTCAAACCTGTTCTTGGCTCAATTCTCGACTCCGTGTATCGTGCGTTCATGGGGGCGCGATTTACCTATTCACGATGGGATGGCACTCAAAAGGGATTTGAACTAGATGCCGATGGGCTTTTGGATTCACTCACCGATGATTTGCTCTATCACGGAGACGTCAATGCGGCATTGCGCCGATTAATGCAAGAGGGCCTGCGAGATCTCAACGGGGATCGTCTCGCCGGCCTTCGTGAGATGATGGAAAAACTCCGCGCACGCCGTCAGCAAATTGAAAATAGCGGCGATCTGGTCGGTGTCTATGCTGAGATCGCTGACGAGCTCAATGACATTGTCGACGACGAGCGTCACGCCGTGGCCAATTACACCGCCGAGGCCAAGAATTCAGGCGACGAACGACGTGCTGAACTCGCCCAACAGACTGCTCAAGATCGAAACTTCCGTCTGGACATGTTGCCTGCCGATCTAGCGGGAAAGGTGGCCGAGCTGCGTCACTACGATTTTCAGTCCAAGGAGACCCAGCAGCGTTTCGAACAGTTGCTGGACAAATTGCGCCAGCAGTTGATGCAGCAAAACCTTGACCAAATGTCGGGGGACATGCAAAATCTGACTTCGGCAGACATGCAGCGGATGAAAGACATGTTGTCGGAATTGAACAAAATGCTCGAGCGTCGCCAACGCGGGGAGGATCCTCAATTCGAAGACTTCATGAAAAAGTTCGCCGATTTCTTTCCAGAAAATCCCCAAACTCTTGACGAATTGCTTGAAATAATGGCTCGGCGTATGGCGTCCGCCCAGGCAATGCTGAATTCAATGACTTCTGAGCAAAGAGCACAGTTACAAGCTCTATCGGATCAGTTGATGGAAGACATGGACCTTCGCTGGCAAATGGATCAACTTGCTCAGAATCTGCAGTCATTGTTTCCAGAGATGGGATGGAACCGCGGCTATGACTTTGAGGGCCAAGATCCGCTTGGTTTTCAGCAAGCGATGAAGTCGATGCAGGAGTTATCTGAGCTGGATCAACTTGAGAACATGATGAAGAACGCTTCAACTCCAGCGGCTCTCGCCGAGATTGATTTAGATCGGGTCCGAGAACTTCTTGGCGACGATGCTGCCAAATCTCTGGAGCGATTGGCCGATCTGGCCAAAATGCTTGAAGATGCTGGCCTCATTGAGCGAAAAGAGGGTCGCTTGGCCCTGACTCCGCGTGGATTACGCAAAATTGGGGCCAATGCGCTGAAAGATCTGTTCGGCAAACTCGCCGCTGATGCGTTCGGTGGACACCAGATCCACCGTGTGGGGAGCGGCCACGAACGCACCTATGACACCAAGCCGTACGAATACGGTGATTCATTTCAGCTTGATTTGCAGGGCACACTTCGCAATGCGCTGCATCGCGGCGGTCCGGGTGTCCCGCTCAAATTATCGGCTGAAGATTTCGAAATTGAGCGCACCGAGCATCTATCTCGATCTTCGACGGTGTTGATGTTGGATCTTTCGTTATCGATGCCAATGCGTGACAATTTCTTGCCGGCAAAGAAAGTGGCAATGGCGTTACATTCCCTTATCTCAGTGCAATTTCCGCGAGATTACCTGGGTATTGTCGGATTTGGCGAAGTTGCGCGAGAATTAAAGGCTGATCAATTGCCCGAGGTGTCGTGGGATTTTGTGTACGGAACCAATATGCAGCACGCTTTTGCGCTGAGCCGTCGGATGTTGGATCATCAAAACGGAACCAAGCAGATCATCATGATTACCGACGGTGAACCGACCGCTCATGTTACTTCATCTGGTGGTGTTTTCTTCAACTACCCTCCCGTCAGAGAGACAGTGGAAGCCACATTGCGAGAAGTGATGCGATGCACCCGTGCCGATATTCGAATCAATACGTTCATGCTTGATGCTGATGTTGGCTTGCGTGGTTTCATCGAACGGTTGACCAAAATCAATCATGGTCGGGCTTTCTTTACCTCAGCCGACACACTTGGTGATTATGTGTTAGTGGACTTTCTAGAACACAAACGACAACTGTCGACGCGTTCGCATCGCCGAGCAAGCTGATTGCGTCGAGGAGCGGGTTGATCGCTTCGCCGACAAGGAGTAGGCGTATTTGCTTTTTAGGCTTTTACTTGGCATAATGACATCGTTGTAATTACCTCGTTGTCGGCGCGTTCTCGCGACTTCAGTCGAGAGCCGGAGGGGACATTTCGAGTGGAAGATGAAATCATCGCACTGAGCGCTGATCGAGCTTGGCAAGACCAGGCCAATTGCTTAGGTGTCGATCCCGACCTGTTTTTTCCGGAACGGGGCGCGTCAACTCGTGAGGCTAAAGAAGTATGTCGCGGCTGTGTTGTGCGCAACGATTGCCTTGAGTTCGCATTGGAAAACGGTGAGAAATTTGGTATTTGGGGCGGGCTCTCAGAACGGGAGCGACGTCGCTTGCGTCGCCAGCGCGCTCAGGCCAATCGCAATATCGCCAGCGCCTAATCAGCAGTGCCCGATTCCCGCTTAGCGCGGTCGACCTAATTGATTTCGTTGAGCAATTCTCCACTCGATCGTTCGCTCGTTACTGAGGTCTAGTTCAATCCACCGTGAGCGGGGGATGTCTGCCAAGACTCGGGCAGGTATCAATCCGACAAGTTCAGCATGGTCAATTTTAACTTTCTCTGCAACACGGTCGAACATCTCGGCTGGACCAACTACATGTGGGTTGATCAGGTTCATGCTCACTTGAGTGAATTCACCTACTTGAAATCCAAGTGCGCGAACCGAGTCGCTGCGAATTGAAATGGCCAGCGAACTAGCTTCTTCAAGAGATGTATTTTTTAACCATAAGTTGTACGCCACAAGTACATTTCGCACCCCGACGCACATTGCACCGGCCTTGGGGTGCGGTCGTGGTGGCCCAAAGTCGGGGAGCAAATCCTTGAACGCATGAGCGCGAACAAATGGAAGGGTCCGTTCCGGTCCATAGAGGAAACATGGGACACCAAGTTGGTGTCCGCCAAATTCGGCAAACTCATTTCGGGCCAACAATGCATCTTCGAAGGTGCTCAGATCTAGGGGTACGAAGGGAACGACATCGACAACACCCAAACGGGGGTGGACCCCGAAGTGCCGTCCAATATCAAGGTTGTCTATTGCTTTTTGGGCAAGAACACGAACCTGTTCAGTCCCAAAAAGAGTGAACACACTGCGGTGGTGATCGGCATCGGTGTGCACGTCGAGCAGATCTATCCCTAACTGGTCCGCCAGAGCCGACAAATAGCTGCGATCCTTGCCTTCACTGAGATTTACAACGCATTCAAGCACAAATAGTGCTTATCGCATTTGGGGCCTGTAGTGCTACATTGTTGGCATGTTCGGTAGTTGGGAAGTCATCGTTGTCATCGTGATTGCGGTCGCTCTGTTTGGGTCGCGTATACCCAAAATTGCCCGCAATCTTGGACAGGCACAACAAGAATTCAAAAAGGGTGTCTCCGACGGGAAATCAGCCACTTCCACAGTCGAACCTCCCAAGCCAGAAGTGCCTAGGCCGGAATAATCTTTACTCGAAGTCCGATGACTTCGCTAAGCAAACCTTTGCGCTCATTGGCGGCATAAACATTCAGATCGGAATCTTTATTGTTCGCGGTTTTCATTGCGATCTCAAGATCCCTGTCGGAAAGGTTGACCGTGAGCTTGATTACTCGACCGTCTTGCGTGCGGTCTAAACCGATGGCGATACGAAGTATTCCGGCGAGACTTCGCACAATGTGCTGATCATCGACATTGAGCGCGGCGAACTCTGAATGTTCAAGTTTCGGCGATCCCTTTCTGTGGTATCTAGCAATTTGAGCGATGATCTCAATTTCGCGGTCACTCAAGCCAACAAGTTCTGAATTGCGGATTACGTAATACGAGTGCAAGTGATGTTTTGAATGCGAAATGACGACGCCAACATTTGCTAAAAGTGCTGCGGCTTCAAGTAGCCGACGATTTGATTCATCGATGTTGAGCAATTTATGCAATTTGTCAAAGAGCTGACTCCCCAGTCGCGCCACGTGTTCGGCGTGATCGGGTCGATCATCACAACGATCCGCAAGCAACCGAACACTTCGCATCGCGGCGTCGGTCACTTCCGTTTTGGGACCACGGCCCTGACGTTGCAGAGTGTCGATGAGAACACCTTCGCGCAACGCGTAATCGCTGAACATGAAATTCTCCACACCGTAAACATCGGCAATTCCTTCCAGAATGATCGCCCCCGCCAAAATAATGTCGGCGCGTGCTGGATCAAGTTTGAAGCGTTGCTGTCGTTCGATCACAGTTGGTGTTTCGGCTAGGAGTTTTACAATTTCGACGACGGCAGTTCGTCCAAATTCAAATCGGTTGAATGTCTGTGGTGCTGGTTTTCCGGATTGTGCGCAGATGAGCCGAGCGATAGTTTCGGCCGTTCCGGAAGAGGCGACGGCGATGTCGTATCCAAACTCCTCAACTTCGGCCTGGAGTATCGTCAACGTTGAGCGCACAAATGACCGGCAACTACTCAATGCACTTGGGTGGAGCAATTCGGAGGCGAAGAATCTATCGGTGAGTCGAATGGCGCCAAGTTTGAAACTTCGAGAAAGCAAAATATCATCGTCATTGGCTAGCACGATTTCGGTCGAACCGCCACCGATGTCACAGAGCAACATCGGGTGTTCATGATCGCCAATTGCGTAGAGCGCGCCAAGGTGAATGAGTCGCGCCTCCTCAACGCCAGAGATTACCTCGATGTCGATTTTTGCTTCCTTACGGGCCCGTTTTACAAACTCTTCTTGATTCTTGGCTTCACGAATGGCGCTGGTCGCAACAGCGCGAATTTGTGCATTGTGTGACTCAGCAATCTTTTGCATCCTAGAAAGACTTGCGATTCCGCGCTCAATGGCATCCGGATCGAGCATTTTCATTTCCCCACCGCCATGACCGATTCGCACGGACTCGCGCTCGCGAGTGACGACTTCAAAGCCACCGACGACAGGCTTGGCTATTACAAGGTGGAAACTGTTAGTTCCTATGTCAAGTGCGGCAATTGTTTCACCGCCACTTGATGATTCCACGCTCAAATCATAGTTTCGCGGCAACTCTTCGTCGTTTGGCTATTCGACGCCGTTCGCGCTCGGAACATCCACCCCATACCCCATGATCAATATGTTCGGTTAGGGCGTATTCCAAACACGTCTGCACAACCGGGCAAGTGGCACAAACTTTGCGAGCTCGATCGACGCCAGCACCATCGGCGGGGAAAAACACTGCTGGAGCAAAATTTCGGCAGTTTCCCTGCTCCATCCATTTCGATTGAATTTCCATTGGTTTGATTACAGCGTAACCGATCAGGGCCTATTAATACGGCGGTAGCCTGATTGGTCCCTAGGAGGATCAGATGTCGTCACCATCATCTATGTCAGATTCGGCAGTCGTTGAGCCGCCCCGCGGTCATGCCCGAATTGTGTATCTCGGTTCCGTTTCTCCTCATTGGGAGGTGTACAGCGACTACGGCGACCCCAATCTTCTCAATGAATTTCGCGCTCGAGTACTAGCTCGTTTGGTTCTATTGCCGCGAAATGATCCCCAGTTTCGTCGCAATCAGGAGCGTGTCAATCGCGATGCCGAACGCGAACGGATCAGTCTCGAGTGGGAACTCGGGTATCCAGTCGCTGCTCAATAATTTCAATTGCGTTTCTTGCAGGGAAACCTTAGATGACGTTTTTGCGAACTTTTGTCTCTTCGGCATTTCGTCCACGTCAACATTCCTACGATTCAAGCATTGAAACCAGATACATCAATCGTGAATTGAGTTGGCTCAATTTCAATGAGCGCGTACTCTCGCTCGTTGCCGATCCGGACATTCCGCTTCTAGAGCGGTGCAGATTTTCATCGATATTTAGCTCGAATTTGGATGAGTTCTTTCAGATTCGTGTCGCTGCCTTAAAGGATCAAGTTGAAGCCGGCGTGATGGAACGCACTCCCGATGGCCGCACGCCTCGCGAACAACTCGACGACATTGGCGTGATCGTCGCCGATCTTGTTGGCCGTCAAGAATCGCTGTGGACCGAGGTTCTCAAGCCTGAGTTGACGATCAACGAAATCGAAATTGTTTCTTGGGACTCGCTGAACTCAATTGATCGTGAACATCTTGTCAACGAGTTTGAATCACGGATTTTCCCAGTGCTCACGCCTTTGGCGGTCGACCCGGCACATCCATTTCCGTATATCTCCAATTTGGCGCTCAACCTTGCCGTCGTGGCCCGCGACCCGCGAACTAATGACCACCGCTTTGCTCGGGTGAAGTTGCCCCAAACATTTCCACGCTTTATGCCACTAGCGGTAGGGACGAGATTCGTGATGCTGGAAGACGTCGTGGCGGCCAATCTTGGCCGGCTCTTTCAGGGAATGACGATTGAGCAGTGTTTCACCTTTAGGGTCACACGAAACGCTGACCTATCGCTTGACGATGAAGATGCGGAAGATCTCCTCGCGGCCGTCGAGATGGAACTTCGTCGCCGTCGTTTCGGTCGTGCAGTTCGTTTGGAAGTGCCAGAAGATATTTCCCGAGAAGTTCTTGATCTAATGGTTGATGAACTTGAACTCGACAAGAATGATGTGACGTATCATCGCAGCATCATTGACATGAGCGGGTTGTCGCAACTCGCGTCGCTTGATAAACCAAAAATCCGATATCGAACGTGGAAACCCCTTACGGCCGGTCGACTTGCGGCCGCTGAAGAATCTGGCCGGTCAATATTTAGTGTCATTCGTGAGCGTCAACTACTAGTGCATCATCCGCACGAATCTTTTTCATCTTCGGCCGATGCGTTTGTTCAACAGGCCGCAGTTGATCCGAATGTTCTGTCAATCAAAATGACGCTTTATCGCACCTCGGGTGACAGTTCAATTGCTAGGCATTTGATTAAGGCGTCAGAGTTAGGTAAACAGGTCGCAGTTGTACTTGAATTGCAAGCGCGATTTGACGAGGCTCGAAATGTATCGTGGGCCAAAGAACTTGAATACGCCGGAGTACATGTCACCTACGGAATTGTCGGTCTCAAAACTCATGCAAAATGTATTCTCGTCGTGCGTAACGATCCTGATCGGATGCGCAGGTATGTGCATGTCGGTACTGGCAACTACAACTCGGTGACGGCGCGCCTGTACGAAGACATCGGATATTTCACGTGCGAAGAGTCCGTTGGATCTGATGTCACTGAGTTATTCAATTACCTGACTGGATACGGGAAAGAACCAAATTATCAATCGCTGATTGTTGCGCCGCATCAATTGCGATCGAAAATAATTGATCTTGTCAACAAAGAAATTTCTTTTGGCACCGAGGGCCGAGTTGCTCTGAAGTTGAACTCAATATCAGATCCTCAAGTTATCGAGTCACTATATGCGGCGAGCCAAGCCGGGGTACAAGTTGAGGCCATTGTGCGAGGAATTTGCTGTGTTCGTGCGGGTGTCCCCGGATTGTCCGACAATATTCGAGTGCGTTCGATTTTGGGAAGATATCTGGAACATTCGCGTATTTACCGATTTGGTCACGGCTCATCAGATGATTCTGCACTCCATCTGATTGGATCGGCAGACTTGATGGGTCGAAATTTGGACGGTCGAGTGGAGGCCCTTGTTCCACTTACCCACGAAAAGCATCGTATGTGGCTGGATGCTGTGCTGGGTTTTCTCCTGGATGATTCCGTGGTGCACTTTGCGCTGATGCCCGACGACACTTGGGAGCGAAGAGGTACCGATGGATTTGCAAACGATGCACAGCAGCGTCTACATGAATGGGTTGTGGCAACACAAGTTCGATAAGCACAGACACTGCGCTATTCACTGGATAGTCACCCAAAGTTAGGGTTCTCGTAACCAATTACGGTGGCGAATTGATAGTACAGTTTGACGGCGTGGAAGAGTTGCGAAAATCATTTCATCAAGAACTTGATTCTTTGCGCGAAAGGGTCGTGAGGCTTGGCGCGTCGGTTGTAGAGGCAATACCCCGCGCGACCGCGGCGCTTCTAGACGGTGATCTTGAGGGAGCCGACTTTTTGGTACAGGCCGATGATGAGATCGACGCCCGCACCATCGACATAGAAGATGCATGCTTTCAACAACTTGCTCTGCAGTCGCCAGTTGCCGGCGATTTGAGACAGTTGGTCTCGATTATCAAAATCGTGGGAGAACTAGAGCGTTCGGCTGACTTGGCGGTGAACATCTGCAAGGCTGCACGCCGAATTTACGGTCACGACCTAGATCCAGTTCTGCGCGGCCTTATCAGCAAAATGAGTGAGCAGGCCCAGCAGTTGTACATTGCGGCGATGGATGCATTTGAGAATAACGACGTACCAAAAGCGGCGGCAATCGATGACATGGATTCGTTCCTCGATGGACTCCACCGACAGTTCATCCAAGAGATTTTCGAAAGCCATGCGCGTCAAAAGATCGATCTACAGGTGGCCGTTCAAATGGCCGTCGTTGCTCGTTTTTATGAACGCATTGGTGACCATGCGGTGAATGTCGGTGAGCGCACTCGATTTATTCTCACTGGTTGGATGCCGGAGCATCGGGGGGCAGAGCGATTTCGGGCCAAGAATCGGGAATCGAAACCCTCATTCCCCGTGACTGACTCGCTATAGCGATTGCTGAATGAAGCTTCGTCGAAGGCGGGCTGACTCGGCTCCCAAGGATTCACAATTCACGGGCTCTTCAGAGTCAACACCAAACCCGATTGCCGATCAATTGCGCTCAGCTTTTGATGCACTGCCAATTGGAGTCGTAATTACAGACCGAAATGGTGGTCGTCCGATACATAATCGTGCTGGTGCGGCAATGACCGGTATTCGTCACATTGATATTCTCGTGCAGGAAGCCGTGGACGAACTATTAGCTTCTTCTCAGGGATCCGAATTGGTTCACAAAACTGTCGAAATTTCGGGACCTCCCACTAAGTACTTCACAATCCAAATTCAGCCTCTTGACGTCGGTGGGGCAATGGCTACGTTTGAGGACGTCACCCAAAAAGTTCTCACCGATACGGTACGAACCGATTTCGTGGCCAATCTCAGTCATGAGTTGAAGACCCCGGTGGGTGGAATCGCCGCATTAGGTGACATTATGGTTGAGGAAACTGATCCGAAGGTAGTCAAGCGACTCGCCGAAGGCATTGTCACCGAGGCATACCGATTATCAGCCTTGGTTGATGATCTTTTGGACCTATCACGAATTGAATCTGGGGCCACATTAAATTGGGCTCCAATCAATGTTTCCGCTGTGATCAACGAAGCGGTTGGCAGTTCGCGAAATTTTGCACAACGACATCAAGTTGCCTTGATCGTAGGGCAAAATTCACCTGTTTATGTTTACGGTGACAGAAGTCAATTGGTTTCTGCCTTGCTGAACCTTGTCGAAAACGCGGTCAAGTACAGCGAATCAAATTCGTCGGTCCAAGTACATAGCGAAATAGTTGGAACCGAAGTTCGAATATCGGTGACTGATCAAGGAATCGGAATTGCGGCCAAGGATCACGAACGAGTCTTTGAACGTTTTTACCGAGTTGATCGCGCCCGAAGTCGCGCAACTGGCGGAACAGGACTTGGGTTATCAATCGTTCGGCATGTCGTCACCAATCACGGCGGACGGATTGAATTGGTGTCGGAAGAGGGATTAGGGGCCAATTTCACCATAATTTTGCCGCAACTGGAGAATTCCTCAAGTGAATAAACGCAATGAGTTTCCCACGGTGTTTGTTGTCGAGGACGAGGAATCCTTCGTCGAAGCGCTTGTAATCGGATTGCGGCGGGAAGGTTTTAATGTCGAGGTTGCGCGTGATGGGGCAGAAGCGTTGGCAGCATTTGATTCGGTGAAACCGGACATTGTGTTGTTGGATGTGATGTTGCCGAAAGTGTCTGGAACTGATGTCTGTCGTGAACTGCGCAAGAAGAGTCAGGTTCCAATCATTATGGTCTCGGCCAAAGGCGCCGAAATAGATACTGTCGTTGGCCTTGAAGTGGGCGCCGACGATTACATCGTGAAGCCTTACAGGCTGCACGAATTAGTCGCTCGGATTCGGGCCGCGTTACGACGCAGTACGTTGTCAACGATTGACGAGCAGGGATCTGTTTTGAAAACCGTACTTGTCGGGGACGTGAGCATCAACCCTGATCAGCACGTTGTCACAGTTCGAGGCAACATAGTGAAGATGCCCTTAAAAGAGTTTGAATTGCTTTATGTCTTGATGGTTAATGCCGGGCGAGTACTCACTCGTGAGACACTGATTGATCGAGTCTGGGGCAGTGACTATTACGGAGACACCAAAACACTTGACGTTCACATCAAGCGATTGCGGGCAAAAGTGGAGGATGACCAATTGACTCCGGCTCGGGTGGTGACCATTCGTGGTCTTGGCTACAAATACGAGAAGATAGGTTGATCAGAAACCGCCGTCGATTACTCGGGTTGTCTCCTGCCTCCCCACTAACGAGGCTCGCCCGAGTACACGGTTATATGGCCGCCGCCGACACTTTTTTAGCGGTTTCCCTGGCTGATTCTCTGTTTCTTTCGATAAGTCCGGATGCCGCGCGAAGCAAAGTACTGCTTTTTCTTGCTCTCAGTTTGGCGCCTTTTGCAATTCTCGCTCCGCTTGTTGGTCCGTACATAGATCGAATTCGAGGGGGGCGACGACTTACCGTATTCGTGGTTGGTCTCGCTCGAGCGCTCGTCGTGGTTCTGATGGTGGGCCGAATTGATTCGCTCCTGTTATTTCCTTTGGCGTTCATTTCTTTGGTGCTCTCCAAAATCTATGCGGTGTCACGATCGTCGCTAGTACCGACCCTTGTGCAAAGTGATGACGAGCTGGTAGCCGCCAATGGCAAACTTGGTCTTGTCACCGGGGTCGTCAGTTTTTTGGCAGTTGTTCCGGCCGGGTTGGCGCACCTCATCGGTTCGGAAGTGTCGTTGATTGGTTCGGCAGTCCTGTTCGTTGCTGCCGCATGGATGGCATTAAAACTACCCAAACATGTGGCCGCGGTCAGTGGTCCAGTTCAGCGACTAGAGCTTGAAGAACTTCATCGACCACAAGTGATGTATGCGGCCCTGGCAATGATGCTGTTGCGGGGTGCGGTGGGATTCATGTTCTTTCATTTGGCATTTTGGTTGCGTGATCAAAGTGCGGGAACAGCATGGTTTGCCCTTGCTTTGGGGCTGGCTTCGCTGGCAACAATGCTTGCCAATGGAATTGCTCCGTTTCTTCGGCGGCGCGTACCCGAGCAGGTGATGCTCGGGGTGACGCTTGTAACTCTGGCTGTAGTCGGAATAATTACTGGCTACAAGGGTGGGATAACCGCAGGTATTGTCCTGTCGGCGACCGTTAACGGAGTAGCCGCTATTGGTCGACTTTCGTTTGAAGCAATAGTTCAGGCAAGTGCCCCAGACGCGAATCGCGCTCGGGCATTTGTGCAATTCGAAACACGCAATCAATTGGCCTGGGTGTTTGGTGGACTCATCGCCGTCGTTTTTGCTCCACCTGGCGCGGTCGGTTTTGCGCTTGTGGGAGTTACTGGATTAGTGGGTAGCGCATACTTTGTGATGCGTACGCGGCTATTGAATTTCAAGACGCGCGAGCCATAGTCCTGGCGCATCCAATTCACTAGGGGTTGGCAAGTTACCTGGAGCGCTAAAGAGTTGGGCGATACCGTCGTTTCCCGATCGCTCGACGACCCCATCTATAAAGGTGCGACCTCGCTCAATTTGTTGCCGAGTGAGACGCAAACCAAGTAACTGTTCCAGAAACACGTCATTGGACCCAGATTCGACGCGTCGTCGCCGTACGGCTTCAGCAATCTGAGTACCACCGCCAAGTACTCGAGATGCGACCGCATCAACAGAGTGGTCGATGAAGCCGATGATCGCGGCAACCATTGCATCCAGGGTTGGGGAAAGTGCTTCTTGTTCCGAGGAACGTACCGCACCAAGAATGAGCGATGGGTCGCTGAGAAACTTTTGCAGCATTGCCATTGGATCACTACTGGTGACTTCGATTCCTGTCATTCGTTCAAACATTGCGGTTGGGTTTGGTCGGAACCCTGCAACATAGCGTCGAACGGTAGTTGAAATAGTTTCACGGACATGATTTACGCCGAGAACAGCGTGCGCGGTGAGTTCTTGGATGAGTACCCACATCCGCACGTCATCGATTGGAATGCTCCAATCGGTGGCAAATGAATTGATGTTCGACGGCACCAATAACAACTGATTAGCCGGGTCGCGCGGAAGTGGAATGTCGTATTGCCCGAAGGCATGATGCGACATCGTGCCGACCATTGATCCGACCGACATTCCCATCATTGCCGGGGCCATCATTTTGGCTAGACCAGCCATCATCGCTGCCATTGAATCTTCAGACTCAAGTTCAGATGAGTCCTTGGAGATGACATCGACACCACTAAGCGATGAAGCAAGGGTTGTGAAAAGTGGCTTGTACGCCTCAAGAGTGTGGTGGCACCAAATGCTCTTGTTCACCACTAATAATGTGCGCGGATGATCTGTGGGGTTTGTCGAAAGTCCGGTATGGATTTCGACGTGCAATTGAGCGATTGGTGCCAGTGTTTCGAGAATTATGCGGTCGGCAGGATCCACGTTTGCTTCGGCGGTATTGCCATTTAGGGCCGTTGTCATCGCGATTTGACGGGCGACATCCCATTGCAGTGGACCTTGCGAGGAAATCGCCTTCATCATGTCGCCAAAGAACGGCAGGCCAGCGAAGGCGTTTTCGTCAGGGTCACTCATCAGACGATGTTATGCCGACTTGCGACAAAATATTTTCGAGCATGACCATCGGAATAACCCATTGGGCTCCGTTTACGTACACACACCAACCAATTGCCGCGCCTTGCTCATCTACTGCGAGGCCACTCAACTTTGAACCTGAAGGCGAGTCAACCGGCCAAAGTTGCTTGGCTTGCGCGAGGTCCTTGGTAGAGAGACCAATTATTGCGGCGGTGACATCGCGATCGACGATCCACACCAATTCGCCGTGAGCGATCTTTGCTTCCACCGTCGTGACCGGACTTTTCGACATAGTTTCGGTCGCATAAATTGGCTCAAAGTTCAATCTACGTAGCCAAGCGATTCCAAATTTCTGGTCGATCGCCACTACTTGAGATACGTAACTTTGTCCGTCGGCATCAACAATGTTGACTATCAGATTCTCCGTCAAATCATTTGCGGAACTTAGAAAAAATCCGGCTTGTGGCATAGCGAGGACCGGTTGCGATGAGTTGCTCAAATGCGGGATCACACTTCTCAGATCGTCGATCGACGTGGACCCAGCAGTCATCTGATACGCAGACTTATCTTGGTCGATGTACGCTCCGCGGGTCTGAATTTCTACCGCAGGCGAACGAGGAGTTACCACTCCCAACAAAACGAGAGAAATCACAACGCTGACACATGCCGACCCAATGGCGACAAGACGGAATTCACGATGAACCGGTGGGGCGGTGATTCGCGGGGCGAATTGATCTCGCAACTCGCTGGGATGCCTCCACTGGCGCTCATAAGGAGGAATTGGTGCAACAAAGTTAATCTGGTCATCATCAAAGTCGTCAGGTGACATCGGAGTTGAATCACCATTCACACGATGCAGATTACTCACCCTTGGTTTTCTATGGGTGTCGCCTACCTCAGGTACGCTGAACACGATGGGTCATTCGCTGAAAGTTGATGATGGCGATACTTGGCTTGAGCTAACGGAATCGCCGCTGGATGTTGGTGTCGCATATGACTGGGCTGTTATTCCAAGATGCGGAGCGATTGTGGTGTTTTCCGGAACCGTTCGCGACCATAGCGAGGGTCGCGATGGCGTAACGGCACTCGAATATGAGTCATTCGACACAGAAGTGCTGAGGAAATTCGCTGAAATTGCGGCACAGATGCGACAGCTATGGACGGGGCTGGGACGAATCGCTCTCATTCATCGACTCGGGATGCTCCACCTTGGCGAATCATCAGTTTTAGTTGTCGTATCTTCACCACATCGACCCGAAGCCTTTGCTGCGGCGCAATTCGGTATCGATGTGCTTAAGGCGTCGGTGCCGATCTGGAAGCGGGAAAAGTGGGCTACTGGAAATGATTGGGCCATCAACAGTCACGCAATTGTTGACATCAAGGATATTCAAACACTTGTTCAAGAAGGTACGCCGACATGACCGGCGTTCTCATTGCCCTGTCGAGTCTTTCGCTACTATTCGCCACGATCTCGGCGTTAAGTGGACTCACCCTGGCGATAATTCTCGTTCGCAACTCTCGACGGGCAAATAGCAATAGCGGAATGGTCTCATTTAATCGACACTTAGATGCACTATCCGATGATTCTCGAGCACATTTACGACAACAATTAATTGATGCTCAACAGCGTCAGCGACGGAAGTAGGCCAGCATGGCTCGTGACCTAGCGATCGATCTTGGCACGGCCAACACCTTGGTGTATATGCAAGGTCGGGGAATTGTCATCAATGAGCCATCGGTGATTGCGGTGAACCGTCGTACCGGGGAAGTTCTTGCTACTGGACAAGAAGCGTGGGAGATGATCGGTCGGACACCTGGTTATATCGTCGCTGTGCGCCCACTACGGGGCGGAGCCATCACTGACTTTGAAATTACGGAAAAGATGATTCGATTGTTGCTGCAGCGAGCCGGTGTGTCGCGTTTCTCCCGTCCAAAGGTTCTCATTTGTGTTCCGTCAGCGATCACCGAAGTAGAGCGTCGTGCAGTCACCGATGCTACCCGTCGAGCCGGAGCGGCCGACGCCCAACTTTTGGAGCAACCAATGGCGGCTGCCATTGGCGCCGATCTGGCGATTAATGAACCGGTTGGCAATATGGTCATTGACATTGGCGGTGGCACCACAGAAACTGCAGTCATCAGTCTTGGCGGGATTGTTGCGTTGGAAGCAGTTCGCGTCGGAAGTTTTGATATTGATGCCGCAATACAAACCCATGTGCGAAAAGAGCATGGTCTTGCCATTGGCGAGCGAACTGCCGAAGAAATCAAGATCAGCATTGGTAGTGCGATTGCGACTCCAGAGGACCGAGATGCGGAAGTGCGCGGTCGTGACCTAGTCACTGGATTGCCAAAGACGGTGGTTCTCACCTCTCTGGAAATACGCGGAGCCATTGAAGAAGTTGTCAAACAAATGATCGACTCGGTCGTGCGTTGTCTTGCCAGTGCTCCACCCGAACTTTCTCAGGATTTTCTTACTCGCGGCATGTACCTAGTGGGCGGTGGTGCACTGCTACGCGGTTTTGCACAACGCATCGAACGCGACACCCAAGTGCCGGTAAACATGTCGGACCAACCGTTGGAAGCAGTCGTGCTTGGGGCCGGTCATTGCGTTGAGAACTTCGGTGCACTGCGCGGAATGTTCATGGAATCGCGGCGCTGAGAGTCATTTTGATCGTCAGTGCGTGGCACGAATCAAACCTTCCTGGACGACGGTGATAACCAATTCACCCTGTCGAGTAAAAATTGAACCACTTGCCAAGCCGCGGGCGTTGGATGTTGAGATTGAGGCCTGGTCATAGAGCATCCACTCATCGGCTCGGAACGGTCGATGAAACCACATTGCGTGGTCGATACTTGCCATTTGCAGTCCACCATCTGACCACGAAATTCCATGAGGAAGAAGAGTCGTGTCTAGCAGTGTCATGTCGCTTGCATAAGTGACTATGCAAGCGTGCAATACCTCATCGTCGGGCAATGATCCGTCGGCCCGCAACCACACTCGTTGACCAAGTTGCCGATTTCCACCGCGGGAAAACGGATCATTGTCGACATAACGTAGATCGATTGGTCGAGGTCGGTCGTACCACTCCCCAAGCTTTTCTTTGTGAGGAGCCATCCGCGTCGTGAAATCCGGTAGCAACTCAGGTTGAGTTATGTCGGCGGGCATCACTATCTGGTGCTCAAGTCCATTTTCCCGATTCTGGAAGCTTGCCTGCAGGTTGAAGATCACTTTGCCATGTTGAATCGCCACCACGCGTCGTGTCGAGAAACTTCGCCCATCACGAATGCGGTCAACCTCATAGAGAATTGGCACGCCGGGGTCGCCCGGTCGCAAAAAATAGGCGTGCAAGGAATGGACATGTCGGCCCGGTTCATCAATAGTTCGTGAAGCCGCAACCAAGGCTTGTCCTGCAACTTGACCACCGAACACTCGCTGACGATTTTCGTCAGGCGACCGACCACGAAAAATGTTTTGCTCGATTGGTTCAAGATCCAGCAAATTGACGAGATCGCTAAGCGCAGTCGCCGGTGCCGATTCCGGTGTTTGTATTCGAACCATAGTTCCATGTTGCCAGTAAATGCTGGGTGCAGTGTGTGCGCTACGGTAATTTTCTGTGAACTCCCCAATACACGCCGATACTTTGGCAAAATTTCCGCACGGGTTCACCTGGGGTACGGCTACGGCCGCCCACCAAGTTGAAGGCGGCAATTGGAACAACGACTGGTGGGATTGGGAACATCGGCCGGGTACACCATGCATTGAGCCCAGTGGCGACGCGTGCGATCACTTCAATCGGTATCCGCAGGACATTGCGATGTTGGCGTCACTTGGTTTCGACAACTATCGATTCAGCGTGGAATGGAGCCGAGTTGAACCGGAAGAAGGAGAATTTTCGATTAATGCGCTCGATCATTATCGACGCATGGTGGAGTCGTGCCGTGAACATGGGATAACACCGGTAGTCACACTGCATCATTTTACGACACCGCGCTGGGTCGCCCAGTCCGGTGGGTGGCTTAACGACACCACTGCCGATTTGTTCGCTCGTTATTGCCAACGGGTTGCCACCCATCTGGGAAGAGATGTTGGACGTTGGTGCACGATCAACGAGCCCAACATGGTCTCCACTATCGGATATTTGCTCGCTGGTTTTCCACCGGGTAAATCTGACCGAACAATGCGAGCCAAATGCAACGAGGTATTTGTCTTGGCTCACAAAAAAGCGCGCCAGGCCGTGAAAAGTGTTTCGTCGGCTCCTCTTGGTCTCACCTTGGCAATGCAAGAATTTCTCATTGATGCGCCGGAAAACGAGCGCGTTCAGGCCGAAACCAAGCGAGATTCCGCGTGGGCAGGACTTGAAGATCCATTTTTTGAAGCGGCCAGAGGAGATGACTTTTTTGGTGTTCAAACGTACACCAGACAGTATTTCGGTTCTCTTGGTCGCGTAAAGCCATCGACTGATACTCGAGTCACGATGATGGGGTACGAGTTTTGCCCCGAGTCTCTGGAGGGCTGCATTCGTCGAGCATGGGAGCACACTGGACATGTCCCGATACTTGTCACCGAAAACGGAATTGCCACCACCAATGACCATGAGCGAATTGAATATGTTCACCACGCTTTAGAGGGTGTTTTGCGTTGCTTAAGTGATGGAATTGATGTGCGTGGCTATACATACTGGAGCTTGCTCGACAACTTTGAATGGGTCTATGGATACAAACCAACGTTTGGTCTCATTGCTGTAGATCGATCAACGCAACAACGAATGCCAAAGCCGAGTGCCAGCTGGCTTGGTAAAGTTGCGCGGGCCAATGCCCTGCTGCCAATGGTTCAGTGATGAGTCTTGAGCCCGCTCTTCGCGCAATCGCAATTGCCACCAAAGGCTTCATGCCCGGTGAAGAAGGCGATGCATTATTTGACGCCGCGTGCGCCGGTGGAACGACACCGCCCGGTCAAGTTTTTGTCGAAGTTGGCTCCTATTGCGGACGATCAACTGTGTGGTTGGGTGCTGCGGCGCGAATCGCTGGCACGACCCTGTTCGCCGTCGATCATCACGGAGGCTCGGAAGAGAATCAGGTCGGTTGGGAATGGCACGATCCGACACTTATTGACGACACGACCAAGCGCATCAACACACTTCCATTTTTTGAACACACCATCGCCAGTTGTGGACTAGGTGATGTAGTGCAAGCCATTGTTGGAGTTTCGTCATCGGTCGCATCAACTTGGTCAAGACCGATCGCATTTCTGTTCATAGACGGCGGACATGGAACCGATATCGCCCGTAACGATTATGAGTCGTGGACTCCACACGTGGTAGTCGGTGGATGGTTGGCAATTCACGATGTGTTTAGCGATCCAAAATTTGGCGGACAAGCACCCTTTGAGCAGATCTACGTACCTGCCATTCGTAGCGGTAAATTTGTTGAAATATCCGCAACTGGTTCGTTACGAATTTTGCAACGAACTAGTCGATAACTTCCGGTGTGAGAAACAGATGGCTAGTTGCCGTTGCCCCAGCAATAGCATCCGCGGCAATGATCACTGCCGCACCTGTGTAGGCACTGCGTTCATCGGCAGGAAAGATAATTTTATCTGGATAGACGATTCCGGTGTAGTACGAACCATCTTCGCTGCGGTGAGGGCGAGTCCATGAGAGAAGTTCTCGCGCGGTATCGATATCGCCGATAGCGACGTGAGCCACTGCGCACTCTGCAGTTTCGGCGGCCGTTACCCAGCGTTCATCGCTCACGCAGCGGACCCCTCGACCATCAATCACAAATTCGTCCCACCGTGCGGCCAGACGATCCTTGGCCTCGGCTCCAGTGAGTGCACCGGTAAGGACGGGGTAATACCAGTCCATTGCCCAACGATGTTTTGGCTCAAATGCGTTCTGATCGGTGCGAATGACATGGTCGATCACATCAGCGGCCGTTCGCCATTCTGGTTGCGGGTCGCCGATCACGGCGCCTAAGTTTGCAGCGCACTGCAAGGCATGGCGAATTGATGATGACCCGGTGAGGAGGGCATAGTCCCAAGGTTTGCTTTCAACTTCTCGCGCCCACAAAATAGTTCCATCTGGGCGGCGCATGTTTAGTACCCAGTTGATTGCGCGTTTTACTGTCGGCCACATATGGCCAACAAACTCAATGTCGTTACTCAATAGCCAATGATGCCAAATTCCTGCCCCGATGTAGGCACATACGTTGGTGTCAAGTTTGCAATCTTCGATTGAGCCATCGGGTCGGTAATAATTGAACCAACTTCCATCACGACGTTGCTGATCGACCAACCACTGATAGGCCCGTTGGGCATTGTCGTGCAAGCCCATGATGTCGAGAGCCATCGCCGTTTCGACATGATTCCACGGATCGCAGTGTCCATGTGAAAACCACGGGATCATTCCGTTGGCGAGTTGTAGTGTCGCGATTGATTTCGCTGTTTGCGTCAGTTCATCGTGGGAGACGATCCCGGCGAGTCGGTCGTCGAAACTGAATTCATTGGACTGCGGTTCAGCCGACATCTCAGTTGTCGATCACTTTGACGGCAATTGGTTTTTGCGAATACACCACGTAGCTCTTTCCCAAAACCGGGCTCAATACCTTGTCCAATATCCGAATGCTGCGCGGTCCAGAAACAATCTCCCACTCCAAAAACTTTTTATAGGCATTGACCAAACGGTGATCCTGGCGTGCCGGACCGACGGCACAACGTAACCACCAGTAAGGGGAATGTAAGCCATGGGCACGATGCGTCCCGCGAAGAGCGAGTCCAGAAGCGCGAATCTTCGACTTCAATTCCGACGCGCTGTAGATGCGTACATGACCACCGGGAACGAACGGCGCATGGTATTCATCGGAAAGCATCCAATTAATTTTTTCCGGAAACCATGATGGCACCGTCGCAGCCAATGTTCCACCGGGTCGAAGTACCCGTGACAATTCGCGTAAGGCCCGCACATCATCAGGCACGTGTTCGAGCATCTCGGAGGTGATGATGCAGTCAAATGACGATTCGCGAAATGGAAGGTTTGTCGCATCACCACGTATAACTCCAGCGAGGCGATCGGCATTGATTTCACCGGCTTGAGCCATTGCTGCAAATGTCGCCCGAGTAGCGGCAACCTCTTCACTGGCGTAGTCCAGAGCAACAACTCGTGCACCGCGCCGTGCGGCTTCATAGGCGTGACGACCAAACCCAGATCCGGCATCGAGAAAGAGAGTGTCAGAATTAATTTGCAGGCGATCGAATTCGACAGTGAGCATTGGACTACTAATTTCCTCGACGCTTTTTCGAATTATGGGGCATCGCCAAAACTTCTCGATATTGCTCAACGGTTAGTGCGGCACAACGGCGCCAACTCCATCGCTCCACAACTCTTTTTCGTCCGGCGGCTCCGACACGTTGGCGAAGTAACGGATCATCCAGACCGCGCCGAATTGTGGTCGCCAATCCATCAACATCACCGGGCGCGCAAGATAGAACTGTCTCGTTGTCGTTACCTGTGACTTCGGGTAGAGCACCGCCAGTTGTGGCGACCAGGCAGATTCCAGTTGACATTGCTTCGATCGCCGGGAGACTGAATCCTTCGTAGAGACTTGGGACAACTGCAAGTTCACTTTCGGCATACAACTCGACGATCCGTTCGTCGGAGACACCCGAGACAAAACTGATGCAATCTCGCAATCCAAGTTCGTCGATGAGTTCGGCGCTAGCGCCCTTTCGTGCCTTTCCGATGATTGTCAGATGCACGTCGCGTTCGGTTCGCAACTTGGCAACCGCCTCAAGTAAGTAGGACAGACCTTTCAACGCCACATCGGCCGAAGCCGTGGTGATGAGATGAGATTTCTTGCGCGTGATGTGCGGCAATGGGGTGAATAAATCGGGATCGACACCGACATGGACGAGTCGCATCCGATCAAGGGATACTCCCATATCGGTATGTATGTCGTGAATAGAGTTTTCGCTGACCACAACAATGCGCGGGAGTTTGCTGGCTACCTTGCCTTGCATTTTAACGAAAGAATACCAACGACCGATTCCTCGACTCTTCCAAAAGGTTTCAGCGTGTTCCATTTCAAGTTTGCGGTCTTTGGTAATCGGGTGATGGAGCGTTACAACGGTAGGTATTAACTTTTCAATTTTCAGAATCCCGGTTCCCAGACATTGATTGTCGTGAACTATGTCAAAGTCCCCGGTGCGAGATCGGAGTGCACGGTAAGCCCGAATGCTGAATGCGAGTGGCTCACCAAATGTTCCCTTCATCAGCTGAAGCGCTTCAACGATGTTTGGCCAGTCATTGAGCTCCCAGTAGGCAGGAAAACGGCCAGGATGTTCGTCATTGAAAATGTCGAGACTCGGCAATTCGTGCATTGGGATTCGCGGATCCAATATCGGATACGGCTGACCGCCATAAACCTCAACATGGTGCCCTAAATCGGCAAGGGCCTTTGTTAAGTGTCGCGTGTATACGCCTTGGCCACCAACATGGGGCTTGCCTCGATATGTGAGATATGCAATGCGCAGAGGACCGTTGGAGTCAACAGCCGTGTCAACAACCTTGGTCATAGGCATGTCACTCTACCTGCGGGTAATCATGCCTTCTTTCGTCGACTGCCGAAGAGAATCAGTCCGACGGTCAGCACCAGCATTAGCAAAATTAACGGCCGATCACCGAGTTTCGAATATGGCGTCGATCCTGAACGAAGTGGAACGTCAAAGTAAATCACGCGCTGTTCACTTACATTCGTGCGCTCATACAGCGAACCGTCCGGACTGATCACACCTGAAAATCCCGTAGTTGCTATTTGTACTAACCATCGCCCGTTTTCGATTGCTCGCAGCCGCGATGCGGCAATTTGTTGCGATTGTAAAATCGTGCCGGTGTAACTAGCGCCATTGGTTGGGTTGATAATGATTTGTGCGCCGTGCTGAATACCTTCGCGAACTCGACCTGCAAAAAAATCCTCCCATGAAATTGCGACGGCCATCCGAACTCCAGCGACGTCAAGTACCGCAATGTCGGTGCCGGCGAGAGCATCACGTGGTACCAAATGAACGGGCGCACCAAGGCTCTTGAGGATGCTACGAAATGGCATGTACTCGCCGAACGGCACGCGTTTCACCTTGTCGTAGCGATCGGTAATCGATCCATCGGTTTGCACCACTACTTGAGCATTGATGAAATGCCGCGCAGTGAAGTCTTCGGTTATTCCAACTATGAATGGTGCGTTTAGTCGGCGCGCTTCGGTGGTGATTTCATCGAGTTCAGTACTGGTTGAGAATTGCGCCACATCGATAACATTTTCTGGCCAAATCACCACATCAACTTCATCGCTTGGTGCGATTGATTGGGTGGCGGCGAGATGTCGTTCAACGACATCTCGAGAGTTGGTGCTGATTCCCTGAGTGCCTTGTGGTCCGCCGCCCTGGACGGCCGCGATTCTCAGGGTTACTCCGGTTTCCGAACCATTTGAGGTTTGAGTCGAAACAATTGCAAATCCAAGAGTGATCGCCAATGCAACAACCAAACGGCCGAACCTCGGTCGGCTGAGAAGAAAGCCAATCTGGAACACAAACCATGTCAGCAATAGGGGACCACCAAGACGCGCCAAGGTTGCAAATGGTGAGTCCGCCTGACCAATAGCAAGACTGGCGAGTGGAACTCCACCGAAGGGGAATGAAAATCGCAATGCTTCGACAAGAGCGTGTAGGAGCGGCCCGGTGAGTGTGCGGCGGGAAGTCTTCGAGCAAATGAACGCCGCCAAACCATGGAACGCCCCATACAGAAGTACTGCGCCGATATAACCAGGTGCGGTGAGAAACCACATCCAGGCCATGCCTGGTGCAAACCAACCAATTGCAAACGTTGTGCCGAGTACGAATTTGGCTATTGGGCGATCAATATTTTTGCCGAGTGCAACAAAAATGGCAACTCCGAGAAAAGCGCATGGCCACCATCCCCACGGCGGAAGACTGAATGCCACAAGTCCACCGGCAAGCAACACTCCGACAAGTCGCCACGGCCCTATGTCCGCATTACTTGGTGAGCCTGCAATCCGCCGTTTCACGTGTTGAGTTTGTCCATAACCCGAGTGGCTGCTACCCGGGCCTGTTGAATGCACGCCGGAATTCCAATTCCGCGATAGCTGGCGCCGGTAAGCAATAGTCCAGGTGCCGCAGTCTCGAGCAATGCGTCCAATTGATTGACTCGCTTGATATGACCAGGTCGATACTGCGGAAACGCCTCGACCCAACGAGTGACTCGTGATGCATGCGGTGTGAACTCACGGCCAAGATGAAGTGCTAAATCTGCCAGGGCCATTGTGATCAGTGAGTTGTCATCGTGATGATGCATCGGCGCGCCATCGCGCCCGAGCGAGACGCGAAGTATCATCGAATTGTCTCGTGGTTTCCAGTGCTTCCATTTGTTGGAACCGAACGACACCGCGGTCACTGCTCGTTGCACTGGCTTAGGCACAAGATATCCAGTTCCGGTCAACTTGCTGGGCCATTGCTCCCGTGAAATGGCGAGACTCACCATCACCACCGACGAATGTTCGGCACTCGCCAAAATGAGTCCAACTTCGCGATCCAATGGACTGATAAGCATTGCGGTCTGCCGTGCCGGCGTCGCCATAACCACTGCATCAGCAATGAATGACTCGTCGGAAGTATTCACTACGAAATTGCCGCGAGACGATTGCTCGACATTCGCAACTGGACTAGAGATGCGAAATTCCGTACCTTGTTGTTGACACGCGGCTACTAGCGCATCAATCAATGACGACATTCCACGAAGCGGAGCCGCGAACACGGCACCGCCAGGGACTCGTGCACTTACAACATCGTGGGCTGCTCGTGTCAAACTGCCCTTACGGCGAACTAAGTCTGCGATTTGGGGCATCCCATCCAAACTGAAATGGTCTGAATCGGTGGCGTAAATACTTCCCACCAGTGGGTCAACGATTCGTTCCAGAACTTCATTACCGAATCGTGAACGAATGAGAGATCCAAGACAGTCGTCGGTATCTTGTGCCCGTAGTTGGCTCTCATGTCGAGGAATGTATTGTTCGGCCAATGCTCGAAGTTTGCCTTTGATGGAAAGCAACCGAGTATTTATGATCGCAGATCGATTTGCCGGAATACCAAGCATCGTTGGTTCGGGAATGGCATGCAAGCGACGATGCCAAATGTATGCCAGTCCAGTCGCGGGTTCCGTAAGTTCGCCACCCAAATTAACTTCGCGGGCGAGATCAAGTGCAGCCGAAGTACGGATCAAAAATGCGTCGGCGGATTCGTCCACCGACCGCAGTCCGGCAAATGGACTGGCACTAATGCACCCACCAAGCCGGGGTAACGATTCCAACACGGTTACATGGGGCGCCCCGCGTTGCTGCCCAATTGCGTAAGCGGTGGCGAGTCCAGATATGCCGCCACCGACAACGACCACTCTTTTTTCGCTCGAATTCATCGTGCTACTTGAAACATGCGTCAATGACGCGATGGGCTAGTGCCGACATCACCGTTGAATCATCGTTGACACAATTTGTTCGGGAAAAGCTAAGTCCACGATGTTCGGCGCGATTGCGGGCTTCAATATCCAAGTCGTACAACACTTCAAGGTGATCGGCGACAAATCCGCATGCACTCACCACGATGCCATCGCACTCACCCGCATTGGCGAGTTCATCGATCACGGTCAGAATGTCTGGTCCAATCCACGGCTCGGGAGTGCGACCGGCGGACTGCCAAGCAATGGTCCAATCCACATTCTCAGTGAGGCCCAACTGGCTGGCCACAGCACAAGCAGTTGAACGGAGTTCGGTCTGGTATGAATCGCCGCTATCAATGATGCGCTGAGGAAGTGAATGCGCGGTGAATAACACATGTGGATTCGACGAAGTACTTGATATGGAATCCAACTCATGGGCCAATTCTCTGGCGATGAAATCGACAAATGCTGGTTCAATCGCCCAACTAATAATTCCAGTGGTCGTCATACCTAATGCTTCCGCGGATTTTTGAACGCGCGAAATGTACTGTCCAACCGAGTACTCCGAGAAATGCGGTGCCAATACGAGGGCAATGATGTGAGAAAAACCTTGTCGCGCCAGATCCGTCACAGTTTCTTCGATTTTCGGGTGACTGTGCTTGAAACCAAGTTGGACGTGAAATTCTCCTGGAGCAATCTTGTCGAGTTCTCGCTCGAGTGCAATTCGTTGTGCTTCGGTGCGAGCCACCAATGGCGATACTCCGCCAATTGCTTTATACCGAGCAGTCAAATCGGCAAGCTGTTCGGCCGTTGGGGCTCGACCACGGCGGATATCGGTGTAATAGGGCAAAATCTCATCGCTGCCGGCTGGCGTTCCGTAGGACATGAGCAACACCGCAGTTTTTTTTCTGATCCCAGTAGTTGAGGCGATGCTCATAGCGCGGTTTGCTCATGCACATGGCGCACCACTGCGGCGAGCACATCGGGGTTGGTCGAAGGCTGAACTCCATGTCCGAGATTGAAGATGTGCCCGGCGTTTCCGTCATTGTCAGCAATCACGGCATCTACTCCGCGAAGCGCCAGTTCAACAGTTCCCATGACGAGTTCAGGGTTCAAGTTTCCTTGCACGATTGTGTTGGCTCCGAGTCTCCGACGCACATCGGAAATCGAACTGCGCCAGTCCAGACCAATGACGTGGGGTCCGGCCGAGTACATGTCTTCCAGTAAGTGATCACAACCAACACCGAAATGGATGCCAGGTGCACTCGGGTGTGACGAACGTAGTTCATCGAACACATGTCGGGAATACCTAAGCACATGTTTGCGATACTGATCAATGGTGAGCGCGCCGGCCCATGAATCGAACAACTGAAATGCGCTCGCACCGGCATCGAGTTGGCTCCGAATAGATGCAATGGAGTATTCGGCAAGTCGCGCCATGAGCGCATCCCAAAGTGAATCATCTGTTGTCATCAATGCCTTGGTATGCACATAGTCGCGACTTGGACGACCCTCGATGAGGTAACTACCAACGGTGAATGGAGCCCCGGCGAATGCCAATAGCGGCACATCTAATTCAGCGGCCAGTAATTGGACAGTTTCAATGACGTACGGAGTGTCTAACTCCGGTTCAAGTGGACGAAGTCGTGACAGATCACTGCTGTTTCGAAACGGTTGGTCGGCCACCGGGCCCGTACCGGGGGTGACATCGATACCAAAACCGACGGCGTGAGCCGGCACAATGATGTCGCTATACAGAACTGCGGCGTCTACGCCATAGCGGCGAACTGGTTGCAGTGTGATTTCGGCGGCAAGTCGTGGCTTTTTAATCGCATCGAGGATGCTGCCCTCCCCGCGCAAGGCCCGATACTCGGGAAGACTCCGTCCTGCTTGACGCATAAACCACACCGGGGTGTGTTTGACACGACGTCCGTCAGTGGCAGCCAAAAATGGATCGGAATTGGTCATCAGATTCGTTTGACGCGACCCCGCAACGCGGTGAATGCAAGCGTGAATGAGATACTTCCAACTAGGGCGATTGCAGCTATTGCTTTGAAAATATCGGTGGCATCCCAACCAGTCATTACGATGCTGCGCATGCCGGCCAGCACGTAGGTGGTTGGGTTGTATGTGGCGACATTGGCAAGCCATCCAGTTAGCGAAGATTGGGGCACATAAGCCGTAGTAAGAAAAGCAAAGGGGAAGAAGAGCAAGAATGCATTATTGACCGCGGTTGGATTTCCTGTTTTTAGCGCAATTGCATAAGGGAACCCAGTAAAGGCGAGCCCCCACGCTCCAGCCAAAATCACGAACCCAACAATTCCCAAAATACCGGTTGCAAATCGGACACCTATTAATGCACCAATTGCGACGACTGGCAGAGTCAATGCAATTACCAGCATCACATCTGCAACCATCAACCCGAGCAATAACGTCGCTCTGTGAACCGGAGTAAGCAACAGCCGGTCGAGATATCCGTCTTGAATGTCGATGACCAATGAAGCGGCCCGAGAAACTCCGGTGACCGAAAAAATCACTGCAACAGGTAACTGAAATCCCTTGAAATCGAAGCCGGGGGCCGAATTACGTTCAACGAACGATTGCAGGGATCCGATGTTGACGATGAGAAAAAAAATTGGAATGACGAGTGCGGGACCAATCGACTCGCTGTCTCGCAGAGTAAGGCGAATGGCACGGAGTGCGACCGTACTCAGGTCATGCAAGAACCCAGATCGGCGGGCATGGACGCGCACTTGTTTAGTAGTTGCGGTCATGGAGTCGGCTGTTCATCGCGACTTTGAATTCGTTCGCCGGTTGTCTGAAGAAAAACGTCGTCGAGCGATGGAGTGCGAAGTGTTATCTCACTCACCGAGATGCCCGCCTCGGAAAGGGCAACTGCCACTGGACTGATCGCGGATGCGCCATGGGCCACCGAGACAATGACTTCATCGTGTCGAATCTCGATGTGGTCAATTTCAGTAACCTTGGCCAGCGCCGCCGGTACCCGAGCTATATCCGACAATTGAACACGAGCAATTATCACGTCGGCCCCGACGAGTCGTTTGAGCTCGGTCGGTGTGCCCTGGGCAACCAGTTTGCCCTTGGCAATAATCCCGACGCGATGGGCAAGAGCGTCAGCCTCTTCGAGATATTGGGTCGTGAGCAGAATCGTCATGCCGAGTTGCTCATTGAGATAGCGCACTTCTTCCCATACCGTGGCTCGACTCACCGGATCGAGCCCGCTGGTAGGTTCATCCAGAAATAGCACTTCAGGTTGATGCACTAATGCCGCGGCAAGATCAAGCCGACGCTTCATGCCGCCTGAATATGTCTTGATCCGATCATCAATCGCGTCACCAATGTTGACGATGTCAAGTAGATAATTGATTCGTTCCGAGCGCTCGGTCGGGTTCAGTCCATACAACCGACCTTGCATGTCAAGAAGTTCGCGGCCACTCTGTTTGGGGTCAAGCGCTGCTTCCTGTAACGCGACACCGATTCGTAGGCGTACTTCATCGGCTGAGTTAATGATGTCGAACCCGGCAACAGTTGCAGTTCCAAGTGTCGGTGCGAGCAATGTCGTGAGCATTCGCACGGTTGTCGATTTACCAGCACCGTTTGGTCCAAGAAACCCATAAATTTCGCCTTGTCCAACGATGAGATCAACGTCGTCTACCGCTACCTTTTCACCAAATCGGCGCACAAGACCACGAGCATCAATGGCATATTCATCGGTCGTCGTGTCGGTATTCATCGGTTGCTTAGGTTATCGGCGGCGTCGTTGCCGGTCACGTCCAGTTGAGTTCTCGCGACGCATCATCGCTTCCAATCGAGCGATGCGAATGCGTGCCGGTGGATGTGACGCGAGTGCGACGGCGCTCCACCCGCGAAATGCATCGCTATGTCCCGAATCTACGACACGTTTGAGTGCACTCAAGAGTTCGCGACCGAATCCCATTTCCACCGCTCGGGCATCTGCTTGGTATTCGGCGCCTCGACCAACGACGTTCCCCCATGATTGCGCAAAGAGCAGACCTGAAAGAAATATCCATGCAACACCGCTAAGGATGCCAGAGACAAGACGACCGACTAAGCGCACAAATCGATTTGGGAATCGGTCATCGAACATGTTTGTGGCGGCTTGAGCAATGCGTTGGAGCGCGAAGCCGACTCGAGCCAGCGCAATTACCGGCAGGCTCATCCATTGGGCAATTGTCAATGCCACGGTATGTCCACCCAAGTGATGGCTGAGTTCGTGAGCCAAAATACCGGCAAGCTCATTCGTATCGAGATTGTTGATCGCATAAGAAGACACAACGAGGAGATGACCACCGCAAGCAAATGCATTGATGTCATCTCCATCGGCGACAGCAAGAACAAAACGGTTTGGCAAGAAGTGGTTGGCTTGAGCAACATTTTGCCAAGCCTGGTCCAGCTGAATCAGCTCTGGCGGCGTGGGCGATCGGGCACCGAGCAAGCGAACAAATATGAGTCGCTGGACAGGACGTGAAAACAACACGATTCCCAGCAAAAGCACCGAGATTGCAAACAGCGCGAAACTCACTCCGCCTAATATTCCAAACGGAATCCAAAAAATTGCCGTGGAAATTAGCCACACCGGCAGTAGGGCAACCACAGGAGCTAGTGCCGTAATTGCTGATGAATCAATACGGCGCATTGCGATGTTCACCTCATCCAGTCAAGCACCTACACTCGATATCCAATGACGGCAGCAACTCTTATTGGAGCAGAACCGTGGTCTCATATTGGCACGAGCGACTCGGGCGTTCTTGTCGTTCACGGCTTTACTGGTAGTCCGAGTTCGATGCGGGGAGTTGCACAAGCTTGTGCCGCCGCAGGTTTTCATGTCGAACTTCCTCAACTCGAGGGTCATGGCACCGCAATTGAAGACTTGTTGCCGGCGCGATGGAGCGATTGGTCGAGCGATACCGAAGCGGCATATCAGGCCCTTGGCCAACGCTGTAGCAAGATCGTGGTGATCGGATTGTCGATGGGCGGTGCACTGACTTTGTGGCTGGCCGCGCATCATTCAGAAATTGCAGGAATTGTTTGTATCAACCCTGTGGCCCAACCGTTGCCCGATGAATTGATCGCAGGGCTTGAATCACTTCTCCGAGATGGCGTGGCGACATTTTCGTCGATTGGCAGTGACATTGCTGACCCTTCAACGAAGGAGATTTCCTATGATGAAACTCCGGTAGCGGCATTGCATTCGCTATTTGTTGATGGTGTCGATAACTTTGTTGCGCATTACCCAGATATCCGGGTGCCAATGTTGCTCTTGAATTCAGTCACTGATCATGTTGTAGACCCAATGCAAAGTGATTACTTAGTCGAGCGCTACGGAGGTAGAGTTGAGCGAGTGATGCTCGAGCACAGCTATCACGTGGCGACCCAAGATTACGACAAGCAAATCATTTTCGATAAGTCGATTGACTTCGCTCGTCGGGTGACCGGCTCATGATTTTTTTTGCCAGTATTCCTAGCCCCAGTTCGGGTTCGATCCATCTTGGGCCGTTGAGGTTGAATGCCTACGGGATGATGATCGCCCTTGGAGTCCTCGCCGCAATGTGGCTGTGGGGTCGGCGGGTGGAAGCTCGTGGGATCGCTACTCGCGACGATGTCAGTGCGATTGCAATGTGGGCGGTACCGGCGGGCATCATCGGGGCTCGTTTGTATCATGTCGTCACCGACTGGTCGCGTTTTAGCGACAATCTGGTTGACATCGTCAAAGTTTGGCAGGGTGGCTTGGGTATTTGGGGTGGCATCCCGATTGGGTTTTTCGCTGGATTATGGGTTGCGAAACGTCGTGGATTACCAATCGGTTTGCTGATGACATGTGTTGCTCCCGCATTGGCGTTGGCGCAAAGTATCGGTCGGTGGGGGAATTGGTTCAATCAAGAATTATTCGGCAGACCAACGACGTTGCCGTGGGCGTTGCGGGTTTCTGATTTAAATGCGATGGCCGCGGGGTATCCACCGGGGACCACCTTTCATCCGACATTTCTCTATGAGTCGGTGGCAAGTGCGCTGTTGTGCGTTGCACTACTCGTGCTGGATCGACGGATCGCGATGCGCCCAGGTCGCCTGTTCTTCTTTTATACCGCCGGATATACCTCATACAGATTTTTTATTGAGGGCTTACGAATTGATCCGGCGCATCACATTGGTTTCTGGCGTCTCAATCAGTGGGTTTCAGTCGTGGTATTCGCCATTTCAGTCGCAGTTATATTCCAAATGCGTGGAGATCGAGAATCGAGCAAACAAGATATTCCGGAATCAACGGACTAAAATTGTGGCAAGCGAACGATCAATCAAGATCACTCCTGAGGTCGTGACAAAAGTTGCGCGCCTAGCCAGACTCAATCTCACCGCCGAAGAACTTGCTCGAACCACACATCAATTGGCGGACATGTTGGAGCATTTTCGCGATATCGACAAACTTGATTTGGCTGATGTTGTTCCGATGACTCAGCCACATCCGCTGAAAAATATTTTTCGCCAAGATGTCGTCGTAGCCGGGCTCAGCCATCAAGAAGTTTTGGACAATGCTCCGGCCACGCAAGATGGCCGATTTCGGGTACCACCGACAATCGGTTTTGATGTCTAACGAGATGTCAAACTCGTCGTTTCCCACGGTCATCGAACTTGTGACCGACATTCGCCAAGGTGCGACGACCGCCAGTGCCGTACTTGAATCTCATCTATCTCGCATCGACTTGCGAGAAAGAGACATTCATGCTTTTAACGTGGTGACCGTCGAGAAAGCCAGGGAAACCGCGGCGCGTATCGATTCCGACATCGCCGCCGGAATTAATTGCGGACCACTTGCCGGCGTACCAATCGCCCTAAAAGACAACATGTGTACCCGTGGAGTGCCAACCACATGTTCATCAAAAATTCTTGAAGGTTGGAAACCGCCCTATGACGCCACGGTGGTCACTCGATTGCAACAAGCCGGTGCGGTAATCGTTGGTAAAACGAATCTCGATGAGTTTGCGATGGGCTCTAGCACTGAAAACTCTGCCTTTGGTCCGACGCGCAATCCGTTCGATACTTCACGAGTTCCAGGCGGTTCGAGCGGCGGTAGTGCGGCGGCTGTGGCGGCTGGATTCGCCGCGGCAAGTTTTGGTAGCGATACCGGCGGGAGCATTCGTCAACCTGCCGCATTATGCGGAGTGGTTGGTGTAAAGCCCACCTATGGTCTCGTCAGTCGTTATGGACTCATCGCTTTTGCCAGCAGTCTGGATCAGATTGGACCGTTTTCGCACAGTGTTGCCGATGCCGCCTTGTTGCTGGAAGTTATCGCCGGACACGATCCGCTGGATTCCACATCTATTCCACAATCGGCTCCATCACTGCAAAGCGCATTGTCGCAAGGAGTAAAAGGAATGCGTATTGGGCGCATTGTCGATCTACCTGAGGGTTCCGAACCTGAAGTACTCGCCCGAGTGGATGTCGCATTCGAAGCTCTTAAATCGGCCGGTGCCACCATCGTTGATGTCACCTTGCCATCGCTTTCGTTTGGTTTGACTGCCTATTACCTCATTGCGCCGGCAGAGGCAAGCAGCAACTTGGCCCGATACGACGGTGTTCGTTATGGATTGCGTGTGGATGCCGAAGATATAAATGCAATGTATGGAGCCACACGCGGGGCTGGTTTTGGCGACGAAGTGAAGCGGCGCATCATGCTCGGTACGTACGCATTGTCGGCCGGTTATTACGACGCCTATTACGGCAAAGCACTCAAAGTTCGTCGTGTTATTGCCGATGACTTCGCCCGGGCTTATTCCACATGTGATGTCATCCTCAGCCCGACTTCGCCGACGGTGGCATTTCCGTTTGGATCTAAAACAAACGATCCATTGACGATGTATTTGTGTGACGTGTTCACGATTCCATCCAATCTTTCAGGTGATGCGGCGATGAGCGTTCCCTTTGGTACCGGCGCACATGGGCTACCCGTAGGCGTGCAAGTCCTGGCACCGGCCCTCGGAGAACAACCAATGTTCCGCGTGGCGGCAGAACTGGAGCGTGCCCTATGAGCAACGCATCGTCGGCACCAACGCATTCGACCACGTTGCCCAACGGATGGGAAATGGTCATTGGCCTTGAAGTACATGTCGAGTTGGATACAAAAACCAAGTTGTTCTCCGCCAGCCCCAATCGATTTGGTGACGAACCGAACACAAACATTGACCCAGTAACTCTTGGTCTGCCAGGCGCACTGCCTGTTCTTAATCGGCATGCAGTTGAGTTGGCGATGAGACTTGGGCTGGCACTCAATTGCACCGTACAGCCCTCGACGTTCCATCGTAAAAACTATTTCTACCCTGATCTATCTAAGGCCTATCAGATCACTCAATATGACCAGCCGTTGAATGTGGACGGGTATCTCATGTTGCCCGGAGATATTCGCATCGGCATCGAACGTGCTCATCTTGAGGAAGACACAGGCAAGTCAACTCACTTCGGCGGATCCAGCGGACGTATTCACGGAAGTGATTACTCACTTGTGGATTTCAATCGCGCTGGCGTGCCACTTGTGGAGATCGTGTCACGTCCGGATATTCGAACGTCGGACCAAGCCCGTCAATATGTTTCTGAATTGCGAGCGATTTTGCTTGCTGTTGGTGCCAGCGATGCCAAAATGGAGGAAGGATCGATGCGCGTGGATGTCAATGTGTCGGTGCGACAAGCAGGTGAACCGTATGGCACCCGATGTGAAATCAAAAACGTCAACTCGGTTCGGGCGGTTGGAAAGGCAATTGAATATGAAGCGCGGCGACAAGTGGATTTAGTGGAGAGCGGAGGCGTCATTCGTCAAGAGACTCGACATTGGGATGACGCCGAAGGTCGCACTCACACATTGCGAACCAAGGAAGATGCTGATGACTACAGATACTTCCTCGAACCCGACCTAGTTTTGCTCGATCCAGATCAGGAGTGGATCGATTCGGTGCGTGAGTCGTTACCAATGTTGCCAGCCGCCCGACGTGAGCGTTTAGCCCAAGCAACCGGGAGCGATAAAGAAAGTGAAGCAATCTACGTCGTTGTCGAGCGTGGTCAAGACGACTATGTACTTTCGGTTGCCCTCTCTGGCGGCGACGCCAGTAGAGCATTGGTGTATGTGCAACAAAGTTTTGCCGATGCAGGTCCATCGCCTCGCGTTCCAGCAAAAGATTTGGCGGTGTTGACCGTGCTTGAGCGGGATGCAAAGGTGACGTCCACACAAGCAAAGACGATCTTGGCCGAAATTGTTGCCAAGGGCGGAGGCGATCCGGTGGCAATTGCCGACGCTAAAGGATTTCACGCCCTTGATTCATCGGCCCTCTCGGATCTTGTCGATGTAGTCATTGCCGATCAAGGCGAGGCCTGGGCCAAGTACTGTGGCGGGGAAGAAAAAGCGCTCGGCGCACTGGTCGGGGCGGTAATGAAGACATCGAAAGGCAAGGCGGACGGCAAGGCGGTCACCGCTCTGTTGCAGGACCGCCGCAAATCAAACATTGAATAGGTCTGCGCACTTGACAACGGTTGTTAGGTATGCCTAACATCTGATTATGGGCTCTAGTTTTATCATCACATTGCGCGAAGGTCTTGAGGCCTCGCTAATCATCACGATTCTTCTCACTTACTTGCGCAAGACCGATCGTCAAGCCGATGCTCGGTCGGTATGGCTTGGTACGGCAGTTGCCACGCTGGTCTGTCTTGTGCTGGGAACGCTTATTTACATATTCATCGATGGTCTTCACGGCAAAGTCGAGCAAGCCGTCGAGGGGTTCATCGCCCTTGCCGCTGTGGGTGTGCTGACCTACATGATTTTTTGGATGCGCACAAATTCTCGCTCCCTCGGAGCTCACCTCCGCGGAAAAGTCGATCGGTCCACTCATGCCGCGCTGTTCACGATTGCGTTCGTCGCCGTACTGCGAGAGGGACTGGAGACAGTCTTGTTTCTTCTCGGTGCAGAAACTTCAACTTCATCTGGATCATCGGTTGTCATTGGTGGCCTTGTTGGTCTTGCCGTGGCGATCGGAATCGGAGTTCTCATCTACACCGGTGGCAGCCGCGTCAATTTAAAGACATTCTTTAGTGTTACGGCAGTGTTGTTGTTGCTATTCGCCGCCGGGCTCGCTGGCAAGGCAGTTCACGAACTTCGTGAGCTGATCGGTTGGGAATCGGGTTGGCTCGTACAGCCGGCATGGACGATCAGTGATGGTGTGTTGGCCAAAGGCACCACGTATGACTTCTTGAAGGGGCTCTTTGGCTGGCATGCATCACCGGAACGCATTCGCGTATTGGCATATTTCATCTATCTCATTCCAATAATGGCAATTTTCCGTCGGAAAGCCGCGGAGTTGACTCCGGCAGTGGTCGAACCCAAGGCTTAACAAACATCTTTGCACCAGTAGCGTTTAGCGCTATGGCCTACGTGGATGTCAAGCCTCGGAGTCGTGATGTTACCGATGGAAACCAGCGTGCAGGAGCGCGGGCAATGTTGCGTGCCGTCGGTCTTAAAGATGACGATTGGAACAAACCTCAAATCGGTCTCGCCAACGCTTGGAACGAGATCACGCCTTGCAACGTTTCACTTCGCCGCCTAGCAACGTTTGCCAAAACGGGTGTTCGAAACGCTGGCGGCGTTGCCCTTGAATTTGGCACTATTACCGTTAGCGACGGCATTTCAATGGGACACGAAGGCATGCGCGCCTCGCTGGTAAGTCGCGAAATCATTTGTGACAGCGTCGAAACAGTGGTCCACGCCGAGCGCTTTGATGGTTTTATCGGACTTGCCGGCTGTGACAAAAGTATTCCGGCAATGTTGATGGCCGCAGCGAGACTGAATCTGCCAAGTGTATTTATCTACAACGGATCAACATTGCCCGGCGTGCACAAAGGCAAAAACATCGATATCACTACAGTTTTTGAAGCCATCGGAGCATGTGCCGCGGGCGCGATGACGCAAGGTGAACTTGACGAAATCGAAAGAGAAGCTTGTCCAGGCGAAGGTGCTTGTGGTGGCATGTTTACAGCCAACACGATGTCAAGTGTTGCCGAGGCACTGGGCATGAGCCTGCCAGGGAGTGCGTCACCGCCGGCGATTGATCCGCGTCGAGAATTCGATGCCGAACAAGCCGGGGCAGCGGTGATGAACCTCGCCCGCATGGGCATCTATCCGCGGGACATCATGACTAGGAAGGCATTTGAAAACGCGATTGCCGTCGTTAATGCACTCGGTGGGAGCACCAATGCGGTGTTGCATTTGTTGGCCATCGCCAACGAAGCCGGTGTCGCTCTCGACTTAGAAGATTTCAATCGCATCGCCGCCAAGGTGCCCCACATCGCCGATACCAAACCGGCCGGCAAATATCACATGACCGACATTGATCGTGTCGGTGGTATTCCCGTGGTGATGAAACATCTGCTTGACGCCGGGTTACTGCATGGCGATGTTCTTACGTGCACAGGAAAGACATTGGCCGAGAATTTGGCCCAGATCAATCCGCCAGCGCCCGATGGTGAAGTTGTGCATACTCTCGCCGCGCCAATTCATGCCCAAGGCGGCATCAACATACTTAAGGGCACACTCGCACCACGCGGCGCCGTGGTGAAAATTGCCGGCCTAAGCAAAGATCAACTCACCTTTGAAGGAGTTGCCCGGGTCTTTGATGATGAAGATGGCGCGATGGCGGCGATTGTTTCTGGCGACATCACACCAGGGACTGTGCTCGTCATTCGCTATGAAGGCCCCAAGGGAGGTCCCGGAATGCGCGAAATGCTGGCCGTCACCGGAGCATTGAAGGGCGCCGGTCGTGGATCTGATTGTGCGCTCATCACCGACGGTCGATTCAGTGGTGGAACTTGGGGTTTGTGTATCGGTCATGTCGCACCCGAAGCGGTTGATGGTGGACCGATTGCCTTCGTTCACAACGGTGATCGCATTCGCATCGTTGTGTCATCGAAACGACTTGACTTACTAGTCGACGACAATGTGCTTACCGAGCGCCGCACCGGTTGGAAGCCCAACCCGCCGCGCTACACCAGTGGCGTGTTGGCCAAATTTGCCAAACTCGTGCAGGGTGCTGAGACCGGGGCGATCACCAACATCATCGAGTAACAAATCGATATTGTAATATCTGCAAGGTATATTGCAATTTATGAAATCTCAAGCCCCACCGCTTCTCCCTATTTTTCGATCTCGTGGACAAGCGGAGTTGCTTTCCCTCATTTTATTGTCAATTCCAGAGGAGCGCAGCCTTACTCAGCTTGCTCGACAGACTGAGCTGTCACTAGCCACTGTTCAACGTGAAGTCACGCGTTTTGACGAAGCCGGTCTAGTCGTATCTCGACGAGTTGGAAATGTCCGACTCGTGCGGGCAGCTGAGACTCGAGATGTGGAACTGCTCACCGAGTTATTGTTGCGTTCGTTTGGTCCACGCCATGTGGTTGCTGAGGAACTTGCGCGTGTGGAGGGAATCGATCAGGTTGTGATATTCGGATCATGGGCGGCCCGTTACCTTGGCGAACGCGGATTCGCACCAAACGATCTTGACCTCCTCATATTGGGAACTCCCAATCAACACCAATTGTCACGAGCATGTCTTGCGATCGGAAGGCGAATCGGTAGGGAAGTAAACACTGTCGACAGGGATCCAATGTGGTGGACATCCAACTCAGATGATTCTCTCATTCGAGAAATAAAGCGGCGGCCACATCTCGTTGTGTGAATCACACATTGAGGCGTGTCCTCAGTTGTTGAAAGTTTGATCGCCACGGGGCGACTTACAAGGACTTCTCGTGACCAGCGATTAATAAATCAGTTGCTTGAACATGCGCAACTGCACATCCAAAGTGCTGAATTGCTTGTAGGCAGTGACGATTTGATTGCGGCTTTTCAAATTGCATATGACGCAGTGAGAAAGTCATGTGCAGCACTCCTCGTATACCACGAACTACGCACGACGAGTCGGGGTGGACACCATGCACTCTTTGAATGCCTACGAATATCCGGGGGCGGCCGGTAAATCCCCGAGCGCTTCACAAATTCAACATGCCGTGACAACGGCACGAGCTGTCTATAATCTTGTTATCGAACTGGTACGTGAGTAGTTGATCGTCCGAAGCGCCGAAAAATCACGCGCCAACCGAGCAGCACAGCACCTAAAAATAGCGCGGCGACGATAACAAATGCTGTTGCGGTGCCACGATCGAACACCAGATTGCGCAGTAGTAATCCGACGATGACTGTCGTCATCCAGACGATGGCTCCGATGCGCAGGCTCATCGGTTTTCGCCATGCCCGGCTTACCAACCAGCCGATTGCAATCGCAATGAGAAACGGCGTCGCCACCGTGATTACCCCGTCAATGGCCGTGCCTTCGTTGTGATTTCGCCGCCCAATTGCCACAAATGCGAACACGCTGCCGGCATCGAGTGCCGCCGCGATCAGAATAGAACGAAGGTTAGTCCGCGTCGTAATACTCACGACCAAGGTGGGTGATTTGGTCTTCGCCCATAATCCAGCGCAACGTGTTCTTCAATTTGGTGAGTTGGATAAACAAATCGTGTTCTGGATAGAGGCCGGGTGCCACTTGCGGGCTCTTGTAATAAAACGACAGCCACTCTTGAATTCCGCCTAATCCAGCGCGCTGGGCGAGGTCGCTAAATAGAACAAGGTCAAGGGCAAGAGGCGCGGCGAGAATCGAGTCGCGACACAGGAAGTCGACTTTGATCTGCATCGGATAGCCGAGCCAACCGAAAATATCGATGTTGTCCCAACCCTCTTTGTTATCTCCACGGGGCGGGTAGTAATTGATGCTTACTTTGTGGAAGACGTTGCCGTACAGTTCAGGATTTTTGGAGGGCTCAAGAATGTCTTCCAGCACACCAAGTTTGGATTCTTCCTTGGTCTTGAAGTTCTCCGGCGCATCAAGCACTTCGCCATCGCGGTTACCAAGAATGTTTGTGCTGTACCAACCCGACAAACCAAGTTGTCGCGCCTTGAGCATTGGCGCGATGACAGTTTTCATTAGTGTTTGACCAGTTTTGAAATCTTTGCCGCTGATCGGAATATTGTGTTCCGTCGCGTAGGTTCGCAACACCGGAGTATCGACGGCAAGATTCGGCGCACCGTTGGCGAATGGCACACCTTCCAAGAGAGCGGCATATGCATACAACATTGCCGGAGAAATCATCTCGTGGTTGTCATCGATCGCCTTTTCAAATGATTCGATGTCTTGATGTTGCGGACCAGGCTCAATGAAAATTTCGGTGCTTGCGCACCAGATCATTACCAGGCGATCGATTTTTTTCTCGTCGCGAAAGCGATTGATATCTTCACGAATTGCATTGAGCATCGCTCGCTTACCAATTTCACCTTTGGTGTGTTCACCAGTGAGATTGCGGGCATACTTTCGTTCGAACGCCGCCGGCATTGGGCGAATTTCGCGCAGGGCATCGGCTATAGATTCAATGTGCTTGCCACCTTCAAGTACTCCTGCCCGTGAAGCCGCAACGTATGCGTCGTCGGGGTAGACATCCCAAGCTCCCCACACGATGTCGGCGAGCGCAGCCAGCGGAACGAAATCTTTCACCAGCGGACTTCGATTGTCGGTTCGCTTGCCAAGTCGAATCGTGCCCATCTGGGTGAGAGAGCCAATTGGCAAGCCTTGGCCCCGCTTAACGAGCTCGACACCGGCGATGAGTGTGGACGACACCGCGCCGAGGCCAACCACGAGCACGCCTAGGCGACCAGTTGCGGGGGCGACAGTTACTGGACTTGTAGTCATGAGATCTCCTGAATACGACGAGGCTCTCTTAGGTTACGCCCCAATTGAGGCTGCCCGACCGATCAAGACGACCTATCAAACGAATTAGTGACCACTGTCAAGTTCTGCCATTAGCAGAGCAAGCATGTGTGTTCGAGTGGCGTGGCGCGAGCAACCCTGTACTCGGCGAAAGTGGTCCCACATTTCAAATGAGATCACCGCTTCAAGCCGGGAAATCGCATTGTATGGATTGTGATGCCGGTCTAGCTCCGACTTAAAGGACTGTTGAATTTGCGATGAAGTAGCGTGACGCAATTGTCGCAGCGTTGCGGAAATTGTTGGCGAACTTCGGGCCGCAACACTGAATCGAACTCCGTTATGTATCGGCGCTGCAAGCGAGTACAGATCATCGTGCATTTCGATCAATTGTCGAGCTTTACTTACCGTTGATCGTCGCCCGGATACGACGGCAAGTAGCGGCATGATCCGCCTGGATTGCCTGTCAACTAACTCGGTGTACAATCCTTCGATGTCGTCAAAGTGGTGATATATCGCGCGGACGGAAACATTTGCCCGTTTAGCCACCTGTTGCACCGCTGGTTCGTGATGACCTTCCTCGAGCAATTGCAATAACGCATTGGAAATTGAGGTGCGGGTACGTTGCGAACGGGCGTGGCGACCATCTGAAGCGATGGCATCAACGGTAGTCAACACGATATCCACTTTATGGTACTAACCGACAAAGCGCACAATTATATGCAGATGTTCTGCAAATTGTAATCAGCAACGATGAATCATTGATTGGGTGCGGGTGCCAATTCGTCAATTCCGGCATATCCGGAAGTACCGCCATGGCGGTCCGTTCGGAGACGGTTAGCCAAATATTTATTGATTGGAGCGCCAAATCACAATTTTGGAATATGAACCTTTGTTTCGTTTTTGTGAACACGCGGCCCACGGTTTCTCTGTGTGCGGATCAAAATTTCTACTGTCGCCTTTATGTTTCGACGGATCGTCGTTGTGCTCATCTCGCTGGCGGTGATCATCGCTTGCTTGGGTGCGCGCAATGTCAGGGCCGATCCTGCCGGTGCCGTAGTCGCAACAGCAACGGGGAATGCCACATTCGTGGTGGCACGTGCCCGTTACATCGATGCTGGAGATGCATTCGGTTGTGTGATCCTGGACGATTCGTCGGTGAAATGTTTTGGTCTCGGCGCTGATGGCCAACTTGGTTCGGGCGGCACTTCCAACATTGGCGACGGTGTGGGAGTTTCAGTTTCTGCAGCGGCGGCGATTGCGCTCGGGTCGGGGCGGACGACCCGAGCCATCGCCACCGGTTCATCACATGCTTGCGCTCTTCTCGACAACTACAGCGTCAAGTGTTGGGGTTCTGGTGTGTATGGTCGACTTGGTTATGGCGATACCACTTCCCGGGGGACAACTCCAGGATCGATGGGCGATTCGCTCGTCGCGGTAAATCTTGGCACTGGTCGAACTGCGCGGATGATTACCGCTGGTGCACAACACACATGTGCACTGCTGGACAACAGCACAGTGAAGTGTTGGGGTCGGGGAGCAAATGGCCAACTCGGCTATGGCAATACCCAAACTCGCGGCGATGAGCCAAACGAAATGGGGGATTCGGCGGTGGCGATCGGCCTCGGCACGGGGCGCTCGGCGCGTTCCATTGCCGCCGGATCAAACCATACCTGTGCCGTACTCGACAACGACACCGTCAAGTGTTGGGGCGACAATTCTTATGGTCAGCTTGGTCAAGGAAATCTTCTCGCTATTGGCGACGGTGTTGGTACGACGGTTTCGGCCTCGGCAGCGATTGCGCTTGGGTCGGGGCGTACAGCCCGCGCCATCGCCACAGGAGATTCCCATACCTGTGCCTTGCTGGATGATGGCAGTGTCAAGTGTTGGGGTGCGGGGTCTAATGGCCGGCTTGGTTCTGGTGGGGCTGATGACTTGGGAGATGGAATCAATGAGATGGGGAATGACTTAAGTCCTGTATCGCTAGGAGTCGATAGAACAGCGCTCGCAATTACTGCAGGTTCGGCACATACTTGCGCACTTTTGGATAACTACGAAGTTAAGTGCTGGGGCAGTGGTGCCGACGGGCGACTTGGGTACGGCAATCAAAACAATGTCGGAGACAATCCCGGACAAATGGGTGACTCCCTCACCGCCGTTGCGCTCGGCACCGGACGCACCGCTCGAGCAATAGTTGCCGCCTCGGCCCATACCTGTGCGATCCTCGATAACGACACGGTGAAATGTTGGGGTAATGGCGGTAATGGTCGCCGCGGATCGGAAAGTACTCTGCGCGCCGGACACATCACATCTACCACCGGCGACAATCTGCCGGCCATTGACTTGGGGAGTGGTCGAACCGCCAACACACTCACCGAACCCGGTCGCCCAACTTCGCTGAACGCTGTTGCCGGTGATGCCCAGGTCTCGCTGAGTTGGAGCGCCCCGACAGCCAATGGCGGATCGGCGCTGACCGATTATGTGATCGAGTCGTCTGTGGATAGCGGTGCAACGTGGCTCGTTGTCAATGACGGCATTTCTACAGCGTCAAGTGCGGTCGCCACCGGTTTGACCAATGCAACAAATTACGTGTTTCGACTCAGCGCGGTGAACAACGTTGCCACAAGTGCAGTGTCGAGTACATCTGCCACTGTGATCCCCACGGCGACAACGACATCTACAACAGCAATAACAACTACGACCTCGAGTACGTCATCGACTTCAACGACGACCCCAAGTACGACGACACCAAGCACGACGACATCGATCCCGACACCGACAAGTTCTGTCACAACTCTGCCCAGCGAACCAGTCACCGTGCGTGTCATCCCCAAACTGGTGTTACCGCCATTCGCTCCGTACGCAACGTCACTCAGTGCGCTACATCAACTACGTCTTATGTCCTACAGCGCACTATTGCGCCGGGGAGACAAAGTCACCTGCATCGGCTACACGGCTCCCAATCCAATGCAGATGGTCAGCCAGTTAAGCATCAAGCGTGCCGAATTGGTCTGTGCTTACCTCGCTAAACACGTGCGTGGCATTACTACCAAAGTCGACACCCAATGGCCAACATCGATCCAGACCAGTTCGCTCTCAGCAGCGGCTTCGTTGTCGGTCAATTTGGAGCGCCGGGTCATCGTGCTTGCCACTCCGCGTTCCTAGAACCGCAAAAAGAAATCTAGGACGGGCGGTTGCCGATCTTGCTCCGTCCTGACAGACTGTAAGAGATGTCACCCAAGGTCGTTAACTTCACAGCAGCAGTACTCGTAATTTAATAGGCGCGCCGGCGACCGCCGCGCGTGCCCCAAGCCTCCCAATCGGGGGGCTTTTTTAATCCCCAAAAACCGTTCACAACAGAGTCGAGATCTCATGAGTCACAGAAACGCCAAGTTCAATGACCAACTCACCGGAGCACAAGCGTTGATCAAGTCATTGGAAATGCAAAATGTAGAAGTGATGTTTGGTCTTCCCGGTGGATGCATTCTGCCCGCCTATGACCCGCTCATTGATTCTTCGATCCGTCACATTTTGGTCCGCCACGAACAAGGTGCCGGTCACATGGCCGAAGGGTATGCCCATGTCACCGGTCGACCGGGAGTGGCGATGGTGACAAGCGGTCCGGCTGCAACCAACATGGTTACACCACTGTGTGACGCCTACATGGATTCGATTCCGATGGTGGCGATCACCGGTCAGGTTCCAACAACTGCCATTGGTTCCGATGCGTTTCAAGAGTGCGACACGGTGGGCATCACTCGGAGTGTTACTAAACATAACGAGTTGGTGATGAGTGCCGACGATATTCCGATGGCGATACGCCAAGCGTTCCATATTGCAAGTACCGGACGACCAGGTCCAACTCTTGTTGATCTACCCAAGGATGTTTTGCAAAACAAAATGAGTTGGCACTGGCCGTCAGACGACGAAGTTTTGGACAGCCTGCCCGGTTACAAGCCGACCACCAAGGGTCATTCGCGAATGATCAAGGAAGCCGCGCTGTTAATTTTGCGCTCCGAGCGACCGGTGTTGTATGTCGGCGGCGGTGTACTCAAGGCGCGGGCGGCCGATGCATTGCGGGCATTGGCAGAACTCACTCAGATCCCAGTCGTGACCACGCTGATGGCCCGCGGTGCATTCCCCGATGATCATCCGTTGTGTCTCGGAATGCCCGGAATGCACGGAACCGCGACAGCGGTGACCGCGATGCAAAAGGCCGACCTGTTGATCGCTCTTGGAGCCAGATTCGATGACCGAGTCACCGGTCGAGTCAATTCATTTGCCCCTGAGGCAAAAATTATTCATGTCGACATTGATCCGGCCGAGCAGGGCAAAGTTCGCAAGCCCGATGTTCCAATCGTGGGTGACTGCCGATTGGTGATTGAAGAAATTGTCAAAGCAATCAATGATCTACTCAAAGGCGACATGGTGCAAGCCGATCTCAAATCGTGGCGCAGTCGCATTAGCGGTTGGCAAGAACAGTTTCCACTCGCTTACGACCAGAGCGAACCCGGCAATGCGCTTAAGCCGCAGTTTTGTTTGGAAAAACTTCGCGATGCCGCCCCCGAAGGCACGATCTTGGTCTCTGGCGTCGGTCAGCATCAGATGTGGTCAAGTCAGTATTGGCGATTCAATGAACCGTACACATGGGTTAATTCCGGTGGACTAGGAACGATGGGCTTTGCGGTTCCGGCGGCAATCGGCGCCAAAGTAGGTCGCCCGGACAAAACCGTGTGGGCAATCGACGGCGATGGTTGTTTCCAAATGACCGCTCAAGAACTTGTCACGGCCTCACTTGAACGAATTCCGATTAAAGTTGGGATCCTCAACAACTCGTCACTGGGTATGGTTCGTCAGTGGCAGGAGATGTTTTATGACGAGCGCTACAGCGAGGTACATCTCTCTACTGATGTGCCAAACTTCGCCAAGTGGGCCGAGGCCATGGGTTGCGTCGGTATTCGGGTTGATGATCCGTCTGAAGTCGAGCCGGCGATCGACAAGGCGAATTCGATCAACGACCGGCCAGTGGTGATTGATTTCTGTGTGGATTCGAACGAGAAGGTGTTCCCGATGGTTGCTGCTGGTCAAAGCAATGACGACTTGATTGTCCAACCTTCACAACAATCACGGCGGGAGTTCTTGCGATGAGCGGAAACAATCCATACGGCAGGACAGTGACGCACCACATGTTGTCGGTGTTGGTGAAGAACCGTCCGGGTGTCTTGGCTCGTGTGGCATCGTTATTCGCCCGTCGCGGCTACAACATATATTCACTTGCTGTGGCCCCAACCGAGCAGGATGACTACAGTCGCATTTCAATCGTCGTCGATGTTGAGTCTGCACCACTTGAGCAGATCGTGAAACAATTGTTCAAACTCATTGATGTCGTTCGAATCTCGGAGTTGGACCCACGCAATTCCGTCGAGCGCGAATTAGTCGTGTTGACGGTGAAAGCTTCAGGTGACCAACGCGGACAAATCGTCGAACTGGTGAACATATTTGAAGGTAAAATTCTTTCGGTTGGACCAGATGCACTCATCGTCTCAATTGATGGGAGCCCAGAAAAACTGGACGATTTTTCTGAATTGTTGCGACCGTATGGAATCATTGAATTGCAACGCACTGGGCGGGTAGCACTTCCCAAACTTGATCGCACTGCACGGGTTCGTGCACCAAAGGGAAAGGCAAATTAATGGCCGCAAATGTTTACTACGAAAAGGATGCCAACCCAGCCCTGATTCGCGCCAAGAAAGTTGCGATCATTGGATATGGTTCACAGGGTCACGCCCACGCGCTGAATCTCCAAGATTCCGGAGTCGATGTCGTCGTCGGTCTTCGCTCCGGATCGTCATCCAAGGCCAAAGCAGAGTCAGCGGGATTGCGCGTGATGTCGATTGCCGACGCCACCAAATTCGCGGACGTGATCATGATGCTGGCGCCCGACACCGAGCAAAAAAAGATTTATGAAGAGAGTATTCAACCCAATCTCACCGCGGGCAAGGCACTCGCCTTTGCTCACGGATTCAATATTCGTTTCAATCGGATCGAACCCCCACAGGGTGTTGATGTGATCATGATTGCGCCAAAGGGACCAGGTCATCTTGTCCGTCGGACATACACCGAAGGCGGTGGTGTGCCAGCACTTATCGCCGTGGCCCAAGATGCAACCGGCCAGGCCAAAGCCTTGGCGATGTCGTATGCCGAGGCCCTTGGCGCGGCCCGTGCAGGCGTGATCGAGACAACATTTCCCGAAGAAACTGAAACCGATTTATTCGGCGAGCAAGTTGTGCTCTGTGGCGGTCTGACTTCGCTGATTATGGCTGGATACGAAACACTTGTTGACGCCGGCTACCAGCCAGAAATGGCATATTTCGAGTGTTTGCACGAAGTAAAACTGATCGTCGATTTGATGTACGAGGAAGGCATCGCCGGGATGCGCTTTTCAATTTCCGACACAGCCGAATACGGAGATGTCTCACGTGGCCCGCGGATCATCAATGCCGATACAAAAAAGGAAATGAAAAAAATCTTAGAAGAAATTCAGTCCGGTAAATTCGCCGATGAATGGATTGCCGAGAGCGACAGCGGACGTAAGCGATTTGCCGAAATGCGCAATGCGGGCAAGAATCACCCGATTGAAAGAGTTGGTGCTCAACTGCGGGGGATGATGCCCTGGATTACTAAGGGAAAACAGAAGGTAACTGAAATTTCTGGCGGTTAGATCTACGGCTTTGGCAAGTGGGCGGCTCGAACTGCCCTTAGCACTTGGCGGAAGACGTCATCGAACGACGGAAGTTCGCTCATCTGGTGTGCGAGACGAAGTGCCCAGAGCCGCCGCAGATGGTCTTCCTTATTGGCGATTGCCTGCTCCATCCCCGCAATAACGCGGTGTCGGATTGCTAGTTTGGCGTCGAGTTCTGCGCGCAATTCCGAAACTCGTATGTTTGTCGAACCGAACAAATACCAGAGGTCATAGAGGTCGCGCGGCTCGTTGCGTGCTCGGTCGCTCAAGGCCAGCAGCTTTTCAATCACGATTTCGGCAAGGGCGTAGACCTTCAAGGTCGGTCCTTCGGGCAGGTCGTCAAAATTGTCGTATGTGCGATGAATCGAGCGATCTTGTAGTGGGAAGCACAGGACTTCGTTGATCGTGATATCAACCTTTACGTCGTTGGCAGCGGGTAGCGGCCCTTGGTAGCGAAGATAAAATGTGTGACTGTTCTGGTGGTCGTGCCTGTCTTGACGGTCGAAAGCGATTCGCAAGCCGCAGGCGGTATCAACCGCCACGAAAATTTCACCCAACCCATAGAGAATTTCTTCGAGCGTGATCGGACGAGTCAGGGTGAAGTCCAGATCTTCCGAGAACCGATAGTCCTTGAACCAGCAGCGTCGCAGGGCCGTGCCACCCTTGAAGGCCAACACGTCTCGTAACGGATGACCTGCCAAACCGGTCAATAGCCAGGCCAGCACATAATCACGTTCGATGACGGCCTCTGGGATGCGCCGCCCTCCATCAGTCACCAGCATGTTCGAGATCAGGGAAATGTTTCGTTGAGGAATCATCAGCCAAACCTCACGGCATCCAGTTCTTCGGGAGTCACATTAAGTTGGAGCCGCCAACGTGAGAGGAAGGCTCCTTCGGCGGGGAACAGTGGATCAAGACGCTGGTAGGTTGCCGTCAGCATTTCACGCAGCGGTGCCAGTTCCGAAGCATCAGCTAGTTCATATTGTTCCAGTAGGTAGCCGAGACGGCGTATGACGGCACCGATGCCGAGGCGTCGTGCGTAGTCCACCAGTTGTTCGACTTTTAGCACCGCCCGCTTCATCCACAAGCCCTTGGCGACTTCGGTGATACCACCGGCAAATGCCGGGTGTCGGAGACCATCGATGATGGTGCGCTCCATGTCACTTATCATCACGTAGCGCTCTTTGTCGATCCAATGCTTCATGACCCCAAATTTTTGTTCGGCGGTGATGTGGACAAACCGAAATTCATAGCCGCCGACCGTCTGTGGACGCACGCGTCGCGTGCATGACAAATACACTGTGAAGTTCGGCTGCGTCACCATGCGGTGGAGTTCGAGTGCGGTCCCGTGCGACAGGAAGTACGGCGCTGCACCCGCGAGTTCACGCGCAATTAGGTATGGGCTGTCGATGTGTTCAGTGGCCCAGCCAAGTTCGAAGGGCACAAGGTTGTACAGGCCAGGCTTCAGTCGCGTCACCAGTCCCCGTTGCTGGGCCTTGTGCACGAGATTGCCGGCCGCTGCCGCCGATAGGCCGGTGATTGAGCCCACATCCGCCAAGGTGAACGTAGATCGGCGCAGTTCATTCAGTTCGGTGAATAGTTGCGCTGCTCGAGGGCCAAGCGTCTTCGTTTGCAGGTGATACTTTTCGTTCAACTTGTGCCCCCAATAGAAATACACGACACAGCAAAGATACTGTTAATTATATCCAACGGCGAGTTTATATCCTCAAAAGAGATGAAATGAGCGTAAAGTATCACAGTGAAACTCCTAGCCTCTGGACCCCAATTTCATTTAATCCCGACTTGTTTAGTCGGGTTTGATCCAGTAGGGTTCGCCAATGACTAACGACCAATGGGGTTTCGAAACACGCCAGATCCATGCCGGCCAGGTACCTGACCCAGCAACAGGAGCTCGCGCGGTACCGATTTATCAAACGACAAGTTATGTGTTCCGCGATGCGCAACACGCGCAGAATCTATTTGCTCTCGCCGAAATCGGAAATATCTATACCCGAATCATGAACCCCACCCAGGGTGTGTTGGAGGCGCGACTGAACTCACTTGAAGGTGGAGTGATGACCGCCGTTGGATTGCCCGGTGCATTGGCGGTCAGTTCCGGACAATCGGCAGAGTTGTTGTCGATTCTTACGCTCGCCGAAACTGGATCGCATATCGTGTCGTCGCCAAGTTTGTACGGCGGAACCTACAACCTGTTCCATTACACACTTCCGAAATTGGGTATCACTGTCAGTTTTGTTGATGACCCAGATGACTTGGATCAGTGGCGTGCCGCCGCCAGACCAAATACGAAAGCTTTTTATGGAGAGGTATTGGCCAATCCGCGCAACAATGTGCTGGACATCGAAGGCGTGAGCAAAGTTGCACATGAGATAGGTGTGCCGCTCATTGTCGATAACACCACGCCCACGCCGTATCTCATTCGTCCACTGGAATGGGGCGCAGACATTGTCGTGCATTCGCTGACCAAGTTCATCGGTGGACACGGAACTTCAATCGGTGGAGCAATTATCGACGGTGGAACGTTTGACTTTGGCGCAAATGATCGTTTCCCAAACATGACCGAACCAGATCCCAGCTACCACGGCTTGGCCTATTGGCCAGCTTTAGGTGCGGGCTCTTACATCATCAAGGCGCGAGTGCAAATGTTGCGCGATATCGGTGCGGCCACGACGCCATTCAATTCGTTTTTGTTCCTGCAGGGATTGGAAACGCTTTCGCTGCGGATGGAACGTCACTTCGCCAACGCCCAAAAAGTTGGCGAATACCTAGTTGAGCGTGACGAGGTAGAGGAGGTCTTCTTCGCCGGATTGCCAACGAGCAAATGGCACGAGCGAGCCAAGAAATACGGACGGGGTCGTGGGTATGGCTCGGTGATTGCCTTCAATATTAAAGGTGGTCGCGAGGCTGGGCAAAAATTCGTTGGTGCGCTCGAATTGCATAGCCATGTCGCCAATATCGGCGACGTGCGCAGTCTTGTCATTCACCCGGCATCCACTACGCACAGCCAACTCACCGAAGAAGAGCAATTGGCGACCGGGGTATACCCGGGTTTGGTCCGGCTATCAGTGGGCCTGGAGTCAATCGAGGACATCCTCGCCGACTTGGACGCTGGTTTCCGCGCCGCCAAAAACTAAGGCTGACAGTTCACCAGCTGTTCACCAAAACTTGAACTGCTGTTGTGGTGCTTTCTAGTTGTCGTTTGTGTCCTGCTCGTAGGTTGTGAGCTGTCGCAGATCCAATATCTGTGAAATGAAATTTTCTCCAACTAGAAAGAGGACCGACCGCAATGATCGCAGCATCGACCAGGAACAGATTCGCACGACTTCTCGTCGCCACGCTCGTGGCCGGAACCACGGCAATCGCCGTGGCCAGCCCGGCTCTAGCGGCCAAGGTCGGTGATGAGTGCAAGTTAAAGGATGCTTACAAAATTGAAAAAGTCGGATCCACTTACATTCGTTGTGAAATTGTCAAAGGCACGTCGATCCACTCAACCGATAAGGCCAAGAAGGCGAAATTTGCCTGGACCAAAACCATTGAAGCGCAATATGTGCTCGCCAACGCCAACAATGAAACCCTCCGCATTGATGGTTCGAGCACGGTGTATCCGCTAACTGCAGTCGCCGCCAAGTACTTCGAAACCACGAGTAAGAGCGTGATGGGTAAAAAGGGAGTGAAAGTCACTGTAGGTATCTCCGGCACAGGCGGTGGCTTCGAGAAGTTCTGCAAGAACGAAACTGATATTTCAGATGCTTCACGGGCGATCAAGTCCTCGGAAGCGGCGAACTGCGCCAAAGCAGGAATCGCCTATACCGAAGTGATTATCGCTAACGACGGCCTCGCTGTTGTCGTCAACCCGAAGAACACTTGGGCGAACTGCTTGACCATGGCTGAAATGAAAAAGATTTGGGAGCCGAACAGCAAAGTGACCAAGTGGTCAGATATTCGCACCGGTTTTCCCGACACTTCGATCAAGTTGTTCGGCGCCGGCACCGACTCTGGCACATTTGATGCCTTCACTGAATTCGTGAACGGCAAGGGTGGAGTCGTCCGCAAGGAAGGTGTTCAGACATCCGAAGATGACAATGTCACGGTACGTGGAGTCCAAAGCGATACGGGTGCGATGGGCTACTTCGGCCTTTCCTACGCGATCGAAAACTCCAAGACCGTGAGAGCAATTCAGTTGGACAAGGGTGCAGGTTGCATCGATCCGACCGAAAAGACGGTTCAGGCCTACACGTATCCGATGGCACGTCCGCTATTCATCTACGTAAAGAACGCCTCGATCAGCACGAAGCCGGCCGTTGGCGCATTCGTCCAGTTCTTCGTGGACAACCTCAAGCAAATCAGCGCGGATGCGCTTTTTGTGCCGCTGACCAACAAGCAGATCAAGACACTGCAGTCGGAAATGGCCAAGATCGCCGCGCTTCCACGAGTTAAGAAATAAACGTAACTGGCTGATTCGGTGCCTCGCACCCGTGGCACAGGAACATAGTCCCGAGGAGTCCCTCTTCGGGACTATGTTCATTACCGGATACCGGATTAAATCCATGTCTAGCTTTCACATGGTTATACGAAACGACAAGTCAGGTAACGACAACCCATGAATTCGACGCTCTCCAATCTCACGGATCTTCTTCCGTCTGGACGAAAACGTCGTCAGCAGAATTTTGAGAAGTTTGTCGTAGTAATTCTGGCAACAATTGCCGCCAGTGGGGTATTAATCACAACCGGAATAGTTGTTTCGTTGGTCAGACCGACCATTCAGTTCTTCGGCGAAGTAAGCATCTCCAAATTCCTTGGCAGCTTCCAGTGGTATCCGCTTTATGATCCGCCCGACTTTGGTGTATGGCCGCTTGTCATTGCCACGTTCATGATCATGTCCATCGCCGTCATCATCGCCGTGCCTGGCGGGTTGGCGATTGCGTTTTTTCTCAACCAATACGCATCCGACCGCACACGGCGAGTACTCAAACCACTGCTCGAGATCCTTGCCGGTATTCCCACAGTTGTGTTCGGCTTCTTTGCTCTTTATTTCATTTCGCCAAATATTGCGGCCAAGATGTGGCCGATTGGTGATGTCGGCATCTACAGCGGACTGGCTGCCGGAATCACGGTAGGGCTAATGATTCTGCCGATGATGACGACGTTGGCTGAAGACGCGATGGCCGCCGTTCCGCGCTCGCTCATCGAAGGCGCCTATGCCCTAGGTGCGACTAAACGCGAAGTGTGCACCAAGGTGATTTTTCAGGCCGGATTGTCGGGCATCATCGCTGCCGGAGTGATCGCCATGTCTCGAGCAATTGGTGAAACAACAATTGTTTTGTTGGCCGCTGGAAGTTCTGCCGTGTTCACATTCAATCCCGGCCAGCCGATGCAGACGATGTCGTCATTCATTGGTTTTGCCGGAATGGGAGATCAGTCGACGGATTCCACTGGCTATCGCACGATCTTTGCCGTAGGGTCGTTGCTCTTCGTCATCACCTTCGTACTTAACCTCATCAGTCGCAAGATTGTGAAGCGTTTTCGAGAGGTATACGAATGAGCACCACGATCGTTCAGACTTCTCGTTTTGATGCCGATCTGCACGACAGCACAGCCCCTCGGCGGAAGTTTTTCGACCGAGTCTTTCTCGGTTCGTTGTGGTTGGCGACGCTAATCGCGGTGATGACCCTGATCGTTTTGATTTTGACATCGTTTATGGACGGCAAGTCACGACTCAAGCTGGATCTCGTTCGTAACTTTCCCTCCCCGTTCCCAGAAGATGCGGGAATTCAGTCAGCCATTTTCGGGTCTATGTGGGTGGTTGTTACATCTGGGGTGGTTTCACTTTTTCTGGCGTTGGGAAGCGCGATCTACTTGGAAGAGTTTGCCAATTCAAAGAGCAGAATCCATCGACTTATCTCGCTGAATATTCAGACGCTCGCTGGCGTACCAAGCATCGTCTTTGGAATCCTTGGTCTGGCATTCGTGGTCCGAGGACCGCTGTCATGGGGCTTCAGTGTCGGATCTGCTTCTGCAGTTTTGACCATGATGGTTTTGCCGGTGATGATCGTGGCCACACGCGAAGCGCTGCGCGCGGTTCCATCAAGTTTGCGTGATGGCGCCTATGCGTTGGGTGCAACAAAATGGCAAACCATTAGCAAGCAGATTTTGTCAGCAGCGACACCGGGCATTGCCACGGGAAGCATTCTGGGTGTTTCCCGAGCACTTGGTGAATCAGCGCCGCTTATCTTGCTCGGTGCGCTCGCATATGTGAGTTCTAATCCCACGGGTTTCGATTCCGACTACACCGTGTTGCCGCTGGCAATTTTTAAATATGCCACCGAAGCACAATTGGAGTTCCGAGCCGTTGGGGCTGCTTCAATCATCGTGCTACTCGCGCTTCTCGTGGTATTGAACCTGCTGGCGATTCTCATCCGCGACCGAAGCAGAAATTCGAGGTAAACAACATGAATCAAACACTTAGTTCATTGAATTCTTCCGACACCACCGACCCAACTAGAATTCGTGGCGTGAGTCTGAGGGTTGATCCGGCCATCGGCGCCGCCAAATTGGGCGACACGGGCGAAATGGTATTGGAGTCTCAAGACCTCCGGGTTCACTATGGCGATTTTCTTGCCGTACGCGATGTGAATCTTCAGATTCATCGCGGTGAGATCACGGCGCTGATTGGGCCGTCAGGTTGCGGCAAATCGACGATCATTCGATGTTTCAATCGGATGAATGATCTGATTCCGACGGCACTCGTCGGTGGACGAGTGTTTTACCGCGGGATCGACCTCTACGGTCCACTGGCCAACGCCGGCGAAGTTCGCCGAAGAATTGGAATGGTGTTCCAGAAACCGAATCCGTTTCCCAAGTCAATTTATGACAACGTCGCATTTGGTCCCCGAGTGAATGGCAAGCCCTCGAAGCGCGAAACTGACGAAATCGTCGAGAAATCGCTTCGCCGTGCAGCCTTGTGGGAAGAGGTGAAAGCCCGATTAAAGCAGTCTGCATACTCATTGTCGGGTGGCCAGCAACAGCGACTTTGTATCGCTAGGGCGCTGGCGATAGATCCGGATGTGTTGCTCATGGATGAACCATGTTCGTCGCTGGATCCGATTGCAACCGCGCGCATCGAAGACCTGATGGCGGATATCAAAGCCCAGTATCCAATCGTGATCGTCACTCACAACATGCAACAAGCGGCACGTGTAAGCGACCGCACCGCCTTTTTCAATACCGAAATCGGTTCCAGTGCCACTCGGCCGACAGGAGTCCTGGTTGAATACGACGAGACGAAGAAGATTTTCTTTAACCCCGCTGATGAACGTACCGAGCAATACATCAGCGGTCGGATGGGCTGATTGCAATGATTACCACATCAACTAAGAGCAGACTTGCCCGAATATTCGTGGCAACCCTGGTGATCGGAGTTACTGCGTGCTCCTCGACGAATTCGACAGGTAGCGCGCAACTAGGCGATTCCTGCCAGCAAAAAGATGCCTACAAGATCCAGAAAGTTGGAACTTCGTATATTCGTTGCGAGATCGTTCCCGGTACATCGATGCACAGTACGGATGCCGACAAAGCGGCAAAGTTCACTTGGACCGAGACAACCGAAGCTCAATTCATGCACGCAAGCGCCAGCAATGAGAGCATCCGCATCGATGGTTCAAGCACGGTATATCCACTCACCGCGGTGGCTGCCAAGTACTTCGAAACGACGACTAAGAGTGTGATGGGGAATAAGGGAGTGAAAGTCACAGTTGGCATTTCCGGTACCGGCGGCGGTTTTGAAAAGTTCTGCAAGGGCGAAACTGACATCTCTAATGCGTCACGAGCAATTAAATCGACTGAAGCCGAAAACTGCGCCAACGCTGGCATCGAATACACCGAAGTGATCATCGCCAATGACGGCATCGCGATCGTTGTAAACCCGAAGAACACATGGGCCAAGTGCCTGACCATGACCGAAATGAAAATGATTTGGGAACCGGACAGTACTGTGACCAATTGGTCCCAGGTTCGTGCCGGTTTTCCCGACACTTCAATCAAGTTGTTCGGTGCCGGCACTGACTCTGGAACATTCGATGCCTTCACTGAATTTGTCAACGGTAAAAGTGGAGTCGTCCGTAAGGAAGGAGTCCAAACATCCGAAGATGACAATGTCACGGTCCGTGGTATCCAAAGCGAAACTGGCGCGATGGGCTACTTCGGTCTCTCCTATGCAATCGAGAACTCGACGACCGTAAAACCGATTCAATTGAACAATGGGTCTGGCTGCATCGATCCAACCGAAGAAACGGTCCAGGCCTACTCGTATCCAATGGCACGTCCGCTATTCATCTACGTAAAGAACTCCTCAATTAGCACAAAGCAGGCCGTTGGCGCATTCGTCCAGTTCTATGTCGACAACCTCAAACAAATCAGCGCCGATGCGCTTTTCGTGCCACTCACGGATGATCAAATCACGACTCTTCAATCAGAAATGGCCAAGATTGCCAATCTGCCGTAATTAATCCTTGCCCTCGTTTTGTTCGCGGAGAAATTTCTCAAATTGAGCGGCAAGATCATCAGCCGATGGCATTGTCGCTTCGGTACGGCGATCGTATTCGCCTTCCAACATCTCCAAATATTTCGACACTTGTTCGTCGCCCTCTACTGAAGCATCGTGGAGCTCTTCCCAGCGCTGTATTTCTTCGTACATCGAGCCGTGCGATGTGGGGACTCCAAGCACATGCTCGAGATGGCGCAACAAGGCTGCTGATGATTTCGGATGTTGGGCGTTGGCAAGATAATGCGGGACTCCGACTCGCAATGACACCCCCGTTATTCCCTCACGGTCGAGGCGTTCATGTATCACTCCAACGACGCCGGTTGGCCCCTGATAATGCGGGCGACTCAATCCCAATCTTTTGGCAAGCAGTTCATTCGTCGTGCTCCCGATTACCACTGGAGAGCGAGTGTGCGGGACCGCCTCGGCGGCCGCCCCAACGGTGACGACCACTTCACAGTGAAGTTTTTCGGCACAGCGAATGATGCACTCGGCAAAGGCGTTCCAATGCATGTGGGGCTCAACGCCCGAAACCAATACAAGATCTCGCGCGCCTTCTGGAAAGCGGGCGACGACAAACTCATTTTCCGGCCAGCGCATATGACGCTCACCGTCTTCATCCAGATACGTTTCAGGTCGCTCCTGAGTGAAGTCAAAGAACGGATCGGGATCGATGCTTGCCACGACGGTGATCGTCCGATCTTGGATACACCATTCGAGAGCACCGGTGGCGACACCCGCCACGTCAAACCAGCCTCGCAACGCAACTACTAAAACGGGATTGCGCAGAGGACCGATCGAATCCCACTCGGCATCAAGGACATCATCGATGTTCATGAGAAAATCACTAATTGCTTCGCTTGGCGTGCGGTCACTATGTAAGCATGGTATCCGTGGCACTTCATCAAAACCCCAAAGCTCGAGTGTCAAGTCGCTTGACTGCAATTACCGAATCGGCGACATTGGCGGTCGATGCCAAAGCCAAGGCACTCAACGCCAAAGGTGAACATGTCATCGGGTTTGGTGCCGGCGAACCTGATTTCCCCACTCCCGAGCGAATTGTCGAAGCGGCAGTGAGGGCCGCGCGTGATCCAAAATATCATCGCTACACACCTGCGGCGGGTTTGCCCGAATTACGAGAGGCAATCTCGGTCAAGACGATGCGAGACAGCGGCGTCAGCTGTTCGGCCTCGCAGGTGCTCGTCACCAATGGTGGCAAGTATGCGGTGTTTGTCGCCTTTGCCGCATTGTGTGATCCGGGCGACGAAGTGATTTGTCCAGCCCCGTACTGGACAACATATCCCGAGTCGATTCTCCTTGCCGGCGGTGTTCCAATCATCGTCGACACCACCGAAGAAACTGAATTCAAAGTCACTGTCGAACAACTCGAGCGGGCTCGTACTCCGCGCACCAAGATATTGCTCTTTGTTTCTCCAAGTAACCCCAGCGGAACGGTGTACACACCTCAGGAAACTATTGAGATTGGTCGTTGGGCGTACGAACATGGAATTTGGGTCGTGACCGATGAAATCTACGAACACCTGACCTATGGCGATCACACGTTTTCATCAATGCCTGCGCTGGTTCCAGAACTTGCCGATCAATGCGTGATCGTCAACGGCGTTGCGAAAACGTATGCGATGACCGGATGGCGAGTGGGATGGATGATTGGCCCAACTGATGTGATGAAAGCGGCAATCAACTTTCAGTCGCACACCACATCCAACGTTTCCAATGTTGCTCAAGTTGCAGCACTGGAGGCCCTAAGCGGTGATCTCGCCGCGGTGGCAATAATGCGCACGGCATTTGCCCGACGCGGAATAGTGATGCATCAGATGCTCAATGCCATTCCAGGTGTGTCGTGCATGAAACCACAAGGCGCGTTCTATTGCTTTCCCAATGTTCGCGGCCTGCTCAACCGAAACCTTGGTGGATCAACTGCTTCCAGCACACTGGAATTGGCCGATCTTGTACTCGACAGAATTAAGGTCGCCTTCGTGCCAGGCGAAGCGTTCGGTAGCCCCGGCTATGCACGGTTTAGTTTTGCCTTGGCTGATTCTGATCTGGAAGAAGGCATGAGGCGACTCGCTGCGCTAGTCTGAACTCACTTCGGCAATAGTCGAAGCGTGTAGTTCCCAGCGAAGTCCGGTGTAATTCCGGCACTGTCTCGCAACGGTAATGCGCTCGAAATAAATATCGAGCATAAGTCCGGTCGCCTGGTTCGACACTTCGTCAACCGCTCTCGCAAGAAGAGCAAGGAGATCACATTCATGAAGAAATTCCACAAGGCGGGCGCTGCCCGTCTTTTTTTATTCGCCACAGTATTTCTTGCCGCGTGCGGAACATCTGATGGTGCGTCCGATACGACCGTCGTAGTCGAGACCACAATTGCGCAAGCAACTTATCCGGTGACAGTTGGCGAACTAACGCTTGATGATCAACCCGTACATATTGTTTCGCTGTCTCCATCAGCGACCGAAATGCTGTACGCAATCGGCGCCGGAGATCAAGTCGTTGCTGTCGACGAGTTTTCCGATTATCCGCCGGAAGCAGTTGCGCTCGGAACGACATTGTCCGGATACGAACCAAATATTGAATCCATCAGTTCTTATGAACCCGATTTGGTGATCGTGTCGTACGACCCTGGTGGTCTTGTCGAACAATTGAAGTTGCTTGGTATTCCCGTTTACATCGGTGATGCCGCGGCGAACTTTGACGATGTCTATGAGCAAATTGAGCAACTTGGGGTGCTCACCGGTCACACCGCACAGGCTGTTCAGTTGTCTTCGCAACTTCAGATTGAAATTCAGACTTTGGTGACAAGTATCGATGTACCCACACCACTTTCGTACTATTACGAACTTGACAACACCTATTATTCGGTGACTTCAAACACGTTCGTTGGTCAGATATTTGGCTTGTTTGGTATGCGAAACATTGCCGACTCGGCAGAGGCGGGAAACGACTATCCGCAATTATCGGCGGAGGCGATTGTTTCCAGTGATCCCGATCTCATCTTTCTCGCCGACACCAAGTGTTGTAACGAATCCATAGCCACGGTAAGTGCTCGTGCTGGCTGGTCCGAAATGAAGGCAATCACTAAGGGAAATGTCGTCGAACTTGATGATGACATTGCC